>CAUPXZ010000008.1:0-148376 GCA_963515135.1 uncultured Duganella sp. | reverse complement strand
CATTCGGACATTTCGCGTGCGAAATGTCCGAATGTCGGCACTGACCCCGAAGTTTAACGGTCTACGGTGGCCATGCGCTCCTGGCTGTAGCGCGGGCCGGCGATGTGTTTGAGGGCGGCCCCGAGGGTGGCGATTTCTTGCGGGCTGAGGACGATGTCGGCGGCGGCGGCGTTCTGCTCCAGATTGGCGCGGCGGCGGGTGCCGGGAATCGGTACGATGTCTTCACCTTGCTGTAACACCCAAGCCAGGGCTACTTGACCGGCGGCCAGGCCGCGTGCGGCCGCCAGATCGCGCACGGTTTGGGCGGCGGCCATGTTGGCGTCGAAGTTGGCGCCCTGCATGCGCGGGTCCTGGTGGCGGAAGTCGCTTGGTGGATATTCTTCGGCGCGCTTGGCGGTGCCGGCCAGGAAGCCCCGGCCCAGCGGGCTGAAGGGCACCAGGCCGATGCCCAGTTCGCGCAGTACCGGAATGATGCCGTCTTCCAGGTTGCGTTCCCACAGCGAGTATTCGCTTTGCAGCGCGCTGATCGGGTGGACCGCGTGGGCGCGGCGGATGTTGTTCACGCCCGCTTCGGACAGGCCGAGGTAGCGTACTTTTCCTTCTTTGACCAGTTCGCTCATGGTGCCGACCACGTCTTCAATCGGCACCTTCGGGTCGATGCGGTGCTGGTACAGCAGGTCGATGTAGTCGGTGCCGAGGCGGCGCAGCGAGCCTTCCACCGCGATGCGGATGTGCGCCGGGTCGCTGGTGACGGTATTGGCGACGCCGGAACCGATATCGAAGCCGAACTTGGTCGCCAGTACCACTTCGCTGCGGCGGCCCTTGAACGCGCGCGCCAGCAGTTCTTCATTGGTGTAGGGGCCGTACACCTCGGCTGTGTCGAAGAAATTGATGCCCAGTTCGATAGCGCGGTGTAAGGTGGCGATCGATTCGGTCTCGTCGGCGCTGCCGTAGGCGTGACTCATGCCCATACAGCCCAGCCCCTGGGCGGAGACGATCAATCCTTGCTGTCCTAATGCGCGTTGCTTCATGGTTGGCTCCTGTTAGTTGCGCGCCACCCAGTCCACCAGCGTGTCCAGCACGGCGCGGCCGGCGCCGTTGGCGACGTGTTCGTCGTTGAGGATGGCGACCACGATGCAGGGCTGATTGTTGGCGTCCGGCACGTAGCCGGCGATGGCGATGACGCCTTTCAGGCTACCAGTTTTCAGCCGCGCGCGCTGGGCAGCTGGACTTTCTTTCAGGCGCCGGCGCATGGTGCCGTCGGTGGCGGCGATGGGCAGGCTGGACAGGAACTCGGGCATCCACAGGCTTTTCAGGCCGGCTTGCAGCACGCCGGCCAACTGGGCCGGTGTGGCGCGCTCGCTGCGCGACAGGCCGGAACCGTTGTCCAGCACCAGGCCGTTGCCGTCGATGTTGTGCTGCTGTAGCCAGGCGCGGATGGCGGTTTCGGCGCGCATCGGCGTACTGGCGCCGTTGGCGTCGGCCGGCAGTGGTTTGCTGCCTAGCACGGGATCGGCTTCCAGGCTGCCGAGGCTGAGGAAGATGGTGCGGGCCAGCGTGTTGTCCGACTGTTTGTTGGTGTCGCGCAGGATCTCAGGAAGCGAACGGGACATGTGTTCGGCCAGCAGCCGGGTGGGGCGGGCTGGGACGGCTGAGGCGGCGGGCGCGGCGTCGGCACCGCCCAGGTCCGCCTCCGCGCGGGCTGGCGAGGGCGCGACTGCAACTTCCGCTTCGCGCACCTCACCGCCCAGGCTGCCGCCGAGCTTGCGCCATTGCGCCAGCAGCAGGCGCGCCAGGTAATCCTGGCTGTCCAGCACGTTGATGCTGGTGGCCTTAATGCAGTCTTTCGGGAAAGTGCCGTGCAGCACCACTTCTATGCGGTCGCCGTTGCGCGCGTAGCTCGGCGTGCGCCAGCCGTTTTCCCACATGGAACAGGCGGCATCGATCAATTTCATGTCCGAACGGATGCTGACCTTGTCCATCTCCGGCATCATCACCAGCGCAATCTGGTTGGCGCTGGAGCGCATTTCCACTTTCAGCAGATTGGTGTTGATCAGCGCGGCGTTGGGGATGACGTTGTAGTAGGCCCACGGATACTCGTCAAACGGCGGCTGCCCAAGCTCCGGCCGCGATGGCGTGAACAGCAGCCGGTCGACCACGATGTCGCCCTTGATTCTGCGTATGTCCTGGTTGCGCAGCGCTTCCAGCATATGCGTCAGCGCGTCTTCGTTGAAATCCGCATCGGCGCCGCCGCGCAGCATCAGGTCGCCTTGCAACACGCCGTTGACCACGTCGGCGCTGGCGCGGAATTCGGTACGGCCACGGAACGCCGGCCCCAGCTGCTCCAACGCCGCCAGCGTGGTGAACAGCTTCATGGTGGAGGCCGGCGCCATGCTCTGCCCGGCATTGTGCGATACCAGCAGCGTATCGCCGCGCATGACAATGACGCCGGCCGCCTCCTGCGGTATGCGCGAGGACTGCATCAATTGCGCCACCGGTTCCGGCAGCGCGGCGTGCGCGGCGCCGGTGATAAGCAACGCCGCCGCCACCAGGCGGCGCAACAGTTTAATAGAAGAAGACATAGGAAATCGCAATCGCAGCAATCACGCCCGCCAGGTCGGCGATCAGCCCGCATGAGATCGCATAACGCGTCTTGCGGATGCCGACCGAACCAAAGTACAGCGCGACAATGTAGAAAGTGGTATCGGCCGAGCCCTGGAATACGCAGGCCAGGCGGCCGACGAAGGAATCGACGCCATAGGTTTGCATGGTGTCGATCATCATGGCCTTGGCAGCGCTGCCGCTGAGCGGCTTCATCAGCGCGGTCGGCAGCGCCGGCACGAAGTCGGTGTTAAAGCCGAGCAAGCTGAACAGCCAGCTGAAGCCCTGCACGATAAAGCCCAGCAAGCCGGCGTTGCGGATCACGCTGATCGCCACCAGCATGCCGACCAGGTAGGGAATCACGGTAATCGATGTCTGGATGCCGCCCTTGGCGCCTTCAATGAAGGCCTCGTAGACATTGACCTTCTTGCGCAGCGCGCCGATGATGAAGCCGCCGATCACCGCGATCAGCACGAAGTTGCTGAAGACCTTGGAGACCACTTCAATTTCCGGCTTGGTCAGGAAGTTGGTGAAGTACCACACAATGCCGATGATGAAGGCGGTGATGCCGCCCAGCCAGCCGACCACCACCCGGTTGAACAGGTTGATCCGCTGGCGGATCGCCACCGCGATGATGCCGGTCATGGTCGCCACATAGGTCGCCACCATGCAGGGTATGAAAATATCCGATGGATCGGCCGCGCCCAGGATCGAGCGCTGCGCCATGATGGCCAGCGGGATCAGCGTCAGGCCCGAGGTGTGCAGCACCAGGAACATGATCTGCGCGTCGGTCGGCTCGTCCTTGTTGGGATTGAGTGTCTGCAGGCTTTCCATCGCCTTCAGGCCGAACGGCGTGGCGGCGTTGTCCAGGCCCAGCAGGTTGGCCGAGAAGTTCATCACCATGTGGCCGGTGGCCGGGTGATTCGACGGCACGCCGGGAAAGATGCGCGAGAAGAACGGCGCGATCAGCCTGGCCAGCAGGTCGATCGCGCCGGCTTTCTCGCCGATGTTCATGATGCCCAGCCACAGGGTCATCACGCCGGCCAGCGGCAGCGCGATGTCCATCACGCCGGTGCGCGCCGAGTCGAAGGTGCCGTCGATGATGCGCTTGAAGATTTCGGTGTCGCCCAAAAACAGGAACTGTGCCAACGCGGCCAGAAAACCCACCAGGAAGAATCCAGACCAGATGTAATTGAGCGACATATTTCTTGAGTGCAGTAATGGATCCGCAAAGTATAAGCGCTATCTGGACGTGGCCGCACATACCGCACACCGAGCGCTGCCTAGAATTGACGCATGAATATCTTTAACCGCCGGGCGCTGGCCTATGTGGCCGGCCATCCCATGGATTTCACGGTGCAATGCCTGAAGGGCTTTCGCGCCAATCAGGGCCTGCTGCTGGCGGGCGCGGTGGCGTATTACTCGCTGCTTTCCATCGTGCCGCTGCTGATGCTGGCGGTGGTGGCCCTGTCGCACTTTATCGCGCAGGCCGAGCTGCTGTCGGCCGTCGGCCGCTATCTGAACTATGTGGTGCCGGGACAGTCCAAACCGATCGTGGCGGAGGTGGCGCATTTCCTGGAACATCGCGACCTGGTCGGCGGGGTGCTGGTGGTGACCATGCTGTTCTTCAGCTCGCTGGCGTTCACGGTGCTGGAAAACGCCATGTGCGTCATCTTCAAGCACCGGGTGGCGATACGGCGGCGGCATTTCATGATCTCGGCGGTGATGCCCTACTGCTACATCCTGTCGCTGGGCGCCGGCATGCTGCTGGTGACGCTGGTGGCCGGCAGCCTGCAGGTGATGGGCGAGGAAAGCGTGCGCCTGTTCGGCTATAACTGGTCGCTGAACGGCGTCTCGGGCGTGCTGCTGTACCTGCTCGGCTTCGCCGGCGAGGTGTTGGTGCTGTCGTCGATTTACCTGGTGATGCCGGTCGGGCGGCTGTCGCTGTCGCACGCGCTGATCGGCGGCGTGACGGCGGCGGTGCTGTGGGAAATCGCGCGGCACATCCTGGTGTGGTATTTCTCCACCCTGTCGCAGGTGAACGTGGTGTATGGCTCGATGACCACCGCCATCATCGTCATGTTCAGCCTGGAGATTGGCGCCACGCTGCTGCTGTTCGGCGCGCAGGTGATTTCCGAGTTCGAGCGCGTCGGCCGCGAACGGCCGCGGCGCGCGCCGCAGCCGATGACCACGCAGGCGTCCGCAAAATAATTTGTGCGCCGCACAAAAAACTGTGCTACACTGCGTTCGTGGTTGAGGTTTGCGTGCAAACAGTCCCACATCCGGCCGATGCGCCGCGCCCAGAGTTGTGTAAGTTCGATGGCGCAGGTGACGCAGACGCCGGAGTTGTAATTCCGAAGACGTTAGTCGATTTACACGTCAGGGCACCACGCAGATAGCATGGGCGCCTGAGACGCCGCCTCACTTGGCAGATAGCCAAGGAGCCCGGTACGATTGAAATATTGGTAATACATTGGAACGAAGCCTGCAGCGATGCGGGCTTTTTTTTCGTCCGCAGCTTGCGTTCGCCCAAACGGCGCGGACCACGTCAGCCTATGCTGAAGTGCTGATGGAGGTGCACCATGGAATTCGCTTTTACGCTGCGATACCGGCTGGCCAGCCAGTACCGCGACTACGACGCGCTGGCCGCGCGGCTGGCCGCCTGTGGTTGCGAGGATGCGCTGGTGAGCATCAACCGTGCCGGCAATCTGGTGCTGGCGTTCCTGCGTCCCGGTAACAGCCCGGCCGCCGCCCTCTCCAACGCGATTGCCGAGGTGCAGCGCGCCATCCCTTGCGCCGAATTGATCGATATTCGTTCGAACTTCATGGCGAACTGATTTTGTGAAACGTTTCGATAATATTTGAAATATCGAATTATCTGCGCTAGCATGGCTGCATGGATACCAAACAAACTCTGGCCGCGCTGGCGGCCCTGGCGCAGGAGAGCCGGCTGGCCGTGTTCCGCCTGCTGGTGCAGGCCGGGCCGGATGGGCTGGCGGCCAGCAAAATCGGCGAGCGGCTTGAAATTGCGCCGTCCTCGCTGTCGTTTCATCTGAAGGAGCTGACGCATGCCGGCCTGATCGCGTCGCGTCAGGAAGGGCGCTTTGTCATCTATTCGGCGGATATCGCCGCCATGCATGGCTTGATAGACTTTTTAACTGAAAACTGCTGCGGTGGCATCCCATGCAAATGACCATACTTTTCCTGTGTACCGGCAATTCCTGCCGCTCGGTATTAAGCGAGGCGGTGTTCAATCATCTGGCGCCGCCGGCGTGGCGCGCGATCAGCGCGGGCAGCAAGCCGACCGGCCAGCTGCATCCGCGCGCGGTGGCGCTATTGCAGCGCAAAGGCGTGTCGACCGAAGGCTGTTACAGCAAATCGTGGGACGCGCTGCCGGTTACACCGGATATCGTCATCACGGTCTGCGGCAGCGCAGCCGGCGAGACTTGTCCGGCTTACCTGGCGCCGGTGATGCGCGCGCATTGGGGTGTGGAAGATCCAAGCCATGTGGTCGGCACGGAGCAGGAAATCGAGGCGGCGTTTGAGGAAACCTACCGCATCATCCGCGCGCGCATCGAGGCTTTCCTCGCTCTGCCGGCGATCTCGCAACCAGCGCTGGAGCGCATTGGATGCTGAGCGCCATTCTGATTTTTGTCGCCACGCTGGTGCTGGTGATCTGGCAGCCGCGCGGGCTGGGCATCGGCTGGAGCGCGTCGCTGGGCGCGCTGGTGGCGCTGCTGGCGGGAGTGATCCACGTCGGCGACATCCCGATGGTGTGGCACATCATCTGGAACGCGACGGCGACCTTTGTGGCCATCATCATCACCAGCCTGCTGCTCGACAAGGCCGGCTTCTTCGAATGGGCGGCGCTGCATGTGGCGCGCTGGGGCGGCGGCAGCGGCAGGCGGCTGTTCGTCCTGCTGGTGCTGCTGGGCGCCGCCGTCTCAGGCTTGTTTGCCAATGACGGCGCGGCGCTGATCCTGACGCCGATCGTCATCGCCATCCTGCATGCGTTGCGTTTCCCGGCGCGCGCCACCCTGGCGTTTGTGATGGCGGCCGGTTTTATCGCCGATACGGCCAGCCTGCCGCTGGTGGTGTCCAACCTGGTGAATATCGTGTCGGCGGATTATTTCAACATCAGCTTCGCGCGTTATGCGGCAGTGATGCTGCCGGTGAATTTTATCGCTGTCGCGGCCACGCTGGCGGTGCTGATGTGGTTCTTCCGCCGCGATATCCCGGCAGATTACGATGTCCAGCAGATCAAGCAGCCATCCTCTGCGATCCATGACCGCGCCACCTTTATCGCCGGCTGGTGGGTGCTGGGGCTGCTGCTGATCGGCTTCTTCGTCATCGAGCCGATGGGCGTGCCGATCAGCGTGGTGGCAGCTGCCGGATCGGCGGTGCTGCTGGTGGTGGCGTCGCGCGGACATCGCATCTCCACGCGCGAGGTGCTGCTGCACGCGCCGTGGCAGATCGTGATCTTCTCGCTGGGGATGTACCTGGTGGTGTACGGTTTGCGCAACGCCGGGTTGACGGCCTACCTGACCGAGGCGCTTAACTGGTGCGCGCAATATGGCGTATGGGGCGCGGCCATGGGCACCGGCTTCCTGACCGCGATCCTGTCGTCGGTCATGAACAACCTGCCGACAGTGCTGATCGGCGCCTTGTCGGTGGACGCCACGTCGGCGCAGGGTGTGGTGCGTGAAGCGATGATCTACGCGAACGTGATCGGCAGCGATCTCGGTCCGAAGATCACACCGATCGGCAGCCTGGCCACGCTGCTTTGGCTGCATGTGCTGGCCAACAAGGGCACGCGCATCTCGTGGGGCTACTACTTCCGCGTCGGCATCTGCCTGACTTTGCCGGTATTATTGGCGACCCTGGCGGCGCTGGCCGCGCGTTTGAGCATGTAAGGATTAACAGTGGATCATCATATCGTTCCGGTAGAACTGCAGAAGGCATATCGTTTGTTGAATCATGGGCCCACCGTGCTGGTGTCGGCCAGCCATGGTGGCGTGGATAACGTGATGTCGGCGGCGTGGTCGTGCGCTTTGGACTTTGCGCCGCCCAAGGTGACCGTGGTGCTGGACAAGGCCACCGCCACGCGGCCGCTGGTGGAGCAGAGCGGCTACTTCGTGCTGCAGGTGCCGAACATGGCGCAGCTGCAGCTGACCTATGATGTCGGCCACACCAGCGCCAACGATGCGCCGGACAAGCTGGCTAAGGCCGGCGTACAGTTGTTCCGCGTTGAAGGATACGATGTGCCGCTGGTGGCCGGATCGTCGGCCTGGCTGATCTGCAAAGTGCTGCCGGAGCCGCGCAATGAACAGGTGTACGACCTGTTCATCGGCGAAGTGGTGGCGGCGTACGCGGACGACCGCGTGTTCCAGCATGGCCATTGGGCCTTCGAAAAAGCCGATCCGCAGTGGCGCAGCCTGCACTACATCGCCGGCGGCAATTTCTACGCCATCGGCGATGCGGTGGTAGCCAAAACTTAAAGGGCGCGGGCGATCAGGATTTTCTGGATGTCGCTGGTGCCTTCGTAGATCTGGCACACGCGGGCGTCGCGGTAGATGCGTTCCACCGGGAAGTCGCTGACGTAACCGTAGCCGCCGTGGATCTGGATGGCGTCGGAGCAGACCTTCTCCGCCATCTCGGAGGCGAACAGCTTGGCCATCGCGGCTTCTTTCAGGCAGGGCTGGCCGGCGTCCTTCATCGCGGCCGCGTGCAGGATCAGCTGGCGCGCGGCTTCGATCTGCATCGCCATTTCCGCCAGCTTGAATTGCACCGACTGATGCTCGAAGATCGGCTTGCCGAAGCTTTCGCGTTCGCGCGCGTAACTCAGCGCCGCCTCATACGCGGAGCGCGCCATGCCCACCGATTGCGAGGCGATGCCGATGCGGCCTCCCTCCAGACCGGACAAGGCGATCTTGTAGCCCTGGCCTTCTTCGCCGATCAGGTTTTCGGCCGGGATGCGGCAGTTCTCGAACACGATCTGCGCGGTGTCCGACGAGTGCTGTCCCATCTTGTGTTCGATGCCGGCGACGATGTAGCCCGGCGTCGACGTCGGCACCCAGAAAGCGCTGATGCCTTTCTTGCCGGCCGCCTTGTCGGTCACCGCCATGACGATCGCCACGTCGGCATGCTTGCCGCTGGTGATGAATTGTTTGACGCCGTTCAGCACATAGTGGTCGCCGTCGCGCGCGGCGGTGGTGCGCAGCGCTGCGGCGTCGCTGCCGGTGTGTGGTTCGGTGAGGCAGAAGGCGCCCAGCATCTCACCTTGCGCCAGTGGCCGCAGCCATTGTTCCTGCTGCCGCGCATTCGCATACATCATGCCGATGCTGCACACCGGGCAGTTGTTGACGGAGATGATGGTGGACGTGCCGCCATCCCCCGCCGCGATTTCCTCCAGCACCAGCGCCAGCGACACGTAATCCATGCCCGCCCCGCCCAACTCCTCGGGGACGGCGACGCCAAAGACGCCCAGCGCCGCCAGCTCCTTCAATTCTTCCCTGGGGAAGTGATGCTCCTTGTCCCAGCGCGCAGCGTGGGGGGCGAGGCGCTCCTGCGCGAAGGCGCGCAGAGCGTCGCGGATCATTGCATGTTCCTGATTCAGTATCATGGTTTCACCAGCCGATGGCTGTGCCATCATAGGCGCGGTAGACCGCTTGCTCGGAAGCGGGCAGCGCCGCCAGCGTGGCGCGGATGCCGCCCGCGCTTTGTGCCACCGTGATGTCGGCGCCGGCGCCGCCCATGTCGGTCTGCACCCAGCCCGGATGGAAGGCGACGCAAGTGACGCCCTGCTTGCCATGCACCAGCGCTGTATCGATCAGCACCGAATTCAGCGCCGCCTTGCTGGCGCGGTACAGCGAGCCGACCGGCGAGGTGCGCTCGCTCAGCGATCCCATGCGCGAGGACAGCACCGCCAGCTTGCCGCGCGCCGCGCCGACCAGCGGCGCGAGGACCGGCAGCAGGCGCATCGCCGCCAGCACATTGGTGTGCATCACCGCGTTGAAATCGACCTCGGTCGGGAAGCCGTCATGGCGCGGACCGTACACGCCGGCGTTGAGGATGGCGACATCCAGCTCCTCGCCGTCGAGCTTCCAGCCGATGCCGGCCACCGCTTCGAGGTTGTTCACATCCAGCTTGTGCGGCTCGGCTCCCAGCGCCGCCAGCGCGTCGCAGTCTTGCTGCTGGCGCGCGGTGGCGATTACGCGCCAGCCGTCGTTGCGATACTGCTTGACCAGCTCAAGGCCGATACCGCGCGAGGCGCCGATCACCAATGCGGTCGCCATTACACCAGCTCCACGGCCATTGCGGTGGCTTCGCCGCCGCCGATGCACAGTGCCGCCACGCCCTTCTTGCCGCCGGTGCGTTTCAAGGCGCCCAGCAGGGTGACGATGATGCGCGCGCCGGAGGCGCCGATCGGGTGGCCCAGCGCGCAGGCGCCGCCGTGGATGTTGACCTTGTCGTGCGGGATGTCGAGATCGCGCATGGCCGCCATCGGCACGGCGGCAAAGGCTTCGTTGATCTCGAACAGGTCGACGTCCTTGCTGCGCCAGCCGATTTTCTTGTACAGCTTTTCGACAGCGCCGATGGGCGCGGTGGTGAACAAGTTCGGTTCCTGCGCAAAGGTGGCGTGGCCGTGGATGCGGGCGATCGGCGTCAGGCCCAGTTCCTTGGCTTTCGATTCGCGCATCATCACCAGCGCGGCGGCGCCGTCATTGATCGACGACGACGAGGCGGCGGTGATGGTGCCGTCTTTCTTGAAGGCGGCGCGCAGCGTCGGGATTTTTTCTAGCTTGGCTTTCAGCGGGCCTTCATCCTTGTCGATGACGGTGTCGCCGGCGCGCGAGGTTACGGTGACTGGCGCGATCTCCCACTTGAAATAGCCTTCGCTGGTGGCCACCTGCGCGCGCTTCACCGACTCGATGGCGAAGTTGTCCTGCGCCTCGCGGGTGAATTCATACTTGGCCGAGCACTCTTCGGCGAAAGTGCCCATCGAGCGGCCTTCGCCGGTTTTCTCGTTGCGCGAGTAGGCGTCTTCCAGGCCATCGTACATCATGTGATCGAACATCATGCCGTGGCCGATGCGGTAGCCGCCGCGCGCTTTCGGGATCAGGTAGGGTGCGTTGGTCATGGATTCCATGCCGCCGGCGATCACCACCTCGGCGCTGCCGGCCACCAGCTGGTCGTGGGCAAAGATCGCGGCCTGCATCGCCGAGCCGCACATCTTGGACAGCGTGACGGCGCCGGTGGAAGTCGGCAGGCCGGCTTTCAACAGCGCCTGGCGCGCCGGCGCCTGACCCTGGCCCGCCATCAGGCAGTTGCCGAAGTAGACGTGTTCGACCAGCTTGCCGTCGATGCCGGAACGCTCGACAGCGGCCTGGATGGCGACGGCGCCCAGGTCGTGCGCGGCCTTGCTGGAAAAGTCGCCCTGGAAGGCGCCCATGGGGGTGCGCGCGGCACCGACGATGACGATAGGATCGTTCATGCTCAAATCTCCAATTAACAGGTTTCGGCGAACAGCTCGCGGCCGATCAGCATGCGGCGGATCTCGCTGGTGCCGGCGCCGATCTCATACAGCTTGGCGTCGCGCCACAGGCGGCCGACCGGGTATTCGTTGATATAGCCGTTGCCGCCCAGCGTCTGGATCGCCTCGCCCGCCATCCAGGTAGCTTTTTCGGCGCTGTACAGGATGGCGCCGGCGGCGTCCTTGCGCAGGTTGCGCACCTGCTCCGGCGTGGCGGCGCGGTCGCAGGCCTGGCCGACCGCGTAGACGTAGGCCTTGGACGCCATCATGGTCGAGTACATATCGGCGATTTTGCCCTGCATCAGCTGGAACTCGCCGATGGCCTGGCCGAACTGCTTGCGGTCGTGGATGTAGGGCACCACCACGTCCATGCAGGCCTGCATGATGCCCAACGGGCCGCCGGACAGCACGGTGCGCTCGAAATCGAGGCCGGACATCAGCACATTGACGCCCTTGCCGACCCCGCCCAGCACGTTCTCGATCGGCACTTCGCAATCCTCGAACACCAGTTCGCCGGTGTGCGAGCCGCGCATGCCCAGCTTGTCCAGTTTTTGCGCGATCGAGAAGCCCTTGGCGCCCTTCTCGATCAGGAAAGCGGTCATGCCGCGCGGGCCGGCTTCCAGATCGGTCTTGGCGTAGACCACCAGCACATCGGCATCGGGGCCGTTGGTGATCCACATCTTGGTGCCGTTGAGGACGTAGCGATCCCCCTTGAGCTCGGCGCGCAGCTTCATGCTGACCACGTCCGAGCCGGCGTTCGGCTCGGACATCGCCAGCGCGCCGATGTACTCGCCCGAAATCAGCTTCGGCAGGTATTGCTGTTTTTGCGCTTCGGTGCCGTTGCGCTTGATCTGGTTGACGCACAGATTCGAGTGGGCGCCATACGACAGGCCGACCGAGGCCGACGCGCGCGAGATTTCCTCCATCGCCACGATGTGGGCCAGATAGCCCATATTGGCGCCGCCGTACTGCTCCGGCACGGTGATGCCGAGCACGCCCAGCTCGCCCATCTTGCGCCACAGGTCCATCGGGAACTGGTCGCTGCGGTCGATCTCGGCCGCGCGCGGGGCGATCTCGGCGGCGGCGAATTGCTGCACGGCCTCGCGCAGCGCGGCGATATCCTCGCCATGGTCAAAGGTCAGGCCTGGGAGATGGAGCATGTCTTCCTCTATTCTTTATGGATCTGGAGCGGCCATCATACGCCGCTATGACGTTAACGTAAACGTCAAGTGATCGGCTGCGCTTCCAGCATGCGTTTGCACTCATCTTCGTGCGCCTGGATTTCGGCCAGCGACATTTCGATGTCTTCGCGCTGCTGTTCCAGCGTTTCGCGGTGCTGCGCCAGCACGCTCAGGAAACGGTGCATCTGCGCCGCCGAATCCTTCGGCGTTTCGTACATGTCGACCAGGCTTTTGATTTCGGCCAGCGACAGGCCCAGGCGCTTGCCGCGCAGCGTCAGTTTCAGGCGGGTACGGTCGCGCCCGGTGTAGACACGGTTGCGGCCGCCGGCGCCTTCGCGCGAGGGGCTCAGCAGCCCTTGGTCTTCATAGAAACGGATGGCGCGCGCGGTCACGTCGAATTCACGCGCCAGTTCGGTAATGGTGTAGGTGGACATGGGTTTTATATGGATTTCCGTTTACGTCAACGTCAATCCATTGTAGCGCGAAACCCACCTTGCAACGTAGATTCGGTGGCAATTCGTGACCTGCAAGATGTGGAATGGTATCGTGCGACGTGAAAGGCTGCGCGGCAGGATCATAGCCATCCATCGCTTTCGGACCGAATAAAATTCGCTACGGAAAAATTGCCGGTGGTGGCGCTGCTAGAAGATGAAGTGTTAATTATAATATCGCATGAGGTCACACTTTCGGGTCGCACCGTAGAGACTGACTTTCATGACGCAACGTGAAATAGTGCAAATATGAATTCTTCTAATGAACGCGAAAGCTTTAGCCAGCGACTCCAACAGGCTCTCAAAAACGCCCACTACTCGCCCGACAGTCCGACCCGGCTGGCGCGCGAGTTCAACATCCGTTTCGACGGCCGGCCGATTACCGTGCACGCGGCGCGCAAATGGCTGGTTGGCGAGGCAATTCCGACCCAGGAGAAGCTGCGCATGATCGCGCAATGGCTGGGCGTGCCGGCCGAGTGGTTGCGCTTTGGCGGCCCGGAAGAAGGCGCGCCGGAAGGCGACGGCAATGGCGCGATGTCGCGCTTCGAGTCGGCCGACGTCAAGCTGATCGCCGATTTGCAGCGCCTGGACGAGCATCACCGCCAGATCGCGCGTGAATTTATCCGCATGCTGGTTCGTGTTAACTACCAAAAGTAGTCATTTTTAAGTAGTACTACGGAGAGATGTTGACCGGCGTGCGATGTGCATATCCTCCGGTAATCTGAATAAAGTTTCACTTTCAGCCGGTTTTTGTTCGGACTAGGGGCGTGCCGCTGGCTACGTCCTTTTTATTTTCGCTACCTTTGCGAATTGTCATGGTCGCGACACGGATTTCAGGCACAATAGGTCAGAGCCTACATTTCGGGGAGTCACGCTTTGAGCCGTTTGATGAAAAGCAACTACAGCAATGCCGCACAGCTGAAAGATCTGATGACCGCCCCGCCCATGAGCGCCGAGCAGCATGCTGAAGTGATGCGCAAGCGCATTGCCCAGCGCCGCATGGTGGAAGAAGCCCGCGAACTGAAGCGCGCCAGCAGTTCTTACTACGACAAGCGCTAAGCTTAGCCGGCGTCACCCTTCAGGCCCGCCCAGCGCGGCGCCAGCGCGTGTTCGATGCCGAACAGGTCGATCACGCGCGCGACCGTGTGGTCGATCATCTCGTCTATGGATTGCGGGTTGTGGTAGAAACTCGGCAGCGGCGGGAAGATAACGCCGCCCATTTCCGTTACCGCCGTCATATTGCGCAGGTGCGCCAGGTTGAACGGCGTTTCCCTGACCATCAGCACCAGCCGGCGGCGCTCCTTGAGCACCACATCGGCCGCGCGCGCGATCAGGTTATCGGACAGACCATGGGCTACCGACGCCAAAGTTTTCATCGAGCAGGGAGCGATCACCATGCCGTCGCTCTGGAACGAGCCGCTGGCGATCGAGGCGCCGACATCGCGCACTTTATGCACCACATGGGCCAGCGCTTCGACTTCGCGCCGCTGCAAGCCGGTTTCCTGGTGCAGCGTGAGAACGGCGGCGTCGGAAATCAGCAGGTGGGTTTCGACGCCGTTGATATTACGTAAATGTTGCAGCAGGCGCACGCCATACACCGCACCGGTGGCGCCGGTGATGGCAATAATGATACGCCGTGGGCGATCAGGCATCCAGCAGGGCTTTCAGTTCGCCCGACTCGAACATTTCGTTCATGATGTCGGAACCGCCGATGAATTCGCCCTTCACGTACAGCTGGGGAATGGTTGGCCAGTTCGAGTAGTCCTTGATGCCCTGACGAACTTCCGGATCTTCCAGCACGTTGACGGTGGCGATGTTTTCCACGCCGCACGCTTTCAGGATCTGGATGGCGCGACCGGAGAAGCCGCATTGTGGGAACTGGGCGGTGCCCTTCATGAACAGCACCACCGGGGTGTTGGTCACGGTTTCTTTGATCCAGGTTTGTACGTCGCTCATAGCTGCCTCTAGGGTTTAAAGATGTGGAATACCGGCATTTTATAAGAAAACGCCGGCGCCCGTTATTTTAGCCCCGCAGCTTGGCGAAGGCCGCCGCCATGCTGCCGCCCACCGCCGGTTCGCGCGCGCCCTGCTTCTGCTGTTGGCCCATGGCGCGGCGGTCGTTGCGATCGCCACGTTGCTGCGGTTGCGCACCGGCTTGCGGCGCGCTGTCGGACAGGCGCATGGTGAGGGCGATGCGCTTGCGCTTTTCGTCCACTTCCAGCACCTTCACCTTGACCACCTGGCCGGCTTTGACCACCGTGTGCGGGTCTTTGACGAAGCTGTTCGACAGCGCCGAGATGTGCACCAGGCCGTCCTGGTGCACGCCGATGTCGACGAAGGCGCCGAAGGCGGCCACGTTGGTCACCACGCCTTCCAGAATCATGTCCGGACGCAGATCCTTGATTTCCTCCACGCCTTCCTTGAAGGTGGCGGTGGTGAATTCCGGACGCGGGTCGCGGCCCGGCTTTTCCAGTTCCTTCAGGATGTCGGTCACGGTCGGCACGCCGAACTTGTCGTCGGCGTATTTGGCCGGCTGCAGGCGCTTGATCAGCGCGCTGTCGCCGATGACGCCCTTGATGTCCTTCTGGATGTCGGCCAGGATCTTTTCCACCACCGGGTAGGATTCCGGGTGCACCGCCGAGGCGTCCAGCGGATTGTCGCCGCCGGTCACGCGCAGGAAGCCGGCCGCCTGTTCAAAAGTCTTGTCGCCCAGGCGCGGCACGGATTTCAGCGCGGCGCGCGAGGTGAACGCGCCTTTGACGTCGCGGTAGGAAACAATCGCCTGCGCCACCGACGCCGACAGGCCGGACACGCGCGCCAGCAGCGGCGCCGAGGCGGTGTTGACGTCAACCCCAACCGCGTTGACGCAATCCTCGACCACCGCGTCCAGCGTGCGCGCCAGTTGGGTCTGCGAGACGTCGTGCTGGTACTGGCCGACGCCGATCGATTTCGGGTCGATCTTGACCAGTTCGGCCAGCGGATCCTGCAGGCGGCGGGCGATCGACACCGCGCCGCGCAGCGACACGTCCATCTCCGGCAACTCGCGCGACGCATACTCGGAGGCCGAGTACACCGAGGCGCCGGCTTCGGAAACCACGATCTTGTTCATTTTCTGCTCGGGGAAGCGCTTGAGCAGGTCTTGCGCCAGCTTGTCGGTCTCGCGCGAGGCGGTGCCGTTGCCGATCGAAATCAGCGACACATTGTGCTTGGCGGCCAGCTTGCCCAGCGTGTGCAGCGAACCTTCCCAGTCGTTTTTCGGCTGGTGCGGATAAATCACCGCGGTATCCATCACCTTGCCAGTGGCGTCCACCACCGCCACCTTGACGCCGGTGCGCAAACCGGGGTCCAGGCCCATGGTGGCACGCTGGCCGGCCGGTGCCGCCAGCAGCAAGGCTTTCAGATTGGTAGCGAAGACGGTGATGGCGTCCGATTCGGATTTCTCGCGCAATCCGCCCATCAGCTCGGTTTCCAGGTGCATGAAACTCTTCACGCGCCAGGTCCAGCGGGCGGTGTCGGACAGCCATTTGTCGGCCGGCCGGCCGGCGCTCTTGATGCCGAAACGGGCGGCGATGCGGCTTTCGCACGGATTGTGCGGCGCGTCCCATTTTGGTTTTTCCGGCTCGGAATCGAGGCGCAGCGTCACGTCCAGCATGCCTTCGCGGCGACCGCGCATCAACGCCAGCGCGCGGTGCGACGGCACGGTGGCCAGGTTTTCCGAATAATCGAAGTAATCGGCGAATTTTTCGCCTTCTTCTTGCTTACCTTCAATAACTTTGGATTCAACGATGCCATGCTCTTGCACATATTCGCGCAGCGATTGCAGCAGCGTGGCGTCTTCGGCAAAGCGTTCCATCAGGATCTGGCGCGCGCCGTCGAGCGCGGCCTTGGCGTCGGCCACGCCGGGATTGTTGCCGTCGGCGGTGGTAAACGCTTCGCGCAGGTAGCTGGCGGCTTCGGTTTCCGGATGCAGTTGCGGGTTGGCCAGCAGGCCGTCGGCCAGCGGCGTCAGGCCGGCTTCGATGGCGATCTGGGCCTTGGTGCGGCGTTTTTGCTTGTACGGAAGATATAAGTCTTCCAGCCGGGTCTTGTCTTCCGCGTGCATGACAGCATCTAACAGGGCCGGCGTCATCTTGTTTTGCTCGGTGATCGAGGCGACGATGCTGGCGCGGCGGTCTTCCAGTTCGCGCAGGTAGCGCAGGCGCTCTTCAAGCAGACGCAGCTGGATGTCATCCAGGCCGCCGGTCGCCTCCTTACGGTAGCGGGCGATGAAGGGCACGGTGGCGCCTTCGTCCAGCAGGGCGATGGCGGCGGCAACCTGGGCCGGCTTGGCGGACAGTTCCAGGGCGAGACGTTGTTCGATGGAAGGCAGCATGGTGATGATTCCTAGACAGACAAGCCCGGAATAATACGGCATCGCGACGAAGTTGCAATTCTTTTGCCCGTCTTGACACAAAGCGACTGTGAGCGTGTGTAAGCCCACTTTTAGTACAGGTTTTTAAAGAAACCATAAACACGAACGCTTCAATGGCGGATAATATTGCCTGTTGCCGTTTTTGAACCATCTTTGCCTAACCATGCGACCTATGGATTTTACCCGCGACGACGCCACTGATGCTCCAGCTGCTCCAGCACCGGCTGCTCCACCACGCCATGCGCCGCCCGCGAATCAGCTTTCCTATGCCGTGGCCACCTGGCTGCAGCGCGTGGATGCCGCCGCGCATCCCAAGGCCAAGCTGAGCCCGCCGCCGGTCGATAACGATCCGAAACAAACCCAGTACAAGCTGATCTACGTGCTGGCGCCCACCAGCGGTGGCCGCCATGTGGCGCTGTGCCTGTACAAAGCACGCTTGCGCCCGAATGGCGACGTGGCGGCGGCCAGTCCGGTCAGCGAAGTGTTTTCGCTGCTGTCGACGCCACCGACTTTCATGACGCCAGCCGATGAAGACCTGATCCGTTTCTTCGTCGCCATGCGCAGCGGCCAGAATTCCCAGACCGGTTCGGCCACCGAACCGCGCGGCAAGATCGGTGCGGCGTTGTTGAATATGCTTGCGGAGCAAGATAGATTGCTCTGGGCAAATTCGTGGGCCGATGTCGGCAACGGCCTGGTCTACCCGCTCAAAGGCGGCGTGCTGCGCGAGGCCAACCTGGCCTGGCGCGAAGAAGGCAAAGGCCTGCGCCTCGGCTGGCAAGTGGCGCCGCCGCCGGGCGCCAAGCATGTTGGCGCCGATCAGGTCGATTACATGCTGCCGACCGATCCGCCGTGGTACATCGACAACCTGTCGTGCGGCGTGCTGCAACTGAACCAGGGCGGCACGGAAATCCCGCTGGCGGACCTGCAGGCGCTGGTCGCCCAGGCGCCGCTGCTGACCAATAACGACAAGATGCGCGTGTCGCAACTGCTGCTGGCGCACGGCCTGCAAGGCCTGATGCCGCTGCCGCAGGCCTTGCCGCAGCGCATGCGCGACGACGTCAAGCCGCGGCCGGTGCTGACGCTGGACGCCGCCATGCTGGCCGACGGCTCCATCCAGCGCTGGCACGACTTTGCCGTGCTGTCCTACGATTATGACGGCGAGCGCGTGTCGTTCGACCCGTCGCAGCGCGTGGTGCGGCAGAAGGGCGACGTCACCGAGATCATCCAGCGCGACGAAAGCGCCGAAGCCGATGCGCTGGCGCTGCTGAGCGAACGCCATTTCGTGCCGCCGGCCACGCTGCCGCTGAGCAGCGTCAAGGGCGGACTGTTGCTGCCTAGTCAGGCCGAATGGCTGCGCTTTGCCGGCGCCGGTATCGCCGAACTGAAGCAAGCCGGCTGGAAAATCGAAAAAACCGTCAAATACCGCTATGACACGGTGGAAGTCGGCGACTGGTACGCCGACGTGGTGGAAGACGAGGCCGATGGCGGCCGCGCCTGGTTCGATCTGGAACTGGGCATCATGGTCAACCAGGAACGGGTGCCGCTGCTGCCGGTGCTGGTCCAGCTGATCCGTAACGCGCCGAATGATTTCAATCCGAAAGTCATCGCCAACCACGGCGCGGACGACCAGATGCTGGCGACGCTGGCCGACGGCACCCGCGTCGCCCTGCCGTGGGCGCGCGTGCGGCCTATCCTTGGCACGCTGGGCGAGTTGTATTTCAGCGACAAGATCAAGACCTCGCTGCGCATGGCTTCGCTGGACGCCGCCCGTCTCGACGAGCTGGCCCGCAACGTCGATATGGCGTGGACCGGCGGCGAAGAGCTGCGCGATATGGGCGCCCGTCTGAACCAGTTCGGCTCGGTGAAACGGGTCGCCACCCCGGCCGGCCTGCAAGCCACGCTGCGCGATTACCAGACCGATGGTCTGTCGTGGATGCAGTTCCTGCGCGAATACGGCTTTGCCGGCATCCTGGCCGACGATATGGGCCTGGGCAAGACCGTGCAGACGCTGGCGCACATCCTGGTCGAGAAGGAAGCCGGCCGCCTGACCGCGCCGGCGCTGGTCATCGCGCCGACCAGCCTGATGGGCAACTGGCAGGAAGAAGCCGCCCGCTTCGCGCCCGGCCTGAAGGTGCTGCTGCTGCAAGGCAAGGACCGCATGGGCCAGTTCGACCAGATCGACGAAGCCGACCTGGTGCTGACCACCTACGCGCTGCTGCCGCGCGACGAGGAAAAACTGCGCGAGCACGATTTCCATCTGGTCATTCTGGACGAGTCGCACTACATCAAGAACACCCGCTCGAAGGCGGCGCAGAGCGCCGGCCTGCTGCGCGCGCGTCACCGCCTGTGCCTGTCCGGCACGCCGCTGGAAAACCACCTGGGCGAGTTGTGGTCGCAATTCCACTTCCTGCTGCCGGGCTTGCTTGGCGACGAGAAGGGCTTCAACAGCGTGTTCCGCCATCCGATCGAGCGCCAGGACGACCCGCTGCGGCGCGCGCTGCTGAACCGCCGCATCAAGCCGTTCCTGCTGCGCCGCACCAAGGACAGTGTGGCCAAGGAGCTGCCGCCGAAGACCGAGATGGTGCGCAAGGTCGAGCTGACCGGCGCCCAGCGCGACCTGTACGAAACCGTGCGCCTGGCGATGGATCAGAAAGTGCGCGAGGAAATCGACCGCAAGGGCGTGGCGCGCAGCCAGATCGTCATTCTGGAAGCGCTGCTCAAGCTGCGCCAGGTGTGCTGCGACCCGCGCCTGGTCAAATCGACCACCAAGAAACAGCAGCAGGCCGGTTCGGCCAAGCTGATCGACCTGATGCAGATGGTCGAGGACTTGCTGGAAGAGAAGCGCAAGATCCTGGTGTTCTCGCAGTTCACCAGCATGCTGGAGTTGATCCAGGAGGAGCTGGAGGCGCGCGACATCCCGTACGCCTTGCTCACCGGCGACACCAAAGACCGCAGCGCGCAGGTGGCTGCCTTCCAGCAGGGGGCGGTGCCTATCTTCCTGATATCGCTGAAAGCCGGCGGCGTCGGCCTCAACCTGACGGCCGCCGACACTGTCATCCACTATGACCCATGGTGGAATCCGGCCGCCGAAAACCAGGCCACCGACCGCGCCTGGCGTATCGGGCAGGACAAGCCGGTATTTGTGTATAAACTGATCGCCAAGGGCACGCTGGAAGAAAAGATTCAAGTCTTGCAGCAGAAGAAGTCCGATCTTGCGCAGTCCATCCTGGCCGAAGGCGAGTCGCAGAAAATGGCGCTCACCCAGGAAGACCTGCAGCAAATCTTCGCACCTTTGGTGGAGTAATCGATGAGCCAGACGATAGCGGAACTCCAGGCAGCCTTGCAGCAATCACAAGCCAACGAAGCCCGCTATCGGCTGCTGTTGGAACACAGCAGCGAGATCAGCTGGATGGCCGACTGCGCCACGCTGCGGCTGACCTGGCTCAGTCCGGCCGCCGAACGCCAGTTCGGCTACACGCTGGAAACCGCGCAAAACCTGGCCCATGGCCTGCTCAAGGACTTGCAGGCGCGCCTCGCGCGCTATGCGGAGGGCGATCTCAGCCGCCGCCGCTTGCTGCGCGAAACCGAACTGGCCCATGCCGACGGCCATCTGGTGCCGGTGGAAATCGAATCGACGCTGATCCTCGGCGCCGACGGCGTGCCGGCCACGGTGGTCGGCGTGGTGCGCGACCTGAGCGCCCGGCGCGAGCTGGCGGCGCAACAGAAAAAATTCGCCTCCATGTTGTCGCACGAATTCCGCACGCCGCTGTCGACCATCGACGGCGCGGTGCAGCGGCTGGAAATGACCGGCGCCCATCACGACGAAGGCACGCGCAAGCGCTACCGCAAGATCCAGACCGCAGTCGACCGCATGCTGGCGATGCTGGACGAATACCTGTCGCCGGATCGCATGGCCAGCATTGGCCGCGAACGCCAGCCGAACGAAGTCAATCCTGCCAATTTGCTGGAAACCGCCGCCGAGCAGGCGCGGCATCGCCGCAAACAGATCACCGTCAAAAGCCAGGGCCTGCCGCAATGGATACGTTGCGACCCGGCAGGTATGCGTTTATGTCTGGAAATGCTGCTGGATAATGCAATAAAGTACACAAGCGATAATATTCCGATAGAATTGACAGGACGAATTGCAGCGGAAGGTGGCGTCGAGTTTCTGGTGCGCGACCACGGCGTGGGAATTGCGGCAGAGGAATTGCCGAAGGTGTTTGATAAAGCTTTCCGGGGTAGCAACACCGCCGGTGTGCATGGATCGGGCCTGGGACTGTACATGGTACGCTCGATTGTCGATGTACACGGCGGTACGGTTACGGCCAGAAATGTTTCTGAAAGCGGCACAGAATTTCGGATTTGGCTGCCGGTGGCGGCCAAGCCGGGGAAAAACCTTGCGCCTGCCGGTGCCAGCAGTGATAATTCCCTGGACGCAAGCTAGGAGTGTTCCCAGGTCTGGGCGCAGCTTTGCTCAACAATTGAACGAATGGCGCATCAATGACGCAAATACTCATCGTGGAAGACAATCTGGACTACGCCGAAGAGATGGCGGAGTTTCTGACTGAGCTTGATCACGAAGTGCATATCACCAATAACGCCGGCGATATGTGGTCTGCCCTGAGCCAGGGCAATGTCGGCGTGGTCGTGCTGGACCTTGGCCTGCCGGATGAGGATGGCTTCAATGTCATTCCGCGCATGCGTCAGCTCTATCCGCAAATCGGCCTGCTGGTGTTGACCGGCCGGGTGGCTTTCGACAACCGCATCCTCGGCCTGCGCCTGGGCGCCGACCACTACCTGACCAAGCCTATCAAATTCCCGGAACTGGCGGCGCACATTGAGGCGCTGGACCGCCGTGTTGGACCACAGGAAACAGCTCCGCTGCCAAGCAAATGGACGTTAAAAGTGAGCGCTCGCCAACTTGAATTGCAAGGCATGGCGATCACGTTGACGGAAAAAGAATGCAACTTCCTGCACCTGCTGACGATTAATACCCGGCCGGTGCCGCGCCAGGTGATTGTGGCCGGCATTGGCGGCGACGATCCGGACGCCGGGCGCCGGGTGGACATGCTGGTGTACCGCTTGCGCAAAAAGGCGCGCACCGGCCTGGGCCAGGATTTGCCGTTGCGCAGCGCCTACGGCGAAGGCTACAGCCTGTCGGCCAGCTTCAACCTTTCCTAGCGTCGCTCCCGCTTTTGCGGGAATGACGCTATAGGGGACAGAGTCGAGGCAAAAATCTTTTGTCGCGAATTAATTAGGGACGGAGTGATATGCAAGGGTAGAATCGGGCTTCCGATCTACCCTTTTTGGTTTTTAGCATGGCCCGCCTGCCCCGTTTAATCGTCCCGCACCAGCCGCACCACGTCATTCAGACCGGCGTCAACAATCAAGACGTGTTCCTGGACACGGAAGATTACCAAACCTTCCTCGGATGGCTCCGCGCCGCCGCCAAAACCTACAAAGTCGCCATCCACGCCTACTGTTTGATGCCGAATCACCTGCATTTGTTGGTCACGCCATCCGATGACACCGGCTTGGGGCAGATGATGCAATGGATCGGGCGCTACTACGTGCCGTATTTCAACCAAAAATATGTCCGTAGTGGAACTTTGTGGAACGGACGCTACAAAACCTCGCTGATCGATGCTGACGAATACTTCATGTTGTGCAGCAGATACATCGAATTCAATCCGGTCCGCAACGGCATGGTCAGTCGCGCCGAGGATTATCCGTGGTCCAGTTACTGCCATCATGCCGGCATCCGGCCGGACGGCCTGGTCACCGACCATGCCAAGGTCTGGGAATTAGGCAACACGCCGTTTCAGCGCGAGGCAGCTTACAGCGCGCTGGCCGAGCCACCGCTGACGCCAGATGAGCTGACTTTAATCAGCAACGCCCTGCTCAAGGGCTGGCCGCTGGGCTCACAACAATTCCAGAGCGCCCTGCAGAACAAGGTGAAGCGTCAGGTATTGCCGGCCAAACGGGGCCGGCCATTCAAAATAAAGCCTGTCCCCGAACGCTGACCCCTCTCCGTCATTCCGGCGAAAGCCGGAATCCATAGAACGTATGTTCAAGCTCAGCATGGATTGCCGCGTACGCGGGAATGATGGCCAGTCACTCTGTCCCCAATTAAAAAAATAAGCAAATAAGGAAAATTTAATTCGACTCCGACCCTAATTGTTATGCTTGAGGTTTACGCTGCGTTGCACTAACCTTGTTTTTCAAGCCAATCAGTTTTGGAGTTTAGCCATGGAAGCACAAGGTCTGTACGATCCGTCCAATGAACATGACGCCTGCGGCGTTGGGTTCGTCGCCCACATCAAGGGCAATAAGAGTCACTCGATTGTGGAACAGGGTCTGCTGATCTTGAAGAACCTCGATCACCGGGGCGCGGTGGGTGCCGATCCGCTGATGGGCGACGGCGCCGGTATCCTGATCCAGATCCCGGACCAGTACTACCGTGACGAAATGGCCAAGCAAGGCGTGGAACTGCCGCCGCCAGGCGAATACGGCGTTGGCATGGTGTTCCTGCCGAAGGAAAATGCTTCCCGCATCGCTTGCGAACAGGAAATTGAGCGCGCCGTGCGCGCCGAAGGCCAGGTCGTGCTGGGCTGGCGCAATGTGCCGATCGACAGCGAAATGCCGATGTCGCCGACCGTGCGCGCCAAAGAGCCGGTGATCCGCCAGATCTTCATCGGCCGTGGCGCCGACATCATGGTGACCGACGCGCTGGAGCGCAAGCTGTATGTGATCCGCAAATCGTCCGGCCACGCGATCCAGGCGCTGAATCTGATCCACGGCAAAGAATTCTTCGTGGCCTCGATGTCGGCCCGTACCATCGTCTACAAAGGCCTGCTGCTGGCCGACCAGGTGGGCGTCTACTATAAAGACCTGCAGGATGCGCGCTGCATCTCGGCGCTGGCGCTGGTGCACCAACGCTTCTCGACCAATACCTTCCCGGAATGGCCGCTGGCCCACCCGTACCGCCTGATCGCCCACAACGGCGAGATCAACACCGTTAAAGGCAACTTCAACTGGATGCGTGCCCGCGAAGGCGTGATGAAATCGGCCGTGCTGGGCGACGACCTGCGCAAGCTGTTCCCGCTGATCTACGAAGGCCAGTCGGACACCGCCTGCTTCGACAACGCGCTGGAACTGCTGCTGATGGCAGGCTACCCGCTGGCCCAGGCAATGATGATGATGATCCCGGAAGCCTGGGAAAATCACGGCACGATGGACGACAATCGCCGCGCGTTCTACGAATATCACGCTGCCATGATGGAACCGTGGGACGGCCCGGCCGCCATGGCCTTCACCGACGGCCGCTACATCGGCGGCACGCTGGACCGTAATGGCCTGCGTCCTGCTCGTTACATCGTCACCGACGACGACCTGGTGGTAATGGCCTCGGAATCCGGCGTGTTGCCGATTCCAGAGTCGAAAATCATCCAGAAATGGCGTCTGCAACCAGGCAAGATGTTCCTGATTGACCTGGAGGCCGGCCGCATCATCGACGATAAAGAGCTGAAAGACACCTACGCCAACGCCAAGCCCTACAAGGCATGGATCAATGCGGTACGCATCAAGCTCAACGAAATCAAGCTGAGCGAAAGCCAGCTGGCGCACAACCGCGCCAAGGACAAGCCGGCGCAGGGCGAAAAAGCCGTGCCGTCGCTGCTGGACCGCCAGCAAGCCTTCGGCTACACCCAGGAAGACCTGAAATTCCTGATGGCGCCGATGGCTGCCGCCGGCGAGGAAGCCACCGGCTCGATGGGCAATGACTCGCCGCTGGCCGTCATGTCCAACAAGCTGAAGCCGCTGTACTCGTACTTCAAGCAGCTGTTCGCCCAGGTGACCAACCCGCCGATCGACCCGATCCGTGAAGCGATGGTGATGTCGCTGGTGTCGTTCATCGGTCCGAAACCGAACCTGCTGGATACCAACAACGTTAACCCGCCGATGCGCCTCGAAGTGTCACAGCCGGTGCTGGGCTTTGACGACATGGAGCGTCTGCGCAACATCAGCCTGCACACCGGCGGCAAGTTCAAGTCCTACGAACTGAGCATCTGCTACCCGCTGGCCTGGGGCAAGGAAGGCGTCGAAGCCTGCCTGGCATCGCTGTGCGCGGAAGCGGTCGATGCGGTCAAGTCCGGCCACAACATTCTGATCGTCTCCGACCGTTCGGTCGGCCCGGACCGCGTGGCGATCCCCGCGCTGCTGGCGACGTCCACGGTTCACCAGCACCTCGTCAGCAAAGGCCTGCGCGCCTCGACCGGTCTGGTCGTGGAAACCGGCTCGGCCCGCGAGACCCACCACTTCGCCCTGCTGGCCGGCTACGGCGCGGAAGCGATCCACCCCTACCTGGCGATGGAAACCCTGGCCGACATGGCGGCAGGCCTGCCGGGCGATATGTCGGCTGACAAAGCCATCTACAACTTCACCAAGGCGGTCGGCAAAGGCCTGATGAAGGTGATGTCGAAGATGGGTATCTCGACCTATATGTCGTACTGCGGTGCGCAGATCTTCGAAGCGGTCGGCCTGAACAAGTCGCTGGTCAACAAATACTTCAAGGGAACCGCGTCCAACGTGGAAGGCATCGGCGTGTTTGAAGTGGCGGAAGAAGCGCTGCGCCTGCACAACCTGGCCTTTGGCGACGATCCTGTGCTGGCCAACCACCTGGACGCCGGCGGCGAGTACGCCTTCCGCGTGCGCGGTGAGGACCACCTGTGGACCCCGGACGCGATCGCCAAGCTGCAACATTCGACCCGCGCCAACAATTTCTCCAGCTATAAAGAGTACGCGCAGATCATCAACGACCAGAGCAAGCGCCACCTGACGCTGCGTGGCCTGTTCGAATTCAAGATCGATCCGAGCAAGGCGATTCCGCTGGATGAAGTCGAGCCAGCCAAGGAAATCGTCAAGCGTTTCGCCACCGGCGCGATGTCCATGGGTTCGATCTCGACCGAAGCCCACGCGACGCTGGCTGTGGCGATGAACCGTATCGGCGGCAAGTCCAATACCGGTGAAGGCGGCGAAGATCCATCGCGCTACACCATGGAGCTGAAAGGCATCAAGATCAAGCAGGGCGAGACCATGGCTTCGGTCATGGGCAAAGAACAGATGGTGGTCGACATTCCTCTGCAAGAGGGCGACTCGCTGCGTTCGCGCATCAAGCAGGTGGCGTCGGGCCGTTTCGGCGTGACCGCTGCCTACCTGAACTCGGCTGACCAGATCCAGATCAAGATGGCGCAGGGCGCCAAACCGGGTGAAGGCGGCCAACTGCCAGGCCATAAAGTGTCGGAATACATCGCCACGCTGCGCTTCTCGGTGCCGGGCGTGGGCCTGATTTCGCCGCCGCCGCACCACGATATTTACTCGATTGAAGATCTGGCGCAGCTGATCCACGATCTGAAGAACGCCAATCCGCGCGCCTCGATCTCGGTCAAGCTGGTGTCGGAAGTGGGTATCGGCACCGTTGCTGCCGGCGTCACCAAGGCCAAGGCCGACCACGTTGTCGTCGCTGGCCATGACGGCGGCACCGGCGCATCGCCGCTGTCCTCGGTCAAGCACGCCGGAACCCCTTGGGAGCTGGGCCTGGCAGAAACCCAGCAAACGCTGGTGCTGAATGGCCTGCGTAGCCGTATTCGCGTCCAGGCCGATGGCCAGATGCGTACCGGCCGCGACGTGGTCATCGCTGCCATGCTGGGCGCCGATGAAATCGGCTTCGCCACCGCGCCGCTGGTGGTGGAAGGCTGCATCATGATGCGTAAATGCCACCTGAACACCTGCCCGGTCGGCGTTGCAACGCAAGATCCGGTGCTGCGAGCCAAGTTCTCGGGCAAGCCTGAGTACGTTGTGAACTACTTCTTCTTCGTTGCCGAAGAAGCGCGTCAGTTGATGGCGCAACTGGGCATCCGCACCTATGACGAACTGATTGGCCGCGTTGACCTGCTGGACAAGTCGAAGGCGATCTCGCACTGGAAGGCGCAGGGCCTGGACTTCAGCAACATCTTCTACCAGCCGCAAGTGCAGGACGGTCATTCGATCTACCACACGCTGGAGCAGGATCACGGCCTGGACAAGGCGCTGGACCACAAGCTGATCGCCCAAGCCAAAGCCGCGCTGGAAAAAGGCGAGCGCGTGTCCTTCATCTCGCCGGTGAAAAACCTGAACCGCACCGTCGGCACCATGCTGTCGGGCGAAGTGGCCAAGCGCTACGGTCACGCCGGCCTGCCGGACGACACCATCCACATCCAGCTGCAAGGTACGGCCGGCCAGTCGGCCTGCGCCTTCCTGGCGCACGGCATCACCATCGACCTGGTCGGTGAGGGTAACGACTACGTGGGCAAAGGCTTGTCGGGCGGCCGCATCATCGTGCGTCCTAACACCGAGTTCCGTGGCTGGGCGGTGAACAACATCATCATCGGCAACACCGTGCTGTACGGTGCGATTTCCGGTGAAGCCTTCTTCAACGGCGTGGCCGGCGAGCGTTTCGCGGTGCGTAACTCGGGCGCCACTACCATCGTCGAAGGCACCGGCGACCACGGTTGCGAATACATGACCGGCGGCACCGTGGTGGTGCTGGGTAACACCGGGCGTAACTTCGCGGCGGGTATGTCGGGCGGTATCGCTTACGTCTACGATCCGGATGGCGACTTCGAAACTCGCTGCAACACCTCGATGGTGACGCTGGAACGTGTGCTGAGCGCCAAGGAACAGTCGGTCGACAGTGCAACTTTCCACGTGCAGCACAAAGACCACGGCCGCGAGGCGGACGAAGTGATCCTGAAGCGTCTGATCGAGCGTCACTTCAAGCACACCGGCAGCACGCGCGCGCGCCTGTTGCTGGACAACTGGGCCGATAGCCGCGGCAAGTTCGTCAAAGTATTCCCAAGCGAATACAAACGTGCTCTGGCCGAAATGGCCGAAGACCTGGCGAACGAGGCCGCCGTTGTGCAACCAGTTGCTGCCTAAATAACGCCACCAGCGTCATTCCCGCGAACGCGGAAATCCATACTGAGTATGGGCTCCCGCTTGCGCGGGAGCGACGGTAACGCAAAGATTACGAAGGAAAAATATCGTGGGTAAAATCACCGGCTTCATGGAATTCCAGCGTCAGGAAGAAAGCTATCTGCCGCCAGCGACGCGCCTGAAAAACTACGCGGAATTCGTCATTCCGCTGACCAACGAGCAAGCCAAGATCCAGGGCGCGCGCTGCATGGACTGCGGCATCCCGTTCTGCAACAACGGCTGCCCGGTCAACAACATCATCCCGGACTGGAACGACCTAGTGTATCGCGGCAACTACCGCGAAGCGCTGGACACGCTGCACTCGACCAACAACTTCCCGGAATTCACCGGCCGCATCTGCCCGGCGCCTTGCGAGGCCGCCTGTACCCTGGGCATCAGCGAAGATCCGGTCGGCATCAAGTCGATCGAACACAAGATCATCGATGAAGGCTGGGCGCACGGCTGGGTCGTCCCCCAGCCGCCAAGCAAGCAGACCGGCAAGAAAGTCGCCGTGGTCGGCTCCGGCCCTGCCGGCCTGGCGGCCGCCCAGCAGCTGGCGCGCGCCGGCCATGCTGTGACCGTATTCGAGAAATCCGACCGCGTTGGCGGACTGCTGCGCTACGGCATTCCAGACTTCAAGATGGAGAAGTCGCACATCGACCGCCGCGTCAAGCAGATGGAAGCCGAAGGCGTAACCTTCCGCACCAGCGTGCTGATCGGCAAGGACTTCCCGGCCAACGTCAACAACTGGGCCAAGGAAACCATCTTCCCTGAAGACCTGCAAAAAGACTTCGACGCCGTGGTACTGGCCGGCGGCGCGGAAGCCCCGCGCGACCTGCCTGTTCCAGGCCGCGAGCTGAAAGGCGTGCACTTCGCCATGGACTTCCTGCCGCAGCAAAACAAGATCAACGCAGGCGACAAGCTGAAAGACCAGATCAAAGCCACCGGCAAGCATGTGGTGGTGATCGGCGGCGGCGACACCGGTTCCGACTGCGTCGGCACCTCGAACCGCCAGGGCGCCGCCTCGGTAACCCAGTTCGAACTGATGCCTATGCCGCCAGAGCAAGAGAACAAGCCGATGGTATGGCCATACTGGCCGACCAAGCTGCGCACCTCGTCGTCGCACGAAGAGGGTTGCGAGCGCGACTGGGCGGTGGCCACCAAGCGCCTGGAAGGCAAGGGCGGCAAAGTTGAGAAGCTGATCGCCTGCCGCGTCGAATGGAAAGACGGCAAGATGGCTGAAGTGCCGAACTCGGAATTCGAAATGAAAGCCGACCTGGTGTTCCTGGCCATGGGCTTTGTTTCGCCGGTGGCCAACATCCTGGACGCCTTCGCTGTTGACAAAGATGCACGCGGCAACGCCAAGGCCACTACCGATGGCGACGGCTGCTACAAAACTTCCGTATCCAAAGTATTTGCCGCCGGCGACATGCGCCGTGGCCAATCGCTGGTGGTATGGGCGATCCGCGAAGGCCGCCAGTGCGCGCGCGCGGTCGACGAGTTCCTGATGGGCAGTTCCGAGTTGCCGCGCTAAGCTCAAGCACGGTATCAGGCTCGGCCTGACTTCCCTGCCGGATGCAGATGGGCGATCCCCGACTGCATCCGGTTTTTTTATTCCAGCCCCATCATTCCCGCCCCATCATTCCCGCGCAGGCGGAAATCCATGGAACGCTGGCCATGAGACTCAGCATGGATTCCCGCTTTCGCGGGAATGACGGGGGTTATTGTAACAATTAGTGCCCGGTGTAAATTGCTGACTTTGAGTTCAGTAGTGTTGTATTATCTGCTACCCAATGTTGGCTCTTCATGGGCCTCTCAGCAGAGATTGACCTTTCTGCACTACAATACGGCATTCCAAAAAATGAGTTCAGTCGTGCCTAATCTAGTCGAAATCCGTGACCTACACTTCTCCTATGGCAAGCGGGCGATCCTGTCCGGCTTGAACATGGACTTCCCACGCGGGAAGGTGATCGCGGTCATGGGCGGTTCGGGCAGCGGCAAAACCACCGTGTTGCGCCTGATCGGCGGCCAGTTGCGCCCGCAGAAAGGCCATGTCAAGGTGCAGGGCCAGGTGGTGCATAAGCTGAATACCGCCGGCTTGTACCTGCTGCGCCGCAAGATGGGCATGCTGTTCCAGCACGGCGCCTTGTTTACCGACCTGACGGTGTTCGAGAATGTGGCATTCCCGCTGCGCGAGCACACCGATTTGCCGGAAGAGCTGATCCGCAACCTGGTGCTGATGAAATTGCAGGCAGTCGGCCTGCGCAACGCCGCCAAGCTGAAGCCGGGCGAAATCTCCGGCGGTATGGCGCGCCGCGTGGCGCTGGCGCGTTCGATCGCGCTGGACCCTGAACTGATTATGTATGACGAGCCGTTCGCCGGCCTGGACCCGATCTCGATGGGCGTTACCGCCAACCTGATCCGCAACCTGAACACGGCGCTGGGCTCGACCACGATACTGGTGTCGCACGACGTCAAGGAAAGCTTTGCCATCGCCGACTATGTTTATTTCCTGTCGCAAGGCAAGATCGTTGCGCACGGCACGCCGGCCGACATGCTGGTGTCGACCGACCCGTATGTGAAGCAGTTTGTCCACGCGGAAGCGGACGGCCCGGTGCCGTTCCATTATCCAGGCAAGTCCCTGGCCGACGATCTGGGCCTGGGAGTGCAAGTATGAGTGTTAAAACTTGGTTGTCCAATCTGGGCGCGCCGCTGCGCGACTATGTCGAGAGCATCGGCTATGGCGCGCGCGCCTTCGCCAACCTGCTGAGTGTATCGCCCGGCCTGCTGAAGCGGCCGCGCCTGGTAGTCGAGCAGCTGCATTTTATCGGCAATTACTCGATGCTGATCATCACCCTATCCGGCCTGTTCGTTGGCATGGTGCTGGGTCTGCAGGGCTACACCACGCTGAATAAGTACGGCGCCGAGCAGTCGCTGGGCGTGCTGGTGGCGCTGGGGCTGACCCGCGAACTGGGCCCGGTAATCACCGCGCTGCTGTTTGCCGGCCGCGCCGGCACCTCGCTGACCGCTGAAATCGGTCTGATGAAGGCTGGCGAACAGCTGTCCGCGATGGAAATGATGGCCGTCAATCCGATCCAGCGCGTGCTGGCGCCGCGCTTCTGGGCCGGCGCGCTGGCCGTGCCGCTGCTGGCGTCGGTGTTCAGCGCCGTGGGCGTGCTGGGCGGCTGGCTGGTCGGCGTGCAGCTGATCGGCGTCGATGACGGCGCGTTCTGGTCGCAAATGCAGGCCAGCGTCGATATCTGGAACGATATTTATAACGGCTTCATCAAGAGCGTGGTGTTCGGCATCGCGATTACCTTCATCGCCCTGTACCAAGGCTATGAGGCGCAGCCGACGCCGGAAGACGTGGCGCGCGCCACCACCCGCACGGTCGTGATCTCATCGCTGACGATCTGGTGGCTGGACTTCATGATGACGGCGCTGATGTTTAGCAAGTAATAAGAAAACAAGGAAGAATACAAATGCAACGCAAATCTCTGGATGTCTGGGTCGGCCTGTTTATCGTTATCGGTGTGTGCGCGCTCATGTTTTTGGCGCTGAAAGTCGGTAGTATGAACTCGCTGTCCTTTGGCAAAACCTATGCGATCACCGCCAAGTTCGACAATATCGGCAGCCTGCGTCCGCAGGCTGCGGTCAAGGCGGCCGGCGTGGTGGTCGGCCGTGTGGGAGAGATCAAGTTTGATGACAAGACTTATCAGGCGCTGGTAACCTTGAATATGGAAACCAGCTATGTATTTCCTAAAGACAGCTCGGCCAAGATTCTGACCGCCGGCCTGCTGGGCGAACAATACGTCGGCATTGAAGCCGGCGGCGATACCAACAATCTGGCGGCCGGCGACAAGATCGCCCGCACCCAATCGGCAGCCGTGCTGGAAGACCTGATCAATCAGTTCATCTACAGCAAGGCCGCAGACGGAAAGGACGATAAATGATCTCGAAACAATTCCGCCACGCAGCGCTGGCACTGGGCGTCACCGCAATGCTGGCCGGCTGCGCCGGTCCGAACCCGCGCGATCCGTACGAAGGCTATAACCGCGCCATGTTCAACTTCAACGATACGGTCGATACCTATGCGCTGAAGCCAGTGGCCACCGGCTACAAGAACGTCACGCCGCAGTTTGTGCAGACCGGCGTCAGCAACTTCTTCGGCAATCTGGGCGACGCCTGGACCGCGATCAACCAGTTCCTGCAAGGCAACGGCGAAGCCGGCATGTCGGATGTCAGCCGCTTTGCGCTGAACTCGACGCTGGGCGTGCTGGGCCTGTTCGACATCGCTTCCGAAGCCGGCCTGCCGAAGCATAAGGAAGACTTCGGCCAGACGCTGGGCGTATGGGGCGTGGAATCCGGTCCCTACCTGGTGCTGCCGCTGCTCGGCCCTTCCACCGTGCGCGACACCGTAGCGCTGCCGGCCGACATCGCCGGCGATATCTGGCGCTACAAGGATCCGGTCAATGTGCGCAACATCGGCACCGTGGTGCGCGTGGTCGATACCCGCGCCGGCCTGCTGGATGCCTCGTCGCTGCTGGAAGATGCCGCGCTGGACCGCTACGAATTCCTGCGCGACGGCTATATGCAGCGCCGCGAGAGCCAGGTGCATCCGGACGGTGCGCCACGCAAGGCGCAAAAAGATGATACTGATGAAACTTCTGCGCCCGTGTCATCCGAACCGGCCGCAAAAGAGTTAAACTCCGGCACACCACCGGCTGCGAACTGAACGCCAGCCTGTGACCCGAAGAACCACTCATAAGGCACATAACAGATGAACTTCATTCAAAAATTTATCGCTCTGGCAACTGTTTCGGTGGCGTTCACCGGCATTGCCGCCGCCCAGGAAGCGCCGGACGCGCTGGTCAAGCGCATCAGCGAAGACGTGATCAACACCGCCAAGGCCGACAAGGCCATCCAGGCCGGCGACACCAAAAAGGTGATCGACCTGGTGGAAAACAAGATTTTGCCGCACGTCGACTTCCAGCGCATGACCTCGCTGGCAGCCGGCCGCTTCTGGCGCCAGGCTACCCCTGAGCAGCAGCAGCAGCTGACCACCGAGTTCCGCAAGCTGCTGGTGTTCACCTACTCGGGCGCGTTGTCGCAGGTCAAAGACCAGACTATCGAATTCAAACCGCTGCGCGCTGACCCGAACGACACCGAAGTGGAAGTGCGCTCGCAGGTCAACCAGGCCCGTGGCGAGCCGATTCCGCTGAACTACCGCGTCTCCAAGACCGCCAGCGGCTGGAAAATCTACGACATCAACGTGCTGGGCGCCTGGCTGGTGGAAACCTACAAGGGCACCTTCGCTTCCGAGATCAACAAGGGCGGCATGGACGGCCTGATCAAGGCGCTGGCGGACAAGAACCAAAAGCTGGCCAGCAAGCCGCTGAACACCAACGCACCTAAAAAGTAAGCCGACATCATGTCCAACGCTGTTACCGAATCCATCGACAACTTGCAGTCGCTCACGTCCCTGACCGTGCTCAACGCCACTGCGGCGCTGGAGCGCGGCTATGCTGCCCTCAAGGCCGGCCAGAGCGTGTTCGACCTGCGCCATGTGTTGACGGTGGATTCGGTGGCAGTGTCGGTCATGCTGTCGTGGCAGCGTGCCGCGCAGGAAGCCGGCCTCCAGCTGCAACTGAAGAACCTGCCGCCGGCGCTGCAAAGCCTGACCAAGCTGTACGGCGTGTGCTCGTTGCTGTTCCCGACCGACGTCAAACTCGATCAGGACGGCGCTGTTGCACGCAACCCGTCGCACGACGAATTTGCACCGGTGAAGGCACCGGAATCGTTCTTCAGCAAGAAGACCGGCCTGGCCGACGATACGGCCACTCATCCCCACCATTGACCTCCGCCCCACCCCGCCGCCTGCAGTAGTCGTCGCAAATTCCCCCGGTCCGGCTCGGACCGATTGAAATTCCAATATAATTGAACGTTGCCGCAACCGCAGCGTCGCGGCCCCCGCAGTACCCTCGCGCGTGCCGCCTCGGCCGCCGCAACCTTATAGATAAGTCAAGTATGACAGCAATCCAAATTAGCAATGTCGAAAAGCGCTACAAGTCGTTGCAGGCGCTGGGCGGCGTGTCCCTGAACATTGAGGAAGGCGAGTTTTTCGGCCTGCTCGGCCCGAACGGCGCGGGCAAGACCACGCTGATCTCCATCATCGCCGGCCTGATCCGTCCGGATGCCGGCTCGGTCAAGATCCACGGTCATGACGTTGTCAGCGATTTCCGCGCGGCCCGTCGCAATCTGGGCGTGGTGCCGCAGGAACTGGTGTTCGACCCGTTCTTCACCGTGCGCGAGACGCTGCGTTTGCAATCCGGCTACTTCGGCCTGAAGAATAACGACGCCTGGATCGACGAGGTGATGCACAACCTCAACCTGACCAACAAGGCCGATGCCAATATGCGATCGCTGTCGGGCGGCATGAAGCGCCGCGTACTGGTGGCGCAGGCGCTGGTGCACAAGCCGCCGGTGATCGTGCTGGACGAGCCGACCGCCGGCGTCGACGTCGAGCTGCGTCAGACGCTGTGGCAGTTCATCACGCGCCTCAACCGCGAAGGTCACACCGTGGTGCTGACCACCCACTACCTGGAAGAAGCGCAGGCGATGTGCAAGCGCGTCGCCATGCTCAAGCTGGGCCAGGTGGTGACGCTGGACACCATGGCGTCGCTGGTGCGCCGCATCTCCGGTTCGCAGCTGATCGTCAACATGACGCATGGCGACCTGCCGGACGACCTGTGCCCGCTGATCACGCACCCCGAAATCTCGGAGCAGGGCAAGAAGTACAGCCTGCGCATCAATGAATACGCTGAAGTCGAACAGATCCTGAAACGCCTGCGCGAGTCGGGCGTGATCATCGACGAAATGCAACTGCAACAAGCGGATCTGGAAGATATCTTCTTGCAGATCATGGACAAGGGTAGCGTATGAACTTCATCTCCGCCGGATTCCGCACGCTGGTCTACAAGGAGACCCTGCGTTTCTGGAAAGTGGCCACGCAAACCATCGCCGCGCCTATCCTCACCGCCATGCTGTACCTGCTGATCTTCGGCCACGTGCTGGAAGGCCGCGTCACGGTGTACCAGGACGTCAACTACACCTCGTTCCTGATTCCTGGCCTGGTGATGATGAGCGTGTTGCAGAATGCTTTCGCCAACTCGTCGTCGTCGCTGATCCAGTCCAAGATCACCGGCAACCTGGTATTCGTGCTGCTGACGCCTTTGTCGCACTGGGAGATTTTCTCCGCCTACGTGCTGGCTGCCATGGTGCGCGGCATCATGGTCGGCCTGGGCGTGTTCCTGGTGACCACCTGGTTTGCACACCTGTCGTTCGCCGCGCCGCTGTGGATTATCCTGTTTGCGCTGCTGGGCGCCGCCATCCTCGGCACCATGGGCCTGATCGCCGGTGTCTGGGCCGAGAAGTTCGACCAGCTGGCCGCGTTCCAGAATTTCCTGATCGTGCCGCTGACCTTCCTGGCCGGCGTGTTCTATTCGGTTCACTCGCTGCCGCCGGTATGGCAGGCGGTATCGCATCTGAATCCGTTCTTCTACATGATCGACGGCTTCCGTTACGGCTTCTTCGGCCAGTCCGACGTCAACCCTCTGGTGAGCCTGGCCATTGTTTCGGCCTTCCTGGTGGTGCTGGCGTTCCTGGCGATTCGTTTGCTGCGCTCCGGCTACAGGTTACGCCACTAAGGCGCCATTAATTCCAAGGATTCATCATGCCTACTACTCCAGAACTCATCCACGGCTACATCTCGGCCGGTCTCGAATGCACCCACCTCGAAGTGGACGGCGACGGCCAGCACTTCCAGGCGGTAATCGTGTCGCCTGCGTTTGCCGGCAAGCGCCCGATCCAGCGCCACCAGCTGGTGTACGCTGCGTTGGGCGACCGCATGCGCGAGGAAATCCACGCGCTGTCGATGAAAACCCTCACCCCTGAAGAATATCAAGGATAAGCATGGACAAGCTTCTGATTCAAGGCGGTAACCGCCTGCAAGGCGACATCAACATCTCCGGCGCCAAGAACGCCGCCCTGCCTATTCTGTGCGCGGGCTTGCTGACCTCCGGCGATCTGGAACTGTCCAATGTGCCGCATCTGCACGACGTCTCGACCATCCTCAAGCTGCTGGGCGAAACCGGCCTGAAAGTCACGCAGGATAACGACAAGGTCACGCTGAACGGCAGCGCCATCACCAAGCTGGAAGCGCCGTACGACCTGGTGAAAACCATGCGCGCCTCGATCCTGGTGCTCGGTCCCCTGCTGGCGCGCTTCGGCGAAGCCAAGGTCTCACTGCCGGGCGGCTGCGCCATCGGTTCGCGTCCGGTCGATCAGCACATCAAGGGCCTGCAGGCGCTGGGTGCCGACATCACCGTCGAAGGCGGCTACATCTACGCCAAATGCGCCAAGCTGAAAGGCGCGCGCATCGTCACCGACATGATCACCGTGACCGGCACCGAGAACCTGCTGATGGCCGCTACGCTGGCCGAAGGCGAGACCGTGCTGGAAAACGCCGCCAGCGAACCTGAAGTGACCGATCTGGCCAACCTGCTGGTGGCCATGGGCGCGAAGATCGAAGGCATCGGCACCAGCCGCCTGGTGATTCAAGGCGTCAGCGAGCTGCATGGCGCCAGGCACGCCGTCATTTCGGACCGTATCGAAGCGGCGACCTTCCTGTGCGCGGTGGCTGCCACCGGCGGCGATATCACCATCCGCAACACCCGCGTGGACATCATGGATGCGGCGCTGGACAAGCTGCGCGAGATCGGCCTGCAGCTGACCATCGGCGACAACTGGATCCGTGCGCAGATGGACGCGCGTCCGCATGCCGTGACCTTCCGCACCACCGAATACCCTGGCTTCCCGACCGACATGCAGGCGCAGTTCATGGCGGTGAACACCATCGCCGACGGCGCCAGCCGCGTGACGGAAACCATTTTTGAAAACCGCTTCATGCACGTCCAGGAGATGAACCGTCTGGGCGCGCAAATTGAAACCGATGGCAACACCGCCTTTATCAAAGGCGTGGAACAGCTGGTTGGCGCGCCTGTGATGGCGACCGACCTGCGTGCCTCCGCTTCGCTGGTGATCGCCGGCCTGGCTGCGCGCGGTGAAACGCTGATCGACCGCATCTATCACCTGGACCGCGGCTACGATCAGATGGAAGTCAAACTCTCCGCCGTAGGCGCCAACATCAAGCGTATCAAGTAACGTCGTTCCAGCGGAAGCTGGAACCCATGGAACGGGTGAGCTGTGTCAACGCATGCGTTCTATAGGCTCCGGCTTTCGCCGGAGCGACGGGCTAATTTAGGAAATAGTCATGAGTACCTTTCAAGCCGACTCCCAGCAGCTGATTCTTGCGCTGTCGAAGGGCCGCATTTTCGAAGACACCCTGCCACTGCTGGAAGCAGCCGGCATCACCGTCACCGAAAATCCCGAGACTTCGCGCAAGCTGATCCTGCCGACCAACGACCCTAATGTGCGCGTGCTGATCGTGCGCGCCACCGACGTGCCGACCTATGTGCAGCATGGCGCAGCGGACTTCGGCGTGGCCGGCAAGGATGTGCTGCTGGAGCACGGCGGCGAAGGCCTGTACCAGCCGATCGACCTGCATATCGCCGAGTGCCGCATGTCGGTCGCGGTGCGCAATGGCTTCGACTACGAGACTGCCGTGCGCCAGGGCGCGCGTCTGCGCGTGGCCACCAAGTTCGTCGAGACTGCGCGCGCCCACTTCGCCAAGAAGGGCGTGCACGTCGATCTGATCAAGCTGTATGGCTCGATGGAGCTGGCGCCGCTGGTCGGCCTGTCGGATGCCATCGTCGACGTGGTCAGCACTGGCAACACGCTGCGCGCCAACGACCTGAAAGAGGTCGAGGCCATCATGGATATTTCGTCGCGCCTGATCGTCAATCAGGCCGCGCTGAAGATGAAACGCGAGCGCCTGCAACCGATTATCGAAGCATTTGAACGCGCATCCAAAAAATGATTACCAAGCTCGATTCCAGCCAGGCCGATTTCAAACAGCGTCTGGACACCCTGCTGGCTTTTGAAGCCAGCACCGACGACGCCATCGAATCCGCAGTCGGCAAGATCCTCGCCGACGTCAAGGCACGCGGCGACGCCGCCGTCCTTGAATATACCAATCGCTTTGATCGTCTGCCGAACGGCGGCGCCACCAGCATGGCCGCGCTGGACGTCTCGCAGGAAGAACTGCAAGCCGCACTGGCCGCGATTCCAGAAGCGCAGCGCAAGGCGCTGGAAGTGGCGGCGGAACGCGTGCGCGTGTTCCACGAACGCCAGAAGCAGGAACTGAACGGCTTCACCTACACCGAGCCGGATGGCACGGTGCTGGGCCAGCGCGTAACGCCGCTGGACCGCGTGGGCATCTACGTCCCTGGCGGTAAAGCTGCCTACCCATCGTCGGTACTGATGAACGCGATTCCGGCGCACGTCGCCGGCGTCGAAGAAATCATCATGGTGGTGCCAACGCCGGACGGCGTGAAGAACCAGATGGTGCTGGCCGCCGCCGCGATTGCCGGCGTTACCCGCGTCATCACCATCGGCGGCGCGCAGGCGGTTGGCGCGCTGGCCTACGGTACTGAAACCATCCAGGCGGTCGACAAGATCGTCGGCCCTGGCAACGCCTACGTGGCCTCGGCCAAGCGCCGCGTGTTCGGCGTGGTTGGCATCGACATGATCGCCGGCCCGTCGGAAATCCTGATCGTTGCCGACGGCACCACCGATCCTGACTGGATCGCCATGGACCTGTTCTCGCAAGCGGAGCACGACGAGCTGGCGCAAGCCATCCTGCTGTGCCCTGACGCCGACTACATCGCCAAGGTGGAAGCCAGCATCGCCAAGCTGCTGCCAACGATGCCGCGCGCGGAAGTCATCCGCACCTCGCTGGGCGACCGTGGCGCGCTGGTCAAGGTGCGCGATATGGACGAAGCCTGCGCCATCGCCAACAGCATCGCCGCTGAACACCTGGAAATCTCCGCCGTCGAGCCGCAACAATGGGCCGACAAGATCCGCCACGCTGGCGCCATGTTCCTGGGCCGCTTCTCGTCCGAGTCGCTGGGCGACTACTGCTGCGGCCCGAACCACGTGCTGCCAACCTCGCGCACCGCGCGCTTCTCGTCGCCGCTGGGCGTGTACGATTTCCAGAAACGCTCGTCGATCATTCACGTCAGCGAAGCCGGCGCGCAAACGCTGGGCAAGGTCGCGGCCGAACTGGCCTACGGCGAAGGCTTGCAGGCGCACGCCCGCAGCGCGGAACTGCGCTTGAGGAATGACTAAAAGATGACGGAGACGTGGCTCAATCAGGTCTTTTGCGAGGATGCGCTGGCCGGCCTGGCGCGCATCCCCGACGGTTCCATCGATCTGATTCTGACCGACCCGCCGTATAACCTCGGCAAGGACTACGGCAACGCCTCGGACCAGCAGACGGTAGACGACTACCTGCTCTGGACCGAGCAGTGGATAGACGCGGCCCTGCCCAAGCTGAAGCCGAACGGCAGCTTGTACATTTTCCTGACCTGGCGTTTTTCGCCGGAGATTTTCGTCATGCTGAAAAAGCGCATGACCATGATGAACGAGATTATCTGGGACCGCCGCGTGCCGTCGATGGGCGGCAGCGTGCGCAGCTTCTCGTCGGTGCATGACACCATCGGCTTCTTCGTGCGCCGCAAGGACTACTACTTTGACCTGGACGCTGTGCGCATTCCCTACGATGCCGAAACCAAGAAGGCCCGTTCGCGCTCCATCTTCATCGGCGCCAAGTGGCTGGAAGTGGGCTACAACCCCAAGGATTTGTGGAGCGTATCGCGTCTGCACCGGGAGCATCCCGAGCGCGCCGACCATCCGACGCAGAAGCCGCTGGAAATCATCGAGCGCATGGTCAAGGCGTCGTGCCCGCCGGACGGCGTGGTGCTGGACCTGTTCATGGGCAGCGGCACTACCGCGATCGCGGCCAAGCGCACCGGCCGTCATTTCGTCGGCTTCGAGCTGAATCCCGAATACTGCGCGATCATTAACGAAAGACTGGCGATGCCGGAAGTGCCGGCGCCGCCGCCGAAGAAACCCAAGAAACCCCGAAGTACCGTCAACTCATAGGAGCCCAAGTAAGATGTCCCCCATCGACACCCTGATCAACAGCACCATACGCCCAGACGTGCGCGCCGTAGCCGGCTACCACGTTGCTGACGCGAGTGGCTTTATCAAGCTGGATGCGATGGAGAACCCTTACCACCTGCCGCATCATCTGCGCGAGGATCTCGCCCAGCGGCTGGCTGACGTGGCGCTGAACCGCTATCCTGTTGCCTCCTACGCCAGCATCAAGCAGCGCATCGTCGACAAGCTGGGCGTGCCGGCCGGCCATGACGTCATCCTCGGCAACGGCTCGGATGAACTGATCTCGATCCTGTGCATGGCCTGCGCCATGCAGGACCGCCGCGCCGCCGTGGTGGCGCCGACGCCCTCCTTCGTCATGTACCAGCGCTCGGCGCAATTCGCCGGCATGGATTACGTCGGCGTGCCGCTCAAGGTCGACATGACGCTGGACCTGCCGGCCATGCTGGCGGCGATCAAAGAACACAAGCCGGCGCTGGTGTTCCTGTCCTACCCGAACAACCCGACCGGCAACCTGTTTGCCGAAGAAGACATGGTCGCCATCATCCGGGCGCTCGACGGTTTCGGCCTGGCCGTGGTGGATGAAGCCTACGAGCCGTTTGCCCAGCAGACCTTTATGCACCGCCTGGCGGAATTTAATAATCTGGTGGTGATGCGCACCGTGTCCAAGCTCGGCCTGGCCGGCATCCGCCTCGGCTACATGTCGGCGGCGCCGCAATTGCTGGCCGAATTCGACAAAGTGCGGCCTCCTTACAACATCAACGTACTGACGCAGGTGGCAGCCGAATTCGCGCTCGACCATGTGGAGGTGCTGAACCAACAGGCGGCCGCTTTGCGCGCCGCACGCGCCGATCTGACGGCTGCATTGGCCCGTATCCCGGGTGTGGAAGTTTTTCCGTCAGCGGCAAATTTTATCTTGATTCGTGTGCCAAATTCCGACGATGCCCACGCGAAACTGCTAGCCCACAAGGTTTTAATTAAAAATGTGAGTAAAATGCACAGTGTGCTGGCTAATTGCCTCCGCATTACTGTCAGTACTCCGGAAGAAAATTCCGCCTTCCTCGATGCGTTCACCGCATCGCTGGCAGCCTGAGACCATCGCGAGCTTTTCATGAACCGCACCGCAGAAATCATCCGTAATACCAACGAGACGCAAGTCCGCGTTTCCATCAACCTGGACGGCACCGGCAAGCAGAAGCTGAACACCGGCGTGCCTTTCCTCGATCACATGCTGGACCAGATCGCCCGCCACGGCCTGTTCGACCTGGAAGTTGAAGCCACCGGCGATATCCATATCGACAACCACCATACGGTGGAAGACGTCGGCATCACGCTGGGCATGGCGGTGGCCAAGGCCATCGGCGACCGCAAGGGCATTGTCCGCTACGGCCATTCGTATGTGCCGCTGGACGAGGCGCTGTCGCGCGTCGTGCTGGATTACTCCGGCCGCCCAGGCATCGAATATCACATCCCGTTCACGCGCGCGATGATCGGCACCTTCGACGTTGACCTGACGCTGGAATTCTTCCGCGGCTTCGTCAACCACGCGCTGGTGACGCTGCATATCGATAACCTGCGCGGCACCAACGCCCACCACCAGTGCGAGACGGTCTTTAAAGCCTTCGGCCGCGCGCTGCGCATGGCGTCGGAACTTGACCCGCGCGCCGCCGGCACCATCCCGTCGACCAAAGGCACTCTCTAAAAACACCATGAAAAAAATCGTAGTAGTTGATTACGGCATGGGTAATCTGCGTTCGGTCGCGCAGGCGTTGCGCGCCGTGGCGCCGGAAGCCAATGTGCTGATTTCCGGCGAAGTGGCCGATATCGAAAGCGCCGACCGCATCGTGCTGCCCGGCCAGGGCGCCATGCCGGACTGCATGCGCAGCCTGCGCGAGTCCGGTGTGCAGGAAGCCCTGCTTGAGGCCTCCAGAAATAAACCTCTTATGGGAGTGTGCATCGGCGAGCAAATGCTGTTTGATGTCAGTGAGGAGGGCAATGCCGCCGGCCTGGGCCTGTTGCCCGGCAAGGTGGTGCGCTTCCAGCTCGACGGTCAGCTGCAGGACGACGGCTCGCGCTTCAAGGTGCCGCAAATGGGCTGGAACCAAGTGCGGCAAACGGCGTCTCACCCGATGTGGCAGGATATTGCCGACAATGCGTATTTCTACTTCGTGCACAGCTATTTCGCTCAGCCGGAGCAGGCGGCGCATACTGTCGGTCAAACTGTTTACGGCGCGCCTTTCAGTTGCGCCGTTGCGCGTGATAATATTTTTGCGACCCAGTTCCACCCGGAGAAAAGCGCCGCGGCCGGACTGCAGGTGTACAAAAACTTTGTCCACTGGAACCCTTGATTTCTCATCTTCTAACACACTGAAACCATCATGCTGCTCATTCCTGCCATCGACCTCAAAGACGGTCACTGCGTTCGCTTGAAACAAGGCGATATGGAACTCGCCACCGTATTTTCCGAAGATCCAGCCGAGATGGCCCTGCATTGGCTGAAACAAGGCGCGCGCCGCCTGCACCTGGTGGACCTGAACGGCGCCTTTGCCGGCAAGCCGAAAAACGAAGGCGCGGTCAAGGCCATTCTGAAAGTGGTGCAGGAGTACGCTGAAGAAAATGACCTGGACGAAATCCCGGTGCAGCTGGGCGGCGGCATCCGCGATCTCGACACCATCGAGCGCTACCTGGATGCCGGCATCACCTACGTCATCATCGGCACCGCTGCGGTGAAAGAGCCGGGTTTCCTGCACGATGCGTGCGGCGCTTTCCCCGGCCACATCATCGTCGGCCTGGATGCCAAGGACGGCAAGGTCGCCACCGACGGCTGGAGCAAGATGTCCGGCCACGAAGTGATCGACCTGGCCAAGAAGTTCGAAGCCTATGGCGTGGAATCGATCATCTACACCGACATCGGCCGCGACGGCATGATGGGCGGCGTGAATATCGACGCCACCGTCAAGCTGGCGCAAGCCGTCAAGATTCCGGTGATCGCCTCCGGCGGCCTGCATAACCTGGCTGACGTGGAAGCGCTGTGCGCGGTACAGGACGAAGGCATCGAAGGCGTGATTTGCGGCCGTTCGATCTACGAAGGCACGATCGACCTGGCGTCGGCGCAGTTGCGCGCCGATGAGCTGAGCGGCGACCTCATCGAGGAAGACGAAGAATAATGCTGGCTAAACGCATCATCCCCTGCCTGGACGTGACCGATGGCCGCGTCGTCAAAGGCGTCAACTTCACCGAGCTGCGCGATGCCGGCGACCCGGTGGAAATCGCCCGCCGCTACGACGAGCAGGGCGCCGATGAGCTGACCTTCCTCGACATCACCGCCACCAGCGACAACCGTGGCCTGATCCTGGACATCATCGAAGCGGTGGCCTCGCAGGTATTCATTCCGCTGACCGTCGGTGGCGGCGTGCGCGAAGTGGCCGATGTGCGCCGCCTGCTGAACGCCGGCGCCGACAAGGTGAGCATGAACTCGTCGGCGGTATCGAATCCGCAGCTGGTGTTCGACGCCTCGCAGAAGCACGGTTCGCAGTGCATCGTGGTGGCGATCGACGCCAAGCAGACTGCGCCGGGCAAGTGGGAAGTATTCACCCATGGCGGCCGCAAGGCCACCGGCATCGACGCCATCGAGTGGGCGAAGAAAATGGAACAGCTGGGCGCCGGCGAAATCCTGCTGACCAGCATGGACAAGGACGGCACCAAGTCCGGCTTCGACTTGGGCCTGACGCGCGGCGTGTCCGACGCCATCAGCATTCCGGTGATCGCCTCGGGCGGCGTCGGCGGCCTGCAGGACCTGGCCGACGGCGTCAAGCTGGGCAAGGCTGATGCTGTGCTGGCCGCCAGCATCTTCCACTTCGGCCAATACACGGTACAGGAAGCCAAGCGCTTCATGGCGCAGCAGGGCATTCCGATGCGCCTGGATGGGGGGGCGGCATGAACGCGCCGATCCAGCCGAAAGCCGCCTGGCTGAAAAAGGTGAAATGGGACGAGCACGGCCTGGTGCCGGTGATCGCCCAGGAAGCCGTCACCAACGATGTGCTGATGTTTGCCTGGATGAACCGCGAGGCCTTGGCCAAAACGGTCGAGCTGGGTGAGGCCGTCTACTGGAGCCGCTCGCGCAAGAAGCTGTGGCACAAGGGCGAAGAGTCCGGCCATGTGCAGAAGGTGCTGGAAGTGCGCCTAGACTGCGATGAGGACGTGATCCTGCTGAAGATCGAGCAGGCTGGCGGCATCGCCTGCCATACCGGCCGTCATTCCTGCTTCTTCCAGAAGTTCGAGGGCGACGCGCAGGAAGGCGACTGGCAGAACACCGAACCGGTGCTGAAAGATCCCTCCGATATCTACAAAGGCAAGTAAATGAGCACCATCCTGGACCGGCTGGCGGACGTGATCGAATCGCGCAAACCGGCCAACGGCGGCGATCCCGCCACCTCCTACACCTCCAAGCTGTTCAGCAAGGGCGATGACGCCATCCTGAAGAAAATCGGCGAGGAGGCCACCGAAACCGTGATGGCCGCCAAGGATGCGCGCGCCGGCGGCGACAGCGGTAAGGTGCTGTACGAAGTGGCCGACTTGTGGTTCCATACGCTGGTGCTGCTGGCCCAGTTCGATCTGAAACCACAGCAAGTGCTCGATGAACTGGCGCGCCGCGAAGGCGTGTCCGGCATCGAGGAAAAAGCGTCTCGCAAAGAATAAACGGAGTCTTCAGTGGAAAACTGCATCTTTTGCAAAATAGCCGAAAAGAAAATTCCTTCGACCATCGTGTACGAGGATGATGAGTTGCTGGCCTTCAAGGACATCAACCCGCATGCGCCGGTGCATCTGCTGGTGATTCCAAAAAAACACTATTCGACGCTGCAGGATGCGGCGGTCGAACCCGAGCTGCTGGGCAAGATGCTGGCGCTGGCCCCCCGGTTGGCAGAGGAATTCGGCTGCGCGGTCAGCTATGATGAGGACGGTGCGCCGACCCGTGGCTACAAGGCGCTGATTAACAGTGGGCCGGATGGCGGCCAGGAGGTGTACCATTTACACCTGCACGTGGTCGGCGGTCCGCAGCCGTGGGGCGGCAAGCGTTGAACTGACGCTAGATCTAGATGGCCTTATTAACCTGAGAAACTGCGCTTCGCGTATACTATCGCTGCAGTTCCAGGAATCAACGAATTTAATCCAGGCGCATTGCGCCTCGTAAGGGGAATATGATGGGTTCTACTAGCTGGGTACATTGGGCAATTTTGCTGGTTGTCGTGATTCTGATCTTCGGCACCAAAAAACTGGGCAATATGGGTTCGGACATCGGCAAGGCCGTCAAAGGCTTCAAGGATGGTGTGAAGGGTGGCGAGGAAGACAAGCCGGCTGCCCCAGTTGCTCCGAGCACGATCGACGTCGACGCCAAAGAGAAGAAGTAAGCTTCGGCTGAAGCTGCCTTATGATCGATCTCGGTCTTACCAAACTTGCTGTCATCGGCGTGGTTGCGCTGGTCGTCATCGGTCCTGAAAAGCTGCCTAAAGTGGCGCGCATGGCCGGGACGCTGTACGGCCGCGCCCAGCGTTACCTCAACGATGTGAAGTCGGAGGTGACGCGGGAAATCGAGATGGAAGAACTGCGCAACCTGCAGAAGGAAGTGCAGGAAGCCGCGCAGAGCGTCAAGTCCGAGGTGGAAAACTCGATTTCGCAGAATATGGCGGACGTCGAGAACAGCTGGAGCGACAGCTCTTCCTCGTCGGAGACGACAGCCTCGTCCGGCTATTCGGCGTACAGCCACGTCACCACCGACGATCTGGCGCGCAAGGCGCGCGAGTTCCGCCGCAAAAAGCTGGTGCGCAATTCCGCCATTCCCAACTGGTACAAGCAACGCAACGGCGGCAAGATGCATGTGACGTCCGGCGCGGCGCGTGTGGCACGTTTCCGTCCGCGCGGCCCGACCAATAGTTCCTTCTACTAAATGAGCACACCTAACCAGGGCGAAGAGACCTTTATCTCTCACCTGATCGAGCTGCGTGACCGCTTGGTCAAGGCGACGATCGGCATTGCGATCATGTGCATCGGCCTGATGATCTGGCCTGGACCTTCGCGCATCTACGACATCATTGCGGAACCGATGATCGCTGCGCTGCCGGTCGGCTCGAAGATGATCGCCACCGGGGTGGTGTCGCCGTTCCTGGTGCCGATGAAGGTGACGCTGGTGATTGCCATCATCCTGGCCTTGCCGTGGGTGCTGTACCAGTTGTGGGCGTTTGTAGCGCCGGGTTTGTATGCGCATGAGAAGCGGCTGATTGCGCCGCTGGTGATTTCGTCGTCAGGGCTGTTTATTGCCGGTGTGGCGTTCTGCTATTTTCTGGTGTTTGGCCGGGTGTTCCACTTCATCGCCGAATTCTCGCCGCAATCGATTGCGGTGACGCCGGATATCGAGAACTATCTGGACTTCGTGATGTCGATGTGCCTGGCGTTTGGCGCGGCATTCGAAGTGCCGGTGGTGGTGGTGATCCTGGTGCGCATGGGCCTGGTGACGGTGGCCAAGCTGAAGGAGATTCGTCCTTACGCCATCGTTGGTGCGTTTGTGATTGCCGCGATTGTCACGCCGCCGGATGCGGTGTCGATGTTCTCGCTGGCGATTCCGATGTGCCTGCTGTTCGAGCTGGGCCTGCTGGTGGCGCCGCTGTTCGTTCGGATCTCAACCGTGCCGGAAGAAAAAGCCTGAGCGTTACGGCAGCCGGCTGATGATATAGATCAGCCCTGCTATTTGCACCATCTGCAGCGTCAACGCAATTCCTACCATCCAATACACGGTAGTCAGCTTGCGGTCGATATACGCCCGCAAGCGCTGCTCCAGCGCCTCTAGCTTGGCGATCATTTCCGCCCGCAACGCGTCGAACTTGCTGTTCATTTCCTCGCGCAGAGCATCGAATTTGCTGTTCATTTCGTCGCGCAGAGCATCGAACTTGCCGTTCATTTCGTCGCGCAGAGCATCGAACTTACCGTTCATTTCAGCGCGCAACATTTCAATGCGAGCGATCATGTCGGTTCTGAGAAGAACCAGCTCGCTCGGCGCGACCGTGGCTTCGGCCATCGCCTGACTCAGCGCCGTAGCTTGCGCCTCCGCCTGTTGCGCCGGGATGCCGGCCTCAATCAAGTTCCTTACGTACTCGTGGGTGTCGAATTTGATGGGCATATTCATGGTACCTCCCCGATTTGATCGTAGCAGAAAACGGCTAAACCACAGCCGTTCCCCATCGTATCGAATCACCTGCCCATCAGTTTGAGCGAGCGCAGGATTACTGCGTCATCAGGCCCTTGATCACCCGTACCGGCGCGCTGCCGTAGCTGAGGAATTGCTCGTGGAATTCCTTCAGGTTGAAGCGCGGACCCAGTTGCTGCTTGCGCTGCTCGCGCAACTCCATGATCTCGCTGTAGCCGCTGAAGTAGCTGGTCAGTTGCACCGACGACACCTGCACGCGATGCCATTTTTCAACGGCTTCGGTACGCGTCTGGAACGCCTGGCGCGTCAGCAGATCGATCGCCTGCTCTTCGGTCATGCCCAGCACATGCACGCTGTAATCGAGGATCGTGTTGGTCACGCTGCGCAGATTCCACTTGGAATACATCAGCCACATCTCCGGCTCGTTATTGCCATAGCCGGACTCCAGCATCATGCGCTCGCCATACACCGCCCAGCCCTCCACCATCGCACCGTTACCGAAGATCGACTTCACGATCGATGGCGAACGGTTGGCATACACCAGTTGCGCGTAGTGGCCCGGAATCGCCTCGTGGATATTCAGGATTTGCAGTATCCAGTGGTTGTACTCGCGCAGGCTGCTTTCGGCCTGTTCAGGCGTCGCGTTGTCCAGCGGCGTCACGTTGTAATAGGTGCGGTCTTGCGGACGATACGGCCCCGGCGCATCAATGCTGGCGCCGGCCACACCAGCCGCATAGGCTGGCGTCGCGCGTACTTCCAGCGGCTTGTTCGGGTCCAGCGTCAGCAGATTCTTGCTGATCACCCAATCCTGCAATACCGGAATCTGGCGCTTGATCTCGTTGACGAAATCCTCGCGTGCGACGTGACGCGCTGACAGCTTATCGATCACCATGCCGATCTTGGCAAAACGGTCGCTCGGCTTGGCCGTGCTGCCCATGTTCCTGTCCCACAGCTCATCGGACAGCTTGTCCATATTCGCCAGCAGTTCTTCTCGCGTCGCCAGCGCTTTCTGATAGGTCTGCTCGGCAGTGCTGGCCGACTGGATATCGTAGGCAAACTTCTGCTCATACAGTTCTTTGCCAAGGCGGAAGGAACGGCGGCCCTTGGTGTCCATCTGTTTGTCCATCTCGGTCAGGAAGGCAACATAGCTGTCCACCGCAGTCAGTGCCGCATTGATGCGCTGGGTGTATTGCTGTTTCTCCACCGGCGTCAGGATCGATGCCTGCGCTACCTTATCGACTTCAATCAGCAGGCTCTGCACGCCAGGCGCCTGCTTGATCGCCAGGCGGGTGTGCTCGCGGGTCGGATTGATGATGTTGGCGCGCGCCGCCTCGTAATAAGCCGGAATGCTGGCGATGCGCTTCAGCAGCGTGCGCAGGCGCTGCGGCTGGGCCGCGTATTCGGTGTTCAGTACCAGGTCGATCGGCCCGGCGACGTTATAGCTGGCCGGATTCCATTCCCATTCGCGCAGCGTGGTCAGGCGGAAGCGGTCGGCTTCCAGCTTGTTGACCAGCAGCGCCAGGTCGGTGCGCTGCTTGGGCGCCAGGCCGTTGACCTTGACTGCGCCGAAGCGCGTCAGCCAGTCGTTGATGAAGGCCAGTTCCTTGGCCTGTTCTTCCTTGTTCGGCACCGTCAGCACGGCGGCGGTGTCGTACTTGCCAGCGTAGATGGCGGATTCCGAATCGATGCGCCACAGCGCGTTCAGAAACTGGTTGCTGAGGTTGTCGAACTGGCGGTCCTGCCAGCGTTCCGACGCCACTTTGAGCGCCGGCACTGCGGCCACTGCGGCGGCGGTGCGGCCCTTGGCCGGCGCCTTGCTCTTGTTGGACTTGGAGGATTTTGTGCTCTTGCCTTTGCTGGCGCTGCTTTTCTTGGTCGCGACAGCTTTTTTCTGTGGGGTGGCGGCGTCGGCGGGCGCGGCGGCCAGTGCCGCCATCAACGCCGCCAGCGCGAATTTAGTCTTGATCATCATATACAGCCTTGTCTTCGAAGCGGAAGAGATTATCATTAATCCGCCCGCTTGAGGCTGTCCGATACAAGCCGAAATTATTTCTTCAAACCCTCTTGCAGCATCGCTAACATTTCAGACGACGACATACGGCCGCTGACATCGCTGCCTTCCAGCAGACTGTCGGCCAGGTCGCGCTTGTGTTGGTGCAGGTCGACGATGCCTTCCTCGATGGTGTGGCGCGCCACTAGGCGATAGATGGTCACCGGCCGCAACTGGCCCATGCGGTGCGCGCGGTCTGAGGCCTGGTCTTCCACCGCCGGGTTCCACCACGGGTCCATGTGGATCACGTAGTCGGCGGCGGTCAGGTTGATGCCGACGCCGCCCGCCTTCAGCGAGATCAGGAACACATCGCCGTCGCCGGCCTGGAAGGCGTCGACACGCTTCTTGCGGTCGACCATTGAGGTCGAGCCGTCGAGGTATTGATAGCTGACGCCCTGTTCATCGAGATGCGCGCGGATCAGCGCCAGGTGATCGACGAACTGACTGAACACCAGCACCTTGTGCTTGTTCTCCAGCAGGCCTTCCAGCAGATGCGCGAACGCCGCCAGCTTGCTGCTGGCCAGTCCCAGGTCCGGCGCGATCAGGTTCGGATTGCAGCAGGCGCGGCGCAGCTTCATGATCTCGGCCAGGATCTGGATCGATTTCTTCTCGGCCGGTCCTTCGACTTTTTCCAGATTCTCCAGCGCGGCGCGGCGCAGCGATTCGTACAGCGCCGTTTCGTCGGCCGACAGATCGACTTCCAGCGTGATCTCGGTGCGCGACGGCAGTTCGGTCAGCACCTGCGACTTGGTACGGCGCAGGATGAAGGGCTGGATCAGACGGCGCAGGCGCTTGCGCGCGCCCAGTTCGGCGCGATGGTCCTGCGGCTTTTCGATAGGCGCGGCGAAGCGCAGGTTGAATTGCTCGATGCTGCCCAGCAGGCCCGGATTGATGAAGCGGAACAGGTTCCACAACTCTCCGAGATGGTTTTCCAGCGGCGTGCCGGTGACGGCAATACGGAAGTCGCCCTTCAGCGCCATGACGGCGGCCGAACGTTTGGTGGCGGCGTTCTTGATCGCCTGTGCTTCATCCAGCACGATGGTATTCCACTGCACCTTGGCGAACAGCGCGGCCTCCAGTTGCAGCAGGCCGTAGCTGGTCACGACCACGTCGTAGCCGTGCAGATTGTTCAGCTGCGCGGCGCGGTCGCCGGGGCCGAACAGCTGCATGTTCAAGGTCGGCGCGAAGCGCGCGGCTTCGCTCATCCAGTTCATGCAGACCGAGGTTGGTGCGATCACCAATGTCGGGCCTTGCGGTGCGCGCGACAGCATCAGCGCCAGCGCTTGCAGCGTCTTGCCCAAGCCCATATCGTCGGCCAGGCAGGCGCCCACGCCCCAATGCGCCAGGCGCGCCAGCCAGTTGTAGCCTTCCACCTGATAGTCGCGCAACTCCGCTTGCAGAGTGCTTGGCAGTTGCGGCTCGAAAGTGGTTTGCTCCTGCATGCGCGCCAGGTGCTCTTTCCACAGCTTGTCGGATTTCAGGCCGCCGACATCGTTGGCCAGTTCTTCCAGCGCGAACGAGGCCAAGGGATGCAGGCGCACGCCGTCGGCGGTAAGTTCGCCGTAGGCCGACACCTCTTGCAGGCGGCGATACAGTTCTTCGGTCAGCGCCAGGTAGCGGTTTTCGCCCAGTTCGACGAAGCGCCCGTGGCTCTTCTCCATCATCTCCAGCAGCGTGCGCAGATCGATGATCTTGCCCTCGTCGACTTGCAGTTCGCCGCTGGCGGCAAACCAGTCCTTATTGCTCTTGATGGCCAGGCGCAGCTGCTTGGTCTCCACCTTGTTCGTCACGCGGAAGCTCTCGCCCTCCGGCCAGGCGATGACGATGCTGGCCGGGTCGATCTCCTGCAACTCCACCAGCAGTTGCAGGCACAGTGCCGGCTGGCCCAGCAGCCACTCGCCGTGTTCCTGCTCGGCCGATTCCAGCACCGGACATTTGGCGATCAGGTCGCGTTCCGCATCGCGTTCGTCGATCAGCTTGCGGCATGCCTGTACCGGCTTGCCGCCGATGTCGGCGATCACGCTGTCGGCGCCATCGCCCGGCTTATAGTAAGCGCCGTTGACCAGCGGGCGCACCAGGATTTGCATCTTCAGCCCGTGCTGGTAGGGCAGCAGGTGCAGATGCAGGCGCGTATCGGCTGCCATCTGCTCGATGTCCGGCGCGGCACCGCCGATATCCGACTGCACCGTCACCAGCGACGAGATGGCGCTGATGGCGGACAGCACCTGTTCTTCCGCATGCGCCGGCACGTTGAGCGCATCGCCGACGATGGCGGCGATCTTGCGGTGTTCTTCGAGGATGTTCACCACGCGCAGGCGGGTCGGCGTTTCCTTGCTGATGACCACCGATGAGTTATCGTCGGGGATCGGTGGTTGCAGCTTCAGTTCCAGGTTGCCGGGGCTGCGCCGGACCAGCAGCTCCGGCTCGCCTGCCAGCATCTCCACGCGCATGTCCGGCAGGTCGGACCAGAACAACAGCGGGTGGCCCACCAGCACCGGCGCGGCGCGCTGCGGATCGATTTCGTAGGCGAGGCCGGAGGACTGGTAGCCGCGATGCGCCACAGAGATCGCTTCCGCCGCGCGGATGTCCTGCGGCGTCAGAAAGTTAAACTGCTCCGACTCGAAGCGCAGCCGCTTCAGGCCAACCGCGCGGCCCTTGCTCCACAAGCCGCGCGCATCGCGCTTCTGTTCCACCGGCGCGATGTCGGTCAGGCCGTGACGCGGGTCGTAGCTCAGCAGCCACACCAGGCGCGAACTGCCCGCCGCTTCGGCGGCCGACGGCTGGTGCAGGTTGATCAGCGCGGTCAGCTGGCGCTGCCAGCCTTCCTGGCGTTCGAACCAAGTAGTCAGGTCGGGGAAGCCGTAGCGCGAACGCAGTGCCTGCGCGTGGGTCTGCATTTCTGTATCGCCCATCTGGCCGAGCAATGCGGCGGCCTGACCGGCGATGAACATGTAGCCAGCGCGTTCGGCGTGCTGCACCAGTTCCTGCAACTGCTCCTTGCGCTGCTGCAGTTCCGGCAGCGACAGCCAGAAGTACAGCAGGTACTGGAACATCTGCGTTTGCAGCGCCGGCTCCCACGGGAGCTTCGATACCGCCTCCACCGGCATGATGCCGGCGCGGATCTGGCGCAGCATGTCGATCTGCTGGTGGATCGAACTGTCGTGGTTCTTCGGCAGCTTGACGGCGATTTCCAGATAGCTGTCGGCCGCCTTCAGGTGACGGCTATCGCCGCTGCGCAGCGCGGCCAGCAGATAAAGTTGCTGGCCCATGCCGCTGAATAGCTGCTTGCGCTTGCCGGTATCGCGGCGCAGGCTTTTCAGCGCGGCGTCGAAGCCGATGATGGCGGCGCTGGCCGCGCCGCGCAGCAGCACGATCACGCTGGCCAGATACTGGCTTTGTGCGCCGGCGGTGCGTTCCAGGTAACGCTTGGCGTCGTCCAGGCGACCGCACAGCAGCGCATCTTCCGCCATGGCCATGCGCAGTTCGGCGTTGACATCGCCGTGGCGGCGCTGCATGTGCATCTCGCAGTATTCGCGGATGGCCGGCACAGTGGCCGGCTCGTGCTGCGCGTGGTGTAGCAGCACCGCCAGCACATCGTCCTGCAGCAGGGGGCTGACCAGCATGATCATGCCCGGCTCGAACGGACGGCCGAAGATGTCGACGATAGGATGCAGCTGCGCCGCTTCGTAGCTGCCCAGGCAGAACGCCAGCACCTGCTGGATCTGCTGCGGGCCGTGGCCGCGCAGGAGGCCCATGCGCAGCCGCGCCATGCCGGCGCGGTAGCTGCGCGGCTCCATGCTGTTCCAGGTCTGGCGCATCGGCACCAGTTCGGCGTAGGCCGCGCACAGGTCTTCCATCGCGTGGGTGCCGATGGCGGAGCGGATTGCCGGCCAACGCAGCTTGGGATTGCAGACAAAGCCGCGCCCCGTCACCGCGCTGATGAAGGCCAGCCGCTCCAGTCTGGACATGGAGTCGTCCAGCGTGGCGACGGTGTACAGATTGCCGTCGTTGTCCTGCTCGATGCGCGCGTGCTTCAGGTGATCGAGGATGGCGGTGCGGCCCATCGGCTCGCCGGCCAGCGCGAGCAGGGCGAGAATGGCTTTTTCGTTGAAGGGCAGCGCGTCGAATTCGGCGAGCAGCTTGGGATCGGTCATGCGTGGTTCAGCTTAAAGATGTTTTGATAGAAGTGCAGTTCCGCTTCCAGCGTGCGGATGATGTTTTCGGCCTTGCGGAAACCATGGCCTTCGCCTTCCAGCTCGACGTATTCGACCGGGATACCGCGCTGTTTCAGCGCCTCGACCATCATTTGCGATTGCTGCGGCGGCACCACCTTGTCGTCCAGGCCCTGGAAGAAGATCATCGGGCGCGACAGCTTGTCGGTGTGGTTGATCGGCGAGCGCTCGGCGTAGACGGCGTCGGCCTGCGCTTTCGGCGCGATCAGGTACTCGTTGTAGTGCGATTCGAATTTGTGCGAATCCTGGTCCAGGCCTTTCAGGTCGGAGACACCGTAGTAGCTGGCGCCGGCCTTGAACACGTCGTGGAAGGTCAGCGCGCACAGCGTGGTCAGGCCGCCGGCGCTGCTGCCGCGAATGATCAGGCGCTCGCCATCGGCCAGGCCGCGCTCCACCAGCGCCCTGGCGCCGGCCACGCAGTCTTCGACGTCGACGATGCCCCACTGGCCCTTGAGCAGGTCGCGGTAGGCGCGGCCAAAGCCGGTGCTGCCGCCGTAGTTCACGTCTAGCACGCCGAAGCCGCGGCTGGTCCAGTACTGGATTTTCAGGTTCAGCGTGTTGACCGTCATGCCGGTCGGGCCGCCGTGGCCGATGACGATCAACGGCGGCTTGCTGCCTTCAGGCGCCTGCACGTCCTGGTTGCGCGGCGGGTAGTAGAAGGCGTGGGCGGTGCGGCCGTTGGTGCTGGCGTAGCTGATGCTGGTCGGGATCGACAGGTCGGCCTCGTCGGGCAGGTCGTCAATCGACTGGGCGAGGATTTCCACGCCTTCCTCGGTGAAGTCGATGCGCGCCAGTTCCATCGGGATGGCCGGGCCGCCGGCCAGCATGGCGATGTAGCCGTGGCCGACGCGCAGTTCGCGGATTTCCTCGTAGGGGTTGGCGATGGCTTCCAGCTTGCCGCTGCCCGGCAGCAGGCGCGCCAGGCGGCTCACGCCTTTGTCGATGTAGGTGCAGATGATTTCGCTGGCCGAGCGGAAGCCGTACATGCTGTTGCCGAAGGTCCAGTGCGGGGCGGCGAATTCGGCTTCCATCGGGCACAGGCCTTCGATGCGCTGGCGATCGGCGCACAGGCGGTACAGGTTCCACCAGCCGCTGCGGTCGGAAACGAAGTGCAGCAGCTTGTCGGGCGACCATTCGGGCTGGCAGATGGATTCCTCGTCGCCGCCGGCGATGCGGAGGGGGGCAGACAGCGTGCCGTCATCGTTAAAGTCGGCCAGCCACAGCGTGGTGCCCTGCCACGGCATGCGTGGATGGTCCCAGCTCAGCCAGGCCAGCGAGCGGCCATCGGGCGATACGCGCGGCGACGAGTAAAAGTCCGCGCCCTGCGCCAGCACGGTTTCGGCGCCGGCCGCCGCGCCGAGGCCGATCGCGCAGATGGTGTTGGCCGGTTGCGCGTGCCCGTCGTCGCCATGCAGCTCGCGCACCGCGATCAGGCGGTTGCGGGCGCGATCAACCGCGAAGTCGGCAAAGCGCTGCTTGCCGGTTGATGTAACCGCCACCGGTGCGCCGCCCGGCACAAGCTGATAGACGACATTGTCCTTGAAATGCGAAAAATACACCGTCTCGCCATCCACCGCATAGGCGCCGCCGCCGTATTCATGCACCCGTGAGCGCACATTGAAGGGAGCCGCCGTCAACTCCTCGGTGGTCACACCGTGATGGCGCAGCAAAGTATTGCGTCCGGCCTCCGCCGCCCGCCCGGCCAGCCAGAAGATATCGCTGCCGTCTGCCCCGCCCAGCAGCAGGGACGACATCGGCGTCGCTCCCGCCGCCACGCGCTGCGCGCTGATGGTCGACGGCCAGGTGCCATAGGCGGCGATGGTCGGGGAAACGGACGAGGTCATAAGCGGCTCCAGAGAGGTCAATGCGCGGTGCTCCGCATGATAGAGCAAATTCGGGGTCAGAGCCGACATTCGGACATTGGATCGCGCGCGATCCAATGTCCGAATGTTGGCTCTGACCCCGGGCTACAGTCGTAAAATCGCGGAGGATGCGATAATAACGCCTTTGAATGTCCTAGATTGCCTTCCATGCCACAATTTGCTCCGCTCAAGAACGACACCTTCCTGCGCGCGTTGCTGCGCCAACCCACCGACTACACGCCTGTGTGGCTGATGCGCCAGGCTGGAAGGTATCTGCCGGAATACCGCGCCACCCGCGCCAGGGCCGGCTCCTTCATGGGCCTGGCCACCAATCCGGACTACGCCACCGAAGTCACCATCCAGCCGCTGGACCGCTTCCCGCTGGACGCCGCCATCCTGTTCTCCGACATCCTGACGGTGCCGGACGCGATGGGCCTGGGCCTGCACTTTGTCGAAGGCGAAGGCCCGAAATTCGAGCGCCCGCTGAAAACTGAAGCCGACGTGCTGGCGTTGCGCCAGCCGGAAGCCGGCTCGCTGGACTACGTGTTCAAGGCCGTGACCCAGATCCGCACCGAGCTGAATGGCCGCGTGCCGCTGATCGGCTTCTCCGGCAGCCCGTGGACGCTGGCCTGCTATATGGTGGAGGGCGAAGGCTCGCGCGAGTTCCACACCATCAAAAAGATGCTGTACAACCGCCCGGACCTGATGCACCGCATCCTGGAGATCAACGCTAAGTCGGTGGCCGAGTACCTGAACGCGCAGATCGACGCCGGCGCGCAAGCCGTGATGATCTTCGACTCGTGGGGCGGCGCGCTGGCCGATGGCGCCTATCAGGAGTTCTCGCTGAAATACATGCAGCAGGTAGTATCGCTGCTGAAGCGCGAAAAAGACGGCGTTAAAATCCCGGCCATCGTCTTCACCAAGGGCGGCGGCCACTGGATCGAGCAGATCGCCGACATCGGCGCCGATGCGCTGGGCCTGGACTGGACCGCCAACCTGAGCAAGGCGCGCCAGCTGGTCGGCCACAAGGTCGCGCTGCAAGGCAATCTGGATCCGGCCATCCTGTTCGCCAGCCCGGAACAGATCACCGCCGAAGTCCACAAGGTGCTGGACGCCTTCGGCAAGCCGGACGCCAATGGCAGCGGCCACGTCTTCAACCTGGGCCATGGTATTTCGCAGTTCACACCGCCGGAGAACGTGGCGGCGATGGTCGAAGCGGTCCACAGCTACAGCAAGGCGCAACGCGCCTCCTGAAGCGATCGGTGAATACGAGGGCACGTCTCCTTCGGGAACGTGCCCTTTTTCATTGGTGCGAACGGACTAGTCAACCCGACTTATACACAATTTTTTTTGCTGCGGAAATAATAGGCAGCTGCTTTTCCTTAGCCCTTGGGTGTTATCCAAGTAACTGATTTATAAAGATAATTTTTACGGGGCAGAGGGGAATATTTAGCAAGCCGTAAACCCTGTGACTAAGCTTCCTGTAGTTTATTTCTTCATTTTCCACAAAGTTATCCACAAAAACTGTGGACAAGAAATAAAATGACTTAGTAAACCGTGACTTAGCCGTAATGTTGCTAATTTGGCTTAAGATTATGTTGCGTTGCACGATTTTTAAGCAAAAATAGCAGCCTTGCCAAGCCTGTTATCAAGCCGCAAAGCTTGGTGTGAGCATAAGGATAAAATTTGGTACGCTTGTGCTCTGCAATATCGCCAAAACGCGCAAAAAACTGCTTGATTTCAGTGAAAAAAACATCCTAAATACTTCACTTATGCACAGCGGCGGCACAGCGACGGCGAATTTCACCGCTCTGGGAAGCGTTTTCCAAGTATCTGATTTTAAAGAGAAAAAATTTTGAATTTTTACCCGGTTTTGGACCATACCAACTTGGATGTCATGGCTTTCCGGGGATTAAGATTCCATTGTCCACAAAGTTATCCACAGAAACTGTGGATACATACAGCATCGATAAATTTGCAGGGTGCAGCATGAATAATCCACGCCCTTGCTACCTCCAGATCGCCATTGATACGCCCCTGAACGCGGTTTTTGATTACCGCTGGCAATGCGAGGACGATCAGCGGCCGCACATCGGCCAATTGGCGCTGGTGCCGTTTGCGCGGCGCGAAGTGGTCGGCCTGATCGTCGGCGTTGCCGAGCGCAGCGACGTACCGGTGGATAAGTTGAAAGACGCGCTGGCGGTGCGCAGCCAGTTATCCCCGCTGTCGCAGAAATGGCTGGCGCTGGCCGGCTTTGCCGCCGATTACTACCAGCGCCCGCTGGGCGAGGTGGCGCTGCCCGGCTTGCCGAAGAATTTGCGCGTGCTGACCACAGTGGCGCTGGACCGCGCGCTGAAGAAGCTGGCCAAGCTGGATGCGCCGCACGACGCCACGCCGGCCAACACGCCGGTGCTGAACCCGCAGCAGCAGACGGCGGCCGACGCCATCGGAGGCGCCCAGGGCTTCACGCCGGCGCTGCTGTACGGCGTGACCGGCAGCGGCAAGACCGAAGTCTACCTGCAAGCCTGTGCACAAGTGCTGGCGCGCGAGCCGGATGGCCAGATCCTGATCCTGGTGCCGGAAATTAACCTGACGCCCCAGCTGGAAGGAAATATCCGCGCGCGCTTCCCCGGCGTGATGCTGGCCACTTTGCACAGCAGCCTGTCCGAGGGCGAGCGCATGCTGCACTGGCTGGCCGCGCACCAGGGCAAGGCGCGCATCGTGCTGGGCACGCGGCTGGCGATTTTATCCTCGCTGCCGCACCTGAAGCTGATCGTCATCGACGAGGAGCACGACCCCTCGTACAAGCAGCAGGAAGGTCTGCGCTATTCGGCGCGCGATCTGGCGGTATGGCGCGCCTGGCAGCTGCAGATTCCGATCGTGCTGGGCTCCGCCACGCCGTCGCTGGAGTCGTGGCATCACGCGCAATCGGGCCGCTACCGCAAGCTGGAGCTGCGCGAGCGCGCAGTGCAGAACGCCGTGCTGCCGTCGGTGAAGCTGATCGACATGGAGCGCGACAAGCCGAAGGACGGCCTGACCGCGCAGCTGGTGGCGGCGATCCGCCAGCGCATGGAGCGCGGCGAGCAGTCGCTATTGTTCCTCAACCGGCGCGGCTATGCGCCGGTGATCTGCTGCGAATCCTGCGGCTGGATCAGCGAATGCACGCGCTGCACCTCGTTCATGGTGCTGCATCGTCCCGAGCATCGCTTGCGCTGCCATCATTGCAGCCTAGAGCTGCGCATCCCGCGCCATTGCCCGACCTGCGGCAACGTCGACCTGCAGCCGCTGGGACGCGGTACGCAGCGCGTGGAGGAAGGCTTGCAGGCGCTGTTCCCGGAGGCGCGCGTGCTGCGCATCGACGCCGATTCCACCCGCAGGAAAGGCAGCGCGCAGCAGGCCTTCGATACCGTGCACCGGGGCGAGGTGGATATCCTGGTCGGCACGCAGATGGTCGCCAAGGGCCACGACTTCAAGAAGCTGACGCTGGTGGGCATCATGAATCCGGATACGGCGCTGTTTTCGCAGGACTACCGCGCCAGCGAACGCTTGTTCGCGCAGCTGATGCAGGTGGCCGGCCGCGCCGGCCGGGCGGGCATTCCGAGCGAGGTGCTGATTCAGACGCGCTATCCGCAGCACCCGCTGTATGGCGCGGTGGTGCATCACGATTACGATCACTTTGCGTCGGCCTTGCTGGAGGAGCGCGAGCAGGCGGCCTTGCCGCCGTATCTGTTCCAGGCATTGCTGCGGGCCGAGGCGCGCGAGCTGGCGACGGCGATCGAGTTCCTCGGCATGGCGCGCGATTGCATGGAGCATCCGGGCATCACCATCAACGATCCGATTCCGATGACCATGACGCGCGTGCACAATGTGGACCGCGCGCAGTTGCTGGTGGAGTCGCCGTCGCGCCCGGCGCTGCAAGCTTTCCTCAAGGAATGGATGCAGGTGCTGCGCGACATGAAGAGCCGCGTGAAGTGGTCGCTGGAAGTCGATCCCCTGGACATCTGACGGCGTACCGGCTTGCGCCGCGATGCGACGTCAGGGCAGCAGGTGGCGCTTCGCGGTGGCGATGATCTGTTCGGACAGCGCGCGGGTGAACGGCGTATCCAGATTCCACGCATGCCAGTTCAGCGGCACGTCGACGAAATGGCCGGGCGCCAGATCGACCAGCCGCTCATCGTTCAGCGCCGCCGATACCTGCTGCCACGGCAGCAAGCCATACGCCAGGCTGCCGAACACGCATTCCGTGGCAGCCGCCGACAGCGGCAGCGTGTGATGCGGATACGCGCCGCGCAAATCCAGCACCTGCTGCAGGAAGCCCGACATCATGTCGCGGTCGCTGACCACGGCCGGCGCCATCCGCGCCGCCTCGACCGAGAAGCCATCGCCGAACCAGTGGCCGGCAAACGCCCTGGTCGCCACGCACACATAGCGCATGCGGCCCAGCGGCGTCACTTGCGGGCCGTTGGCCTGTGCCTCGGACGGCCCTGCCGCCACGCAGCCGAACACGCTGCCCTCGCGCACCAGATGCAGCGCCATCTCGGTGCTCGCCTGCTGCACATTCAGCTGGCAGCGCGGGGGCGACAACAGCGGTTGCAGACCCAGCGGCAACCACGTCGCCAGGCTGGCCGCATCCACCGCCAGCGCAATCTCCGGCATGCTGACCTGATTGCCCAGGTCGATATCCAGCGCCGCCTCCATCAGCTTGACGTTGCGGTGGTGGGACACCAGCCGCTGGCCCAATCCGGTCGGCACGGCCGGCTGGCCGCGCACGATCAACAGGCGGCCGGCGGCATCTTCCAGCGCCTTGATACGCTGCGACACGGCGGATTGGCTGATGCCGAGCGCCATGGCGGCCTTTTCAAAGCTGCCCTGGCTGACCACGGCATCCAGCACGGCCAAGGCCCGGTAATCCAGATTGTCCATAAGTCAGACTTATAAAATTTAAAAACGATAAGTGATACTAATACCGATTTGCTTCAAAGTAAAACACGATTGGCAATCAGGAGTAGACTTATTCCATGAAAACCCTACGCACTGAAGTCGCCATCATTGGCGCAGGCACCGCCGGCATGACCGGCTATCGCGCCGCCAAGGCCGGCGGCAAGCAAACCCTGCTCATCGAGAGCAATGTCTACGGCACCACCTGCGCGCGCGTCGGCTGCATGCCGAGCAAGCTGCTCATTTCCGCCGCCGACGCGGCGCACATGCTGCACGCGGCGGCCGACTTCGGCGTCCACGCGGGGGGCGTGCGCATCGACGGCAAGGCGGTGATGGCGCGCGTGCGCAGCGAACGTGACCGCTTTGTCGGCTTCGTGGTCGAGAGCGTGGACGGCTATCCGGCCGAGGACAAGCTGCATGGCCACGCGCGCTTCCTCAGCCCGACCCAATTGCAGCTTGATCAGCATACGCTGGTGGAGGCGGAACGCTTCGTCATCGCCACCGGCTCGACCCCGATCGTGCCGGACGAATGGCGCGCCGCCGGCGAGCGCGTGATCACCAGCGACGAAGTGTTCTACTGGGACGACCTGCCGGAATCGGTGGCGGTGGCCGGCACCGGCGTGATCGGACTGGAGCTGGGGCAGGCGCTGCACCGGCTGGGCGTGCGCGTCACCATCTTTGGCCGGGGCGGCAGCGTGGCGCAACTGAGCGACCCGGAGGTGCTGGACGTGGCCCGCAGCGCGCTGCTGGACGAACTGGATGTGCGCTTCAAAACCAAAGTGGTAAAAGTGCTACAGCAAGGCGAGGGCCTGGCCGTCACCAGCGAGGACGCCAACGGCGACCAGCACACCGAGCACTTCAGCTACCTGCTGTCGGCGGTCGGCCGGCGGCCGAATGTGCACCAGCTGGGGCTGGAAAACACCGGTCTGCAACGCGACCACCAAGGCATTCCTGTCTACGACAAACAGACCATGCAATGTGGCGCGTCGGCGATCTTCATCGCCGGCGACGCCAACGACGAACGGCCGCAACTGCCGGAAGCCGCCGACCATGGCCGCATCGCCGGCGAGAACGCGGCGCGCTATCCGGACGTCAAGCCGGGCCTGCGCCGCACGCCGCTGGCCATCACCTTCACCGAGCCGCAGGTTGCCACCATGGGCAGCAGCTATAGTGAATTGTGCGTCACGCACGCCGGCCGTTTCGCGGTGGGCAAGGTGTCGTTCCACAACCAGGGCCGCAGCCGCGTGATGCTGCAAAACAAAGGCATGCTGCGCGTGTACGCCGAATACAGCACTGGCCGTTTTCTGGGCGCCGAGATGATCGGTCCGCGCGCGGAAAACATCGGCCATCTTTTGTCCTGGGCAGTGCAGGCCGGGCTGACGGTCGATGCCATGCTGGACATGCCGTTCTACCATCCGGTGGTGGAGGAGGGCGTGCGCACCGCGCTGCGCGACCTGGCGCATCATCTGCAACACGAGCCGGCGCACGACTGTCCTTGCGTCGATTGCACGCCCGCGCCATAGATTTTTATTGTTAAATCAAAGATACAAAAAATCTCACACATCGTCATGTGAAGGCCGTATGCTTCGGCCATGAACATACGTAAAGTGACAGCAGCGGATTTAAAGTTGGGCATGCTGCTACCGTGGGATGTGTACGGTGAAAATGGTGCTTTGCTGGTTCGCAAGGGACACATGATCGCCAGCGCCAACCAGATCGCCTATCTGGTCGAGCGCGGCGTGTTTGAAGATGGCCTGCCGCCGCAAGCGGCGGCGGCACCGCCATCGGTGCTGCGCAAGCTGAACGCGGCCTATCTGGAACTGCACACGCTGCTGCAGGCGGTGTCGCTGGGCGTCGCGCCGCCCGATTTCTGCCGCCGGCTGGACGACATCGCGCTGATGGTGCATGCCGCCATCGACATCAATGCCGACATCGCCACCGCCAGCGTGCTGCACAATCAGCAGGCCGCGCCGTATGCGGCGCGCCACAGCGTCAACACGGCGGTGATCGCGGTGCTGCTGGCGCGCGCCCGCCAGCGCTCGCGCAACGATGTGATGACCGTGACGCTGGCCGCGCTGACGATGAATACCGGCATGCTGGCGCATCACCAGCGCTGGCATGACAGCGCCGCCACGCTGGAGCGCGACGACCGCGCCCGCATGCTGGCACATCCCGAGCGCGGCGTGCACCTGCTGCGCCAGGCCGGCGTCAACGATGAAGCATGGCTGCAATGCGTGCTGCATCATCACGAAAACGAGGACGGCAGCGGCTACCCGCAGGGCAAAGTCGGCGCGCAGATTCCCTTGCTGTCCAAGCTGGTGGCGCTGGCCGACCGCTATTGTGCGCGCGTGTCCGAGCGCGGCTACCAGCCGGTCATGACCGCCAACGGCGCCCTGCGCGACATGCTGCTGGAAGCGCGCACCACGCTGGACACCAATCTGGTGTCGCTGGTGATACGGGAACTGGGGATTTATCCGATCGGCACCTGGGTGCGCATGCGCAATGGCGAGGTGGGCGTGGTGTCGCGCCGCGGCCTGCAATCGACCACGCCGCATGTGGAATCGGTGCTCGGGCCGCGCGGCGCGCCGCTGGAGGCCTTCCTGCTGCGCGATACGCGCAACGAGCTGCACGCCATCCGCGACGTGCTGACCAACGCACAGGTGGCCGCGCTGCAGGCCCCGCCACTGCGCATGGCGCAGGTATGGGGCCGCGCGGCGGTGGCCGACTAGTTGAGCAGCGCGTCCAGCCGGCCTTCCTGCGCCAGGTTGCGCAGCATGCCGATGGTGTCGATGTCCGACTCGACGTAGGCCGAGCGGCGGAACTCGTCGTACATGGCGTTGGCCTGATCGGTGGCGGCGTCGTGGCTGTCCTCGTACTGGAAGCGCACGAACAGCGTGTCCTCGGTCGGCTGTTCGATGGTCATGGTCAGGCTGGACTCGGCGATGTCCTGCTGCGCGGCCACGCGGTAGCGCACCCGGTGCATCGGCTCCAGTTCCACCACATCTTCCACCACCAGCTCGCCGTAGCGCAGGCGCCGGCGGAAGCCGTGGTCGGTGCGCTGGTCGATGATGGCGTCGTCCAGGTGCGGCACAAACAGCTTGGGCGACTCGGCGCGCAGCACCAGGCCGGCCCAGACTTGCTTGACGCTCAGCACATCGAGCAGCGGATTGAGTGGGTCGTTGACTTCGATTAAGTGTTCAAATTTCATGATTGCAACCAATGTAAGGTGGGGCGGTGGCCTCGGTTCCCGCATGTTAGCGTATTGTCAGCCACGCATCATGCGACAGATCAGCGGCGGCCGCTGTGACTGATACAATGTGGGGCTGGTTTCCCGTTTTCCTAGCCCTCGTCCGATGTCCACCCACGTCCCCGTTTTTGGCCTTAATTTGCCCCAGAGCCAGGCTGTTACCTATCTGGATGGTCCCTGCCTGGTGCTGGCCGGCGCCGGCTCGGGCAAAACGCGCGTGATCACGCAGAAGATCGCCCACCTGATCGAGGATCGCGGCTACGATCCGCGCACCATCGCCGCGCTGACTTTCACCAACAAGGCGGCGCTGGAGATGCAGGAGCGGATCGCCAAGCTGCTGAAACAGCCGAAACAGGCCAAGCAGCTGACGGTATCGACCTTCCACTCGCTGGGCGTGAAGATTCTGCGCCAGGAAGCCAACGGCGTCGGTCTCAAGGACCGTTTCTCGATCATGGACGCCGACGATTGCGGCTCGCTGGTGCAGGACATGGCGCTGACCACCGACAAGCAGGTGGTGCGGCGCATCCAGACCGACATCTCGCTGTGGAAGAACGGCCTGATCGACCCGATGCAGGCGCTGAGCCAGGCCAAGGACGAGGACGAGGCGCAGTCGGCACGCGTCTATGCCAGCTATGTGGCGACGCTGTCGGCCTATCAGGCGGTCGATTTCGACGATCTGATCCGCCTGCCGGTGGAACTGTTCCGCAACAACGATCCGGTGCGCGACAAGTGGCAGCGCCGCCTGCGCTACCTGCTGATGGACGAGTACCAGGACACCAACACCTGCCAGTACGAGCTGGTGAAGCTGCTGGTGACCGGCATCGGCAAGAAGCCGATGTTCACCGCCGTTGGCGACGACGATCAGGCGATCTACGCCTGGCGCGGCGCCTCGGTGGAAAACCTCAAAACGCTGCAAACCGATTTCCCCGACCTGCAGGTGATCAAGCTGGAGCAGAACTACCGCTCCACCACGCGCATCCTGCAGGCGGCCAACGCGGTGATCGGCAACAATCCCAAGCTGTTCGAGAAATCGCTGTGGTCCGAGCATGGCCTGGGCGAGCTGATACAGGTGACCTCGATGCCGACCGACGATGCGGAAGCCGACCAGGTGGCCATGCTGATTTCGGTCGACCATTTTACGCGCAAGAACAAGTGGTCGGACTATGCCATCCTGTATCGCGGCAACCACCAGGCGCGGATTATCGAGCAGGCCTTGCGCAAGGAGCGCATTCCGTACACGATTTCCGGCGGCCAGTCGTTCTTCGACAAGGCGGAGATCAAGGACATCATCAGCTATTTGCGGCTGCTGGCGAATACCGACGACGATCCGGCCTTCATCCGCGCGGTGACCACGCCGCGCCGTGGCGTCGGCCAGTCGACCATGGAAACGCTGGGCACCTTCTCCGGCCAGTGGCAATGCTCGCTGTTCGAGGCGGTGTTCAAGGGCGGCATCGAAGGCTTGCTGCAGGACCGTCAACTGAACCCGCTGCGCGACTTCTGCAACTTCATCAACAACCTGGAGTCGCGCGCCAGCCGTCCCGGCCCGTCGGGCAGCGGCGACAACGCCGCGCAGGTGCTGGATGACCTGCTGGAGGCGATTAATTATGAAAACTATTTATACGATATGTTCGACGAGCGCGCGGCCCAGAGCAAGTGGCAGAACGTGCTGGAATTCGTCAACTGGCTGAAGGATCGCGGGCGCGGCGGCAAGGATCGCGACGGCGAGGAAAAGAACGTATTGGAGCTGACCCAGATGGTGGCGCTGATGTCGATGCTGGAAGGCCAGGACGAAGACCCGGACGCGGTGCGCATGTCGACCCTGCACGCGTCGAAGGGGCTGGAGTACCCGCATGTGTTCCTGGTCGGCTGCGAGGAAGGCATCCTGCCGCACAAGGGCGATGCCGACGCGCCGGCCGAATCGATCGCCGCGCGGGTGCAGGAGGAACGACGGCTGATGTACGTCGGCATCACGCGCGCGCAACGCACGCTGCATATCACCTGGTGCAAGAAACGCAAGCGCGCGGGCGAGCAGGTCCACTGCGACCCGTCGCGCTTTATCAAGGAAATGAAGTTGGACGAAGGCACGGCCGTGCCGATGGAATCCGAAGTGCTGACGCCGAAGGAACGCCTGGCGCGCATGAAGGAACTGCTGGCCACGCCCAAACCCGACAAGGAACAACCATGAACACCGAAGACCGCTTCATCGACATTGAAATCAAACTGGCCTACGCCGAAGACATGGTGGATTCCCTGAGCCAGCGCATCCACGAGCAACAGCAACAGATCGACAAGCTGGAACAGCTATGCGCCGTGCTGGTCCAGCGCCTGCGCGACAACTCGCACAGCGGCAGTGACGGCCAGCTTCCGCACGACCGCCCGCCGCACTACTGATTACGCCAGCACCGCGCGCAGCGCCTCGATGGCCAGCGCGTGGTCTTCGGCCTGGCGCAGGCCGGAGACGGTGACGGTGCCGATGATGCCGGTGTTCCTGATGGCGATCGGGAAGGCGCCGCCATTGGCCGCGTAGTCCACCGGCGGCAGGTATTTGATGTCCTCGAAACTCACGCCGCGGTGCTTGTGGTCGATGCCGACGTAGAACGAGCAGCGGCCGAAGCGCGCCACCACATTATTCTTGCGGCGGATCCAGTCCGCCTGGTCGGCCGATGCGCCCTGCATCGCGTGATGGAACAGCACCTTGCCGTTGATGGTGATGTTGACCGTGATCGCCTTGCCGCGCGCCCGCGCCAGGTCGACGATCTTCAGGCCCAGCGCCAGCGCCGTGTCGCTGCCGAAAGCGGTGAATTGCAAGTCGTTTTCCTGCTGCGTCAGCGTTTCCAGCAACTCGGCGTAGTTTTCCATGCAAGCTTCCTTGGTTATGTGATCTTAGTCCAGAGTGTAGCCCAGACACTTCCAGAGCGTGCCGATTTCCGCTACCCTGTTTTGTCGTGCAGGAACTCCAACTTTTGAGGGGAATCGATCATGACCACCAATACCGTACAACTGCAGCGGGTGCTCAAATCCACCGCCGAACGGGTGTACCGCGCCTTTCTCGATCCGGATGCGCTGGCCAAGTGGCTGCCGCCGCACGGCTTCATCGGCAAGGTGCAGCAGCTGGACGCGCAGGTGGGCGGCGGCTATCGCATGTCGTTCACCAATTTCACCACCGGCGGCAGCCATTCCTTCGGCGGTGAATACCTGGAACTGGTGCCGGGCCAGAAGCTGCGCTACACCGCACAGTTCGACGACCCCAACCTGCCGGGGCAGATGCAGACCACCGTCACGCTGCGCGAGGTGTTCTGCGGTGTCGAGATGAAGGTGGTGCAGGAGGGCATCCCCGCCGTCATCCCGGTCGAGGCGTGCTACCTCGGCTGGCAGGAATCGATGATCCTGCTGGGACAACTGGTGGAAGCGGAAATCCGCGAGGCGTAAGCCGGCTCAGAGCTGGAACGGATCGACCGCTGGCCGGGCGCCGCGCTGCTCGGCTTTCTGGCGCCATTCCTCGGCCTTGAGGGCGTCGGCTTGCAAGCCGAGTTCGCCGTACTGGTAGGCCTTTGCCAGGCGGCGCATCGCGGCGGCGAAACTCAGGTCGGCGGCGCGGTCGTACAGCGCGCGCGCCTCACCGATATTCTGCTGCACGCCCTGGCCGCTTTCCTGCAGCCTGGCCATGCGCGTCATGCCGTCGGCGTTGTTGTGGCGAATGGCGGCCTGGTACAGCTCGATCGCCTTGGGCAGATCCTGCGCGCCGCCACGACCCTGTTCATACAGGCCGCCCAGCGCCGCTTCGGCGCTGCCATTGTCTTTGGCCGCCGCTTGCAGATACAGGCCACGCGCGGTGGCGTAGTTCTGCTCGACGCCGCGACCGATTTCGTAGGCGTAGCCGAGGTTGTTGAGGCCGGTGGCATTGCCTTTTTCTGCCACGCGACGCAGCCATTCGACCGCTTCATTGTGATTGACCGGCACGCGTACGCCGTAGTTCAATGCGCTTGCCAGGCGCAGTTGCGCCAGCTGGTCGCCGCCCGCCGCCGCGCGGCGCAGCAGGCGCAAGGCGGTGGCTTCGTCGGCGTCGACGCCGTTGAAATACATCAGCGCCAGATCGAGTTCGGCGGCGTGGTTGTTCTTGTCGGCGGCCAGATGCAGCAGGCGCAGCGCTTCGGCCGGATTTTTCCCGACGCCCTGGCCGCGCATGGTCAGGCGGCCCAGATTGGCTTGGGCCCAGGTGTCGCCACCTTCGACGGCCTTGGCATACCATGCGGCGGCCTGGACATAGTCGCGCGGGCCGATGCGGCCATTGTGGTAGATGACGCCGAGGGCGTTTTCGGCTTCGTGGTTGCCTTGCGCTGCGGCTTTCAGGTACCACGCCATTGCCGACTTGCTGTCGCGTTGCATGCCCATGGTGCCGTAGTCGAGGAAGGCGCCGATGCGCTCCTGCGCCGGCGCATGACCGCCCTCGGCGGACAGCTTGTACCAGGTTAGCGCCTCGGCGCGGTTGAGGCGCGCGCTGCGTCCCTGATACAGGCGGGTGGCCAGCTCAAACTGCGCGGCGGCGGTGCCGACCGACAGCGCCTGCAGCATGCGGTTGACGTCGGCCACTTCGTCGGCCGTGCCCTTGCCATAGTCCTGGGCCAGCGCGAACAGCGCGTCGCGATCGCCGCTCAGGGCGGCGGCCAGGTGCGGGCTGGGCGGGCGTTGGACTGGGTCCAGCGTCCACACGTATTGCATCATCTGCCAGCCTTCCTGCGGCACGCCGTCGACGGTGGCGGGTGTGAAACGGCATTTGCGGATGCCGTCGCGGGCGGCTTCGTCCAGCAGCGGATAGCCGCTGGAGGTAAGCACCTTGGCGTCGTTGACGGCGCCATCGGCACCGATCAAAAAGCCCAGCACCACCTTACCGGTCTGCTCCTTGCGCAGCGCTTCCTTGGGCCATTCCGGCTTGGCGCAACTGGCGAAATTGGCGACGGCTGCAGTACGGCCGGGCTCGGCGGCTGCGGCGATGGATGGCGACAGGGCGGCAACGATCAAAGGGGCAGCAAAAAGGCGCAGCATGATTTCCGATGTTTAATTAAAAAAATCAGAATATGGCGTATTTGGCAATTTGTCCAATTCAAAAACGCAAACTATCGAACTGGTAATGTTGGCCCCTTCGGCAAGCACTGCGGCTTAGCGGTCCTTGTCAATGCGGGACTGGATGCGTTGCGCGCGGTCCGGCGACGATGGATGCGAGCTGAACATGTTATGCCCCGGCCCCTCCAGCGTCGCCAGCTTCTGGAACAGCGTCACCAGGCCGGCCCGCGACAGCTTTTCCTTGTACAGCAGGTTGTACGACTGGTCATCCGCATCGGTTTCCTGCGATTGCGAGAACTGTGCCTCGATGAATTTTTGCCCCATGTCGCCGAGTTCGGACTGGCTCAACGTTGCGGCAGTGGCGCTGACCGTGCCCACCGCGCTGCGCGCCGCCTGCAAGGAGTAGGCGGTTTGCATGGATTTTTTCGAATGGCCCAGGGCCACGTGGCCGATTTCGTGGCCGACCACGGCGCGCAGCTCATCGTCGTTCATGATGTCCATCAGGCCGGAGAACACACGGATGCAGCCGTTGTCCATCGCGAATGCGTTGACATCGCTCACCAGATAGACCCTGGCATCGAGCGGCCTGCCGTTGAACTTGCTCATTTTCAGCGGTTTCAGGGCGGTCGCCAGGCGTTTGGCGTATTTGCTGCCCGGCGCGGCAATCTTGTTCGACTGGTCGAGCGCGGCGCAGGATTTGCGCGCCAGATCGACCACCTCGCCGTCGCTCAAGGTGGCGGCCTTCAGCGCCAGGCCGGCCGAATTGGCGAGCACGCCGAGATCGGTGGCGCCGGCTGCGCAACAAGTCAGCGCGGAGAAGGCCAGCAGTGCGGCTACAGATTGGGACAGGGATGTCATGAGTTAGCTCCTCAAAATATGGTTTTCGGTCGCGGAACGCGGAACAATTCCGTGAAGAAAGCATAGGGATATTCTTCTGCGGCAATTTTAAGGAAAGTCAACAGCGCGCCAGTCTCCCTAATGAATCAGGCGCAGATGGCATGGATCGCTTACAGTGCTGCTCACAGGAGGAGCAAGCAATGGGCAAGAACCGGTTGGAAGCATTCAGCGATGGCGTGATCGCGATCATCATTACGATTATGGTGCTGGAGCTGAAGGCGCCGCACGGGGCAGATCTGGCGGCGCTGCAGTCGGTGCTGCCGGTGTTTTGCAGCTATGTGCTGAGCTTTGTGTATGTCGGCATTTTCTGGAACAACCACCATCACATGCTGACCGCGTCCTCGGTGGTCGATGGCCGCGTGCTGTGGGCCAATCTGCATCTGCTGTTCTGGCTGTCGCTGGTGCCGTTCACCACCGGCTGGATGGGCGAGAACGACTTCGCGCCGCTGACGGTGGCGCTGTACGGCGCGATCCTGTTCATGTCGGCCATCGCCTACACCTTGCTGGAGAAGGCGCTGATCGTGTGCAACCCGAGCGACGCCGTCATCACCATCGCGCTAGCCAAGGAGCGCAAGGGCTATGCTTCGGTCGCCTTGTATCTGCTGGCGATTTTTACCGCCTTCCTGCACGTGTGGATTTCGTTCACCATCTACAGCCTGGTCGCCGTTCTGTGGTTCCTGCCGGAGCGCCGTATCGAGCGGCAATTCAAACATTGAGCAAGCATTGAGAAGCACGCTGGGCGCCGCCGCGCCTAGTTTTGGCGCATCGCCTTTTTCCCGCCATTTGCACGGAATTTTTCGGAGAGACAAGGTATTCTTCGGAAAATGCCCCGTGTTTCCAAGCAAGTGCAGTGCAGCATTTTTTGCCAGTGACCCCGCCGTGTCGCGCTGCTATGATCTGACGCTTCTGTGCTGAACTTTTGAGCATTTCAGCATTTTTCCTGCCGTTCATAAGAGAAAAGAGATCTTCATGACCCGACCTCATATGCTTGTCGTTGCCGCCGCCTTGGGCGTGGCGTTTTCGCAAACCGTACTGGCCGCTCCTGCCGCCACCCTGGCCGGCAATCCGCTGGCGACTGTCAGCACGCTGCCGTTCCACTATCCGGCGTTCGACAAGATCAAGGACGAGCATTTCATCCCGGCGTTCAATGAAGGCATGCGCCAGCAACTGAAGGAAGTCGACGCCATCGCCAACAGCAAGGCCGCGCCGACCTTCGACAACACCATCGTGGCGATGGAAAAAACCGGCGCGCTGCTGATCCGCGTGCAAACCGTGTTCTACAACCTGCAAGGCGCTAACACCAACGACAAGCTGGATGCAGTCGACAGCGAAATGTCGCCCAAGCTGGCCGCGCATGCGGACGCCATCTACCTGAACCCGAAACTGTGGGCGCGCGTGAAGTCGCTGTATGAAAAGCGCGACGCGCTGAAGCTGGACGCCGAATCCAGGCACCTGCTGGAACGCTATCACACCGACTTCGTGCGCGCCGGCGCCAATCTGTCGGCGGCCGACAAGGCCAAGCTGAAAGTGCTGAACGGCGACATCGCCAAGCTGCAAACCACCTTCACCCAGAACGTGCTGAAGGAAACCAACGCCTCCGGCCTGGTGGTCGACAACCGCGCCGACCTGGCCGGCATGAGCGACGCCGCCATCGACGCCGCTGCCGCAGCCGCCAAGGGCAAAGGTCTGGACGGCAAATTCTTCGTCGCCGTGGTCAACACCTCGGGCCAGCCGCCGCTGGCGGAACTGACCAGCCGCGCCACCCGCGACAAGCTGATGGCGCTGTCGCTGGCGCGCGGCAGCCATGGCGGTGAGTTCGACAACCGCGAGGTGGTGCTGAAGATCGCCAAGGCGCGCGCCGAGAAGGCCACGCTGCTGGGCTACGCCAACTTCGCCGCCTACTCGCTGGAAGACCAGACCGCGCACGACACCGCATCGGTCAACAAGCTGCTGGGCGAGCTGGCCAAACCGGCCGTCAACAACGCGAAGAAAGAAGCGGCCGACCTGCAAGCGGTGGTCGATGCGGAAAAGGGCGGCTTCCAGATCGGCGCCGCCGACTGGGCCTACTACACCGACAAGGTGCGCGCGCAGCGCTTCGCCTTCGACGAGAACCAGCTCAAGCCTTACTTCGAGCTGGATAATGTGCTGGTCAACGGCGTCTTCTACGCCGCCAACAAGCTGTATGGCCTGAGCTTCAAGGAGCGCAAGGACCTGCCGGTGTACAACCCGGACGTGCGCGTGTTCGACGTGTTCGACGCCGACGGCAAGCAGCTGGCCATCTTCCTGGCCGATATGTATGCCCGCTCCAACAAGCAGGGCGGCGCGTGGATGAACGAGTACGTGTCGCAATCGTCGCTGCTGGGAACCCACTCGGTGGTGGCCAATCACCTCAACATTCCGAAGCCGCCGGCCGGCGAGCCGACGCTGCTGACCTATGACGAAGTGAAGACCGCCTTCCACGAATTCGGCCACGCGCTGCACGGCATGTTCTCCAACGTGAAATACCCGCGCTTCTCCGGCACCAGCGTACCGCGCGACTTCGTCGAGTATCCGTCGCAGGTCAACGAGATGTGGGCGGTGTGGCCGGAAGTGCTGTCCAACTACGCCAAGCATTACAAGACCGGCGCGCCGATGCCGAAGGAACTGCTGGACAAGGTGATCGCGTCGAAGAAATTCAACCAGGGCTTCATGACCACCGAATACCTGTCCGCCTCGCTGCTGGACCAGCGCTGGCACCAGCTGACCCCGGCGCAGATCCCGACCGACGTGCTGGGTTTTGAAGCGCAGTCGCTGAAAGACATGGGCGTGGACTTCGCGCCGGTGCCGCCGCGCTACCGCACCACCTATTTCTCGCACAGCTTCTCCGGCGGCTACTCGGCCGGCTACTACGCCTACCTGTGGTCGGAGAAACTGGATGCCGACACCGTCGAATGGTTCAAGGAAAACGGCGGCCTGCAACGCAAGAACGGCGACTGGTTCCGTGCCAAGCTGCTGTCGCGCGGCGGCACCGACGACGCCATGAACCTGTTCCGCAACTTCCGTGGCCGCGATCCCGTGATCGAGCCGCTGCTGGAGCGCCGTGGCCTGAACGGCAAATGATCTAAATAGTTTATAAGGATAACTGCATGAACCACACCAACATCATCATCGCCGCCAGCGTAGCTGCCGTCTTCAACGTCGCGCATGCGGCGGAACCGGCATCGCTGCTGTCGCCGTCGAATCCGTTCGCCAAGGTCAGCACCCTGCCGTTCAACTATCCGGCCTTCGACAAGATCAAGAACGAAGACTACGCGCCGGCGTTTGAGGAAGGCATGCGTCAGCAGAAGCTGGAGATCGAAGCCATCGCCAATAACAAGCAGGCCGCCACCTTCGACAACACCATCGTGGCGATGGAGAAATCCGGCCAGCTGTTGTCGCGCGTATCCAGCGTGTTCGGCAACCTGTCCGGCGCCAACACCAACGACACCTTCAAGGCGCTGGAGCGCGACCTGTCGCCGAAACTGGCCGCGCACAACGACGCGATCCGCCTGAACGGCAAGCTGTACGCCCGCATCAAGGCGCTGTACGACAAGCGCGACAAGCTGCACCTGGACGCCGAATCCAAGTATCTGCTGGAACGCTACAACACCGACTTCGTGCGCGCCGGCGCGCAGCTGTCGGAAGCCGACAAGGCCAAGCTGAAGACCATGAACGGCGAACTGGCGAAACTGCAAACCACCTTCGCGCAGAACGTGCTGGAAGAAGCCAACGCCTCGGCGCTGATTGTCGACAGCCGCCAAGAACTGGCCGGCATGTCGGACAAGGCGATCGACGCCGCCGCCAAAGCCGCCGCCGCCAAGGGCTTGCAAGGCAAGTTCCTGATCCCGGTGGTGAACACCACCGGCCAGGCCAACCTGGCGGTGCTGACCAACCGCGCCGTACGCGAGAAGCTGATGGCGTTGTCGCTGGCGCGCGGCAGCCATGGCGGCAAATTCGACAACACCAAAGTGGTGCTGGACACCGTCAAGCTGCGCGCCGAAAAGGCCGCGCTGATGGGCTATCCGAACTTCGCCTCGTACTCGCTGGAAGACCAGACCGCGCACGACACCACCGCCGTCAACAAGCTGCTGGGCGAGCTGGCCAAGCCGGCCGTCAACAACGCCAAAAAAGAAGGCGCCGAGATCCAGCAGACGATCGACAAGGCCAATGGCGGCTTCCAGCTGGCCGCGCACGACTGGTCGTTCTACAGCGACAAGGTCAAGGCCGAGCGCTTCAACTTCGACCAGAACGAACTGCGTCCGTACTTTGAACTGAACAGCGTGCTGACCAACGGCGTGTTCTTCGCCGCCAACCAGGTGTATGGCCTGTCGTTCAAGGAACGCAAGGATCTGCCGGTGTACAACCCGGACGTGCGCGTGTTCGACGTGTTCGATGCCGACGGCAAGCAGCTGGCCATCTTCATCGCCGACTTCTACGCCCGCTCCAACAAGCGTGGCGGCGCCTGGATGAACGCCTATGTATCGCAATCGTCGCTGATGGGCACCCGTCCGGTGGTGGCGAATCACCTGAACATTCCAAAGCCGGCCGACGGCGAGCCGACCCTGCTGACCTTCGACGAACTGCGCACGCTGTTCCATGAATTCGGCCACGCGCTGCACGGCATGTTCTCCAACGTGAAATATCCGCGCTTCGCCGGCACCCGCGTGCCGCGCGACTACGTCGAGTTCCCGTCGCAGGTCAACGAAATGTGGTCGGTCAATCCGGTGGTGCTGGCCAACTACGCCAAGCACTACCAGACCGGCGCGCCGATTCCGAAAGAGCTGCTGGATAAAGTGGTCGCCTCGAAGAAGTTCAACGAAGGCTTCCGCACCACCGAGTACCTGGCGGCATCGATCCTGGACCAGAAATGGCACCAGCTGAGCGTAGCGCAGATCCCGACCGATGTACTGGGCTTTGAAGCCGCCGCGCTGAAGGACGCCGGTGTCGACTACGCACCGGTGCCACCGCGCTACCGCACCACCTACTTCTCGCACACCTTCGCTGGCGGCTACTCGGCCGGCTACTATGGCTACCTGTGGGCCGAGAAGCTGGACGCTGACGCGGTCGAATGGTTCAACGAAAACGGCGGCATGACCCGCAAGAACGGCGACTATTTCCGCAAGATGCTGCTGTCGAAAGGCGGCACCATGGACGCGATGGAAATGTACCGCAACTTCCGCGGCCGTGACGCCAAGATCGAGCCGCTGCTGGAACGCCGTGGTTTGACCGAGAAGTAATTCGCCGGTAAGCGTTGCCGCCAGCGGCGACGCTTTTTTTAGTACTGCACACAGTACTCTTCGGAGTAGTCCTTGTCTGGATACTCCGGTTGCATTGCGGGCCGGACAGGCATTGGGTATTGATGCTTGGCGGTCCACGCTTTGATGTCTGCAATCACGCCAGACTTTTCGCCAGCGGGACATTCGTGCAGGCATAGCCAGGTTTTGCCGTTCATTCCTATAATTGGCTTAGGTGCGTCTTCAAATCTTGACCACCCGACAAACTGCCCTATGAAATTTCGATTTTCTGTGTAGGTGGTGACGTCAATATAGGGACGCACCTTGTTCATCAATTGGGCTGTCCATTCCCTGCAGCCGAAATCGCCGGGATACTCCCCATTTTTCCAATCGCCCTCATACCGATAAGTATCTATTAACGTGCATGGGCTTGGTTCAATACTTCCCGGAATACCTTGAGACCAATACAGCATGCTATAAGGTTTTGCATGAGGCGCATCTTTTCTGATGAGGACCAAGTGTCCCAGTTTAGAAAGCCTGGCGCTTAGCCCTCGCAACGCCCGGTCGTTTGTGACTACACCTCCGTTTTCGTCGAACAGCAGCAGGGAGGTTGAAATGGCAGGTGCGCCTGCCGTGACCAGGATATTGTTGGCTGTCAGCAGTTCATCTACATCCAGATAAACGCGCTCTTTTCCATCATCGGCGTTATTAAGCCGTGCCACTTTGGAATTCTCGACTCTGCCTGCTGTGGTGTCGACAAATAGCAGGTAACGTATTTGCCACGCCGTGTTGGACCAAGTGCGTGATGGATACGCAGTATCGGCAGCGGCAGAAAACGAGTGGGTTATGCATAGCCCTAAGAACACGAGCGTCCGGAATGTGCGGTATTCATTCATAGATTCTCGGCTCCTTGATAGTTATATGAAGGTGGTGATTATGAAATTTTTCGTCTTTGGTTTTTTGTTCGTTCGCCACACGTGCATTGGGTTGGGCTGTATTAAATTCCATGTACCAAGGGTCCAGTATTTGAACTACTGCGCTATCCATTTCGAGACTATCGCGTAGTTCACGCATGAGTTTCGGCTCGTTCTTTCCTACTTCATCCGTCCAGACGACTTTGGCATCTCCTGCTTCTTTTTTCGCAACAGGGTCAGTTTTGTTCTTTTTCGCCTCCTCGCCTTTTTTATCAGCTATCTCGAGTAGTTCCTTTTCTCGGTCTGTTACGTTCGGATTATTTGATGGCCCTTCTTCTCTTAAGCCTGCTCGATTGATTTTTACTTTTCGAGTGGCATCAGAAATGAGGTTGACGTCCAAACCAAGACCCGCACGATGGGCGATCGAACCTAGGGAGGGGCGCCAGCATGAGGTGACATGGACGTGATAGAGCTGGAGCTTTCGCGCGACGCTTAATAGGGCTGCGAATGCATGAGGATGCGTACGAGGTAGCACATCATTAAGCAAAGAGCAGGTTTTAATGTTGGCGTGTGGATTGTCTTGTTTGATAAAACTAACGTATAAGACGCCACTGCCTTTATCCAATGGAATATCTAGCTTTGGCACGCCTAGGCCCTGATAGATGCTCCGAACCGCTTTTCGAATAATAGGGTCTGTATTTGAGCTCAGTAGAGAGTCGACTTCTATTGCCGTATACCGATGTGAGATCGTCATCCATATATCTCCGGTCAGCTTAGCCGTATAAAATTTCATAGCCGCGTCACCTGGTTTGTCACCACGGCGAATCGTTTCTAGTTTAACTATTGGTTGGACAAATTCATCATTCCCTTTTTGCTCTGTAATCTTTACCGAGATATCATGATCGTCGGCTGTTACAGCGTAGACTGGGTTACAACGGTGATTTGGGTGGACGTCGCTATTGAGGTAGAGCGCGACTTTGCTGCCAGTGTCCACAGTGGCAATAATCTTGCGGTTTTCACGGCTGAGTCGGCGGGGCTTATCAGGTGTCTGGACTTTACCGTTGATGATGATCACGTAAGGTATGGCCAGATCCTTATTAGTTGCCGAAGTGTCGAACTCGTAGATTACTTTGCACTGGGCGCGTACCGCGATGGCCGTGACGGTGGCACTAGCGTCGAGCTTGGAGGTGGAGACGGCGTCACTCATCGCTGGCCTCCGCTTCCCAGTAGAGCTTGACCGTGTCGGGGGTGTCGCTGCTGACGTGGCTGGTGAGGCCGTCTTTGTCGGTGACGCCGCGCACCGTGCGGCCGTCTGGCAGTTCGATGCGGTAGGGTAGGCCGGCGACTGATTCGCCGCTGTGTTCATCCACGGCGCGGAAGGCGCCGCTGTATTTGCCGCGCTGCTCGTCAGGCGACGCGACGCCCAGCGGGCTGGCGGCTGCGTTCTCGCCACCGCCAGCGTCATCAATCAGCATCTGCTGCTGGGTGGCGATCAGCTTGGCGCCGCAGGCGGTTTTCATGCCGTCCACTGCGGTGCCGATGCCGGCGTAGGTGTGGAAGTCCAGCCCTTCGGTAATTGGAAACTGGCCCTTGCATTGCGGGCAGACCGTCATGTGGCCCTTCTGCGCTACCGCGCGGCCGTTGGTCGTGACCAGTTCGTTGCCTTCGAGGACTTTGCCGCCGTGCGAGGTGGGGTCGCCCTTGCAGATCACTGCGCGCAGCATCGCTTTCTCCTGGGAATCAAAAGGTTAATGTAATCCCCGGCCTGTGGCGCGATACTGATCTTGCTCAAATCATAAGCTTGCGTTAAGTCTCACACTGGTTTCCGGCTTGATGTGTGTAGAATGGTTCATGCGGCGCCAACCGGCCCGCCGATTAATCTGAGTAAGCTATGAACAACCAACTGCACGGCGTGACGCTGGAAGCGATTGTGACCCGTCTGCAAGACTATTATGGCTGGGAGCAACTGGCCCAGCGGATCGACATCAACTGCTTCCGCAGCGATCCGAGCATCAAGTCCAGCTTGAAGTTCCTGCGCAAAACGCCGTGGGCCCGGACACAGGTCGAACAACTGTATCTGGCCACCGATTTTTAAAACTGGGGAATGACTATGGACAGCAATCTGAAAGCCTCGCTCAAAAACCTGCACGTCCACCTGGCCGATGCCGGTCCGGTCGATGAGGAGTTGCTGGAACTGTTGCAGCAGCTGAATGGCGATATCTCCACGCTGCTGGAGCGCGGCCGCGAGCCGGCGCCGGGCGAGACCACCACCTACGGTTTGGCCGAGCGCAGCCAGGAGCTGTCGGCCAAGTTCGCCGTCAAGCATCCGAAGCTGGAATCGGGCTTGCGCGAACTGGGTACGATTCTGTCAAACATGGGAATTTGACATTGTTTCTAAGTGTTTGAAAAGTAAAAGAAATTTTTCAAACACCCATGAGCGGAGTGGGGGCAATTCCGGTACAATACCGCCCCATGAACCCCCCAACCAATTTATTTGCGGCCGTCCCGAAGCGGTCTGCCCGCGCTCCTGTTGCGCCTTTCCTGCCGATGTCCCGTCAAGAGATGGATGTGCTCGGCTGGGAAGAGTGCGATGTCATCCTGGTGACCGGCGACGCCTACATCGACCACCCGAGCTTCGGCATGGCGCTGGTCGGCCGTCTGCTGGAAGCGCAAGGCTATCGCGTCGGCATCATCGCCCAGCCGGACTGGCAGTCGGCCGACGCTTTCCGCGCACTCGGCAAGCCGCGCCTGTACTACGGCGTGACCGCCGGCAATATGGACTCGATGGTCAACCGCTACACCGCCGACCGCAAGCCGCGCTCGGACGACGCCTACACGCCGAACGGCGAGCCGAACAAGCGTCCCGACCGCGCTGTCACCGTCTACGCTCAGCGTTGCCGCGAAGCCTATCCGGGCATTCCGGTGGTGATCGGCTCGATTGAAGCCTCGCTGCGCCGCATCGCCCACTACGATTACTGGTCGGACAAGGTGCGCCGCTCGGTGCTGTTCGAGTCCAAGGCCGACATGCTGATCTTCGGTAACGCCGAGCGCGCGCTGGTCGACCTGACCCGCCGCATGGCCGACGGCGAAAACATCAAGAATATCCGCGACCTGCGCGGCACTTCGTTCCTGGTGCCGGCTGGCTGGATGCCGGGCGAGGAATGGGGCGTGCACAACAGCACCCGCGTCGATACGCCGGGCAAGGTGGACAAGCACATCGACCCGTACCTGATGGTCGAGCCGAACTCGCCGACCTGCGCCACCAACAGCGATCCCGACGCCAAGCCGGCCGAAGAGAGCAACCCGGCCATGGTCGAACCGACCAAGGCCGCCGCCGAACCGGCGCCACCACCACCGCCGCCGGCACCGTCGGAGTACAAGCCGATCCGCATCATGAGCCGCGAAGAACGCCGCGCCATGGAACTGGAAAAGCACCACAAGACCGTGGTGCGCCTGCCGTCGTTCGAAACCGTGTCCAACGACCCGATCATGTACGCGCACGCTTCGCGCGTGTTCCACCTGGAATCGAATCCGGGCAATGCGCGCGCGCTGGTGCAAGGCCATGGCGACCGCGATGTGTGGATGAACCCGCCGCCGCTGCCGCTGCAGATGGACGAGATGGACAACGTCTACGACATGAATTACGCGCGCGGTCCGCACCCGAGCTATGGCAATGCCAATATCCCGGCGTGGGAAATGATCCGTTTTTCGGTCAACATCATGCGCGGCTGTTTCGGCGGCTGCACCTTCTGCTCGATTACCGAGCACGAAGGCCGCATCATTCAGAGCCGTTCGGAACCGTCGATCCTGCGCGAGATCGAGCACATCCGCGACAAGACCAAGGGCTTCACCGGCATCATTTCCGACCTCGGCGGCCCGACCGCGAATATGTACCGGCTGTCGTGCAAGGACAAGGAAATCGAGACCACCTGCCGTCGCCTGTCGTGCGTGTATCCGTCGATCTGCGTCAACCTTGGCACCAATCACAATCCGCTGATCAAGCTGTATCGCCGCGCCCGTGAAATCCCAGGCATCAAGAAGATCCTGATCCAGTCCGGCCTGCGCTACGATCTGGCGGTACGTTCGCCCGAGTACGTCAAGGAACTGGTGACCCACCACGTTGGCGGCCTGCTGAAAATCGCGCCCGAGCACACCGAAACCAATGTGCTGAACAAGATGATGAAGCCGGGTATCGGCGCTTACGACGAGTTCAAGGCGCTGTTCGAGAAGTATTCGCTGGAAGCGGGCAAGAAGCAGTATCTGATTCCGTACTTCATCGCCGCCCACCCGGGCGCCACTGATGAGGATATGCTGAGCCTGGCGCTGTGGCTGAAGAAGAACAACTTCCGCCTCGACCAGGTGCAGACCTTCATGCCGACGCCGATGGCCATGGCCAGCGCCATGTACCACTCGCGCCGCAATCCGCTGCACAAGGTCACCGAGGATTCGGAGGAAGTGTTCACGCCGCGTACGCTGAAGCAGCGCCAGGCGCAGAAGGCTTTCCTGCGTTACTACGACCCGAAGAACTGGCCGATCCTGCGCGATGCGCTGCGCCGCATGGGCCGCGCCGATCTGATCGGCACCGGTGAACGTCATCTGATCCCGCCGTACGTGGTGGGCGAAGAGAACTTCAAGGCCTCGCAAGGCAAGCGCGCGATGCCGATGATGGCGCCGGGCGAAGGCAAGCGTGGCGCCGCCGGACGCGGCGCACCGGTCGTCGGCAGCCGTGGCAAGCCGAATGCGCTGACCGGCTCGCTGACCGCGCGCCAGTCGGTCGAGACCAAGGCCAAGCCGTCGATTCTGGACACCATCAAGGTCAAGAAGGCGCCGCCAGCGCCGGTCAAAGGCGGCAATCCGGGCCGTCCCGCTGCCGCTGCCCCGCGTGGCAGAAAGTAAGATTGACCGTAAAGCCAGAGAGCACCCTTCGGGGTGCTTTTTTTTCGTTCGTTCTCAGAGGAAATGTTGTTAAATAGCCGTATTGGCTAATAAGACGGCTATTTCAGCGCTGCTCGTGGGATGTGCGGTCACATTGGCGAGCTACACTGTTTGTTCCGCAGACTTTATTCTGTGTACTGGATGATCATGAAAAACTTCAAATTCTCTTCCCTGTTGCTGGTGCCGCTGTTCGCTGTGTTGGCGGCATGCGGTGGCGGCGGTGGCGGCAGCAATAACAACAGCGGCGGCGGCTCGACCACCACGCCGACGCTGCGCAGCATCGCGCTGACGGCGCCGGCTTCGCAGTCGACCACCATCATCATCAACACCACGCTGCCGCTGACCGCCACCGGCACCTATTCGGATGGCAGCACCAAGGTCATGACCGGCCTGACCTGGACCACCAAATCCGGCACCGCCACCATTGCCCAGGTGGCCAGTACCGGCATCGTCACGGCCAAGGGGGCCGGCAAGGAAACCATCACCGCGACCTCCAGCGCCGACAATATTTCCGGTTCGATCGACATCACCGTGGTGACGCCATGGGTGCAGTTTGCCGCCGGCGGCAACCAGACCATCGGCCTGAAGGCGGACGGCAAGCTGTATAGCTGGGGTTCGAACATTCGGGGCCAGCTCGGCGACGGCACCAGCTTCGACCGCAATGTGCCGACCGTGGTCTCCGGCAACAGCACCGCGTGGAAACAGGTGGCGGTGGGCGACCGCTTCGCGGTGGCGATCCGTACCGACGGCACGCTGTGGGCATGGGGCTACAACCTGTTCGGCCAATTGGGCGACGGTACTCAGATCGATCGCCTGGTGCCGGTGCAGGTTGGCACTGCCAAGAACTGGAGCTATGTGGCGGCCGGCAAGGCGCACGTGGTGGCCTTGCAGACCACCACCACCGGCACCACGTCGAGCAGCACCATGTGGGTCTGGGGCAGCAATGCCAATGGCCAGCTGGGCATCACCGGCACCGCAACCGACGGCTTCCGGCCACGCCAGGTTGGCACGGCCACCGATAACTGGCTGAGCGTGGCCGCCGGCGACGCCCATACCCTGGCGATCAAGGGCGATCAGACGCTGTGGGCGTGGGGCGACAACACTAACGGGCAGCTGGGCAACGGTAGCAGCGCTGGCGGCAATGTGACCGCGCCGGTCCAGATCGGTACGGCGTTGTGGTCATATGTCGCGGCTGGCAGCGAGCACTCGCTGGCAATCCGCAATGCGGGCACGCTGTGGGGCTGGGGCAAGAACGACACTGGTCAGGTCGGCAATGGCTCGAACTCCACGCAAACCGCGCCGGTGCAGATCGGCACCGCCACCGACTGGGCGCGCGTGGCCGGCGGCGTGGCGCACAGCGTCGGCGTGCGCAACAACGGCACGCTGTGGGCCTGGGGTTCGAACAACGAAGGGCAGCTGAGCAACAGCACCAACGATACCCAGGTTCCGGCCCAGGTCGGCAACCTGAATGTGTGGAAATATGTCGCGGCGGGCGCCTACCACAGCGCCGCGCAGCGCGCCGACAGCTCGCTGTGGACCTGGGGCCGTAACACCGAAGGCCAGTTGGGCAACGGCGGCAACTCCACCTCGTCGGTGCCGCTGAATATTTCGTACTAAGCAGCACATGCGTCACTACAACGGACGGCGGGCGCAAGCCCGGCCGTCCGTTGTACACTAGTACCAGTGCTTATCGTCCTGGGATATCCGTGCTCTTTGCTCATCGCGTCCTTACCCGATTGTGCGTTGCAGCAGCCTGTATGCTGACGGCGCCGGCCATGGCGCTGGAAAAAGTCACGCTGCAGCTCAAGCATGCGCACCAGTTCCAGTTCGCCGGCTACTACGCCGCGCAGGAGCTGGGTTACTACAAGGAAGCCGGGCTGGAAGTACGCATCCTCGAAGGCCCGGACGGCAACGCGCCGGAGCGCGACGTCATCGCCGGCAAGGCCGAGTACGGCACTGGCAGCAGCAGCCTGCTGCTGGCGCGCATGGCCGGCAAGCCGGTGGTGGTGCTGGGCGTGATCTTCCAGCATTCGCCGTATGCGCTGGCGATGCGCCAGACCGGCGGCGATCCCGATATCCGCCGCCTGATCGGCAAGCGCGCCATGATCGGCTTGCTGACCGACGACCTCGGCAACGCTGACGAATTGCTGGCCTATCTGACCAAGGAGGGCGTACCGCCCAGCAGCTTCCAGCGCGTCGAGCACAGCTTCAATCCGGAAGACCTGATCAACGGCAAGGTGGACGCGATGGCGATCTACACCACCAACGAGCCGGATACCTTCGACCGGCTGGGCTTCCCTTACGATATCTACAGCCCGCGCGCGGTCGGCATCGATTTCTATGGCGACAATCTGTTCACCAGCGAACAGGAACTGGCCAACCATCCGGCGCGGGTGCGCGCCTTCCGCGCCGCCAGCATGCGCGGCTGGCAGTGGGCGATGAGCCACCAGGAAGAGATGGCCGACCTCATCCTCAGCAAGTACTCGCGCCGCGCCGACCGTCAGCACCTGTTGTACGAGGCGCGGCAGATGGTGCCGCTGGTGCAGCCGGTGCTGGTGGAAATCGGCTACATGAACCCGGACCGCTGGCGCCACATCGCCGATGTCTACGCCGGCCTGGGCATGCTGCCCAAGAATGCGCGTTTCGACGGCTTCATGTACCAGATCGACACCAGCCGCCCCAACATGCTGTGGCTGTATCGCACCCTGGCCGGCGTCGCGCTGCTGCTGATGCTGGGCGTGGCCATCCACTTCAGCCGGCTGGCGCGCGAGCGCAAGCGCGCGCTGGAAGCGATCCGCACCGGCGAACAGCGCTTCCGCACCATGTTCGAGGCGTCGCCGCTGGGCATCGCGCTGATCGATTCGGTCACCTACGAATACCGCGACATCAATGCGCGCTACCAGGAGATTCTGGGGCGTACCCAGCACGAGTTGCGGGCGCTGCGCTGGCTGGATGTTGGCCATCCGGACGACATCGCGCAGATCAAGGCGCAGATGGCGCTGCTGACCACGCAGCAGATCAGCAGCTTCAAGGCGCTGAGCCGGCTGTTCCGGCCGGACGGCGGCGTGACGTGGATCGATGTCTCGGTCAACGCCATCGAGGCCGAGGCCGGCAGCCATCCGCACCATCTGTGCATGATCGAAGACGTCACCGCCAAAAAGCTCAGCGAGCAGCTGATCTGGCAGCAGGCCAATGTCGACACGCTGACGCAGCTGCCCAACCGCCGCATGTTCCTCGACCGGCTGGCGCACGACATGCTGAAGAGCCAGCGCGACAAGTCGCGCATCGCCGTGCTGTTCATCGACCTCGACCACTTCAAGGAAGTCAACGACACGCTCGGCCACCAGCAGGGCGACGTGTTGCTGATCGAGGCCGCGCGCCGCATCGGCGCCTGTGTGCGCAAGTCGGACACGGTGGCGCGGCTGGGCGGCGACGAGTTCACCGTCATCCTCACCGAGCTGGATGCGCCGGACCATGTGGAGCGCATCGCCCAGGCCATCCTTAACCGCCTGCTGCTGCCATTCGAACTGGACCAGGAACAGGCGTTCGTCTCGGCCAGCATCGGCATCACGCTGTACCCGGATGACGCGCTCGACATTGACGACCTGCTGAAGCACGCCGATCAGGCGATGTATGCCGCCAAGGGCGCCGGCCGCAACCGCTACAGCTATTTCACGCCGACCCTGCAGGTGGCGGCGCTGAACCGCATGCGCCTGACCAACGACCTGCGCGGCGCGCTCAAAGGCCAGCAGTTCGAGCTGTATTTCCAGCCCATCGTCCACCTGGCCAGCGGTGCCATCCACAAGGCCGAGGCGCTGATCCGCTGGAACCATCCACAGCGCGGCCTGGTCAGCCCGCTGGAGTTCATCCCGCTGGCCGAATCGAGCGGGCTGATCATCGATATCGGCGAGTGGGTGTTCCGCGAGGCGGCGCGCTGGGTACAGCGCTGGCGGCAGGAATGTTATGCGGAGTTCCAGGTCAGCCTGAACCAGTCGCCGCTGGAATTCCAGCGCGAGGGCAGCTCCTACCAGGGATGGCTGCAACATCTGCAATCGCTGGCGCTGCCCGGCCAATCGCTGGTGGTGGAAATCACCGAGGGCTTGCTGCTGGACGCCAGCAGCGCCGTCAGCAACCGCCTGCTGCAGCTGCGTGACGCCGGCATCCAGGTGGCGCTGGACGACTTCGGCACCGGCTATTCGTCGCTGTCCTACCTGAAGAAGTTCGACATCGATTACCTGAAGATCGACCGCTCCTTCACCCGCAACCTGGCGCCGGATTCCAGCGACATGGCCTTGTCCGAGGCCATCATCGTCATGGCGCACAAGCTGGACCTGAAAGTGATCGCCGAGGGCGTGGAGACGCCGGAGCAACGCGACCTGCTGGCGGCGGCCGGCTGCGACTACGGTCAAGGCTATCTGTTTGCCAAGCCGATGCCGGCGCAGCAGTTCGATGCCTTCCTGCGCGATAATGCTATGCCGATTGCAGCGTCGATAGTCAAAGCCAATTGAAACTATTGGAACAATCAATTTTGCAAATAGGGTAAAAACCCTTAAACTGGCGTCTCAATGATTCACAACCCAATGAGGAAACCACAATGTCCCTGATCAATACCCAAATCAAGCCATTCAATGCCACCGCTTACGTAGACGGCAAATTCATCGACGTTAGCGACGAGTCGTTGAAAGGCAAGTGGTCCGTTCTGATGTTCTACCCAGCCGACTTCACCTTCGTGTGCCCAACCGAACTGGAAGATCTGGCCGATTTCCAACCTGAATTCGCCAAGCTGGGCGTGGACGTGTACGGCGTGTCGACCGACACCCACTTCGCACACAAAGCATGGCACGACACCTCGGACGCGATCAAGAAAGTGAACTACCCGCTGATCGGCGACCCAACCGGCAAACTGTCGCGTAACTTCGAAGTCATGATCGAAGAAGAAGGTCTGGCACTGCGCGGCACCTTCGTCATCAATCCGGAAGGCTTCATCAAAGTGCTGGAAGTGCATGACAACGGCATCGGCCGCGACGCATCGGAACTGCTGCGCAAAGTTAAAGCAGCTAAATACGTTGCCGAACACCCAGGCCAAGTCTGCCCAGCCAAATGGACCGAAGGCGCAGCTACCCTGACCCCATCGCTGGACCTGGTTGGCAAGATCTAAATCTTGACTCAGGTTTGAACGCGAAAGCAGCAAACAAGTAGTTACCGCGATGCCGGACCGGGCGTCCGGCCCGGCATACGCCTAAATATTTGTAAAGGAAGAGAACCATGTTAGACGCAACCCTCAAAACCCAGCTGAAAGCCTACCTGGAAAAAGTGGTCCACCCACTGGAGCTGGTCGCTTCTCTCGATGACAGCGCCAAAGCCCGCGAAATGAAAGAACTGCTCCTCGAAATCAGCGAGTTGAGCGACAAGATTTCGCTGGTCGAGCGCACCGAGGCAGGCGTGCGTACCCCATCGTTCAGCATCAACCGTGCCGGTTCGGCGATTGGCGTGCGTTTCGCCGCCATTCCGATGGGCCACGAATTCACCTCGCTGGTGCTGGCACTGCTGCAAGTCGGCGGCCACACCATCAAATTCGACGAAGCCGTCATCGAACAAATCCGCAACCTGGATGGCGATTACGAATTCGAAACCTTCATGTCGCTGACCTGCCATAACTGCCCGGACGTGGTGCAGGCGCTGAACGCCATGTCGGTGATTAATCCACGCATCAAGGTCACCACCATCGACGGCGGCCTGTTCGTCAAGGAAGTCGAAGAGCGCCAGATCCTGGCGGTGCCGATGATGTTCCTGAACGGCCAGCACTTCGGCCAGGGCCGTACCTCGGTCGAGGAAATCCTCGCCAAGCTGGACACCAACGCCGGCGTCCGCCAGGCGGCCGAGATGAGCAAGAAAGACGTGTTCGATGTGCTGGTGGTCGGCGGTGGCCCTGCCGGCGCGGCGGCAGCGATCTATGCGGCCCGCAAAGGCATCCGCACCGGCGTGGTAGCGGAGCGTTTCGGTGGCCAGGTGCTGGACACGCTGGCGATCGAGAATTTCATTTCGGTCAAAGAGACCGAGGGACCGAAGTTCGCCATCGCGCTGGAACAGCACGTCAAGGAATACGACGTCGACATCATGAACACCCAGCGCGCCAGCAAGCTGGTGCAGGTAGGCAAAGTGACCGAGGTGCATACTGCTTCCGGCGCGGTGCTGAAAGCCAAGTCGGTGATACTGGCGACCGGCGCCCGCTGGCGCGAGATCAACGTGCCGGGCGAGAAGGAATACCGCAACCACGGCGTGGCGTACTGCCCGCACTGCGACGGCCCGCTGTTCAAGGGCAAGCGCGTGTCGGTGATCGGTGGCGGCAACTCGGGTGTGGAAGCGGCGATCGACCTGGCCGGCCTGGTCAAGCATGTGACGCTGATCGAGTTCGGCGCTGAACTGCGCGCTGACGCGGTGCTGCAACGCAAGCTGCGCAGCCTGGCCAACGTTACTGTGATCACCTCGGCGCAAACCACCGAGATTCACGGCGACGGCAAGATCGTCAATGCGCTGAGCTACACCGACCGCAACACCAATGTGTCGCACAAGGTGGAACTGGAAGGCGTGTTCGTGCAGATCGGCCTGGTGCCGAACACCGAGTGGCTGAAAGGCACGGTTGCGCTGTCGCGTCACGGCGAGATCGAAGTCGATGCGCGTGGCCAGACCTCGCTGCCGGGCGTGTTCGCCGCCGGCGACGTCACCACCGTGCCGTACAAGCAGATCATCATCGCCACCGGCGAAGGCGCCAAAGCCGCGCTGTCGGCCTTCGATCACCTGATCCGTTCGGACGATACGGAAGTGGTGGAAGAGTCGGCAGAGAAGCAAGCGCTGACTGCGTAATCAACAAACCGCGTGTGTGCATGCGACGCTCAAGCTCGTCGCATTGCCATACGCGTTTTCATTTCTGCAGCACCCCCGAATCCCGCCCAAACTCGCCAACCAGCTGATCCAGTTCCCTAAAGCCGAACAGTAGCGCAGCAATCACCAGTATCGTCACAAAATTCACCGCCAGATTGCCGCTGACCTCGGCCGCCCAGCCTTTCCAAGTCCGCCGCTCTTGCTGATTAGTCTGAATACCCTGCAACTGCTGCCCAATCTTAGTTGTCAGGAAATCTCGTTCCAGTTCGCACTCCCGAAGGTCCAGAGTATTGCCCACTAAATCGGCCATTAGTAGCTCGGCTTGCTGAATGTACATATCGCACATGGAAGACGTACAAGCGGAAAGATAAAACGTTTCTAGTTGCTCAGCTGTTGCTTGCATACCAGTCTTTTCTAACATGGCACGGAGGAACTCAGCCTTGTGGCGCTTGTAAACAGCATAGGCAAAGATCGCGAGTGCTTCACTGTCACACTCTCGTGCAAGCAACTGGTACATGGCAGGCACGATGGCTGCTCACTTGGATGGGAATGCTTTTTCCCAGGCTGCATCTAAGGCCATGCGGATTTCCTCTCTGGTAAACTGCGCGCTTGGCCAATCGTCAAAAAAACGTTTTCGTCGCGGTTTTCCTGCGCGTCTATCGCACATGTCTTTATCCACCTGCTTGCAAATTTTGCGTATATCCTCTGACGTAAGTTTTCTGAATTTCATGATGGCCTCCTGATGAACGTCTGGCCAGTGTACGCCGCAGGGGGCGGCGTACGTTTGATACAGGTCTAGCAGGCCAGGTCGTGGCTGGCTTGCCTGGTGCGCAGGGCGATGGCGTTGCGGTGGCGCGCACGCAGGCGCGGGTCGGTGATCAGGCGGCCCAGCGTTTCGCCGATCACCATCACCACGCCCAGCAAGGGCAGTACCAGCATCAAGCCGGCCACGCCGGCCACCGAGCCGCCGATGAAAATCATCAGCACGGTAATCAATGGATGGATGTGCAGGCTGCGGCTCAGCGTCAGCGGCATGAATACGAAGTCATCCAGCAGACGCACGCAGATGAACACGCCGATCGCCAGGTAAGCCACCGACGGATTCGACGGCGCATCGGTCGACGCCACCATCACCACCAGCATGCAGCCGACGATCGAACCCACATACGGCACCCACGCCAGCACCGCCGCGATCAGGCCCAGCACCAGCGGCGACGAGACCCCGATCGCCCACAGGCCCAAGGCCAGCACCGCCGTGTCGATGATGGTCAGCCGTATCAGCCCGCGGAAGTAGCGGTGCGCGGTCTGGTCGACCTCATGCAGCAAACACAGCGTACGCTCGAAGAAAGCATTCGGCACCGCGCGCGCGAGGAATTTTTTAAAGCGCAGCCCGTCGCGCAGGAAGAAGAACGTCAGGAATGGCGCCAGCAGCAGCGACGGCAGCCACGCCGCCAGCGACACCAGGATATCGGTCAGGTGCGACTGAATGAAATCGCCGGTGAACTCGCTCATGCGCTGGTTGACGGTGTCGGCCAGCTGCACCTGCCGCAGGATCGGGAACTGCTCTTCCAGCGACACCAGCGTATGCCGGATGAACTCCAGTCCGCCGGCCAGATAAATGCCCAGCATGTCCTGCCAGGAAGCGGTGGGCGTGGACTTCCACAGGATCGCCGCCATGACGGCCAGCGACACCAGCAGCACGAACACGGTCCCCACCAGCATGGTCGCCGCATTCAGGCTGAAGCCCGTGCGCGTCAGGCGCTGCATCGGCGGCTGCAGGATGTAGTACAGCACGATCCCCAGCAGAAACGGCACCGCCAGGAACAGCGTGTGCTGCAGCAGATACAGCAGCAGGCAGGTGGCGGCGATGATGCCGCTCCACACCACCGGCCCGCCGCGTTGTTGCGCCGGCATCAGGTTCATAGTGCCTCGACCTGCGGCTTGCCGGTCATCCAGTCGCGCAGGCGTTGCGCGATGTGGCGCGCCAGGGCCAGCGAGATTTTGTAGCCGATCACCGGATCCGTCTCCATCAAGCCCATGAAGTCGGCGCGGAAGAAGACCGCCAGCTCGCAGTTGTCCAGCGCGCGTGTCTGCGCGTTGCGCGGCGAGTTGTCCAGCAAGGCCAGGTCGCCGAAGAATGAGCCGGACGACAACTCGGCCACCACTTCGCGTCCGGCCCCATGCGCGCGGCTGATGATCACGCGGCCCGACATCACCAGGTACAAAGCCTGGCCTTCCTCGCCTTCGTCGAAGATGATTTCGTCGGCCAGGTAGCGGCGCTCGTGCATCAGGCGGTCAACGATTTTCAGTTCTAGCGGCGTCAGTGATGCGAACAGTGCCGATTCCTTCAAGCGCAGCAGGCGCGGGGATAGTGCAGGGGACTTGAAGAGGCCGAACATTGAACCGCGCTCCTGAAAAATATAAATAAGACGACAACACCGATTGTCGCATATCCCCGGCGGCGGAGTAACTTGCAAGGTCATACCCTTGAAATACTCAGTCAGTAAGCTACCGCTCGCCACTTCCACAACCACACAAGAGTAGCGAAAATGAAACGTAGCCAAATCGCCAGCGCGGTCGCGCTGTTGTGCGCCTGCCAGCTAATGAGCAGCGCCCACGCCCAGAACACCACTGCCGCAGCTGCGGTGAGCGCCGAGGCGCAACAGTCGGTGATCGTCACTGGCACCCGCGCCAGCAACCGTACCCAGTTCGACACGCTGGCGCCGGTGGATGTCTTCACCCGCGAAGAAATCGGCGCGGTGGAATCGTCCGACCTGAACGATGTGCTGGCGCAGCTGGTGCCATCCTACGTGGTGCAGCGTCTGCCGATGGCGGACGGCCAGGTATTCGTCCGCCCGGCCACTTTGCGCGGCCTGTCGCCGGACCAGACGCTGGTGCTGGTCAACGGCCGCCGCTTCCACCGCAGCGCGCTGCTCGGCGCCCGCGGCGCCCAGGCGCCCGACTTGGCGCAGATCCCCACCAGCGCCATCAAGCGTATCGAAGTGCTGCGTGACGGCGCCTCGGCGCAATATGGCTCGGATGCGATTGCCGGCGTCATCAACATCATTCTCGACGACAGCCTGGGCGGCGAAATCAGCGCCCAGCACGGCCAGTACAGCGAAGGTGACGGCAAGGCCAACGAACTGCGCGCCAAATATGGCTTCATGCTGGGCGAGAACGCCCGTGTGATGCTGTTCGCCGAGGCATCGCAGTCCGACCCGACTTCGCGCACGCGCCAGCGTCCGGACGCTATCGCCTTCCAGGCTGCGCATCCGGAACTGAAGGTGCCGAACCCGGTGCAACGCTGGGGGCAACCGGAGCTGGAGAGCCAGCGCGCCGGCTTCAATGCCAACTGGGATCTGGGCGGCGACACGGTGGCTTACAGCTACGGCCTGTTCGCCCACAGCGACGGCACCTCGGACTTCAACTGGCGCAACCCGGACACCAGCACCTCGGTCTACAAACTGACCACCGTGTTCCCCGGCTGGGATGTGCGCAGCATCTTCCCGCTCGGTTTCAGCCCGCAGTACACCAACAAGCAGAACGATATGCAGCTGCTGGCCGGCCTGCGCGGCCAGTTCAACGACGCGCTGGGCTGGGACGTCAGCGCCTCGTATGGCCGCAACGCCATCGATTACGGCCTGCACAATTCGATCAACGCCTCGCTGGGACCGAACAGCCCGACCTCGTTCAATCTCGGCCGTCTGACGCAGGAAGAAAAACTGGTCAACGCCAACTTCACCTATGCGTGGAACGTGGCCGGGCTGTCGCAGCCGGTCAACGTCGCTTTCGGCGCCGAGTACCGCAACGAGAGCTATGCGGTGAAGGCCGGCGACCCGGCATCGTATGCGGTGGGGCCGGGCGCATCGGCCGGGCTGGACGCCAACTCCAACGGCGCGCCGGGCTTCAGCGATATTCAGGCCGGCAAGTGGGATCAGGACAGCTACGCGGCCTATGCCGACATCGAAATCCCGCTGAGCAAGCAGGCGTCGATCGGCGCGGCGGTGCGCTATGAGGACTTCTCCGAATTCGGCAACACCGTCAACGGCAAGCTGTCCGGCCGCTTTGAGGTGACGCCGGACTTCGCGCTGCGTGGTTCGTACTCGACCGGCTTCCGCGCGCCAACGCCGGGCCAGCTGAACACCAACAGCACCAGCCAGGGCCTGGACACCAAGACGCTGCTGGTGTTCACCACCGGCCGTCTGGCCAACAAGGACCCGCTGGCGGTGGCGCTGGGCGCCAAGCCGCTGCAACCGGAAAAATCGAAGAACCTGTCGCTGGGGCTGACGTGGAAGAGCAGCATGGGCCTGTCCGGCTCGGTCGATGCCTATCGCATCAGGCTGAGCGACCGTTTCAGCACCTCGGCCTCGTTCGCGGTGCCGGCCGGCATGCCCAACCCGCTGCGCTACACCTCGGTCAGCTACTTCACCAACGACTTCGACACCACCACCAAGGGCATCGACGTGGTGGGCAATTATCTGAGCCGTCTGGGCGCGGGCAAACTGAACCTGACGCTCGCCTACAACCACAACGAAACCAAGATCGATGGCGGCAAGTCCAGCATCGCCACCAACGAAAGCCAGCGCGTGGTGTTTGAAGAGCGTCTGCCGCGCCAGAAGGCCACCTTCAGCGCCGCTTACGACCAGGGCGCCTGGAATGCGCTGGCGCGCGTGCGTTATTACGGCGGCTGGACCGACAGCACGGGCAATGCCACCGGCGACATCTTCCAGCGTTTCGGCGCGATGAATTTCCTCGACCTGGCGGCCAGCGTCAAGCTGGGTGACAAGCAGTCGCTGCGCTTCGGCGTCGACAATGTGCTGAACAAGTATCCGGACGAAGCGGTGTTCCAGGCCAGCCGTGGCCTGATCTACTCGCGTAACGCGCCGTACGATACCGATGGCCGCAGCCTGTATCTCGAATACACGGTGAAGTTTTGAGGGCAGCCGATTTGCAACGGCGCGCCTGGCTGAAGGCCGGCGCCTTGCTGCCGCTGGCGCCCTCGGTGGCGCTGGCGGCGGGCGCGCTGCCAGCCATGCCGGTGCGTCCGCCCGGCACGCCGCAGCAGGTGGCGGCGGACGAGGCGTATTGGGGCAAGGTCGCGGCGCAGTACGACATCACCAATCAAGTCACCATGCTGGACAACGCCTTCTGGGGTTCGATGTCGCGCCCGGTGCTGGCCGCATATGAGCAGCATGTGGCGGAAGTAAATCGCGGCAACTCGTTCTATGGCCGCACGCAGTTCCCGCCGGCCTACCATGCGGCGCGGCGGCGCGCGGCGCAGTCGCTGGGCGTGTCGCCGGACGAGATCGTGTTCACGCGCGGCGCCACCGAGGCGCTGCAAATTCTGCTCAGCGGCTACAACCAGCTGCGGCCGGGCGATGTGGTGCTGTGCGCGGACATCGACTACGACAATATGCTCACCGTCATGCACTGGCTGAAGCAGCGGCGCGGCGTGGAGGTGGTGTCGATCGCGATGCCGGAGCCGTTCACCCATCAGGCGGTGATCGATACGTATGCGCAGGCCACGGCGCGCCATCCGAAGCTGAAGATGATGCTGCTGACGCACGTCAACCACCGCAACGGCATGGTGCTGCCGGTGGCGGAGATCAGCCGCATGGCGCGCGAGCGCGGCATCGACACCATCGTCGATACCGCGCATGGCTTCGGCCAGCTGGATATGCGCATCCCCGATCTGCAGACGGATTTCGCCGGCATTAACCTGCACAAGTGGATCGGCGCACCGATCGGTGTGGGAGCGGTCTACATTCGTCGTGGCCGGGTGCGGGATATCGATCCGTATCTGGGCGAGAAGGATGGCGACGATATCCGCACGCGCGTGCACACCGGTACCATCAACTTTGCCGCTTACCTGGCCTTGCCGCTGGCACTCGACCTGCATGAACAGGTAGGCGTCGCGTATAAACAGGCAAGGCTGGCGCGTTTGCGTAACCGCTGGCTGGATGCGCTGCGCGATGTGCCGGGACTTCAGCTGCTGGCGTCGGACGATCCGCGCCTGAGCAGTGCGATTGCTTCGTTCCGCTTTCGCGGCCGGACGTCGATGGCGGATAACGTTGCACTGGCGCGCCGGTTGGTGACGGAGCACGGCATCTTTACCGTGGAGCGTGACGGCCTGGCGGCTGGCGCTTGCGTGCGCGCGACGCCGTCGGTCTTTACCTCGGAAGCGGAGGTGGACCGATTGAGCGCAGCGTTGCGCAAGATCGCGGCTTAAAGCTGCACGGTTTGCGTCAGCGGCAGTTGCGGGTCGAGGTGACTGGTCAGCAGGATGGTCTGGCGGGCCAGGCGCTCCGGCGTGGATAGCTGCTGGCGCAGGTAGGCTACGGCATCCACATCGAGTCCGTTGAAGGGCTCGTCGATCAGCAATAGGCGCACCGGCAGCGACAGGGCCAGCGCCAGTTGCATCTTCTTGTGCTGGCCCAGCGACAGCGTGGTGACCGGCTGATCCAGCGTCGGCAGCAGGTGGAAGGCTTGCAGCTGTGCGTTCAGCAGCGCAACATCGGTGCCGGCATAGAGGCCGACATGCATATCGAGGATTTCCTGCACCGTCAACCATGGCAGTTGCGGCGTGTCGCCGCCGCAGTAATAGCAGTGCAGGCGGTAGGCCAGCGGCTGGGCGTGCAGTTCGATGTCGTCCAGCCAGATCCGGCCGCTGTGCGGCGTCAGCGCGCCGCCGGCCAGTTTCAGCAGCGTGGTCTTGCCGGCGCCGTTTTCGCCGCGCAGCCAGGTGATGCCAGCGCCCAGCGTCAGGCTGAATTGCTGAAACAGCGGGTGGCTGGAGTATTCGAAGGTCAGCTGTTCGATTCTTAATTCCATAGTTCGCTTCCAATGGCGGTCAGGATGATGATGGCGCCGATTACCAGGCCGACGCGGCCGCGCGTGCTCAGGCGCCGCAGTGCCACCACGGCGATTTGCGCGATAGCGGCGAAGCACAGCCAGACGATGGCGACGGTGTGGCTATAGCCTTCAGCATTGCGCCCCAGCGTCAGCGCGGCGAACCAGGCCAGCACGCTGGCGGCGGGCAGCAGCGTGAACAGCGTGGCCAGGCGGTACAGGCGTCCCGTGTTGAGCGGCCAGCCGGCGGCGACGGGGCGCAGCAGGGCGATTTGTTCGGCGACGGCTTTGTCGCCGCGATCGGTCAGCAGCATGCTGGTCAGCGCGGCGCAGGCGCCCCACAGCGCCGGCGGGACCAGCGGCGGATGCCACAGCCATACGCCGATGCTGGCGATGGCGCCGGCCAGCAGCACGGTTTGCTGGATGCCGACTACGTTTTCCGCGCGCCAGAAGGGGAGCCAGAATAGCTGTTTCCAGAAACAAGCCAAGGTGGCGCGGCCGCCGGCACGCGATGGGAAGTAGGCGGTGGGTGCGGGACGCTTGCGGCCAGGCGGACGGGCGGCGGGCATGTGGGCGCGGTGGGCCAGCGTGAGTGTGGACAGCAGCCAGGCCAGCAGCAGCGAGGCTGCCGTCAGCAGCAGCGCTTGCGGTGCGACGGGACTCAGCCAGTCCGGCCACTGATACAGCCAGATGGCGCAGGAGATCAGGTAAGCGATGCTCATAGGACCGACGATCATCGCGGCCACCGCCGCATCGGCCAGCCAGCGGACGCGGGCCGGCACAGGCAAGGGCCTGCTCCACAGCAGCACGGCTGCCGGATGCAGGCGCTTGCGCAGCAGCCATACCGGTGCGCTGGCCAGCAAGACCTGGCCTGCCAACAGCCCCAGTGCCTGCGGCAACGGCTGGGTGGCGGCAAACAAGCCCGGCAAGGCGACGCAGGCGAACAAGCCAAAGATCACCGGCGCGAAGCCCAGCAGAATATATTCCAGCGAACTGCGCAGGCTGACCGCAAACTGCAGCAGCGCATGGCGGGCCAGTCGGAGGCGAAAGCGGAGGTAGGGGATTTTCATTGCCAACCAGCATACATCGGAATACTGAGGCGGAAATGAAAAAGGCCCGATGCGAACATCGGGCCTTCTTCTGAATATTGGCGGAGTGGACGGGGCTCGAACCCGCGACCCCCGGCGTGACAGGCCGGTATTCTAACCAACTGAACTACCACTCCATTCGTTCTGCATAAGTTTTGCTGGTGGGTGCTGAGAGGCTCGAACTCCCGACCTACGCCTTGTAAGGGCGCCGCTCTACCAACTGAGCTAAGCACCCAGAAAACTTATCAGCGTTGCGTCACTTAACTGCTACAACTGCTGAACGAGGCCGTATTCTATAGGAGGCTGATTCGGTTCTGCAAGGGGTTTTGAAAATTATTTAGAAAATTGTTTTTCCCTGGTATTTTCCTATCCATGAACGATACCCTCGATAACCTCTACCGACGCGTGAGCTGGCGACTGATGCCTTTCCTGTTCCTGTGCTTCGTGGCCGCCTACCTGGACCGGGTCAATGTCGGCTTCGCCAAATTGCAGATGCAGGCCGACCTGCAATTCAGCGATGCCGTGTACGGCATCGGCGCCGGCATTTTCTTCATCGGCTACTTTATTTTCGAGGTGCCGTCGAATCTGTTGATGACGCGCACCGGCGCGCGGCTGTGGATCGCCCGCATCATGATCAGCTGGGGACTGATCTCGTCGGCGCTAATGTTCACCAACAGCGTGACCACCTTCTACGCGTTGCGCTTCCTGCTGGGCGCGGCGGAGGCGGGTTTCTTCCCCGGCATCATCCTGTACCTGACCTACTGGTATCCGGCGCCGCGCCGCGCGCGCATGGTGGCGCTGTTCATGAGCGGCGTGGCGGTGGCCGGCGTCGTGGGCGGTCCGCTGTCCGGCTGGATCATGAAGACCTTTGCAGGCGTGCACGGCTTGAACGGCTGGCAATGGCTGTTCCTGCTGGAAGGCCTGCCGTCGGTGGCCATCGGCATCTGCACCTTGTTTTACCTGGACGACGGCATCCGCGCCGCGCGCTGGCTCGGCGAAGAGGACAAGCAGGCGCTGGAGCGCGAAATTGCCGCCGACCGCAGCCAGCATCAGCACATGTCGCTGTCGCAGGTCTTCCGTAGCGGCAAGGTGTGGCTGCTGGCGCTGGTGTACTTCCTGTGCGTGATGGGATTGTACGGTGTCAGCTTCTGGCTGCCGCAGCTGATCAAGAACAGCGGCGTGACCGACGTCTTCGATATCGGCTTGCTGTCGGCCGTGCCTTATTTTGTGGCGGCGGTAGTCATGGTGCTGGCGGCGCGTCACTCGGACCGCAGCGGCGAGCGCCGCTGGCATACTGCCGTGGCCGCGCTGGCCGGCGCGCTGGGCCTGGTGGTGGCCACCCTCTACAGCGACCACACCGCGATCGCGCTGGCGGCGCTGAGCGTGGCCACCGCCGGCATCCTCACTACCTTTCCGATCTTCTGGAGCTTGCCGACCGCCATGCTGGGCGGCGCGGCGGCGGCGGCCGGCATCGCGATGATCAACTCGATCGGCAACCTGGCCGGTTTCGTCGCGCCGTATCTGGTGGGGGCGATCCGTGACGCCACCAGCAGTACCGCCAGCGGCATTTATCTGATCGCCGCCAGCCTGCTGGCCGGCGCGGTGCTGGTGGTGGCCGCAGTCAAGCCGCGCTAGCGTGGCGGCGGCAGCGCGTCGAGGATTTCCCGTGTGCCGTCGTGGAACAGGCGGTGCGTGACCTCGGCGCCGAGATGGTGCTCGTAGAATTTCTGCATGGTGCCGTCGGCCACGATGGAGCGCATCGCGTCTGCATAGCGCTGCACCACTTCCGGCGGCACTTTTTTCGACACGTACAGGCCGACCATGGTGCGCGGCGATTCCGCCACGGTGATGGCGCGCATTTTGGTGGTCATGCCGAACTGGCGCTGGTTCAGCAGATGAATGGTAGGTGGCGCGAAGGTGCCTTCGGCGCGGCCGGCCTGGATTTTGCGGAACACCACGCTGTAATCGTTGACGTATTCCAGCCGTCCCAGCTTTTGCAGCCGGTCCAGCTGCGCCTGCGCTTCCGGCGAATAGAATATGCCGCGTGTGATGTTCAGCCGCGCCGTGCTGTTTTCGACAAATTCCGCCAGGCTGCGGAATTTTCCGGCATGCTGGTTCAGCAGTACCAGTTCAAAGTGGGTGTAGGTGTAGGGCAGCCAGATGCCGTAGCGGTCGCGCTCGGCCGTGCGCAACGAGGCGCCGGTCATATCCAGTTCGTTGTTGAAGAACTGGGCATACAGGCGGCTGCGCGGATACCAGCGTATCTCCAGCCGGCAGTTGCTGCGCTTCTCAAGCTCCTTCAGCACATCGATATTGGTGCCGCGGATTACGTTGCCGTCCTGGTAGGACGAATAGCCCAGGTCGCTGACGCCGACAAGCGCCGGCCGGCACGCCGCCGCCTGCGCGCCCAGCAGCGGCAGCAGCGAAGCCAGCAGGATAATCGGCAAACGTCTGGTCATGCCAATAAGTGTAACACTGGCAACTTGCACGATGGCGGCTTTCGGTGGATACTGTGTTTATTTACAGTAATTTCGCCGCAACATGGCCGAGACCGAACGCCGCATCGCTCACATCGACATGGACGCGTTTTTCGCGTCGGTCGAGCTGCTGCGCTACCCGCAGCTGCGCGGGCAGCCGGTGGTGATCGGCGGTCGCGGCTACGCGCCCGAGCAGCGCGCGGACGGTTCCCTGGTCTTCAAGCGCCTGCGCGATTATGTCGGCCGTGGCGTGATTACCACAGCCACCTATGAGGCGCGCGCCTTCGGCGTCGGCTCGGCGATGGGCATGATGAAGGCGGCCAAGCTGGCGCCGGACGCGATCCTGCTGCCGGCCAACTTCGACGCCTACCGCCACTACTCGCGGCTGTTCAAGGAGGCGGTGGCCAGTATCGCGCCGGATATCGAGGACCGTGGCATCGATGAAATCTTTGTCGACCTGACCGATGTGGCGGGCGAGACGCGCGAACTGGGCCTGCGCATCAAGCAGGCGGTGCAGGACGCCACCGGGCTGACCTGTTCGATCGGCATCACGCCCAACAAGCTGCTGTCGAAAATCTGCTCCGACCTGGAGAAACCGAACGGCCTGACGCTGCTGGGCTTTGACGACATTCCGGCGCGCATCTGGCCGCTAAGCGTGCGCAAGGTCAACGGCATCGGCCCCAAGGCCACCGCCAAGCTGGCGTCGCTCGGCATCGAGACCGTCGGCCATCTGGCGCAGGCGGATCAAGGCTTGCTGCAGGATTACTTCGGTGCGCATTACGCGTCATGGCTGGCGCGGGTGGCGCAAGGCATCGATGAGCGCGGGATTTCCACCAGCCGCGAGAGCAAGTCGATGTCGCGCGAAACCACCTTTGAACGCGATTTGCACGCGCGCCAGGACCGCGAGACCTTGTCCGCCATCCTGGTCAAACTGTGCGAGCGGCTGGAGGAAGACCTGAAGCGCAAGGGCTACGTCAGCCGCACCATCAGCATCAAGCTGCGCTATGACGATTTCCAGATCGTCAGCCGCAACGTCACCCTGCCGCAGCCGGTGGCCGATGCCGCCGCCATCCTGCAGGCGGCGCGCGAATGCCTGAAACGGGTGCCGCTGCAACGCAAGCTGCGCCTGCTCGGCGTGCGCGCCAGCACGCTGGAGGCTCCCGGCGCAACAGTCCATCAACCGCAACCGGTGCAAGGCGATTTATTTGACTGAAACCAAGGTATATTGATGCAAGCATCTTTTGCCGGGAGTTACAGATATGCTGGAGCATCTGAGTATCCAACAGCGCTTTCGCCTGCTGTTGGTGGTGTCGCTGGTCTGCTTTGCGCTGTGTGGCGTGATCGTGTTCCGCACGCTGGCGGAGATCCGCGTCAACGGCCCGATCTATGAGCGCATCATGCAGGGGCAAGACCTGGTGGCCGACATCCTGCCGCCGCCGGCCTATCTGGTGGAGTCCTACCTGATCGCGCTGCAACTGAACGATGCCGACCCCGCGCATGCCAAGCCGCTGCTGCAGCGCATGCGCACTGCCGAGCAGACCTATCAGCAGCGTCACCGCTACTGGCTGTCGCAAGGGTTGAGCGGCGAGCTGGAAGAGAAATTCCTCAAACAGTCGCATCAGTTGGCGGTAGCGTTTTACGCCACTGTTTTCGATCGGTTGGCGCCGGCCGTGCAGGGCGGCGATGAGGGCGCGGCGCGGCGCGCGCTGGGGCAGCTGGGCGTCACTTACGAACAGCAGCGGCTGGTGATCGACCGCGTGGTGGCACTGGCGCGCGAACGCATGGAGGCGGACGAGGTGGCGGCGCGCGAGCGCATTCAGCTGATGGCATGGTCGCTGGCGGCCATGTTCACGCTGATTGTCGGCGTGTTCATCCTGATTTTCAATACCGTGCGGCGCAGCATCGCCGATCCGATTCTGGATGCGCTGAAGATCACGCAAAACGTCGCCGGCGGCGACTGGAACCAGCAAATCCGCGCCGACGCGCGCGGCGACGCCGGCCGCCTGCTGCGGGCGGTGCGCGACATCGTCAAAAACACCCAGGCCGAAATCGTCAAGGCGGAAAAAATGGCGGCGCTGGGTTCGCTGGTGGCGGGCGTGTCGCATGAGCTGAACACACCGGTGGGCAACGGCCTGATGGCGGTCAGCACGCTAAGCGAGGATTTGCGCAACTTTCGCGGCAAGCTACAGCAGGGCCTGAAGCGTTCGGTGCTGGAAGAGTTCCTGCATTCGGTGGAAACCGGTGCCGACCTGGCGATGCGCAACCTGCAACGCGCCGCCGAACTGGTCTCCAGCTTCAAGCAGGTGGCGGCCGACCGCGCCAGTTCGCAGCGGCGCCGCTTCATGCTGCATCAGGTGGCGCACGAGACGCAGCTGACCCTGCATCCGATGCTGAAGCGCGCCAACTGCCAGGTGGTGGTGGACGTGCCGGAAACGCTGCAGATGGATAGTTTTCCGGGGCCGCTGGGCCAGGTTATCGCCAACCTGATCGAGAACGCCGTCAAGCACGGGCTGGACACCGGCGGCGGCGTCATCACGCTGAGCGCGCGGCCGGCCGGCGCGGACATGGTGACGATTTCCGTGTCCGATCGCGGCAAGGGCATCGCCGCCGAATTGCACCAGCATGTGTTCGAACCGTTCTACACCACGCGGCTGGGACAGGGCGGCAGCGGGCTGGGGTTGCATATTGCCCACAACATCGTCTACCAGATTCTGGGCGGCAGCATGGAACTGACCAGTGCGGCCGGCCATGGGGCGCGTTTTGACCTCACAGTACCGCTGAGTGCGCCCTGATTAGCGTGTAAAATGACGCTCCTTCGCAATTTCCGAAACAAGGCCTGTTAACTTTATGTGGTTCAAGAATCTACAGATTTACCGTCTGCCGGCCCCTTGGGCCTATACCCCCGAACAACTGGAAGAAGCGCTGAGCTCGAACGCCTTCACGCCGGCCAGCAGCAACGAGCTGCTGCGCCAGGGCTGGGACAAGCCGCGTCCAAACGGCGGCCTGGTGCATGTGGTCAACAAGCAGATGCTGATCCTGCTGGGCACCGAGAAAAAGCTGCTGCCGAATTCGGTCATCAACCAGGTGGCCAAGGCGCGCGCCGCCGAAATGGAAGAAGCCCAGGGCTTCGCTCCAGGCAAGAAAGCCATGAAAGAACTGAAGGAGCGCGTAGCCGACGAGCTGCTGCCGCGCGCCTTCTCGATCCGTGGCAATGTATGGACCTGGATCGACCCCGTCAACGGCTGGCTGGTGGTCGATGCCGCCTCGCCTGCCAAGGCCGACGAAGTCATCAAGCTGCTGCTGAAAGCGGTCGACCGCATGCCGCTGGAAAGCCTGCGCGTGCAGCGTTCGCCGGTGGGCGTGATGACCGAGTGGTTGCAGACCGATGAAGCGCCGGCCGGCTTCACCGTCGACATGGATACCGAGCTGCGCGCCACCGGCGAAAGCAAGGCGGCGGTCCGCTACGTCAAGCACTCGCTGGACCCGGAAGAAGTGCGTCGCCACATCGCCGCCGGCAAGCAGTGCACCCGTCTGGCCATGACCTGGGACAGCAAGATCTCCTTCGTGCTGACCGAGTCGCTGGCGATCAAGGGCGTCAAGCCGCTGGACGTGCTGGACGAAAAAGACGCCGGCGTGCGCAACGACGACGAACGCTTCGACGGCGACTTCATGCTGATGACCGGCGAGCTGTCCAAGCTGATGGCCGACGTGGTCGAAGCCCTGGGCGGCGAAGCCAAGGCTTAATCCTCCCCAGCTCATTTCCTGTTTCCCCCGGCTAGCCGCGTGTGCGGCGGCCGGGTTCGACCGCCGATCCATTTCAGCGTTCGATAAAAAGGAAAACCAATGAGCTTACCCGCCCACTTGACGACCGCGCAGTTCGCGGCAGGCGGCACCCGCCTGATCGCCAGCCTCACCACGGCCGACCTGGCCGCTTTATCCCCCGACTATCTGGTCGCCATGACCACCGCCCAGGCGCGTGCGCTGAGCGCCAAGCAGCTGTCGGCGCTGCCGGCCGCCAGCATCGCCGCGCTGGAGGATGCCGATGTCGCCGCCCTCAGCGGCTATGCGCTGACCACTGCCAGCCAGTCGACCCGCTTCATGGCCGCGCTGACCGCCAGCCAGGCGGCTGCGTTGCAGACTGCCCAGGTTGGCGTGCTCAAGCCGCAGGGCATTGCCGCGCTGCGGCCCGAGGTGTTGGCCGCCATGCGTCCCGAAGGACTCGCCACGCTGCGCGAGGCGCAACTGCGCGCACTCGGCGGCGACCAGGTGCGCGCGCTGACCACCAGCCAGATCGCCGCGCTGGGCGTGATCCAGCTACGCTATTTGCCCACCGCCCGCGCCGATGGCGTCGACATGTTCCGCAGCGATCAGATCGCCGCCTTCAGCACGGCACAGATTGCCGCGCTGGGCACTGCGCTGCTGAGTCAGTTCAGTGCCAACGAACTGGCCGCCATCGAAACGCAGGATGTCGCCGCGTTGAGTACGCGTCAGCTGGGTGTGCTCAACGTGCGACAGGTGCTGGCGCTGAGCGCGGATCAGTTGCATGCGCTGCGCAGCCAGCAGATCGGTGCGTTGGGCACTGCGCAGTTTCAGGCCTTCGATACCGGCCGGCTGATGGCGCTGAACACCGTCGCGCTGGCAGGGTTGGGCAGCCGGCAGTTGAACGTGCTGTCGGCCGAGGTGTTTGCCGCGTTGGGCACCTCGCAATTGGCGGCGCTGGGCGTCGCCGCCATTAAAGGACTCGACCTGCGCCTGCTGGCGGTGCTGGACGGCGACCGCATCGCTGCACTGACCACACGCCAGGTCAACGCGCTGAGTTCTGTCAGCCTGAACGCGCTGAGCAGCGATCAGTTTGTCGCATTCAGCACCGCGCAGGTGGCTGCACTCAACGCCGGCCAGCTGGGCGGGTTGAGTAGCGCCAACCTGGCCACGCTGCAACCGCAAACGCTGGGGGCGTTGCCGGCCGCCTTCCTTGGCGCGCTGAATTCGGCGCAATTTGGCGCGCTGGGTGGCGTCGCACACGACATCAGCTATCTGAGCGTCGGGCAGATCAGCCAGCTACGCACCGCTGCCCTGTCCGGCATGACCGCCGAACAGGCGGTGGCGCTGACCACCGCGCAGGCCGCGCGTCTCAGTGCCACGCAGGTGGGCGCGCTATCCACCACCGTGATCGCGGCACTCGAAGCAGAAGACTTTGCCGCGCTCAGCGCGGGTGCCATCTCCGGCCTGAACCCCCGCCAGTTCGCGGTGCTGCGCAGCGATCAGATTCTGGGCCTGAGCACCGCGCAAGCGAGTGGGCTGGGCAGCCATCACATCGCCTCCCTCAGCACCGCCTTGATGGCGCAGATGCAGACGGAGGAGATCGCCGCGCTGAGACCGGCGGCGATTACAGGCTTGCGTACCGATCAGATGGCAACGCTGTCCAGCGATCAGCTGCGCGCGCTGACTGTCGCCCAAACTGGCAGCCTGAGCATCATCCAGTTCCGTGCCTTGAGCAGCGCCGCCGTCGCCACCATGGAGACGGCCGACGTGGCGGCCTTGAACACCAGCGTGATCGCCGCGCTGTCGACCGTCGCACTGGCCGCGTTGGACACGGCGCAAATCGCGGCGTTGACCGCGCGCCAGCTGGGCGCAATGAGCGCCGGCACGCTCGATGCCTTGAGCGATGAACAATTTGCCGTACTGGGTTCGCAGCAACTGGCCGGCCTCAGCTCACGCCAATACCAGGCGCTCTCGACGCGCGATATGGTGGCATTGAATTCCGCCCAGTTCGGCGGTTTGTCGGCGCAGGTCATCGCCAGCCTGAGCACGGCGCAAGCCGTCATGCTGACAACAGAACAGATGGTGGCGCTGACGCCGGCCCAGGTCGCCGCGCTCAGCAAGACAGCGCTGGCCGCGCTGGAGACGGAAGACCTGGCCGTCATGGAAACCGCCGACCTGCGTGCACTCAGCAGCGCGCAACTGAAAGTGCTGTCCACTACGCAGATCAGCGCCTTCAGCACGGCGCAGGCCAACGTCTTCACCACAGCACAGACCGCTGGCCTGAGCACCACCCAACTCGCCGCGCTGACCGCCGCCAAGACCGCCACCGCTGCCACTGCGATGGCCCTGCATATGCATGTGCAGGACCTGGCGCAGGCCTTGTCGTCCTATCAGGCCGATATCGCCGCCAGCGGGCTGGACGCGCTACGCGGCCAGGTAGCCAGCCACGTCGAGCTCAACCTCTACGCGCCGGAAACCCCGCCGCCACTGGCCGCGCCGCGCCGGTAAGGACGCTATTATTACAGCGGCTGGAAGACGCCGGCCGCCTTGTTTTTCTGGACGTTGTCCCAGGCGAAGATTTTGCCGTTCATAGCGACGTAGACGCCGGCCGGCAGCGTCTGCGCCACGCCGGCGGCGAAGCCCAGATTGAACATGGCGTCGGAATTGGCAATCGAATACGGGATCATGGCGCCGGTCAGCACGATGGTCTTGCCCAGATTGGCCGGGCCCAGCACCTGCGCGGTCTGCGGCATGGTGTCGGTGCCGTGGATGATGACGATGGCTTTTTCGGCCGCCGCGCTGCACGAGGCCAGGATGCGTTCGCGGTCGGCGTCCACCATGTCCAGCGAATCCATCAGCGGCAGTTGTTCCAGCGCGACATCGATAGTCAGGCGGCAACGTTTCAGCAGCTCAGGCACATGGCTGTCGGCAAAGCCCAGTGTGCCGTTGAGTTCGTTGTAGTGTTTGTCGAAGGTGCCGCCGGTGGCCAGGATGCGCAAGGTCATGATAAAAATTTAAGCTAACTGAAAGATCCGCATCATAACCCAAACGCCGGACTGGAAACTTGGGCGTACTATGTCTACACTGGTTTCTTTGTTCGTTTGCAGACTATGAAAGCGCTCGCTCCCGGCACTGTTATTTTCCATCGCCACCGTGGCTATGGCGTGATCACGACGGTTAATTTGTTGACCGGCTGGATCTCCGCCCGCTTCGGCAACGAGTCGCGCACGCTCGATTTAAACCTGTCCACCGACGAGGTGCAGTTTGCCGACGGCGAAGCCATCCTGTTCCGCCGCGCGCCGCCTGACCGCATGCCCCACGCGCGGCTGATGGCGATGGTGCGTGAGCTGCATCAGGCCGGCTATCAAAAGTTGTACCTGTATTCCTGGCCCAAGCCGTCCGGCCTGCACTGGCGCTGGCATTTGTTCACCGGTCCGCGCGACTGGATGCAGCGCTCGTGGCGCGAGGGCTGGTATGGCTCGGGCGCCGATTACAACAGCAACCCGGTCATGGGCTGGGGCGATACGCCCGGCGCCACCACTGAGGAGCTGATCCATGCGCTGGCCAAATTCGATCCGCAGGGATTGGCGCAGGCGCTCGGCCGCGACGAGGATCACACTGCCTGGTTCGCCAGCGTCTGCGACGCGCTGCTGCCCGGCTATATGTACAGCCTGGACATGCAACGGCCCAGCGGCGGCCCGCTGACCGAGATGCCGCCGGTGCCGGTGATCCCGGTGCGCGCCACCTTGCCAGCCTATGCCGGGCCGATCATCACCTGGCCGCCCGGCTGGGCCGGCCTGTGGAGCAAGGTGCATGTGATGCCGGCACCGCGCATCGATCTCACTGGCGTGCCTGACGAGCGTAGTCTGGATTATTGATGTTGCTCGGCTGGCCGTTGGCGAAGTTCACCACATTCTGGAAGGCGTGCTGGAAGTACAGCTCGTAGCTGTCCTGCTCGACGTAGCCCAGGTGTGGCGTCGCCAGCACGGTGGGGATGCGGAGCAGCGGCGAGTCAGCCGCCAGCGGTTCGGAGGCAAACACATCCAGCGCCGCATAACCGGGACGGCCCTTGGGCAGCGCCTGTTCCAGCGCATCCTCCTGCACCAGCTCCGCCCGGCTGGTGTTGACGAACAGCGCATCCGGCCGCATGCGCGCCAGATCCTCGGCGGTAACGATGCTGCGGGTGGCGTCGTTCAGCCGCAAATGCAGACTCAGCACATGGACTTGCTCGAAGAAAGCCTCGCGCGATGCCGCCGCCCGATGGCCATCGGCCAGCGCCTGGTCGCGGCTGGCCTGGCTGCCCCACACCAGCACCTGCATGCCGAAGGCGCGGCCGTAGCCGGCCACCGTCTGGCCGATCTTGCCATAGCCCCAGATACCCAGCGTGCGGCCCTTGAGCACGAAGCCCAAGCCGTTCAGCTCCGGGTTGATCGAGGCCGTCTGCCACAGCCCGTCCTTCAGATTGTTTGCGTACGGCACGATCTTGCGCGCGGCCGCCATGATCAGCGCCCACGTCAGCTCGGACGGCGCGGTTGGCGAGCCGACGCCTTCGGCGATGGCAATCCCCAGTTCGGTCGCGGCAGCCACATCGACGTGGCCGGACAGCTTGCCGGTCTGCGAAATCAGTTTCAGATTCGGCAACTTCGACAACAAGGCGCGGTTGAACGCGGTGCGTTCACGGATCAGCACCAGCGCATCGTAGGGCTGGAGCCGGATCGCCAGCTGACCCAGTCCGCGCGTTGTGCTATTGAACACTTTTACCTCGTGGCCGGCCAACAACGCAGCGCATTTCAAGCTCTGGGTTGCATTTTGGTAATCATCAAGTATTGCGATTTTCATGAAAGATGAACGATGTTTTAAGAAATTTCGTAGGGAAATAACATCCTGTGAGATAAGCCAAATAGCCTACTACTTTACTCGACAATTTCTCCTACATTTTTGTATGGAACCCTTATTGACGGGTGTACAATCGCCCGACAAATCAGAGCCCGTCGACCAGATCCGGGCCAGCGCCACGACCGCCGTAACGACCGCCGACCCATTTTGAATGGACCTCTGAGCGCGTAGCCACAAGCTGACGACGATCTGCCGCCACCGAATTCTTTATTAGCATTGGAGGTATCATGAATCAGCCCTTGATGGGAGGCGTTGCACCATTGAACGCACCAGCTTACATCAAACAGCAAAAGCTCATCAATTGGGTGGCAGAAATCGCCGCCCTGACCAAGCCGGACCGCATTTACTGGTGCGATGGCTCGCAAGAAGAGTACGACCGCCTGTGCGCGGAAATGGTTGCCGCCGGCACCATGAAAAAGCTGAACCAGGAAAAGCGTCCCAACTCCTACCTGGCTTGCTCCGACCCGACCGACGTCGCCCGCGTCGAAGACCGCACCTTCATCTGCTCGACCACCAAGGAAGAAGCCGGCCCGACCAACAACTGGATGGACCCGGCCGAAATGCGCGCCACGCTGCATCCGCTGTTCGACGGCTGCATGACTGGCCGTACCATGTATGTGGTGCCGTTCTCGATGGGTCCGCTGGGTTCGCCTATCGCCCACATCGGCGTGGAACTGTCGGATTCGCCATATGTGGCCGTCAATATGCGTACCATGACGCGCATGGGCAAGGCCGTCTACGACGTGCTGGGCACCGATGGCGAGTTCGTGCCATGCGTGCATACCGTTGGCGCGCCACTGAAAGCCGGCCAGCAAGATGTGGCATGGCCATGCAACGCCACCAAATACATCGTGCACTATCCTGAGACCCGCGAAATCTGGTCCTTCGGTTCCGGCTACGGCGGCAACGCGCTGCTGGGCAAGAAGTGCTTCGCGCTCCGTATCGCTTCCAACATGGGTCACCAGGACGCACAAAACGGCGGCGCCGGCTGGCTGGCCGAACACATGCTGATCCTCGGCGTGGAATCGCCGGAAGGCAAGAAGCACTACATCGCGGCGGCCTTCCCATCGGCTTGCGGCAAGACCAACTTCGCCATGCTGATCCCGCCGGAAAGCTTCAAAGGCTGGAAAATCACCACCATCGGTGACGACATCGCCTGGATCAAACCGGGCGCCGATGGCAAGCTGTACGCCATCAACCCGGAAGCCGGCTACTTCGGCGTTGCCCCTGGCACCAACGAAAAAACCAACTACAACTGCATGGCCTCGCTGCGCGAGAACACCATCTTCACCAACGTCGCGCTGACCGATGATGGCGATGTCTGGTGGGAAGGCCTGAGCAAGCCGGCGCCACAGCACCTGATCGACTGGCAGGGCAACGACTGGACGCCGGAATCGACCGGCAAGGCCGCGCATCCGAACGCCCGCTTCACCGTGCCAGCCACGCAAAACCCGGTGATCGATCTGGCCTGGGACGATCCAGCCGGCGTGCCGATCTCGGCCTTCATCTTCGGCGGCCGTCGTTCCACCACCGTGCCGCTGGTGACCGAAGCGCGTAACTGGGTGGAAGGCGTGTACATGGCCGCGACCATGGGTTCGGAAACCACCGCCGCCGCTGCCGGCCAGATGGGCATCGTGCGCCGCGACCCGTTCGCGATGCTGCCGTTCATCGGCTACAACATGAGCGACTACTTCCAGCACTGGCTGAACCTGGGCGAGAAAGTCGGCAAGATCGACGGCGCCACGCTGCCGAAAATCTTCTGCGTCAACTGGTTCCGCACCGACGAGCAGGGCCACTTCGTCTGGCCTGGCTTCGGCGACAATATGCGCGTGCTGAAGTGGATGCTGGAACGCATCGAGGGTGAGGCCGGCGGCATCGAGAACATCTTCGGCACCACCCCGCGCTTTGGCGACCTGAAGTGGGACGGCATCCCGTTCTCGCCGGAAGAGTTCGAAACGATCACCTCGATCGACAAAGACGCCTGGCGCGAAGAGCTGAAGCTGCATGAAGAACTGTTCACCAAGCTGGCTTACCGTTTGCCGGAAGAACTCAAGGCGGTGAAAGCCGACCTGGAGAAACGTTTGGCACGATAAAAAATATAGGCCAGACTTGAGGAGCGAAAACGGCGCGTAGCAATATGCGCCGTTTTTTTTGCTTGCAGTTTCGCACATGTGTGCTAAAGTTCGGTCCATGGATACCTTGACTGCAAAAAGCGAAGCGACTTATGCCGCTATTCTGGAGGCCGCGCTGGATATGGCGGCTACCGAAGGTATCGGCAAGCTGTCGCTCGGCGAGCTGGCCAAGCGCACCGGCATCAGCAAGAGCGGGGTTTTTTCGCGCGTCGGCTCGCTGGAAGCTTTGCAAGAGGCAGTGCTGGATGAGTATGACCGCCGCTTCGCCGCAGAGATCTTCCTGCCGTCGCTGCAGCAGCCCAAGGGCTTGCCGCGCCTGATCGCCCAGGTCAATGCCTGGTCGCTGCGCGTGGCCGATGAAGGCTTGCGCAATTCCTGCCTGTACAGCGCCGGTGCGTTTGAGTTCGACGATCAGCAAGGCCCGCTGCGCGACCGCTTGCAGCAAGGCGCGGTGGCCTGGCGCGCGTCGCTGCGCAAGACGATTTTGCAGGCGGTGGAGCTGGGCCAGCTGCGTCCCGATACCGATGCCGGCCAGCTGGTCTACGAGATCTACAGCCTGATCGTCGGTCTGATCCACGATACCCGTTTCCTGCATGACGAGCAGGCCCGGCGCCACATGCAACGCGCCTTCAGCCGCCTGATTTCGACCTACAAGAGTTTTAACGATCTGGAGTGAGCAGGCGCCGCCCTGCGCGGCGCTTTTTATTCATCATATTTCGCACGCATGTGCGAAAAAGGAGCCGGACATGAAAACCTTTTTGCTGTTGCTGCTGGTTTTGCTGCTGTGCCTGCTATGGCCCAAGCTGGGCCGCACCTTGCGGACGCTGCCCAACCGTAACGACGATTTCGTGATGTTTTAACGGTACTGCGCGGCTTCGCCGAGGATGGCTTTCGGCTCCAGGTAGGCTTCCAGCCCGTATGGCCCGAACTCGCGGCCGATGCCGGATTGCTTGAAGCCGCCGAACGGTGCGATCAGGTCGTCGTGGATGCCGTTGATGTGCACCCGGCCCGCTACCAACTGGTCCGCCACGCGATTGGCGCGCGCCAGGTCGGTGGAGCTGACGTAGGCCTGCAAACCATAAGGCGTGTCGTTGGCGATGGCGATCGCTTCTTCTTCCGTTTCGTAGGTGAGGATGGACAGCACCGGGCCGAAGATTTCTTCCCTGGCGATGGTCATCGCTGGCGTTACGCCGGCAAACACGGTCGGCTTGACGAAGTAGCCCGCTTCCAGTCCCTGCGGCTTGCCGAGGCCACCGGTGACCAGCTCCGCACCTTCTTCGATGCCGCTGGCGATGTAGCGCTGCACGCGCTCATACTGCTGCCGCGTGACGATAGGCCCCAGCGACACCGCCGCATCATGCGGATCGCCGACCACCACCGCCTCCGCCGCCATCTTGGCCAGCAGCTTCACCTCTTCCAGCCGATGCTTCGGCACCAGCAGGCGCGTGCCGGCGATGCATGCCTGGCCGTTGTTCATGTAGCAGGCCGCCACCGCAGCCGGTATCGCCTTGACGAAATCGGCGTCGTCGAGAATCACGTTGGCGCTCTTGCCGCCCAGTTCCAGCGTCACCCGCTTCATGGTGTCGACGCCGAGGCGGGCGATCTGCTTGCCCACCGGCGTCGAACCGGTAAAGGAAATCTTGGTGATGTCAGGATGTGTGCTCAGCTCCGCGCCTACCACGTCGCCGCGGCCGTTGACGATGTTGACCACGCCCGGCGGCAGCTCGGCCGCGTGTATGGCTTCGGTCAGGATCTGGTTCTGCCGCGCACTCAACTCGCTCGGCTTGACCACCACCGTGCAGCCGGCAGCAATCGCCGTCGCAACTTTATTCGCAACGAACCACGCGCTCGAATTCCACGGCGTGATGATGCCGACCACGCCCACCGGCTCCAGCTTGACCTTGGATTTGTTCACGGTCTTTTCAAACGCGTGATCGTCCATCACCTTTTTCACGTCGAGGAACATATTGGCGGTGTAGCGCGAACGGCCCACACTGGTGTTCAACGGGCCGCCGTATTCTTCCACCAGCGCGTTGGCACCGTCGTCGGCGCGCGCCAGCACGGCGTCGTGCAGGCGTTGCAGCATGGCGCCGCGTTCTGCCTTGGTGCTGCGCGAGAAGGCCGGGAAGGCCGCTTTGGCAGCGGCGATGGCGCGGCGCGTGTCTTCAACATCGCCCAGACGCACCTGGCCGGCCAGCTGGCCGGTGCTCGGGTTGATAAGGTCGAACATCTCTTCGCCGTGCGGTGTGACGAACTGGCCGTTGATATAGATTTGGTCGATGGTGTACATGATGGCTCCCTGGTAGGTTGATGCAGCCATTCTAGGAATCCGCGCGCCGGCGCATCAGTGGGGTTTCTGCCGCATGGTTGCCTGATTCTGCAATCCATGACGAGGTTTTGGCATTTCGTCACAATTGCCGTGCCTCTTGCATACGCTGCGACTACAGTACAGGCTCACCCTTTTTACCTTAGGCCGACATGACAACGATTAAAACCATCGGCGCCGCCAGCGCCCTGTTGTTCTCCCTGATCCTGGGCGTGGCCCACGCCGACACTGCCGCTCCCGACCTGGAAGCCCGCCGTGCCGCGCTCAACTCCCTGCTGAAGGAACAGTGGGAATACACCATGCGCACCAGCCCTGAATGGGCTTCGCTGATCGGCGACAAGCGCTTCAACGATAAATGGTCGGACTTCTCGCAGGCCGGTATCGACGCCGACCTCAAGGCCAGCGCCGAATTCCTCAAGCGCTTCGAGGCGCTGGACACCGCCGGTTTCCCGCTGCAGGAACAGTTGAACCGCGAACTGATGGTGCGCCAGCTGCAGCAAAATATCGACGGCGCCCGCTTCAAGGACTGGCAGATGCCGCTGGCGCAGAACTCCGGCGTGCATATCGATACGCCGATGATCATCTCGGCGCTGTCGTTTGAAACGGAGAAGGATTACGAGGACTACATCAAGCGCCTGCATGCGCTGCCCAAGCTGTTCGAGCAGACCCGCGTGCAGATGGAAAACGGCGTCAAGGACAAGCTGATGCCGCCGCAGTTCCTGATCCCTAAAATCGTCAAGCAGTGTGAAGATGTGGCGGCCATGAAGCCGGCCGATTCGCCGTACGCCGAGCCACTGAAGAAATTCCCGAAAGAGTTTTCGGCCGCCGACAAGGCGCGCCTGAGCAAGGAGATTCTGGCGGCGGTGAAGAACGATGTGGCGCCGGCCTACAAGAAGCTGGCCGTCTACACCAAGACCAAATACCTGCCATATGGCCGCAAGGACGTGGGCATGTGGTCGCTGCCGGATGGCGGCGCGCGTTACACCTTCAAGGCCAAGTCCTCGACCACCACCGATATGACGCCCGAGCAGATCCACCAGCTTGGCCTGTCGGAAGTGGCGCGTATCGAAGGGCAGATGCTGGAGACGGCGAAGAAGCTGGGCTACAGCGATCTGAAGACCTTCAACAAGGCGCTGGCGGACAAACCGGAGCTGCACCCGAAATCGCGCCAGGAGATTATCGACCTGTATCAGAAATACACCGACCAGATGTACACCCAGTTGCCGGCGCAATTCGGCATCCTGCCCAAGGGTAAAGTGGAAATCGTACAGGTGGAGGAATTCCGCGAGAAGGGCGCCGCTGCCGCGTCGTATATGCCGGGCTCCCCGGACGGCAAGCGCCCTGGCCGCGTGATGGTAAATACCGGCGACTTTGCCAAGCGTTCCACCATCGGCATCGAAACCACGGCGCTGCACGAAGGTGTACCGGGCCACCACATGCAGCTGACCATCGCGCAGGAGATCAAAGGTCTGCCGGACTTCCGCCAGCAAGGCAACTACACCGCCTACGCCGAAGGCTGGGCGCTGTATTCGGAACGCCTGGGCCAGGAGCTGGGCTTCTTCAAAGACCCGTACAACTACTACGGCCATTTGCAGGATGAGATGCTGCGCGCGATCCGCCTGGTGGTGGACACGGGCCTGCACTACAAGAAATGGAGCCGCCAGCAGGTGGTGGACTTCTTCCACGACCACTCGGGCATCGAGGAAGTGGACGTGCAGAGCGAGACTGACCGCTACATCGTCTGGCCTGGCCAGGCGCTGGGCTACAAGATCGGCCAACTGAAGATTCTCGAACTGCGCGACTACGCCCGCAAGGAACTCGGCGACCGCTTCGACATCCGCGCCTTCCACGACCAGGTACTGGGCGCCGGTGCGCTGCCGATGGATGTGCTGGAAACTCACATCAAGGAATGGGTGGCAGGCCAGAAGAAAGCCTGACGGCCTTATCTCCGCAGGTCTACCTTCGTAACCCACCACGCGCGGTTACGGAAGGTGAAATCCAGCGGCCCGATGCCGACCACCTTGCCATCGGCCGCCTGGATCTCGCCGGACTTGGGCAGCGTGCCCAAGTCCAGATTGCGCTCGGCCAGCATGTCCAGCGCCTGCATCAGCTGCGGATCATCGCGCTTCAACGCGGCGCAGATGCCGTATTGATCGCATACCTGCACAGGGAAATCGATGAAGCGCATGGCACGGTCCAGCATATCTTCGCGGCCCAGATAGTTGAATACCCAGCCGGCAGTGTCGGACAGATCGCGCGCGCGTGCCAGCACCGCATCGTTTTCCTGCTGTAGTTCTTCGCGCATGGAACGGCCCTGGCCTTGCGAGAAGTGCATATCGTCCACGCGCCAGCCTTTGTCCTCGTCAAATACCAGCGTGTAGCGGATCCGACGTTCGTAGGCGGCGCCCATGTCCGGATAAACGTTGAAGCTCGCTTCCACCGTGTTTTCGCCTGTACGTTCCACCTTGAAGCCGGCGCGCTCGAAGTCCAGGCTGGGCGGCACTTCCTGCGTATCGAGGAACACATCGCCATCGGCGCCGTAGCCGCAGATATCGTCGCCGCGCGAGAGGGCGTAGCACAGCTGGTTGTTGGCATCCACCAGCTCTTCCAGCTCTTTTGAATAGAAAGTCCCTGCCGGCACCTGGGCGGCCTGGCGCTGGTCCGGCCGCGACAGGTGGTCTTTATAGAATTCCGTAATCAGGTCGATCTGCTGCTGCTTCTCGGACCACTGCTTGTCCGCCATCAGCGCCACCATGGCGAAGGCAAATAAACATACGCCCAACGGCAGCAGGCGTTTCTTGTTGAATTTCATGGCGTGATCCGGAGTTTCTTGATGTCTTGCATCGGTGGTGCGCCGAACAGACGGCGGTATTCGCGGCTGAATTGCGAGGCGCTTTCATAGCCGACTTTGTAGGCGGCGGTGGTGGCGTCGACATCGCCATTCAGCAGCAGCGTGCGCGCCTGCTGTAGCCGCAGCTGTTTTTGATACTGCATCGGTCCCATGGTGGTTACCGCCTTGAAGCGGTGGTGCAGGCTGGAGACGCTCATATTGGTGGCCTGCGCCAGGTCTTCAACCCGCACCGTCTGATCGTAGCGCTCCTTGAGCCAGGCGATGGCTTTGCTGATGCCGCGATCCTGCTGGTCCAGCACCACGTTCTGGTATAGCTGGCGGCCGTATGGGCCGTTCAACATGCGGTAGATGATTTCGCGCTTCAGGCCCACCGCCAGGAAGGCCGCTTCCGCTGCCGGCGCTCGTAGCAGGCGCACCAGCTGGTACAGGCTCTCCTGCAAGGCATCATCGGTTTTGCCGACGAAAGCGCCGCGCACCGGCTGTTGCGTATCGATGGCGACTTGCGCTTCCAGCACAATGGCCGCGATCTCCGCCGGATCGAACTCAATGTTCAGCAGCAGATAGGGCTTGTCCGGTGTGGCGCTGACGATATGGCCGGAGGCCGGCATGTCGATCGACACCACAAGATATTCGCCGGGACCGTAATCGAGTATGTCGTCGGCCAGGTGCACGCGCTTCTGGCCTTGCAGGATCACGCAGCACGACGGTTTGAGCACGCCCCTCGTTACCGGTGTCGGATGCGAGGAGCGCAGCAGGGACAGGAAGGGAATCGCCGTCGCCACCCGCTGATCGTCCAGCACATGCTGCTGGACGATGTCGATCATGTGATCGAGCCGCGTGGGGGGGCGCAGTATGGCGATATCGCGCTTCATGGCTTACTTCAGCAGCGGCACCAGGTATTTGCCGGTGACGCTGGCGGTATTGGCAGCCACTTCCTCCGGCGAGCCGCTGGCGATGATCTTGCCGCCGCCGGCGCCGCCTTCCGGACCCAGATCGACGATCCAGTCGGCGGTCTTGATCACATCGAGATTGTGCTCGATGATGACCAGGGTGTTGCCCTGGTCGCGCAGGCGGTGGATCACCTTCAGCAGCAGCTCGATATCGTGGAAGTGCAGGCCGGTGGTCGGCTCGTCCAGGATGTACAGCGTGCGGCCGGTGTCGCGCTTGGACAGTTCCAGCGACAGCTTGACGCGCTGCGCCTCGCCACCCGACAGCGTGGTTGCGCTCTGACCCAGCTTGATGTAACCGAGACCCACGTCGAGCAGCGTATGCAGCTTGCGCGCGATCAGCGGCACCGGCTTGAAGAACTCGTGCGCGTCTTCCACCGTCATGTCGAGAATCTCGGTGATGTTCTTGCCCTTGTACTGGACTTCCAGCGTTTCGCGGTTATAGCGCTTGCCATGGCAAACATCGCACGGCACGTAGACGTCCGGCAGGAAGTGCATTTCGACCTTGATCACGCCGTCGCCCTGGCAGGCTTCGCAGCGGCCGCCCTTGACGTTGAACGAGAAGCGCCCGGCACTGTAGCCGCGTTCTTTCGCGGTTGGCACGGTGGAGAACAGGTCGCGGATCGGCGTGAACAGACCGGTGTAGGTCGCGGGATTCGAACGCGGCGTGCGGCCGATCGGGGCCTGATCGACCGCGATCACCTTGTCGAAGTGTTCCAGGCCGCTGATGGTGTCGTGCGGCGCCGGCTCGGTCTGCGAACCATACAGGTGGCGCGACAAGGCAGGGAACAGCGTGTCGTTGATCAGCGTCGATTTGCCGGAGCCGGAAACGCCGGTCACGCAGGTCATCAGGCCGACCGGCAGCTTCAGGTTGACCTTTTTCAGGTTGTTGCCGGTGGCGCCGGTGATCACCAGCTGCTTGTCCGGATCGGCGACATGGCGCTTGGCCGGCACTTCGATCTTGCGCGCACCACTCAGGTACTGCGCGGTCAGCGATTTCTTGTTCTTCAGTATGTCCTTCAGCGAGCCGGCGGCGATCACTTCGCCGCCATGCACGCCGGCGCCCGGCCCCATGTCGACCACATAGTCGGCGGTGCGGATCGCGTCTTCGTCGTGCTCCACCACCAGCACGCTGTTGCCGATGTCGCGCAGGTGCTTCAGCGTGTCGATCAGGCGGTCGTTGTCGCGCTGGTGCAGGCCGATCGACGGTTCATCCAGCACGTACATCACGCCGGTCAGGCCGGAGCCGATCTGCGACGCCAGGCGGATACGCTGCGCTTCGCCGCCCGACAGCGTGTCGGCGCTGCGGTCCAGCGACAGATAGTCCAGGCCCACGTTGTTGAGGAATTGCAGGCGCGAGATGATTTCTTTCACCACGCGGTCGGCGATTTCTTTTTTCGCGCCTTTCAGCTTCAGTTGCTCAAAGAACGACAGCGTTTCGCGCAGCGGCTTTTCGGCGATCTCGTAGATCGCCCGTTCCTGCTTGCCGCTGCCGACTTTGACGTAGCGCGCTTCCACGCGCAGGCGCGCGCCTTCGCACGACGGGCATTTCTTCTCGTTGATGAACTTCGCCAGTTCCTCTTTCACCGCCATCGAATCGGTTTCGCGGTAGCGGCGCGCCAGGTTGTTGACCACACCTTCGAAAGTGTGTTCCTTGACCACGGTGCGGCCACGTTCATTGATGTAGGTGAACGGGATCGAGGTTTTGCCGGAGCCGTTCAACACCGCTTCCTGCGCTGCCTTCGGCAGCTTTTCAAACGGCAGGTCGAGGTCGAATTCATAGAACGCCGCCAGGTTGGACAGCATCGAGAAATAGAACTGGTTGCGGCGGTCCCACCCTTTGACCGCGCCGGAAGCCAAGGACAAATTCGGGAAGGCGACGATGCGCTTCGGATCGAAGAATTCGATATGGCCCAGGCCATCGCACTCCGGGCAGGCGCCCATCGGGTTATTGAACGAGAACAGGCGCGGCTCCAGCTCCTGCAAGGAGTAGCCGCAGGTATTGCAGGCGAACTTGTTGGAGTAGACGTGCTCTGTGCCAGTGTCCATTTCCAGCGCCACCGCGCGGCCGTCCGCCAGGCGCAATGCGGTCTCGAAACTTTCGGCCAGGCGTTGCTTGATGTCGGCGCTGACCTTGATGCGATCGATCACCACATCGATGGTGTGCTTCTCGGTTTTCTTCAGCTTCGGCAGGTCGTCCACTTCGTAGATTTTTGCGTCATGCGTGCCGCTTTGCACGCGGAAGCGCACGAAGCCCTGCGCCTGCATCGCCTCGAACAGATCGACGTGTTCGCCCTTGCGGTTGGCCACCACCGGCGCCAGGATCATCAGCTTGGTGTCGGCCGGCAGGGCCAGCACCGCGTCCACCATCTGCGACACGGTTTGCGCGGCCAATGCCTGATCCGGATGGTTGATGCAATAAGGCGTGCCGACGCGCGCGTACAGCAGACGAAGATAATCGTGGATCTCGGTCACGGTGCCGACGGTCGAACGCGGATTGTGCGAGGTGGCCTTCTGCTCGATCGAGATCGCCGGCGACAGGCCTTCGATCAGGTCCACATCCGGCTTTTCCATCAGTTGCAGGAACTGGCGCGCGTAGGCCGACAGCGATTCCACATAGCGGCGCTGGCCTTCCGCGTACAGCGTATCGAACGCCAGCGACGATTTGCCGGAGCCGGACAGGCCGGTGATCACAATCAGCTTGTTGCGTGGCAGGTCAAGATTGATGTTTTTCAGGTTGTGCGTGCGTGCGCCGCGAATGCGGATCTGTTCCATGGGATTTTGGCCTTTAGAGTCAACCCGACACTATAGCCGGGTTTGAATTCTCGCGCCGGACGCTGGACTGGATCGTGCAGGCGGCGCGCTACACTGTATATAATACCAGTATTTTATTGCGCCGTTTCAACTCGCCTGATGCGGGCGTTGCTGCAATGCTTCACCGATCATCACCAGCACCGGACCTTGGGCGTCATCCAGGCCGTTGGCCAGGCCGGTCAATGTCAAACGCACAATGCGCTGGTCGGCGCGGCTGCAGTTTTCCACCACCACCACCGGCAGATCGGGGCGGCGGCCCTCGGCCAGCAGGCGGGCGGCGGTGGCGGCGGCTTCGCGCCCGCCCATGTACTGCACCAGCGTGTCGGTTGCCGGCAGCGCCGGATGATCCGGCTCCCCCGGCGCGGTGCTGGAGGTGAAGAAGGCGACGCTGCGCGCGGTGCCGCGCCGGGTCAGCGGCTGCCTGGTGGCCGCTGCCGCCGCCAGCGCGGTGGTGATGCCGGGGACGATTTCGACCTCGATGCCTTCAGCTTCCAGCGCCCGCAGTTCCTCGTCGGCGCGACCAAACAGCATCGGGTCGCCGCCCTTCAGGCGCACCACCATCTGGTGGCGCTGCGCGCATTCGACCAGTTGCTGATTGATGACCGCTTGCGCGGTCGAGCGCTGGCCGGAGCGCTTGCCGACCGAGATCAGCTGCGCCTGGACGCACAGGGCCAGCATGTCCGGCGTGACCAATGCGTCATACAGCACCACGTCGGCCTGGGCCAGCAGTAGCGCGCCGCGCACGGTGATCAAGTCGGCCGCTCCGGGGCCGGCTCCGATCAGATAAACTTTTCCCAGCGCCGTCATACCTATTCCTTTTTACGTTACAGCACGAATGATACCGGCTTGGCACGCATTTGGGGCTAGTGTAAGATGCGACCCTTGGGTGCGCCGTACCTCACGGGACGGCGTTAAACGGGAAACCGGTTCAATTCCGGTGCAGCCCCCGCTGCTGTAAGCCAGACGACTCCGTCATCACGTCACTGCGATAAACCGCGGGAAGACACGGAGAAGGATGAAGGCGAGCCAGAATACCGGCCCAAAGAGTCAGCATCATTCCCGGGTCGGGGAAGCCGCTGTCGACCGGCTTTTCTGCATCCATCTCCCGTCGACCGTCCTTCTCTTCCCGCATGGTGTCCGTATAGACCATTCGACGGGAGGTTTCGAATGCACATCATGGAAGGCTTTTTGCCGCCCGTGCATGCAATGGGGTGGGCCGCCGCTTCCTTGCCTTTTTTAGCCTGGGGCTTGCGCTCCATCGGCCGCGACCTGCGCGTTCATCCTGAGCGGCGCATGCTGCTGGGCGTGGCGGCGGCGTTCGCGTTTCTATTGTCTGCCTTGAAGCTGCCGTCGGTGACGGGCAGTTGTTCGCATCCCACCGGGGTAGGCCTGGGCGCGGCCTTGTTCGGCCCCGCCGCCATGGTGCCGGTGGGCTTTGTGGTGCTGCTGTTCCAGGCGCTGTTGATGGCGCACGGCGGTTTGACCACGCTGGGCGCGAACGTGTTTTCGATGGCGATTGTGGGACCGTTCGTGTCGTACGGCGTGCTGCGCACGGCGGCCGGCATGGGTTTTTCGCGCTCCGTGTCGGTATTCCTGGCCGCGTGCCTGGGCGATCTGGCCACCTATGTGACCACCTCCTTGCAGCTGGCGCTGGCGTTTCCAGCGGCAGTGGGCGGTTTCGGCGTATCGTTTGCCAAGTTTGCCGGCATCTTCGCGTTGACGCAGGTGCCGATTGCGATCAGTGAAGGTCTGCTGACGGTGCTGGTGGTGAACGCCATGGTGCGCTTCAACGCCCACGAGCTGCGCGCGCTGCCAGTGATGGCGATCGGCGCGCGCAAGGAGGCCGCATGAAGATGCGTAACTGGATGCTGGCGGTGGGCGTGGTGCTGATCACGGTGCTGCCGCTGCTGCTGTTTAGCGCGCCGCCGGCCGCGCCGGGCGCCGAAGTGCAGGAAGTCTTCGGCGGCGCCGATGCGCGCGCACAGCAGGCCATTGGCGATATCTCGCCTGGCTACGAGCCGTGGTTCACACCGGTGTTCGAACCAGCCAGCGCTGAAATTGCTTCGCTGTTGTTCGCGTTGCAAGCGGCCATTGGCGCCGGCGTCATCGGCTTCTGGCTTGGCCTCTCGGTCGCCCGCGACCGTGCCCGCCGCGAAGCTGCATCCGCTCAGGATGGCCGTGCTGATTGAGTCAGCGGCCTACGCGAGCCGCTGGCGCGATGTCGCGCCGTCCGCCAAGGCGCTGTTCGCTGTCGCGGGCATCGTCGCGTCCTGGCTCGCGCATAGCCCTGCCGCCTTGGCCGCGCTGGCCGCCATCCTGATGCTGACCGCGCTGTTGGGCGCGCGCGTGCCGCTGCGCAGCTACATCGCCGTCGCCCTGCCGCCGCTGGGTTTCCTGCTGCTTTCCTGTCTGACCATGCTGTTCGGCCCCGATGCAAACGGCAACTGGCACTGGACCACCGCCATGCTGCCCACCATCCAGCACACCGCCTTGCGCTCGCTGGCCATGCTGGCCGCCTTGCTAGGCCTGGTCCTGACCACGCCGTTGCCGCACCTGCTGGCGCTGCTGCGCCGCCTGCACACGCCCGAACTGCTGCTCGACCTGATGGTGCTCTGCTACCGCATGCTGTTCGTGTTGCGCCAGGCGTGGGACGAAAGCATCACCGCGCAGACCGCGCGCCTTGGCTATCGTGGCTGGCGCCAGGCCTGGCGCTCCACCGGCCTGCTGGCCGGCCAGATGGCAGTCCAGGTCTGGCAACGCGCCGCCTCCCTGCAAGCCGCCGCCGACGCCCGCGCCTACCAAGGCACGCTGCGCTTCCTGACCGCCGTCTACCCGCAAGCCCAACGCCAGCAAACCTGTGCCGCCATCGCCGGCAGCATCATGCTCGCCATCGCACTGGCGGACCGCTGGTGACCGCGCTGATTGAACTGCACGCCGTTGGCCACACCTACCCGGATGGCAGCATCGGCCTGCAAGACTGCAGCCTCACGCTGGAGCGTGGCCGTCGCTATGCCCTGCTGGGCGCCAATGGCGCCGGCAAAACCACGGTGCTGCAACACCTGAACGGCTTGCTGCGCCCAGGCACCGGCACGCTGCACTACGATGGCCAGCCATTCGACTACAGCCGCAAAGGTCTCACCACGCTGCGCAGTCGCGTCGGGCTGGTATTCCAGAACCCGGATCGCCAACTGTTTTCCGCGCTGGTAGAGGAAGACGTTTCCTTCGGCCCGCTCAACCTCGGCCTGGACGAAGACGAAGTCCGCAGGCGCGTCGCCACCGCGCTGGACGCGGTTGGCCTGCAGGCCCACGCCCGCCGCGCTGTGCACCAGCTTAGCTTCGGCCAGAAGAAGCGCGTCTGCATCGCCGGCGTGCTTGCCATGGAGCCGCAAGTGCTGCTGCTCGACGAACCGATGGCAGGCCTCGACGCGCCAATGCAGGCGGAACTCACCGCACTGCTGGACCGTCTTGCCGCACAAGGGACCACCGTGCTGCTGTCCACCCACGACATCGACTTTGCCCTGCGCTGGGCCGACGACATTCACATCATGTCCGCAGGCCGCTGCATCGCCTCCGGCCCAGCGCAGCAACTGGCCGCACAAGCCGAAACGCTGCGTGCGGCCGGACAGCAACTGCCGGCCGCGTTGGCGCTGCACGCGGAACTGGTCGGCCTGGGCGTGCTGCCGGACGGTGTGCCACCGCGCAGCATCGACGCCCTGCTGGACCAACTGCGCGCACTCAAACAATCAGGAAAGACCACCGCATGACCACCCTCGGAAAAATCTGGTTCGTCGGCGCCGGCCCCGGCGACCCGGAACTCATCACCGTCAAAGGCCAGAAACTGCTGTCGCAGGCCGGCGCCGTGCTGTTTGCCGGCTCGCTGGTGGATCGCGCCGTCACGCTGTATGCGCCGCCCGGCTGCGCCATCCGTGACTCCAAAGACATGACGTTGGAAGACATGACCGCATGGCTGATCGATCAGGCCAGCCAGCACGCCACCGTGGTGCGCTTGCAAACCGGGGATCCAGCCCTGTACGGCGCGCTGATCGAACTTGCGCGGCCGTTGACCGACGCCGGCATCGAATGGTCGGTGGTGCCGGGTGTATCGTCCGCCATGGCATCGATGGCCGCCGCCGGCGAGTCGATGACGCTGCCGGAAGTGACGCAAACCGTGATCCTCACGCGCGTGGAAGGCCGCACACCGATGCCGGACGGCGAAGACCTCGCCAGCCTGGCCGCGCACCGCACCACCATTTGCATCTTCCTGTCGATCACGCTGATGCACAAGGTGGAAACCGCATTGCGCGCCGCCGGCTGGGCGGAAGACGCGCCAATGCTGGTGGTGCACAAAGCCAGCTGGCCGGGCGAACAGAAAATTGTTCGCGGCACGTTGGCCGACATCAAGCAGAAATGCCGGGAGGCCGGCATTGCTAGCCAGGCGATGATCGTCGCCAGCCCCACACTGGGCGCGTTGCAATGGGAAACCCTGGCCCGCTCCAAATTGTATGACCCCACATTTACCCATCGATTCAGAAAGGCCAGCGCATGAAGCCAGCTAACCTCGACACCATCCTGATTGTCGGCCACGGTTCCCGCGAAGATTCCGGCAACCAGGAAATCCGCGACTTCACGGAGCAGTGGCGCGCGCGCCGCCCGGATTGGCGCATTGAATTGTGCTTCATCGAATTCGCTCCGCCCGAAATGAACGCCGCCTTGCTGCAAGCCGCGCGCACCTCCAGCCGCGTGCTGGTGGTGCCGCTGATCCTGAACGCGGCCGGTCACGTGAAGATGGAAATCCCGGAAGCGATCGAGCATGCTCGCCTGGCGTGTCCGCAGACCGAGATTCTGCTGGCGCCACACCTGATGGCTTGCGATCCTATCCTGGCCATCCTCAAGCGTCGCCTGCGCAAGTTGATGAGCTCTCTCGACATGCCCGATCCAACCACCACCGGCGTGGTGGTGCTGGGCCGTGGCTCGTCCGACCGGGGCGCCAACGGCGAAATGGCCAAGATGGCACGCTGGCTGTTGGAAGAGGGCGACCATGAACTGGTTGACCTGGCGTTCACCGGCATCACCTGGCCGCGACTGGAGAAAGTCGTGCAGCGCCATGTGCTGTTGGGCATGCGCCAGATCGTCGTGCTGCCTTACTACCTGTACACCGGCACGCTGATGCAGCGCATTCGCCGCCAGGTGGAACACCTGCGCGTGCAGTACCCGCAGGTTCGCTTTGCATGCGGCGAGCATTTCGGCTTCGAGAAGGAAATCTTCGAGTTGATGGATCAGCGCGTCGAAGACCTGCGCGCCGGCGCGCCGGATAGCCGCCTGCCGTGCGACGGTTGTAGCTACCGCGAAATCGCGCACGACCTGGGACATGGCCATTCGCACGCGCACACGCACGACCACAACGAGGCCCAACCAGCATGAGCACCGTGAACACCGTCACCGAACAACTGACCCGCGCCGGGCAAGTGATTGAGCACGACAGCTTCGCCATCATCGACGCCGAAGTCGGCCCACACGCCTACACCGAAGCCCAGTGGCCCATTGTGCGCCGCATGATTCACGCCAACGCCGACTTCGACTTCAACGGCCTGACCGACTTCCATGCGGACGCAGTGGAAGCCGGCATCCAGGCCATGCTGAAAGGCGGCACGCCAGTCGTCGCGGACGTGGAAATGATCTGTTCCGGCCTGTCGCAACCGCGCCTGGGCCACTTCGGCATGAAAACCCACCAGTTTATCAGCGACGCCGACGTCATCGAAACCGCCAAATCCGAAGACACCACGCGCGCCGTGCAAGCGATGCGCAAAGCACATCGCCAAGGATTGCTGGATGGCGCCATCGTCGGCATCGGCAACGCCCCCACCGCGCTGATCGAGCTGGTACGTCTGATCCGCGAAGAAGGCGTGCGCCCCGCGCTGGTGGTCGGCATGCCGGTAGGTTTCGTCTCCGCCGCCGAATCCAAAGACCTGATGGCCGAAGTGAACGAAGTCCCGTGGATCGTGATTCGCGGCCGAAAAGGCGGCTCGACGCTGGTGGTCGCCGCGTTGCATGCGTTGCTGGCATTGGCCGAAGCCCGTCAAAAGGCCCAGCCATGAAAGAAAAAACGGCTGCCGAAAAAGGCACCCGTACCGGTTTCACCACCGGCGCCTGTGCCGCCGCCGCCGCGCGGGCGGCAGTGCTGGGCCTTGTCCATGGCCGCGTGCCGGAGGAAATCGAAAGCCTGCTGCCCAACGGTAGCCGGGTGACGTTCGCCATCCACGACGGACGGTGCGAGAGCGGCCGCGCGCACGCCATGGTCGTCAAATTCGCCGGCGACGATCCTGACTGCACCGACGGCGCCCATATGACAGTGGACCTGCGCCTGCTGTCCGGCCAGGCTGGCGACGTCACGTACGTGGCAGGCGACGGCGTCGGCACCGTCACCATGAAAGGCCTGGGCCTGGAAGTCGGCGGCCCGGCCATTAACCCTGTCCCGCGCAAGAACATCGCCGACAACCTGCGCGATGCCGCGCCCGAGTTGCTGTCCCAGCACGGCATCGAAGTCACCATCAGCGTGCCGGACGGCCAGGTGATGGCAAAGAAGACCACCAACGCGCGCCTCGGCATCCTGGGCGGCATCAGCATTCTCGGCACCACCGGCATCGTCAAACCGTACTCCACGGCGGCGTGGCGTGCCAGCGTGGTGCAGGGCATTCAGGTGGCCTCCACCTCGGGCCACAACCTGGTGGCGCTCACCACCGGCGGCCGCACCGAAACCTTCGCCATGACCACGCTGCGCGCCGAGCGTCCGGAACTACCGGCCGCCTGCTTCGTGCAGATGGGTGACTTCCTACGCTACGCATTGGATGAAGTAGTGGCGCAGGGCATAGAGCTGGTGGTAATGGCGGTCATGGTCGGCAAGTTGACCAAGATCGCTCAGGGCGAAACCATCACCCACGCCAACCGCAGCGAAGTCGATACCGATCTGGTGGCGGCAATCGGCCGCAGCATCGGTGCCAGCGAAGAAGATTGCGCCGCCATGGCCGCCGCCGAAACGGCGCGCTTCGGCGCTGAGCTGATGGTCGAGCGCGGCCTTGGCGACGCCTTCCATCACGCGCTGGCGCAAGCCGCCATCGACACGTTGACCGCGCCGGAGCGTTACGGCCGCAAGTTCCAGCTGCGCGTGCTGGTGTGCGACTTCAGCGGCGTACAGGTGGCCGATGTCTGGTCCGCGCCCGCCGAGCCGCACGAACGTCCCGCCAGCGCCGGCCGCATCGGCATCGATCATTTACCGGAAGCTTAAAATGGAAATCAAAGATCCCAATCCCTGCCGCGTGATCGGCGTGCTCGATGACGGCATTGCCAGCTTGAGCGGCACCGCGCTGGCGCTGCTGCGCAATGCGGACGTCATCATCGGCGGCGCACGAACGCTGGCGCTGCTGGAGCGCGAGTTCAAAGCCGGTGCCGTGCGCCACGACCTCACCGGCAAGCTGAAGGAAGTGCCGGATTGGGTGCGTGCCGCACGCGCCGACAATCTGGCCTGCGTGGTGCTGGCCACCGGCGACCCGCTGTGCCACGGCATCGCGCCATATCTGGCGCATCACCTGTGCGTGGACGTGCTGGACATCCTGCCCAACCTGTCAACGTTGCAGCTCGCATGCGCGCGCATCGGCCTCGCATGGCAGGATGCGCGCATCGTCTCAGTGCATGCGAAGGACGCGGGCGAGTGGCAGCGTGGCGCCACACCGGATCACGGCCTGTACGTACTGGCGCAAGCCACGCGCCAACATGCACGCCTGCTGATACTGACCAGTCCCGATAACTCACCCGACCGCATCGCGCGTCTGCTGCTAGCCGAAGGTCTGGGCGATGACTTTCTGATGGCGGTGGCGGAAAACCTGCTGCAACCGGAAGAGCGCGTGCTTGCCGAACTCACGCCGCAACAAGCGGCGGACATGAAATTCGCCGCGCTCAATGTCGTGCTGCTGTGGCGCCTCACGCCGGCCACGCGCCCTGTGCGTTTCGGCCTGGCCGATGCGGAATTTGTGCAACGCCAGCCGGACAAAGGCCTGATCACCAAACAGGAAGTACGCGCCGTCAGCCTGGCGCGCATGCAACTGCGCGCGGACAGCGTGGTGTGGGACATCGGCGCCGGTTCCGGCTCGGTGGGGCTGGAAGCAGCGCGCCTTTGCGTGCAAGGCCACGTCTACGCTACCGAAAAGAACGCAGCCGATTACGCCATCGCCGGCCAGAATCACGCTGCCTTCGGTGTCAGCAACTATAGCCTGTTCCTCGGCAAAGCACCGGAAGGGCTGGATGCATGGCCTGATCCGGATGCGGTCTTCATCGGCGGCTCCGGCGGTGAACTGGCGGGCCTCATCGACGGCATCATCAAACGCTTGCGCCCGAATGGAACGCTGGTGATGAACTTCGTCACACTGGAAAACCTGGCCACCGCCACCGCCACACTGCAAGCGATGGAAGGCGTCAGCTGGGACGTGCTGCAACTGCAAGCTGCGCGCAGCAAGCCGATACTGCATATGCACCGCATGGCCGCCGAGAATCCGGTATGGATCGTCTGCGCGCGCCGGGAGATCAGCAATGACTAAGCCCGGAACCCTGTGGGGCATCTCGCTTGGCCCCGGCGACCCTGGCCTGATCACGCGCGCCGCTTGGGAAGCGCTGCAACGCCGCGGCACCATCTGGGTCTATCCGGCGCGCAGCGGCAAGACGCCCAGCTACGCGTTCGACATCGTGCAGCGCGCCGGCGTCACGCCGCCCGCACAACACACGCAACTGCTGTTCCCCATGACGCATGACGGCGAAAAGCTGGGCCGCGCATGGATGAAGGCGGCCGACACCGTACTGCCGTGGCTGCGCGCAGGCCGCGACGTGTTGTTTCTGGTTGAAGGCGACGCCAGTACCTATGCCACCTTCGGCCACCTTGCCCGCACGGTGCAATCGATCGACGAACAGGTGCCGGTGCAGATCATCGCCGGCGTCAATTCCTTTACCGCAGCGTGCGCGCAGGTGCCGGTGCCGTTCTCCGAACAGGACGACACAGTCGCCATTGTGCCTGCCGCCTACGGCGTGAGCGCGGTGGACCGCCTGTTGCCGGACTTCGATACGCTGGTGCTGATGAAGGTGAAGCCTATCCTCGATGAGTTGATCGACTGGATGCAGCAGCGTGATCTGCTGGACGGTGCGCACTTCATCGAACGTGTCGGCGCGCCGGACGAACGTCGCTTCAGCGGCAATGACATCCTGACGCTGCGTGGCACCAAGGTCAGTTACCTGTCGCTGCTGATTATCAAACATCCACACCGCATACGCGGTGAACGCATCAAGGGCTGCCTGCGCAAAGACGGCCCACAACCTCACTCTTTGGAGACCGCATGAGCACCATCAACAATCAGCCGGCACCGCGCGTATGCCTGGTCGCCATCACCAAGCACGGCGCAGCGCAGGCCGCGCGCCTGTCCGTCGATCTGCCGGAAGCCGACATCTGCACGTCCGCCAAATTCGCCGCGACGTTTGCGGACTTAAGCAACACCGTGCGCGCCTACGACGGCGCGCTGCGCGACGAAATCGGCCCGCTGTTCGCCGGCTATGACCAGATCATCTTCTTCGTCTCGCTGGGCGCCGTGGTGCGCCTGATCGCGCCGCACCTGCGCAGCAAGGATGAAGACCCAGGCATCATCGTTGTCGATGACGCCGGCCAGTACGTGATTCCTGTGCTGTCCGGCCACGTCGGCGGCGCCAACGAATGGAGCGAGCGCGTGGCCGATCTGCTGGGCGCCGCACCGGTGCTGACCACTGCGTCTGACGTCGGCCGCACGATTCCGGTCGATATTCTGGGACGCCACCTCGGTTGGAAGGTAGAGGCGCCGAAGATCAACATCACGCGCGTGTCCGCGCACGTGGTCAACGGCGAGCCGATCGCCTTCGTGCAGGAAGCCGGCAGCGCGGATTGGTGGACACGTCCGACGCCGCTGCCGGACAACATCCACCGCTTCGCCGGTTTCGACGAAGTGCCGCTGGACCGCTACGCCGCGCTGCTGTGGGTCACGCACGCCGAGGTACCGGCTGAACGCTGGGAGGCGCTGAAAGAACGCCTGGTGGTCTATCGTCCGCCGCTGGAAGCATGAGCAGTCAGTTCACCGTAGGCCTGGGCTGCGATCGCGGCGTGCTGCTGGAAACGGTGCGCGAAGCGCTGCAGGCCGCATTGGCGGCGGCAGGCGCAACGCCGCAGCAAGTCGTCGCCGCCGCCAGCATCACGCTGAAGAAGGACGAAGTTGCGTTGCTGGCGCTGGCCGAGGAAAACGGCTGGCCGCTGCACTTCTACGAAGCGCACGAACTGGCGGCGGTAGACGTGCCGCATCCATCCGAGACCGTGCGCAAATACACCGGCACGCCGTCGGTGAGCGAAGCGGCGGCGCTTTTGGCCGCCGGACCGAATACGCCGATGACCGCGCTGGTCGTCGAAAAACATAAACACAAAGGGACGGATGGCCGCAACGCCACCGTCTCCATCGCAAGGAAAACACCATGAACCAAGCTGGCAAGATCATGCTGGTGGGCATAGGCCCCGGCAGCGTTGAACACATGACGCAACGCGCGCGCGACGCCATCGCGGAATCGGACGTAGTGATTGGCTACGTCACCTACATCAAGCTGGTGGCAGACCTGATCGAAGGCAAGGAGATCATCCGCAAGTCGATGACCGAAGAACTGGACCGCGCCGTCAGTGCACTGGAAGCGGCGCGCGCCGGCAAGAAGGTAGCGCTGATTTCGTCGGGCGACGCCGGCGTGTACGGCATGGCCGGGCCGACCTACGAGGTATTGTTCCAGTCCGGCTGGACGCCGGAAGATCCGGTGCAGGTTGAAATCATTCCCGGCGCCTCGGCGCTGAACAGCTGCGCCGCGCTGGTCGGCGCGCCGCTGACGCACGATTTCTGCGCCATCTCGCTGTCCGACCTGCTGACGCCATGGCCGACCATCGCCCGCCGGCTGGACGCGGTGGCGATGGCCGATTTCGTGGTCGCGCTTTACAACCCGAAAAGCGGCCGCCGCACGCGCCAGATCGTCGAGGCGCAGCGCCTGTTCCTGCGTCACCGCCGTCCGGACACGCCGGTGGCCATCGTCAAGAGCGGCTACCGCCGCCGTCAGAACATCGTCTTCACCACGCTGGATTCGATGGCCGACGCCGACATCGGCATGCTTAGCACCGTCCTGATTGGCAACAGCAATACCTTCGTGCGCCACGGCCTGATGGTCACGCCGCGTGGCTACGCCAACAAGTACGACATGGAAGAGGGCAACGCCACGCGCGATGGCGAGAAGGCCGGCCGTTCGCTGTCGACCGGCTTGCTGGGCTGGCTGGAAACGCTGCAGGCCGAATACGCGGCCGGCGACAGCATCGATACGCTGGCCGCACGTCACCGCCTGCCGGCCGACTACATCCGTGCCACGCTGGAAGAACCATTGGAGGCGATTGAAGCCCCCGCTACCGAAGAGAGCGAAGCATGACTGAACCCGTCGTCAAACCGAAAATCGGCAACTACCACCGTCATATCCTGATCTGCACCGGTCCGCGTTGCAGCCAGGACGGCGCCTCGCAGGCGTTGTTCGACAGCCTGGGCGACAAATTCAAGGCTGCCGGCCTGAATGACGGTCCGTTGCGCGTCAAGCGCAGCCGCGTCAGCTGCTTCGCGGCCTGCAAGGGCGGCCCGGTCATGTGCGTGCAGCCGGATGGGACGTGGTATTACAACGTCACGCCGGAGAATATGGACCGCATCATCGAGGATCACCTGTGTAATGGCAAGAAGGTCGAGGACCTGGTGTTCCACCAGGCTGGCGAGACCGAGGTTTGATGTCTCGCAAGGCGGCGCACACGAAATCGAGGGTGTCAGGGCAAAAGTGAGCTAAACTTCTAGTTTGGCCGAACACATTGGAGTTTTAATAAAATGGCATCAGTTAACAAAGTCATCATCGTCGGCAATCTGGGTCGCGATCCGGAAATCCGCTACATGCCTAGCGGTGATGCGATCGCCAACATCGCGGTGGCGACGTCGTACAAATCGAAAGACCGCAACACCGGCGAGCAAAAAGAGCTGACCGAATGGCACCGTATTTCGTTCTTTGGCCGTCTGGCGGAAATCGTTGGCCAGTACCTGAAAAAAGGTTCGTCGGTCTACGTTGAAGGTCGCCTGCAGACCCGTAAATACACCGACAAAGATGGCGTAGAGAAATACGCAACCGACATCATCGCTGAGAACATGCAAATGCTGGGCGGTCGCGCCGGCATGGGCGGCGACGCTGGTGGTGACGACGGCGGCTACGGCGGCGGCGGTGGCTACGAAGCCCCTCCACAACGCCAGGCTCCGGCACCGCGCCCGCAAATGGCGCCACCGGCCCCGGCACCACGCCCAGCCCCGCGTCCAGCGCCGAACTTCTCGGATATGGACGACGATATTCCATTCTGATCGGTATCGCAGCTGAACTTTAAAAAAAGCCCGCACACTCTGCTGTGACGGGCTTTTTTCTTGCCTCCTATATTTGCCAATGATTTCCAGCCAACTCCTCTTTCTCTTTAGCGCCCTGGGCGCCGTCAATGGCATTTTTCTGGCGCTGTATCTTTTCAGCCGCCGGCCGAATCGTCTGACGAACAAGCTGTTAGGGGCTCTGTTGTTGGCGATAAGCATTCGTACTTTTAAATCGGCGGTTTACTATTTCAATCGCGACCTTGCGGTTGAATTTCTTCAGCTCGGCTTGTCGGCCTGCTTGCTTATCGGACCACTGACTTATCTTTACGTGCGTAGCTTTATTGCGGATCTGAAGCAAAGCGTCTCCAACGCGGACTGGCGCAGGCATCTTCTGCTGACATTATTTTTAATCGGTGCCGGGATAGCTTTCCCTTATTCGCAATATCCGGGTAGTTGGTACTATTTTCTTTGCAGCATACATGCCTACTGGTTTTTATATCTGGTGTTAGCGGGTAGGGAGCTTTGGAATTCGCGCGCTTTATTACCGGATTCGCGTCAAAAGCTGCTTTTGCTAAGCGTATATTTCGGCAGCTGTCTAATACTGGCGGCCTATGTCAGTACGGCCTTCACTTCCTATATTGTTGGCGCACTGTCGTTTACTTTTTCAATTCATCTCACCATCTTGTCGTATGTTCTGCAAAACGAATCTGATGACAAGAAAAAGGAAAAGTACCAGAGCCGGAAGCTGAACGCGAAAGACGCTACTGCATTGTTGGCATCGCTCGATAAGGTCATGCGCGAGCAGCAGCTTTATCTGAATCCTGTTTTGAGCTTGGCGCTGCTGGCCAAGAAGGTGGGAAATTTACAGACAACGATTTCGCAGGTCATCAATGAGAACGCGGGCAAGAGCTTCAATCTCTACATCAATGAATTCCGTATTCAGCATGCCCAGAATCTGTTGATCTCGGATGCTCATCTGAATATGGAGTTGGTTGCCGAGCGCAGTGGTTTCAATTCCAATTCCACGTTCTTTGCCGCTTTCAAGAAGATCACTGGGCAGACCCCTGCCAGCTACCGATCTTCGTGCATGGCGGAACAAGACACGCCGTCGTAGCACCTCTCCGAAATCATATATCCGGAGTCCGAAAACATGGTTCACGACCATGGCTGCCGGCACTCATCCTAAGCTGGTATCCGGCAGCGCATCGTTGGCCGGCCACCGTACGTGCCTTCGGGGAAAAGGTACTTGTGAAGCTTTAGGATAATGTATGGCTCAATATAGTTTTTTGCGCGTCATCCTTGGTATGTTGTTTGTGTTGTGGCTCGGGCCTGCCAAGGCCGAATTGGACAGGCATCAGATAACGCAAACGTTAACTGACTACATGGAAGGAACCGCGAACGGCGATCCCGGCAGGCTTAAAAAAGCCTTTCATCCAGACTTCAAACTATATGCGGTCACGCCATCCGACGAATTGCTGATACGCTCAGGAGCGCAGTACATCGCGGATATCAAACCGGGAGAGAAAATCGACCGCGTCGGGCGCATCCTGTCCATCGATGTTGAGGGCAATGTTGCCACTGCAAAGGTGGAAATATTGATGCCGAAATTCAGGCTCTATACGGACTACTTCCTGCTGGTGAAATACCAGAATCAGTGGAAGATCGTGCAGAAGAGTTATACCTGGAAGGAGGCGCCCAAGGATAAAGGCAAGATCCTGTTTGTTACATCAAACAAGGACACTTATGGCAATACAACAATCAACGCGGCCAATCATTTTCAAGAAATAAGCATTGCCTACGATGTCTTTACCAGGAATGGCTATGCAGTGGATTTTGTCAGTCCGAATGGCGGTGCGATTCCTTTGGGCTATATTGAAACCTCGGATAAAACACAGAAAGATTATCTGTATAACGCCGAGTTCATGAACCGGCTCAAAGATACGCTGAAACCGGAGAACATCCGTGCTGCCGACTACAAGGCGGTCTACTACAGCGGTGGCGGTTCGGCCATGTTTGGCGTTGCCGAAAATAAGGACATTCAGAAGCTTGCCACCACTATCTACGAAAATGGCGGTGTGGTGTCAGCCATCTGTCACGGCACGGCAGGGATTGTCAATCTGAAGAACAAGGATGGCTCCTACATCTTCGCGAACAGAAAAATCACCGGCTTCCCCGATATTTTCGAAGAAACGAAGGCCGAGTATTACCAGGCTTTCCCTTTTTCGATCGACAAAGAGATCACCAAAAATGGTGGCAACTTTGTTTATTCCAAAGCTTGGGCCAGCAACTTCGTCGTTGCTGACGGCAACATCGTGACTGGTCAAGACCCTTCGGCAACCGCCTCCGTCGCACAAAAAGTCATCACTACTCTTCAGGGGAAACAGCAATGAACAAATATTTCATCATTGGCTGCCTGGTATTGTTGCCATTTACGGTGCAGGCCAATGACCTTGCTGCGTTCGACAAGATTTTTAGCGACGTCAACTCGCCCGATAAGCCAGCAGTGGCCGTCGCGTTGCTGAAGAAAGATAAAGTCATTTATCAAAAATCCTTTGGCAGCACCAACCTGGAATACAAAGCTGCCGCAACCGTCGATACCAAGTTCCAGGTTGATACGCTGGCCTGGGAATTCATTGCCTATGCCACGCTGCTGTTGGAGACGCAGGGAAAAATACGGCTGGATGATGACATCAGAAAATACCTGCCGGAGTTGCCTGCGTTCGACCATAAGATCACGATCAATCATTTATTGAGCTCGACCGATGGCATCTATGGCTACAAGGTGTTGAAATCGCTGGCCGGATGGGATTCGAAAGAAGCTGGCCAGCAGCAGGCCGTCATGCAACTGATAAAACGGCAGAAAGCCTTGAATTTCCGTCCTGGCACGGAGTTTTCTCCCGGCGGCAATACGCGGCTCGTACTGCTGGCGAACATTGTGGAAGTCGTGTCGGGGCAATCATTCGACGTGTTCTGCAAGACGCATATCTTTGATCCCTTGGGCATGACGAATACGCTATTTGTCTATGATGACCAAACGCTGCTCCAAAATGTCGCTGTGCCGTATCGGGATGCCGGCAAGGGTGTGTATAAGCTTGACTATGGCAGGGCCGCCGGCCCGGTTAATCTGTATTCGTCGATCAAGGATCTGGCGCTGTGGCGCTCCAGCGTCTTGTCACGCGCAGCGGACGTGGCCACGCCGGACAGCAAACTTGGCGGTGTGATCAAGCTTGATAACGGCGTGATCATCAAAGACATCTCCAGTATTTCCATCTACGGCCAGCAGCACGTCGGTAAAGAAAGGGGCATTCCCAAAATTTACCAGATTGGCAGTTTTGGCGGCTACGCCAGCTCCATTTTCCGTTTCCCCGAGCAAGAGATCACTGTCATCGTGCTCAGCTCAGGATTGGCCTATAACGGAAGCTATGGCATGCGGCTCGCAGCGACGCTGTTGAAAAATGATTTTCTTGAAGCGGAGACGATCGATTACGGCAAGATTCAACGCGTGAATTTGCATCCCGGGCAGCTGCATAAATTTGAAGGCAATTATTGGAACAAAGAACGGGCCATCCCTGCAAAAGCCTATGTCAGAAATGGCATCCTGTATTACAGCAGGGTGGAAGGAACTGAACGGGAGTTAATCCCTTTGGATGACAACGTCTTCCAGATGCGGATAGAAGGTGATGATCACTACCATATGAAATTCGAAGGAGGAAATATGCATTTCTCCATGAGTGGCAGCGATCCGATTATTTTTGAGCCTCATACATTGGCTCACTATACAAAGAACGAACTGGCGCAATTTGCCGGGCATTTTTACAGTGAAGAACTCGATTCTTCCTTTGTGCTCAGCGCAGATAACGGGATTCTGACGGCCAGCAATCTACGCACAGGCTTGATCCATCTGAAACCGGTGAAGACCGACGTCTTCTACGGGAACAAAAGCTTCATGGCGGGCATCCAGTTCAAGCGTGGCAAGAATGACGAGATTGTTGGATTTCAGGTCGCGGTGGATGAGGTCAGGAACCTCGAATTCAAGAAAATCCGTGCCGTCGAGTAGCCGCGCAGTCACTTGGCCGGCAGGATCTCTTTGCGGAACCAGTTGTCCAGCATCTGCTTCTCGTAGGCGTACAGCTCCTGGTTGTACATGTTGATGCCCATCTGATAGTTTGGATCGGCCAGTTTTTTCTCGCCGCTGCTGATGACCTTGCCGTCCTGTTCGATACTGTAGCGCAGATGGATGCGCGGCCAGTCGGCCTGGCCCTTGGTCACGCGGATATCGCGCACCGGCACGCGCGGGAAGACGTCGCCCGCCAGGTCGATGTCCAGGAATTCCACCTTCAGCACCTGGCCGGCGGGAAGTTTTTCCGATAGCTGCTTGAGGAACTCGGTGAAGGTGTACTCCATCGTTTCCAGGTCTTTGTAGTGGCGCGGAACGTCGGTCATCTCGGCCGTGTTCACATAGGTCACGTTGGCCTCGGCGGCGGCGCTGGCAGAGGCGATCGCCAAAACGATCGCAGCAGCGGCTTTCAATGCAGTCGTTTGCATGACTGGTCTCTTATGCAGTAGTGAATTCTCCAGAGACTATACGCCCTTTCGGCTGCACAGTCGTCCATGCCCCGCCACCCATGTAGGCGGCGGGGCATGGTAACTCAGGCGCGGGCCTGCAGCAGTTCGACCTGTCGGTCGGCCAGCAAGGGCAGGGCGCGGCCGATCACCAGCGATTGATAGTGGTCGGACTGGCGGTGCGCTTCCAATGCCGCCTGATCGCGATAATGCTCAAGCAGCAGCAGGTTGTGCGGGCCGTCCACGCCCCGGTAGATTTCGTAACCGAGGCAGCCCGGTTCCGCCAGTGTCCTGGGGCGCACTTGCGCCAGCAGTGCCAGCACTTCGCCAAGTTTGCCGTCTACCGGTTGCCAGCGCGCCACTACCGTGATGACGCCGGTGCTCATGCTGTTGCCCCTTGCAGCGCCTTGACGATTTCTTTCGCCAGCGGGCCGCCGGAGGCCGGGTTCTGGCCGGTCATCAGACGGCCATCGACCACCACTTTTTCCTGCCAGACGTCGGCCGCCGAGTAGACAGCGCCTTCGGCTTTCAGCGCGGTTTCCAGGTTGAACGGGACGTCGGCCTGGGCGTAACCGGCTTCCTCGTCGTTGGAGAACGAGGTCAGCTTGCGGCCGTGCACCAGCGGCGTGCCGTCTTCCAGCTTGACGCCGAGGAAGGCTGCCGGGCCGTGGCAGACGGCGGCGACGATCTTGCCGGCTTCCCAGGCGCTGACCACGGCGCGCTTGACGTCCGGGTCATGGGCGATGTCGACCATCGGGCCGAGGCCGCCAGGGAAGAAGATGGCGTCATAGTCGCGCACGTCCACTTCTGCCAGTTTGCGGCTGTGGTTCAGGCGGCGGATCGCGGCGCTGTTGCGGAAGGCCAGTTGGGCCGGATCGGTTGCGTCGTAGCCGTCTTCCGGGATGGCGCCGCCCAGCGGCGAGGCGTATTCGATGGCGATGCCGGCCTGCTCGAACACTTCCCATGGGTGAGCGACTTCAGGGAAGAAATAACCGGTGGCGCGTTTGTTTGGACCGATCTCAGCAGCGTTTGTCAAAATAAACAGTACGTGTTTGATGCTCATGATAACCTCCTGTGGTTGATTAAATTCCCGGAATGTCGCGGGGTTGAAGTAACTATAGGAGGATAGGCCGCGCGGCGGTAGATACTGCTATGATGACTCAGTGTCAAACTAAATGAGCCAATCATGAGCGATCCGTCGCCGATACTCGACGAGCTGCGGGCCATGGCCATCTTCGCCACAGTGGTGCGCAGCGGCAGCTTTGCCGCCGGTGCCCGCGCGCTCGGGCTGACGCGCGCCGTGGTCAGCCATCACATCCGCGTGCTGGAAGCCAAGCTGGGCGTGCCGCTGGCGCAGCGTAGCACCCGCAGCTTCAGCCTGACGCCGGCCGGCGAGGCGTTCCGCGTGCATTGCGAGCGTTTGTTGGACGAGGCCAACGATGGCATTCGCGGCATGGAATTGTTGCGGGCCGAGCCGCGCGGCGAGGTGCGCATCACCTGCTCGCATCACTTCGGCAGCAAGCGCATCATGCCGGCGCTGCTGGAGTTCCGGCGGCGCTATCCGGCCATCCGCGTGCATGTGGCGATGAACGACGCCAATGTCGATCTGGTGCAGCAGGGGATAGAACTGGCGGTGCGCGCCGGGCCGCTGGCCGATTCCTCGCTGGTGGCGCGGCGGCTGGTGCGCGAGCCGACCATGCTGTGCGCGTCGCCGGCGTATCTGCGGCGCTACCGCGCACCGGCGGTGGTGGCGGAGCTGGAACAGCATCGCTGGGTGATCTATCCGCCGACGCAGCGCGCCGCCACCGTGCGGGTCGATGGCAAGGAGATACAGGTTGCGGTAAAGGGCGATGTGGTGACCGACAGCGCCGCCGCCCGCCTGGCCTTCGTGCTGGCCGGCGAAGGCATCGCGCGCCTGCCGGCCTACGATGCGGCGTCGCTGCTGGCGACCGGCGAGCTGGTCCATGTGCTGCCGGAAGCGCAGACTGCGCCGCTGGAAATCTATCTGGTGCATTCGCAACGCATCGGCCCCAGCGCCCGTTTGCTGCGCGATTTTCTGCTGGATGCGGCCGCGCAAAACGAATCAGCGCCCGCTCCTTTACCCAACTTTACGCGAGTTATGGCCAAGGAGTAAATATTTCCGGATGGGAATTTGATAGCATCTGCTGACCCTCTCACATGCGAGATCGTCATGCTTAAATTTTCACGTCCTTCCCTGATACTGGCTAGCGCCGCGCTGCTGAGCGCTTGCGGCAGCAGCAACGATACGTCGTCCGACACCACGCAGGCGGCGCCGCTGGCGACTGCTTCCACCATCCTGCAACTTGATGATGGCGAGCTCACACCGTCCGATGCGACGCAGTTTGCTCAGCCTTCGTTCCACATGGCGCCGCTGCTACTGGAGACGCCGGCTGATACCCAAACGGCGGTGCATACGCAAACCGTGCCGAACGCTTTCCGCCGCCTCAACACGCGCCGGTTGACGGTGGATTCGCTGCGCGTCGCGCAAGCCAATCGTACCGCAGCGACCGACAGCGATACGTCGTCCGCCGCGCCGCTGGCGACCAGTACCACCGTGGTCACCTACACGCCGGCGCAGATCCGCGCCGCCTATGGCTTGCCTGCGCTGCCCGCCAGCTACACCGGCCTGAGCGCGACCCAAGCCGCGCAACTGGGCGCCGGCCAGACGATCTACATCGTCGACGCCATGCATAACCCGAACGTGGCGGCCGAGCTGTCGGCCTTCAACAGCAAGTTCGGCCTGCCGGCCTGTACCACCAAGACCATCGCCGCCACGGCCAGCCTGCCGCTGGCGACCGCGTCCAGCAGCGGCTGCGAATTGTCGATCGTCTACAGCACCGCCAGCGGCGGCATGACCGCCACCGCACCGACTTACGATTCCGGCTGGGCCACCGAGATCGCGCTCGATGTGCAATGGGCGCACGCCACCGCGCCGTTGGCGCGCATCGTGCTGATCGAATCGGCCAGCGCCAGTTACAGCGATCTGCTGGGCGGCGTGCGGCTGGCCAACAACCTTGGCGCCGGCGTGGTGTCGATGAGCTTTGGCGGCAGCGAAACCAGTTCCACCAGCTCGGTCGACAGCGTGTTCTCCGGCGCCAACATGACCTACCTGGCCGCCACCGGCGACTCCGGCGCCGCCGTATCCTGGCCGTCGGTTTCGGCCAAGGTGCTGGCGGTCGGCGGCACCACGCTGAGCTACAACGGCGCGGGCGCGCGTTCAGAGGTGGTGTGGTCCAGCACCGGCGGCGGCGTCAGTTCTTATGTGGCGACGCCGGCCTATCAAAGCAGCGCCGTGCCCGGCATGGGCAGCGCCACCCGCCGCACCGTGGCCGATGTCGCCTTCAATGCCGACCCGAACAGCGGCCAGTACGTGGCCATCATCCCGTCCGGCAGCAGCAGCGTGACGTGGTCCAGCGTCGGCGGCACCAGCCTGGCGACGCCGCAATGGGCCGGCCTGGTGGCCATCGCCAACGCGCTGCGCGCCGTCAACGGCAAGGCCGCGCTGGCCGCGCCGCACGCCGCGCTGTACACCAATATCTCGACCGTGGCCGGCACTTACGCCAGCGTGTTCAAGGACATCACCAGCGGCAGCCACGGCAGCTGCTCGGCCTGTAGCGGCGAGACCGGCTACGACCAGGCCACCGGCCTCGGCACGCCGAACGGCGACGCATTGCTGTCGACCCTGTCCGGCCTGACGGTGCAGACCGCGCCGGTGGTCACCGCCGCCACCATCAGCGGCAAGGCTGGCACCGCGCTGAGCTTTACCGCCTCGGTCACGGCCAGCAATGCGGTGACGTATGCGCTGTCCGGCGCGCCGTCGGGCATGAGCATCAGCAGCGCCGGCGTGGTCAGCTGGGCGGCGCCGGTGGCGGGCACATATAGCGTGACCGTCACCGCCAGGGACAGCGTGAACGGCCTCAGCGGCTCGGGTGTGTATTCGGTGGTGATTGCCGCACCCAGCAGTACGACGACGACCACCACCACCGTCAGCGGCGGCCCGGTGATCAAGGCCAGCGCCATGACCGGCGTGGCCAACCGCGCGCTGAGCGGCATCATCAGCATCAGCGACGCGACCAGCAAATCGGTCTCGGTCAGCATTGCCGGCGCGCCGCTGGGCATGAGCTTCCAGGTCAACGGCATGCAGATCACTGCCACCTGGGCGGCGCCGAAAGCCGGCAGCTACACGCTGAAAGTAGTTGCCACGGACGGTAATGGCGCCAGCGCCGCCGCAGCCATCCCGGTCACCGTAAGCGCCCGCTAAGCCTTCCTCCGCCTTAAGCACCAGGCCCGGTCCACCCCACTGCGGGGTGACCGGGCTCTTTTGTTTTCGCTACATTGTGTGTATAGTCACGCGCAAATTGGTCAGGCCAATTGTTACGTGGTCAGGCCATATGTTTATCAATGTATAGTTTGACTGTGTAGTAAAACTGCTTTAAACTTCCTTCAGTTTTTGCGCTAGATCAAGTTTTTACGCCCGCTGCAGCCTCATGCCAACGGGTGTTCCCTCCCCAAAACTCACCATTCGCTACCTATGTCCTCAGGCAAATTCAGTCCCTCGCGACGGACTATTCTCATGGCCACCGCAGCGGCCGTTCCCATCGCATCCATCCCTCTGGTCCGTCAGGCGCACGCCGACGGCCTGGAAGGCGTTCAACTCAATCAGTACCAGCCGGTGTTTTTCTCGGCGCCGGAATGGCAGTTCATTCTGGCCGCCTGCGACCGCCTGATCCCGGCCGAGGGCCGCGGTCCTGGCGCGCTGGAAACCAATGTGCCGGTGTTCATCGACCAGCAACTGCATAACGGCCTGGGCGATGACATCTACATGGATGGCCCGCACCCGGAAAATCCGGCCGCGACGCTGGGCTTCCAGGGCACGCTGACGCCGCAGCAGAGCTACCGCACCGGCATCAAGCTGGCGCAGCAGTATGCGAAGCAGAAGCACGGCAAGCAGTTCGAGCAACTGGCGGACGCCGACAAGGATGCGCTGCTGACCGCGCTGCAAAAGAACGAGATCAGCTTCGCCGACCTGGGCGAGCCGGCGCTGAAGGCATCATCGTTCTTCGGCCAGTTGCTGGGTGATGCCAAGAACGGCTATCTGGCCGACCCTATGTACGGCGGCAACAAGGACATGAAGGCATGGGTGGCGATCGGCTTCCCTGGCGCCCGCGCCGCCTTCACCGAATGGGTGGACATGCACAACGTGAAGTATCCGTTGGGTCCGGTCAGCGTCAGCGGTAAACGTGCATAAGAACAGAAAGAACATCATGGCAAACATTACTAACGACGAAGTCGACGTCGTCATCGTCGGCCTCGGTTGGGCCGGCTCGATCATGGCCATCGAACTGGCCAAGGAAGGTCTGAAAGTGCGCGCGCTGGAACGCGGCCCGGACCGCCCGCCGGAAGATTTCGCTTACCCGAAGCCAGCCGACCAATACGCCTACGCGATCCGCAACAAAGTGTTCGCGACGCCGCGTGACGCCGCGCTGACCGTGCGCTACAACGACAGCGAAACCGCGCTGCCGACCCGCAAGTGGGGCGCGTTCGCGCCCGGCACCGGCGTCGGCGGTTCCGGCCTGCACTGGACCGGCGTGCTGATCCGTCCGACCACCACCGACATCAAGCTCAAGACTTATGCCGACCACGCCTACAAGCGCGGTTCGCTGGACCCGGACATGCGCATCAAGGACTTCCCGTTCAGCTGGGATGAGATCGAACCGTACTTCGACAAGTTCGACAAGATCTGCGGCCTGTCCGGCAACACCGGCAACCTGAAAGGCGTGATCCAGCCGGGCGGCGATCCGTTCGAAGGCCCGCGTTCCAGTCCTTACCCGCTGCCGGCGCTGCACGACACCTACAACAGCTCGCTGTTCGCCGAGACCGCGAAGAAGATGGGCTACCATCCGTTCCCGAATCCGTCGGCCAACGTGTCGCAGGCGTGGACCAACCCGTACGGTGCGCAACTGGCACCGTGCAATTACTGCGGCTACTGCTCCAAGTATCCGTGCCTGAATTATTCCAAGGCCTCGCCGCAGACCGCCATCCTGGACGTGGTCAAACGTATGCCGAACTTCAGCATGCGCACCAACGCCAACGTCATCCGCGTAGACCTGCACGCCGACAAGAAGACCGCCAAGGGCGTGACCTACGTCGACGAGAACAAGAACGAGGTGTTCCAGCCGGCCAAAATCGTCATCCTGTCCAGCTTCCAGTTCGCCAATGTGCGTTTGATGATGTTGTCGGGCATCGGCCAGATCTACAATCCGCTGACCGAGACCGGCACCATCGGCCGCAACTACGCTTTCCTGAGCAACGGCGACGCCACCCTATTCTTCAAGGACAAGCACTTCAATCCGTTCGCCACCGCCGGCGCCACCGGCGAAATGTTCAACGACATCTCGCCAGGCAACTTCGAAGACGGCCTCAAGCTGGGCTTCATCGGCGGCGCCAAGATCCACAGCTCGCAAGCCACCGGCGCGCCGATCGGCACCGCGCTGCCGAAGGGCACGCCAGGCTGGGGCAAGGGCTGGAAAGAAGGCATGGTCGACTGGTATGGCCGCTCGATGAAAATCGGCATCACCACCACCTGCATGTCGTATCGCGGCCACCACCTGGACCTGGACCCGAACTACAAAGATCCATGGGGCCAGCCGCTGCTGCGCATGACCTTCGACTGGCGCCAGAACGAGTTGAAACTGCAACGCTACCTGCGCGACATCGTGCTCGGCATTGCGAAAGAACTCGGCCCGGATCACATCAACGAAAACTTCCTGTCGTTGGATTCGCACTGGGACATCACCAAGTACGTATCGACCCACAACGTGGGCGGCGCCATCATGGGCGACTCGCCGCGCGACTCGGCGCTGAACCGCTACCTGCAATCGTGGGACGTGCACAATGTGTTCGTACCGGGCGGTAACGCCTTCCCGCAGAACTTCCAGGCCAATCCGACCGCGACCATCGGCGCCATCACGCTGTTTGCTGCCGAAGCGATCAAGAAACACTACCTGAAAAACCCTGGCCCGCTGGTGCAAGCATGATCAACAAACTGACGCAATTCCTCACCACGGCAGTGCTGGCGCTGGCCGGCGCCGCCGTTCACGCCGCGCCCGATCAGGCTTTGATACAGCGCGGCGAATACCTGGCGCGTGCCGGCGACTGCATCGCCTGCCACAGCGCGCCGGGCAAGCCGGCGTTTGCCGGCGGTCTGGCCATCGACAGCGGTCACGGCATCATCTACTCGACCAACATCACGCCCGACAAGCAAAAGGGCATTGGCGCCTACACCGAGCAGCAATTCTCGGACGCCGTGCGCAGAGGCGTGAAGCCGGATGGCACGCACCTGTATCCGGCCATGCCGTACACCAGCTACGCCAAGGTTAGCGACGCCGACATGAAGGCGCTGTACGCGTTCTTCCAGTCCGGCGTGAAATCGTCGAACTACGAACCGCCGGCGACCAGGATGAGCTTCCCGTTCAATATGCGCTGGGGCATGGGCATCTGGAACTACTTCTTCGCCGACACCAAGCCGTTCGTGGCGCAAGCCGGCTGGAGCGACAAGGTCAAGCAAGGCGCGTATCTGGTGGAAGGCCTGGGACACTGCTCCAGCTGCCACACGCCGCGCGGCTTCGCGATGAACGAAAAGGCCAGCAACAGCGGCCAAGCCAGCTTCCTCGCCGGTGGCGAGCTGAACGACTGGCCGGTGCCATCGCTGCGCGGCATGCCGCGCTGGAACGAAGCGCAGATCGTCGACTACCTGCAAACCGGCCGCAACCACGGTTCGGCGGTGGCGGGCGAGATGACCGCCGTGGTCGAGCACAGCACGTCGCACCTGCGTGAAGACGACCTGAGCGCGATCGCCGCCTACCTCAAGGCCTTGCCGCCGGTGCCGCCACGCGGCCCCGCCGTCAAGCCGCAAGGTGCTGAGGCAACCGCGCGCAAGCTGACCGCCGCCGTCAACCTGACGTTGGGTGAACGCCTCTACCTCGACAATTGCTCGGCCTGTCACTTCGTGAACGGCAAAGGCGCGTCGCGCGTGTTCCCCGAACTAGATGGCGCCACCGTCATCAATGCCGACAACCCGACTGCGCTGGTCAACGTCATCTTGCACGGCGCGCGCACGCCGTCGACCGCGAAAGCGCCGTCGATCCTGGTGATGCCGGGCTTCTCGCGCCGCCTCAGCGACGCCGAAGTCGCCACCCTGGCCACCTTCCTGCGCCAAGGCTGGAGCAACAGCGCCGGCAGCGTCTCCGAACGCGAAGTCACCAAAGTCCGCGCCCAAGCCGCGCATTAAAACTCCGGGGTCAGGTCCTCCATTTCTACACGCTCTCAACCGCTTTGCGGTTGAGAGCGTGTAGAAATGGAGGACCTGACCCCGTCTTTATAAGTTTTTTGCCTTTGTGAATTTGATTTTATTCGTTTTGTTTAAGTTTGACGAAACGTATGCTGGCGTCTATCGCCATCAACGCACAAAGGTTTTCCATGTCAGAAGTCATCGACCTGCCGGAGCAACTGGCAGCCGTCAAATCCCAAGCTGAATCCTCGGGCCTGCCGTATGCGGGCGGCGTGCCGCCTGATGTGGCATGGCATCTCTTTTCCGCCGGCCAGGCGCTGCTGGTCGATGTGCGCACTGCGGAGGAGCGCAAGTTTGTCGGCCATGTTCCCGATAGCCTGCACGTCGCCTGGGCCACCGGCACTGCGCTGACCCGCAATCCCCGTTTCGCCCGCGAGCTGGAAGCCAAAATCGGCGGCAAGGAGACGGTCGCACTGCTGCTGTGCCGCAGCGGCAAGCGTTCGGTGCTGGCGGCAGAAGTGGCGACCAAGGCCGGCCTGACCAATGTCTTCAATGTGCTGGAAGGTTTTGAAGGGGAAATCGATGCCGGTCAGCAGCGCGGCAAGGCCGACGGCTGGCGCTTCCATGGTTTGCCTTGGGTGCAGGATTAAACGCCATGGCCACCTTCGACATCACCGGCGTCGTGCAATCACTGCACCAGGCGCGCCATAGCTGGCGCCAGACACAAAGCCGCAACAGCGACGCGGGCAACCGCGAATTTCCGTCGCGCGATGCGCTGTCTTCCATTATCGATTGCCTCAAGGGCGTGTTGTTTCCTATGCGTCTCGGCCCGCCGGACTTGCGCCAGGAGAGCGAGGATTTCCACGTCGCCCATGCGCTGGATGCATCGCTGCATGCGCTGCTGCATCAGGTGAGGCGCGAGCTGGCCTATAACGCCAATCTGCGCGGCGAGGGCCGTCAGATCGACGAGGAGGCGCTGGCCGCCGTCCGCACCTTTGCCGCCGCCTTGCCCGGCATCCGTACGCTGCTCGATAGCGATGTGCTGGCCGCCTATCAGGGCGACCCGGCCGCGCGCAGCGTCGACGAGGTGCTGCTGTGCTATCCCGGCGTGCTGGCGATGATCCATTACCGTCTGGCGCACCAGCTATACGCACTGGGCCTGCCGCTGCTGGCGCGGATAGTGTCCGAGCTGGCGCATAGCGCCACCGGCATCGACATCCACCCCGGCGCGCAGATCGGCGCCGGCTTCTTCATCGACCACGGCACCGGCGTGGTGATCGGCGAGACCGCCGTCATCGGCGAGCGCGTGCGCGTCTACCAGGCGGTGACGCTGGGCGCCAAGCGCTTCCCCACCGATGCCGAGGGCAATCTGCAAAAAGGCCTGCCGCGTCATCCGGTAGTCGAGGACGACGTGGTCATCTACGCCGGCGCCACCATCCTCGGCCGCATCACGCTGGGCAAGGGCGCCGTTATCGGCGGCAATGTGTGGCTGACGCACGATGTGCCGCCGGGCGGCCGCGTGGCGCAGGCCGAATCGCGCGAGGGCGCGCAAGCCAACGGCATCGGTGCGTCATGAGTGCGGTCGGCGCATCGAGCACGCTGGTGCAAAGCTTCGGCATCGGCGTGCGGCAATTGCGCGAGGCGCAGGGCTGGTCGCAGGAGCGGCTGGCGGAAAATTCCAACCTGAACCGCTCCTACATCGGCGAGATCGAACGCGGCGTGGTGATCGCCTCGCTGCTCACCGTCGAGAAGCTGGCGGCGGCGCTGCAGTTGACGCCGGCCGAACTGCTGACGCACGGCGCAGCGCAGCGTCCGCCAACTTGATGGCGATAGCCTGTTGAACAAACGTTATGCAAACAGCAAACTAGCTTATTCGTTTTTCTTATTAACCAATCTGGATTGGAGTCACGATGTCGGCAACAGTAGGTGGGACCACGGCGCTGGGCGATAACGCCGCACGGCAATTAGCAAACGCAACCAAGACCGCACCGCAGCTATCGACGATCAGCCCTCGCTGGCTGACGCATCTGCTGCAATGGGTGCCGGTGGAGGCTGGTATCTATCGCTTGAACAAGGTGAAGAACCCGGAGGCGATCAAGGTCACCTGCACCGCGCGCGAGGAAGAGAACCAGCTGCCGCGCACCTATGTCGACTATGAAGAAAATCCGCGCGAGTATTTCCTGAATGCGGTATCGACGGTGCTCGATGTGCACACCCGCGTGTCCGACCTGTATAGCAGCCCGCACGACCAGATCAAGGAACAGCTGCGCCTGACCATCGAGACCATCAAGGAAAACCAGGAATCCGAGCTGATCAACAACCCGGATTACGGCCTGCTGGCGCAAGTGACCGATGAGCAACGCATCTTCCCGCTGACCGGCGCGCCGACCCCGGACGATCTGGACGAGCTGCTGACCAAGGTGTGGAAAGAGCCGGCCTTCTTCCTGACCCACCCGCTGGCGATTGCCGCCTTCGGCCGCGAGGCGACCCGTCGCGGCACGCCGCCGCCGACCATCAGCCTGTTCGGCTCGCAGTTCATCACCTGGCGCGGCATCCCGCTGATTCCCTCGGATAAAGTGCCGGTGGCCGATGGCAAGTCGAAGATCATCCTGCTGCGCGTGGGCGACAAGCGCCAGGGCGTGGTCGGCCTGTTCCAGCCTGGCCTGCCGGGCGAGCAAAGCCCTGGTCTGTCGGTGCGCTTCATGGGCATCAACAACCACGCGATTTCGTCGTACCTGATTTCGCTGTATTGCTCGCTGGCGGTGCTGACGCCGGATGCGCTGGCCGTGCTTGACGACGTGGAAATCGGCAAGTACCACGACTATCCAGACACCTATAAATAAGGCGCGCCGTGAGCCATCCATCTCCTTCTCTGCCGGTGGCGCCAGAGCCGGCCGGCGCGCCGTTCGACGCGGCGGCGCTGGCACGGCTGGCCAACCAGCTGTTCCAGGCCTCGCCCGGCGCCGGCACGGGCGGTTCGCCTGCCGCATTGGCTCCGGCGGGCACGCATGCGCCTGGCGTGTCCAGCGCGCCGGCGCCCGCAGTGGCGCCATTTGGCACGCCGCTGGGCGTGCATGGCGTGCAAGCGCCGGCCAATATCGCGCCGCCCGGTTCTCCGCTGGCCAGTCCGGCCGGACTCGGTCCGAATGTGCCGGGTACGCCGATCCCGCAAGGTCAGGTGCCGGGCACCAATCTGATTCCAGCGTCGCCGACGCAAGTGCTATCGCTGGGCAATCGCGCGCCGGCGCTGGCGCCGGTCGCACCGGCAGGCAATGGCGTGCCGGACAAGGTCTACAGCACGCTGCCGGGCTATGAGCCGCGCAGCGGCAGCGCCGTGCTGGGCGTGCCGGAAGCGCCGGGCGCTGCGGCGCCATCGCACGGCGGTTCATCGCCGTTTTATTTTTTGAACGAGCGTTATGGCCATCCTGGCGCCGCCGCGCCGGTAGGCCACACGCGTCCGGGCCACCATCGTGCCGCTCATGCCGACGCTGGGCAGTCAGGCCATTCGGGTGCGCCTTATCCAGCGGCTGCAAGCGTATTCCCAGCGGCGCCACCGCTGGACCTGCGCGGCCTCAGCGCACCGCCTGCAACCGGTCTGCCTGGCGCACCATCGCTCGGCGCAGCGCCATCTGCGCCGCAAGGCATTCCAGGTGACGGCGCCGCGTCGTCGCAAGCTACGCCATCGGCCACCGACCGTCCGCAATACTATTTTGTAGACGCAGTGGTGCTGCCTAGCGGCTACGTCACGCCCGCCAAGCCGCACGCGCATGGTTCGGTGCCATCGGCCGGCGGCGACCGTCACCCGCCGTTCGACGTGCACGCGATCCGCCGCGACTTCCCGATCCTGCAAGAACGCGTGAACGGCCGTCAGCTGGTCTGGTTCGACAACGCCGCCACCACGCACAAGCCGCAATCGGTGATTGACCGTATCAGCTACTTCTACGAGCACGAGAACTCCAACATCCACCGCGCCGCGCACGAACTGGCGGCGCGCGCGACCGATGCCTACGAGGGGGCGCGCGAACGGGTCAAACGCTTCATCAATGCGCCGGAAGTGAACGAAGTTATCTTCGTGCGCGGCACCACCGAAGCGATCAACCTGGTGGCGAAGAGTTGGGGCGCGCAGCACATCGGCGAAGGCGACGAAATCATCGTTTCCAATCTGGAGCACCACGCCAATATCGTCCCATGGCAGCAACTGGCTGCGGCCAAGGGCGCCAAGCTGCGTGTGATCCCGGTCGACGACAGCGGCCAGATCCTGCTCGACGAATACCGCAAGCTGCTCAACGACCGCACCAAGCTGGTGGCCGTGACGCAAGTCTCGAACGCGCTGGGTACGGTTACGCCGATCAAGGAAATCGTCGAACTGGCACACCGCGCGGGCGCCAGGGCGCTGGTGGACGGCGCGCAATCGATCTCGCACATGCGGGTGGACGTGCAGGACCTGGGCGCCGACTTCTTCGTGTTCTCCGGCCACAAGGTATTCGGCCCGACCGGTATCGGCGTGGTCTGGGGCAAGCGCGAAGTGCTGGAGGACATGCCGCCATGGCAGGGCGGCGGCAATATGATTGCCGACGTCACGTTTGAGAAAACGGTGTTCCAGCCGATACCCAACAAGTTCGAAGCCGGCACCGGCAACATCGCTGATGCCGTCGGCCTGGGTGCGGCGATTGACTACGTCAACCGCGTGGGCATCGAAAACATCGCCCGCTACGAGCACGACCTGCTGGTGTATGGTACAGAACAGCTGAGAAGCATTAAAGGTGTGCGCCTGATCGGCACGGCGGCCGACAAGGCCAGCGTGATGTCTTTCGTGCTGGCCGGCCACAGTACCGAAGAAGTGGGGCGGGCGCTGAACGACGAAGGCATCGCCGTGCGTACCGGTCACCACTGCGCGCAGCCGATCCTGCGCCGTTTCGGTGTCGAAACCACGGTCCGTCCGTCACTGGCGTTCTACAACACCTACGACGAGATCGACCGCTTCGCAGCCGTCATCCGCCGCCTCACCTAACGGGGTCAGGTCCCCCATTTCTACACGACCTCAACCGCGTAGCGGTTGAGGT
>CAUPXZ010000007.1:0-181972 GCA_963515135.1 uncultured Duganella sp. | reverse complement strand
ACCTTGCGGCACATGGACCTGAACCATGCGCGTCTACCAATTCCGCCACGTGGGCGCTGATGTCTTGCTGCTACTTTCTGCTGCGTGTTCTGCAACAGAAGGCACGCATCTTAAGGGTTGAAAGCACACCCGTCAATAGCATTTTGCTGCTTTTGTGAAATTATTTCATTTCGCCGATGCCCGAAGGCGGAAATGAAAAAAGCCTCCCGAAGGAGGCTTTTTTGCGGAATTTTTGGTGCCCACGGAGGGACTCGAACCCCCACACCTTGCGGCACATGGACCTGAACCATGCGCGTCTACCAATTCCGCCACGTGGGCATTTTACTACTTGCTCTGTCGCATTGTTTGCGTCAGAGGCCAGCATATTACGGCAACAACTTGTTTTTCGCAAGTGTTTTCGTGCTTGCTTGTTGCGATGCGCTTTCGTAAGCTTGATTCCTGCCATTTCACAACCCGGAGACAGGCTATGGAAAGTTTCATGCCGCATGGGCACTGCTTCCTGTGGATTCCGTCCATCCTGTGGACCAGCGTCATCTCTGATGCGCTGATCGCACTGGCTTACCTGACGATTCCGATCTCGCTGGTCTACTTCATCCGCAAGCGGCGCGACATGCCGTTCGACTGGATGTTCATCGCCTTCGGCGTGTTCATTCTGGCCTGCGGCGCCACCCACATCGCCGATATCTGGGTGGTGTGGAATCCGGATTATGTGATGTCGGCCACGCTGAAGGCCATCACGGCCGCCGCGTCGGTGGTGACCGCCATCGCCATGGTGCGGCTGATTCCGATCGCGCTGCGGATTCCCAGTCCGGCGCAACTGGCCGCCGTCAACGCCGAGCTGCAAAAGGTCAACGATGAGCTGCGCGCCGCCATGGAGCGCGCCGAAGTGGCCAACCGCGCCAAGAGCGCCTTCCTGGCGTCGATGAGTCACGAGCTGCGCACGCCGCTCAACGCTATCCTCGGCTACACGCAGATCCTCAAGCGCGACAAGAGCCTGAGCGTGCCGCAGCAAACCGGCATCAGCACCATCCAGCAGGGCGGCCAGCATCTGCTGGCGCTGATCAACGACGTGCTCGACCTGGCGCGGGTGGAGGCGGGCAGGATGGAGTTCCACCCCAAGCCGGCGCGGCTGGGCGACTTGCTGGCGGTGGTGGCCGATATCATGCGCGTGCGCGCCGAGCAAAGGCATCTGCATTTCGAGCTGGAGCTGATGAATGATTTGCCGGTCGCGATCAACGTGGATGAAACCCGGCTGCGCCAGGTGCTGTTGAACCTGCTGGGCAATGCGGTCAAATTCACCGATCGCGGCGCGGTACGCTTGCGCGTGTCGCCGCTGCCGGCCAAGGAGACTGGCGTGGCGCCGCTGCGCTTCGAGGTCATCGACGAAGGCATCGGCATCGCCGCCGACCAGCAGCAGGCCATTTTCCGGCCATTCGAGCAGGTCGGCGATGCCTCGCGCCGTGCTGGCGGCACCGGGCTGGGCCTGGCGATCAGTCAGCAACTGGTGCGCCTGATGGGCGGCGAGCTGCAAGTGGAAAGCGCGCCTGGTGCGGGCAGTCGTTTCTGGTTCGACGTGTCGTTGCAGGTGGTGGAGGCGCCCGGCTCGCTGTCGAGCGGCGAGCATATCGCCACCGGTTATGCCGGCCCGCGCAAGACCATCCTGGTGGTGGATGATGTCGCCACCAATCGCGCGCTGCTGCGCGACCTGCTGGGCGCGCTGGGCTTTCACACGCTGGAAGCGGAAAACGGCATCTCCGGCCTGATGCAGGCGCAGGCCGTGCAGCCGGACATGGTGCTGCTCGATATGGTGATGCCGGGCATGGACGGGATCGAAACCACGCGGCGCTTGCGCGCCGACCAGCGCACCTCGAAGACGCCGGTGCTGATCATCTCCGCCAGCTCCACGCCGGAAGAGGAGGAGCGTTCGCTGCAGGTGGGCGCCAACGCCTTCCTGTCCAAGCCGGTCAACGAGCACGACTTGCTGCGCGAGATAGGCGCGCACCTGCAACTGGATTGGACGGAGCAGAAATGAAAAAAGCCGCCAGGCATGAGCGCGATCTTGATCGCGTTCAGCCGGGCGGCTTTTTTGCGGAATTTTGTGGTGCCCACGGAGGGACTCGAACCCCCACACCTTGCGGCACATGGACCTGAACCATGCGCGTCTACCAATTCCGCCACGTGGGCACTGATGCTGCTCAACAACTCTGCTATTATATCGACCGGGAGAGTTTTGCGCCAGATGAACTTTAACATTCCTTACTGCACATCAACCCTGTCTTGCAGATCCCGCCGCTTTCGCTGCGAGAGACCAGAATTATAGAGTAATCCACGGCGAAGTCAAAGGCCTCCCGAAAATATTTTTCAAGCGCGCCGGAGAGTGGCGCGCATTAGTCAAGCAAGGCGATTCCAAGTACACTACGGCTGTCGCTGATGTCATATATATGCCAAACCTGTAAAAATAAGAAAACTTTTGAGCCAACCTACCTATACCATTCCCAGCCGGGAGGAAATTCTCGGCATCTTCCGCAGCGCCAAAGGTCCGCTGGACCTGCGCGCCCTGTCGAAATCGCTGAAAGTCGCCACCGATGCGCAGGCAGTCCTGTCGCGCCGCCTGAACGCGATGCAGCGCGACGGCCAGATCCTGATCGACGACACCGGCCACTACACGCTGGCCACGCAGACCGGTTTTATTGCCGGCCGCGTCAGCAGCCACCGCGACGGTTTCGGCTTCGTCATCCCGGATGAGCCGGGCGAAGACCTGTTCCTGCCTGAAAAGGAAATGCAGAAAGTGCTGCATGGCGACCGCGTGCTGGCCAAGGTCATCGGCGTCGATCGCCGCGGCCGCCCGGAAGGCACGATTGTGGAAGTGACGCAGCGCGCCAATACCCACATCATCGGCCGCCTGGTCAACGAGAGCGGCACCTGGGTGGTAGCGCCGGAAGACCAGCGCATTGCGCAGGACGTGCTGGTCGAAGGTTCGATCGGCAAGGCCAAGGCCGGCCAGATCGTCAGCGTCGAGCTGACCGAGCAGCCGATGCGCTTCAAGCAGCCGGTCGGCAAGATTGTCGAAGTGCTGGGCTCGCTGGACGATCCCGGCATGGAAATCGAAATCGCCGTGCGCAAGTTCGGCGTGCCGCACATCTTCTCGGACGCCGCGCTGAAGCAGGCCGCCAGGTTGCCGGACCACGTACGCGAATCCGACTGGGGCGACCGCGTCGATTTGCGCGACGTGCCGCTGGTCACCATCGACGGCGAAGATGCGCGCGACTTCGACGACGCGGTCTACTGCGAGCCGGTCAAGATCGGCCGCGCCAACGGTTACCGCCTGATCGTTGCGATTGCCGACGTCAGCAACTACGTCAAGCCGAATGACGCGCTGGACGCCGACGCGCTGGAACGCAGCACCTCGGTCTACTTCCCGCGCCGCGTGATCCCGATGCTGCCGGAAAAACTGTCGAACGGCCTGTGCTCGCTGAACCCGGCGGTCGACCGTCTGACGCTGGTGTGCGACGCGGTCGTTACCGGCAAGGGTGAGATCAAGGCCTACCAGTTCTATCCGGCCGTGATCCACTCGGCCGCGCGCCTGACCTACACCGAAGTGGCGGATATCCTCGGCAACACCAAGGGACCGGAGGCCGCGCGCCGCCCAGGCCTGGTGCCGCACCTGAGCAATCTGTACGACGTGTTCCAGGCGCTGCTGAAAGCCCGCGCCGAACGCGGCGCGATCGATTTCGAGACCACCGAAACCTATATCGTCTGCAACCCGAACGGCAAGATCGAAAAGATCATCCCGCGTACCCGCAACGATGCGCACCGCCTGATCGAAGAGTGCATGCTGACCGCCAACGTGTGCGCGGCCGATCTGCTGATCCGCCACAAGCATCCTGGCACCTACCGCATCCACGCCACGCCGACCGCTGAAAAGCTGAAGCAGGTGCGCACCTTCCTCAAGCAGGTCGGCCTGAGCCTGAACGGCGGCGACAAGCCGGCCGCCGGCGACTATGCCGCGCTGATGAAGCAGATCAAGGAGCGTCCGGACGCGTCGCTGCTGCAGACCATGCTGCTGCGCTCGATGCAGCAGGCGGTCTACTCGCCGGACAATATCGGCCACTTCGGCCTGGCGTATGAGGCCTATGCCCACTTCACCAGCCCGATCCGCCGCTATCCGGACTTGCTGACGCACCGCGCCATCAAGGCCATCCTGCTGGGCAAGAAGTACGAGCCGAAGGTGGCTAGCACCAGCGTGCTGAACACCAACGTCTCGAACGCCACCCGCAAGCAGCAAGCCAAGGACAAGGCCGAAGGCAAAGAGAAAAAAGCCGCCGACCTGACCGTGTGGGACGCGCTGGGCGTGCACTGCTCGGCCAACGAGCGCCGCGCCGACGAAGCCTCGCGCGACGTCGAGAACTGGCTCAAGTGCTACTTCATGCAGGACAAGCTGGGCGAGGAATACACCGGCATCATCACCGGCGTGACCACCTTCGGCATCTTCGTGCAGCTGGATCAGCTGTTCGTTGAAGGCATGGTGCACATCACCGACCTCGGCCAGGATTACTTCCAGTACGACGACGCCCGCCACGAGCTGAAAGGCGAACGCAGCGGCAAGAAGTTCCAGCTGACCGACCGCGTCAGCGTGCAGGTGGTGCGGGTCGACCTGGAATCGCGCAAGATCGACCTGCGCCTGGCCGGCGCCGACGCGGTGCCGCCGCGCGCCGACAAGGCGGACGGCGCTGCGCGCGACCGCAAGACCAACATCAAGCCCGGCCCGGCGATCCCGGCCGCCAAGCCAAGCCGCAAAGCAGCGGCTAAGCCCGCAGCCCAGCCGGCAGCCGCCAAACCAGCCGCCAAGCCGGCGCGCAAGACCAAGGCTGCACCAGCAGCCAAACCCAGGGCCGCCCAGGCAGCCCCAAAAAGTAAGAAGAAGCGATAAATGAGCAAGAACAAAATGATTTTCGGTTTCCACGCGGTGACCTCGCGTTTGCGTCACGAGGCCGCATCGGTGGAAGAAATTTTCGTCGACGCAGGGCGTGACGACCGTCGCATGAAAGACCTGATCGCCAACGCCAAGGCGGCCGGCGTGCGCGTGATGCCAGTCGATTCGGCGCGGCTGGACAAAATCGTCGGCACCCGCCGTCACCAGGGCGTGATCGCGTTTGCCTCGCAGCTGGCGCTGGCGCGCAACCTGGACGAGCTGCTGGACGCCATCGACGGCCCGCCGCTGTTGCTGGTGCTGGACGGCATCACCGATCCGCACAACCTGGGCGCCTGCCTGCGCGTGGCCGACGGCGTCGGCGCGCACGCGGTGATCGTGCCGAAGGACCGCGCGGTGGGCCTGAACGCCACCGCCGCCAAGGTTGCCTCCGGCGCGGCCGAGACCGTGCCTTACATCACCGTCACCAATCTGGCGCGCACCTTGCGCGAGCTGAAGGATCGCGGCATCTGGCTGATCGGCACCTCGGACGATGGCGACAAAGGCCTGTACGAAGCCGACTTCACCGGCCCGACCGCGCTGGTGATGGGCTCGGAAGGCGAGGGCATGCGCCGTTTGACGCGCGAGACCTGCGACATGCTGGTCAGCATCCCGATGTTCGGCTCGGTTGAGAGCCTGAACGTCTCGGTCGCCTCGGGTGTTTGCCTGTACGAGGCGCGCCGACAGCGTATCGCCAAGGAAGGCTGATCCGCTTTCGCTTCGGCGAGCGCAGCATGGGTCCCCGCTTGCGCGGGGACGACCTGCGGCCGTTATTCCCGCCGTGGAACGGCCGCTCGGCCCCCACCCCAACCAATTCCCGCCGGATACGCTAACATAAGCCTTACGCCCGTTAGCCCGTACAGCCATGTTTCATCATCTCCGCCAAGACATCAACAGCATCATCGAACGCGACCCCGCCGCCCGCAATGCCTGGGAGGTGCTGACCTGCTATCCCGGCCTGCAAGCCATCGTCATGCATGGCTGGGCGCACTGGTGCTGGACGCGCGGCCTGAAATGGCCGGGCCGCTTCATCTCCTACCTGGCGCGCATCGTCACCGGCATCGAAATCCACCCTGGCGCCACCATCGGCCGCCGGGTCTTCATCGACCACGGCTTCGGCGTGGTGATCGGCGAAACCGCCGAGGTGGGCGACGACTGCACCATTTACCAGGGCGTAACGCTGGGCGGCACCTCGCTGCACACCGGCGCCAAGCGCCACCCGACGCTGGGACGCGGCGTCATCATCGGCGCCGGCGCCAAGGTGCTGGGTGGCTTCACGGTGGGCGACTACGCCAAGGTCGGCTCGAATGCCGTGCTGCTGAAGCCGGTGCCAGCGGGCGCGACGGCGGTCGGCAACCCGGCACACATCGTGCAGAAGGATGTGCTGAACGCGGCCGCCAACCCGTTTGCCGCCTACGGCGTCACGCCCAACGGCGACGACCCGCTGTCGAAGGCGTTGCGCGGGCTGATCGAAAACGCCGTCAAGCAGGAACAGCGCATCGAACAGCTGGTGGCCACCATGAAGGCGGCGGGGTTGGAGTGTCAGAGCGTGCCCGACTGTGATAAATTGAATTCAGCCCAACTGAACAAGCTTGTCGAATAAGGAATCGTAGATATGGAAACAACGCCGGAAGGCCTGGAAATACTGGACCCGTTTGAACTGCGCGTGCTGGCGGTGCTGGCCGAAAAGGAAGCGCTGACGCCGGATAACTATCCGATGTCGCTGAACGCGCTGGTCAATGGTTGCAATCAACTGTCCAGCCGCGACCCGGTGATGGCGCTGTCGGAAGAAACGGTGGCCGAAGTGCTGCAGCGGCTGATGCAGAACAAATACGTCAACGGCATCACCCAGGCCGGCGCGCGCGTGACCAAATATGAGCACCGCATGCGTATCAAATGGTCGCTGGAGCAGGACAAGCTGGCGGTGCTGACGATATTGATGTTGCGCGGCCTGCAAACCGCCGGCGAAATCCGCACCCGCAGCGGCCGCCTGCACGACTTCAAGTCGGTGGCCGACGTCGAGCAGGCGTTGCAATTCCTGATCGACAAATACCCACCGCTGGTATCGAAGCTGCCGCTGGCGCCGGGCACCAAGGAGCCGCGCTACGGCCACCTGCTGGCTGGCGAAGAAGCGCTGGCACGCGAAGAAACCGCCGCCAGCCTAGGCGGCTCGGTCAGCGGAGGCGGGCAGGGCACGCGCATCGGTGCGCTGGAGCAGGAAGTGCAGCAGCTGCGCAGCCAGGTCGAAGAACTCACCGCCCAGTTCGCCGAATTCCGCAAGCAATTCGAATAAACCCCAGGGTCAGGTCCTCCATTTCTACACGGCCTCAACCGCAATGCGGTTGAGGCCGTGTAGAAATGGAGGACCTGACCCCGCTCACTCAAGCCTGCGCGCGCGTGACCAAGTATGAGCACCGCATGCGCATCAAATTGAATTTACATCAACTCCAGCTCGATCAGTACCTCGTCTCCATAGTGCTTGCTGCCAATCGGGACCGAGTACGACTTGCCGTCCTTGCTGACAGTCAGGGGCACGCGGGTGTCGCCGTCCAGCAGCGTGGCGCGGGCCACCGGGCCGTCGCTGCGCACACCTATCTTGAAGTCCTTGAAGCCGCACCAGTCGGTGCTCAGTGTCAGCGTGTTGATCATGGCACGCAGCATGAACGGGATGTAGTTTTTGGCGATTGCCACCAGCACACGGCATTCCAGCCGGATGTCGCCCAGGCGCCGCATGCCGGCCGGCACGCCGGCGCTGCGCACTTCCGGTGAAAAGCTGAACCAGCGCTTGTTCTTGTTGAGCACGATGTCGGCGTTTTCATCTTCTGCCGTTTCATCGCGCGGCAGCAGGAAGCGGTGCTCTGTGTCCAGCGGCAACGGGATGTCGCTCTTGTCGCCGGAGATGCGTGCCGCCAAGCCTTCCATGCTATCGGCCGGCGCCTTGCTGCCCGGTGTCAAACGAAAGCGGACTTCGGTGGCGGTGGGCGCCAGCGCGTGATAGTCATCGAAGGCATCGAGTCCGGACAACATGTAGCGATAGGGCTGCAGCTGCGGGGTGCGGGTGCCGTTGATGACCACCATTGGACTTTGCTCCGCCTCCGCCTCCGCCTCCGCCTCCGGTTCCGGTTCCGGCTCTGCCGCCGCCAGCAAGGGCAGCAGCAGGAGCAACGGCAGCTTACACTTCTTCACGGCGACGGCGCATGTACACGGCGACGGCAATCATGGCGACGCCGGCAGCGGCGCCAATCCACACGCTGACGCCGCCCAGCGTCGACCATGAGGCGCTGAAGATCGCGTCCGGCAGCGGCAACTGGTGCTCCTGGTGCGCCATGCTGATGCTGTCCTTGTTGAACGCAAGCCACGATCCCGGCACCACGCCCAGCAGAATGCGGTTGGTGATATGGCTGGCGAACCACAGGGAGTCCACGCTGAACATCAGCGCCTTCTGCGCCCACACCAGCAGCAGCGTGACGATCACCGGCGTGCCGACCGCCCACAGGAACACTTTGGAGCGCGCCATGCTGGACACCATCAGCAGCCAGCCGACGGTCGGCAGCGCCCACAGGATGTACACCGGCAGCAGCCCGACCAGACGCACCGGCGACAAGTACAGCTCCGGCGACGAGAACACCGCGCCAAACAGGTTGGTGCCGTGCAGCAGCAACACCACGCAGGTGGCCACCAGCATCAACAGCCCCAGCACGATGGCGATGCCCATGGTGATCAGCGGCGCCACCACCAGGGCCAGCAGCACTTTCGACAGCACGGTGGTCAGGTCCGACACCGGCAGCGATTTCCAGAACAGCAGGCTGCGGTCGCGGCGCTCGTCGTGCAGCGCGCTCAGGCAGTAGAAGAACACCAGCAGGCCCAGCACCATCATGACCGGCATGCCGGTGCCGATGTAGGCCTGCGCCAGCGTCTCGGCGATGCGCGTGCGCACCTTGCCTTCAATCGTGATGCTGTTGAAGCTCTGGCCGTCGATCTGGATATCCTGCGTGTGGCCCATGACCAGCGCGCTCAGCACCAGGGCGGCGATGGCGACCGCAATCGCCAGCGGCGTCCACAGCAGCATGCCCTTGTTTTCCCACATTTCGCGCTTGATCAGCCATTTCATCGTTTTCATGCGTAGCTTCCTTTCATGGTGGCGACAAACAGATCGGCCACGCTCGGCGTGCGCAGCTCGCCGAAGTTGGACAGTTGTGCGCGGTCGGCGCCGTCGAACAGCATCACCGGCTTGCCGAACACGGTGCGCTGGCTGATCGGTTGCAGCGCGTTGGCGGCGGCGGCGAACTGTGGCTCGACCATCACCTCGGTGAAGCGCTCGCCCACCTCATCCATCGACGCCGCCAGCGAGATCTTGCCGTTCTCGATGAACAGCAGGTCGGTCAGGATGTGCTCGATCTCCTCGATCTGGTGGGTGGTGATCAGGATGGTCCTGTTTTCGTCGAAGTAGTCTTCCAGCAGGTTCTGGTAGAACTGCTTGCGGTAAAGGATGTCCAGCCCCAGCGTCGGCTCGTCCAGCACCAGCAGCCTGGCGTCGATCGCCATCACCAGCGCCAGGTGCAATTGCACCACCATGCCCTTGGACATGGCCTTGACCTTCATCTCCGGCGTCAGCTTGGTGTTGGCGAGGTATTGCTCGGCCTTGGCGCGGTTGAAGCGTGGATGCACGCCTTCGACGAAGTCGATCGCGTCCCTGACCTTCAGCCAGCGCGGCAGGATGGCGACGTCGGCGATGAAGCACACCTCGTTCATCAGCGCCTCGCGCTGGGTGCGCGGGTCCAGGCCCAGCACCGACAATTCGCCCTGGAACTGCGTCAGGCCGAGGATGGCCTTGAGAGTGGTGGTCTTGCCGGAGCCGTTGGGGCCGATCAGGCCGACAATGCGGCCGGCTTCGACGCTGAAGCTGGCGCCGTCCAGCGCGTTCTGCTTGCCGTATTGCTTGACCAGCTTGTTGGCGGTAACGATGGCGCTCATGCCGCACCTCCCGGCGCCGCCTTCAGCAGCGTCTCCAGGTCCAGTCCCAGGCGGCGGATACGTTCCAGCATGGCCGGCCAGTCTTCGCGCAGGAAACGATCACGTTCGCTGGCCAGCAGTTTGTCGCGGGCGCCATCAGTTACATACATACCTAAACCCCTCCGTTTTTCGACCAGCGTCTCATCCACCAGTTCCTGGTAGGCGCGCGAGACCGTGATCGGGTTGAGTTGATAATCGGCGGCCACCTGCCGTACCGAGGGCAGGGCGTCGCCGGGTTTCAGCAGGCCGTCGAGCATCATGCCGACCACCTTGTCTTTCAGCTGCCGATAGATCGGCGCGTTGTCATTCCACATACGTGGTTACCCCTTGCGTGTGTTGATGAAGTGGTGTTGTAGTGAACTATAACACTAGAAATCAAAAAGGCAAGCAATGTTTATATTTTGCACGCGCACGATTGAAAAATGACCATTGTTGATCACATGCTATATAGTCTGACAGTTGCGTCAATAAACATACTAGGGGAAACAATGAGCACCAATGACACTGCTCAGCGCCTCGGTGCGCTGATCAAGCAATTCGAAGCTGAAATTCTGGCCACCTGGACCGCCGAACTGGCCGCCAAAACTTTCCGTAACGATGACAGCACCGAGCGCCACTGCCGTCAACTGCTGAACTTGCTGCCGGTGGCGCTGGCCAACGGCGGCACCGATGACATCGCCGCGCGCCAGTGGGACGACGTGCGTAACCAGCTGAACGAGATTTCGGTGCAGCGCGCCAAGGCCGGCTCGACACCGAATGAAACCGCAACCTTTGTGTTTTCGCTGAAGCAGTCGCTGTTCACCATCCTGCGCCGCGAACTGGCCAATGAGCCAGCGCAACTGGCCGACGCGCTGTGGGCGGTCAGCACCTTGCTCGACCAGCTGGGCTTGTATACCGTGGAAGTGTTCCAGAAGAGCCGCGACCAGATCATCGTGCGCCAGCAACATGAGCTGATGGAGCTGTCGACGCCGGTGGTCAAGCTGTGGCAGGACATTCTGGCGCTGCCACTGATCGGCACGCTGGACAGTGCGCGCAGCCAGGTGGTGATGGAAAGCCTGCTGGAAAAAGTAGTGGAGACCGGCGCCGCCATCGCCATCATCGACATCACCGGCGTGCCGACCGTCGACACGCTGGTGGCCCAGCATCTGATGAAAACCATCGCCGCCGCGCGCCTGATGGGCGCCGACTGCATCATCAGCGGCATCCGCCCGCAGATCGCCCAGACCATCGTTCACCTTGGCGTCAACCTGGAGGACGTGGTCACCAAAGCCACGCTGGCGGACGCCTTTGTGGTCGCGCTGCAACGCGTGGGGGCAACCATTCAGCGCAACGGGTAAGCCGGTATGGAACGCATCCCTATCTTGCGCATCGGTGACCTGCTGCTGGTCACCATCCAGGTGGACATGCATGACCGCCTGGCCATGACTCTACAGGACGACCTGACCGAACGCATCGTCAAGGACCGCGCCAAAGGCGTGCTGATCGACATTTCCGCGCTGGACCTGGTGGACTCCTTCATCGGCCGCATGATCAGCAACACCGCCGCCATGGCGCGCGTGCTGGACGCGCAGACGGTGCTGGTCGGCATGCAGCCGGCAGTGGCGATCACGCTGGTGGAACTGGGCCTGACTTTGCCCGGCGTTAAAACCGCACTGAATGTCGAAAAAGGCATGCAGTTGCTTGGCAAGAGCTATAGCTGATGAAAAACGACGGCACGTTCGACCTCAGCCGGTTTAACTCGCCGCTGCTGACGCGCTACTCCGCCACGGCCGACCTGCACCAGGTCTTGCCGCTGGAAGGCGACGAGCACGTCGTGATCGTCCGCAAGCACGTCCGCGAGCATGCGCTGGAGCTGAAGCTGAGCCTGGTCGACCAGACCAAGCTGGTGACGGCCGCCAGCGAACTGGCACGCAACACGCTGAAGTACGGCGGTGGCGGCGTGGTGGTGCTGGAGCGGCTGCGCGATGGCTTTCGCAACGGTTTGCGGCTGGTGTTCGCCGATACCGGCCCGGGCATTGTGGACATCGAGCAGGCGCTGCGCGACGGCTTTACCAGCGGCGGCGGCCTGGGGTTGGGACTGGGCGGCACCAAGCGCTTGGTCGATGATTTTGTTATTGATTCACGTCCACAAGAGGGCACGGCAGTCGCGATTATTAAATGGAAAAATTAAGCAGTACACTCGACCCGGTGCGCTGGGTCGCAGTCAACCATGCCAGCGACGCCGGTGAAGCGCGCCGCGTCGGGCAGGTACTGGCCACGCAACTCGGCCTGGACGCCACCCGCAGCGGCCAGCTGGCGATCATGCTGACCGAAGCCGCCACCAATCTTCTCAAACACGCCGGCGAAGGCCGCATGCAGCTGGCGATCGTCAATCACGGCGGCCAGCGCTGCATCGAAGTGCTGGCGATCGACCAGGGGCCGGGCATCGCTAACCTGGCGCGCGCGATGACCGACGGCGTTTCCAGCGCCGGCACCGCCGGCACCGGGCTGGGCGCGATGCGCCGTCTGGCCGATCAGTTCGACTGGTACAGCGCGCCCGGCAAGGGCACCGTGATTTTCCTGCGTTTGTGGCAGGACGCGCCGCCCGCGCGTCTGCCGCAACTGGGCGGTGTTTGTCTGCCGATCGCCGGCGAGACGGTCAGCGGCGACGCCTGGGGCGCCGCCTTGCAGCCGGGCGGGCTGACGCTGCTGGCGGCCGACGGTCTGGGACACGGATCGGAAGCCGCCAAGGCCGCAGCAGCAGCGCTGGGCGCGCTGGCGGCGTCGCAGCAACAAACGCCGGCGGAACTGATGCACAGCTGCCATCAGGCGCTGCGGCCGACGCGCGGCGCGGCGCTGGCCATCGCCGCGCTGGATAGTGCCGCGCAGCGGTTGACCTTTGTTGGCATCGGCAATATCAGCGCCTGTATCGTCGGCGACGAGGGACGGCGGCAACTGATGTCGCACAACGGCATCGTCGGCCACAATATGCGTACCCCGCAGGAACTGGTGTTTCCCTGCCCGACGGGCGCCACCGTGATACTGGCCAGCGACGGCCTGACCACCAACTGGGATCTTTCGGCTTATCCCGGCCTGCTGGCGCGCGAACCGGCCATTATCGCTGCCGTGCTGCTGCGCGACTTCAGTCGTGGCCGCGACGATGCCAGCGTGCTGGTGGCGCGCATGCCGGAGCATGCGGCATGAGCGCGCAACGCATTCTGCAGATGGGACTCGACAGCGAGCCGGACATTGTGACGGTGCGCCAGCGCGCGCGCCAGATTGCCGGTCTGCTGAAGCTGGGCGTGCAAGACCAGGTGCGGGTCGCCACGGCGGTCTCCGACGTCGCGCGCTGCGCCTATGGTCGCCAGAGCGGCGGCCGCGCGGTGTTTGCGGTCGGCGGCCAGCCGCCGCAATTGCAGGTGACGATTATCGCCGAAGGTGCGCCGCGCCCGTCGCCGCCGCCAATTCCCGGCTTGCAAGTCGAGCCGCATGATCCGCTGGATGAGGCTATCCTGACCGCTCAGCGCCTGATGGACGACTGCAATGTGGTAGCCGCCACGCCAAGTGCGCTGCATGTGGTGATGCACAAGAGCTTGCCGGCCGCGCTGGGCACCGATCTGCGCGAGCTGGCGCTGATCGGCGCCCAACTGGCCGGTACGCCGGTGCAGAGCACGTATCTGGAAATCGAGCAGCAGAACCGCGAGCTGGCGCAGGCGCTGGCCGAGCTGCGCGAACGCCAGGACGATTTGCTGGCGCTGACCCGCGAACTGGAAGACACCAACCGCGGCGTGGTGGCGCTGTATGCCGAGATCGAAGACAAGGCGGAGCGGCTGCGCAAGGCCGACGAAATGAAATCGCGCTTCCTGTCGAATACCAGCCACGAGCTGCGCACGCCGCTGAGCTCGATCCGCGCGCTGACCCAGCTGCTGCTGGACCGCATGGACGGCCCGTTGACGGCGGAACAGGAGCGCCAGGTCAGCTTCATCTCGCAGGCGGCCGGCGACTTGTCGGAACTGGTGAACGATTTGCTGGACCTGGCCAAGATCGAGGCCGGCAAGGTCGAGCTGACGCTGGCGCCGGTGCACATCGATCAGTTGTTCAGCGCACTGAAAGGCATGCTGCGGCCGCTGACGCGCGATTCCAGCGTCGAGCTGGTGTTTGTCGATCCGCCGCCGGCGGCGCTGGTGTCGGACGAAAGCAAGATCACCCAGATCCTGCGCAATTTCATCTCCAACGCGCTCAAGTTCACCGAGCAAGGCAAGGTGGAGGTGGCACTGCACGCTGGGCAACCGGGCGACAGCGTGACCTTTGCGGTCAGCGACAGCGGCATCGGCATCAGTGCGGAAAACCAGCACCTGATTTTTGAGGAATTCAGCCAGATCGAACATCCGTTGCAACGGCGCGCCAAAGGCACCGGTCTTGGCTTACCGTTGTGCCGCAAGCTGGCCGCGCTGCTCGGCGGCGAGGTCAGCGTCAGCAGCGCGGAAGGGCAGGGGTCAACCTTCTACCTGCGTCTGCCGGCCACACTTTAAGGACCCATCATGGATACCCATTCGATCCTGATTCTGAATGTCGACGATAACGACGGCGCGCGCTACGTCAAGACGCGCATCCTGCAAAGCGCCGGCTTCCAGGTGATCGAGGCGGCCAATGGCACCGATGCGCTGGAGCTGGCGCGCCAGCGCCTGCCGGCGCTGGTGCTGCTGGACGTCAAGCTGCCTGACATCAGCGGCATCGAAGTGTGCCGCCGCATCAAGGCCGACGTCAGCACCTGCACGGTGCTGGTGCTGCAAACCTCGGCCGCGCTGATCGGCCGCGACGACAAGATTCGCGGCCTCGATGGCGGCGCCGACAACTATCTGGCGGCGCCGATCGAAGCCGACGAGCTGATCGCCAACGTCAATGCATTGCTGCGCCTGCAGCGGGTGCAGATGGACTTGCGCAACAGCGAGGAACGCTTCCGCCAGCTGACCGACAACATTGAGGACGTGTTCTGGATGTTCCAGCTGCAGGACCATCAGCTGCTGTACGCCAGCCCGGCCTATGAGCGGCTGTTCGGCGGCACGCTGGCGCGCTTGCAGGCCAGCCCGGATGACTGGCTCAACGCCGTCCACGCCGACGACCGCGCGGCGGTGGCGGCGCGCTGGGATTCGCTGGCCGACGGCTTGTACGACCAGGAATACCGGCTGGCGCCGCGCGACGGCGCCATGCGCTGGGTGCGCGACCGCGCCTTCCTGGTGCGCGACGACAGTCAGCAGCCTTACCGCATCGCCCGCATCACCAGCGATATCAGCGAGCGCAAGAACATGGAAGGCTTGCTGCTGGCAGCCGACGACAACAAGAACGATTTCCTGGCGACGCTGGCGCACGAGCTGCGCAATCCGCTGAGTCCGATCCGCAACGCGGTGACGCTGATGACCAATGCGCCGCCGGAGCAGCACGAGGTGCACCGCAATGCGCGCGAGGTGATTTTGCGCCAGGTCGGCCATCTGACCCATCTGGTGGACGACTTGCTGGACGTGGCGCGCATCTCCGAAGGCAAGCTGACTTTGCGCCAGCAGGACGTGGAACTGCACGCGGTGGTCGAGCCGGCGCTGGAGACGGTCAAGTCGCTGATCGAGCAGCGCACCCACACGCTGACGGTCGCGCTGCCGCCGCAGCCGGTATGGCTGCATGGCGACCCGGTGCGGCTGGCGCAGATCGTCGGCAACCTGCTGCACAATGCCGCCAAATTCACCGATCCGGGCGGCCAGATCCGGCTGGAGGTGACGCTGCCCGAAGCGCAGCGCCTGCGCATCACCGTCAGCGATAACGGCATCGGCATCACCTCCTACAATCTGGAACGGATTTTCGGCATGTTCGCCCAGGGCGCTGCGACCCAGGACCGCGTGCATGACGGACTGGGCATCGGCCTGTCGCTGGTGTCCACCTTGATGGAAATGCATGGCGGCACGGTGCAGGCGTATAGCGACGGCATCGGCAAGGGCAGCACCTTCGTGCTGGAGCTGCCGTTGCCCGCCGCGCCGGCCGTGGCGGCGCCGGTTGCCGCCGCCGCGCCGCTGGCGCCCGGCAAGCAGCGCTTGCTGCTGGTCGACGACAACATCGATTCGCTGGGCGTGATGGCGGATCTGCTGACGCTGATGGGGCACGAAGTCTATACCGCGAATAATGCGGCGCAGGCGCTGTCGCAGGCGCGCGCGCACCAGCCGCAGTCCATCGTCATGGACCTGGGCATGCCGGACGTGGACGGCTACGCGCTGGCGCGCCAGCTGCGCGCCGAGCCGGCGTTTGCGCAGACCCGGCTGATCGCCCACACCGGTTATGGCGCCGAGCGCGACCGCGAGCGCACGCGCGAGGCCGGCTTCGATTTCCATCTGGTCAAGCCGGCCAGCTTTGACGATCTGGAGCGCGCCCTAGTGCCCGGCTGAGGCCAGCAGTTCGGCCAAGCGCAGCGCCTGCAGCGTCTGCCGGCCGTTCATGGTGTTGTCGAACACGCACCAGCCCTGCTTGCCGGCCATGAAGTCGGCGACCTGCTGCAACTGTTCCTCGCTGTACAGCGAGGCGTAGATGCGCGGGCTGCCGTGCAGGCGGATGTACAGCGTCTCGCTGGTCGGCAGATACGGCCCCGGCTTGCCGGCCGGCGGATCGGCAATCACCCGTGTGACCCGGTGTTGCGCCAGCAGTGCGGTCGCATCGTCGCTGAACCAGCTGCCATGCCGCGCCTCGCATGCCAGCAGGCAGCCGAAGCGCGCGCGCAGCTGGCGCCACAGGCGCTCTGCCGCCGCCGCGTCCAGCGCCAGGCTGGGCGGCAACTGCACCAGCACGCAGCCCAGCTTGTCGCCCAGCGCGCCGGCTTCGGCGGCAAACGCGTCCAGCAGGTCGGCGCTGTCGGCCAGCCGCCGCTGGTGCGTGATGCTGCGTGGCAGCTTGACCGAGAAGCGGAAGTCGTCCGGCACGCTGTCGGCCCAGCGCTGGTAGGTTTGCGGCTGGTGCGGGCGGTAGAAGGATGAGTTGATCTCGGCCGCCTTCAGCACGCGCGCATAGCGTTCCAGGTGGTTGCCGGGACTGTCGAATTGCGGCGCCGCGTCGCGGCTGATGCTCCAACCGGCACAGCCTATTTTCGTCAGAGTCATATAATGCGCAGGGTTCCAATTTTTGAGAGAAGTTGCAATGAATCTTAAACGCTATGCCAAAATTGCCGCGCCACTGATGCTGGCCAGCCTGCTGGCTGCTTGCGCCGGGCTGATCGGCCCGCGGGATGTGGAACTGCCGCAGGAGCGACTGCAAACTAGCCTGGAACGCAAGTTTCCGATGCATCAGCGCGTGTTGGGCGTATTTGAGGTGGAACTGAGCCATCCGCGGCTGTCGGTGCTGGCGGAGAACAACCGCGTGGCGGTGGCGATCGACCTCGGTGTGTCACCGCTGCTGTCGCGCCAGTCGTGGCACGGCAGCATGCTGGTGTCCGGCCGTCTGCGGGTGGACAGCGCCCGCAACGCGATCTACATTGCCGACGCTCATGTCGACCGGTTTATTGTCGACAATATGGATGAGGGCCGGCAGCAGCAGCTGGCCAGCGTAGCCAATCTGCTCAGCGACAGGGTGATACGCGATGTCCCGGTGCATGTCTTCAAGCCGGAAGAGTTGCGTTATGCCGGCGTACAGTTTGTGCTGACCGGCATCGATACCCGTCCCGGCGGGTTGGTGGCCAGGCTGCAACCGGCGAAATAAACCCGCATTTCGCGCCGCGCCGGCGCATTTCGTCGCATTGCCGACCGTGGGCCGCGCGCCCGGCGCATAGTAGCTCCATCGAAACCCATTCTACGGAGCGCATCATGATCCAGCAAATCATTTCCCACACGCCAAGCTACGTCTGGGCCCTGTTAGCCTTCCTGGTCTATCGCGGCTGGCTGGCCAGCAAGGACCGTGAGACGTCGTTGTTGAAAGTGGCGCTGATTCCGCTGGTGATGCTGGGCCTGGCCGTGTCGGGCATTCACGCCGATGGTCCGCTGGGCGAGGCGGTTTGGCTGGTGTGGGCGGCCGGCGCGGCGCTGTCCGGCGTGCTGATCTGGCACTGCTCGACCGGCGAAATCCGCGTGGACCGGGTTGCCGGCAGCATTTTCCAGCGTGGCAGCTGGATGCCGCTGGGGCTGATGTTGGCGATCTTCGCCACCAAGTACAGCGTTGCCGTGCTGTCGGCGATGCACCCGCAACTGGCGCACACGCTGCTGTTCAGCGGCGCCGTCACCTTGCTGTACGGCATATTCAATGGCCTGTTCCTTGGCCGGCTGGCGCGCTACGCTGCCGCTTACCTGCGCCAACCGGTGGCGGTGACTGCCTGAGTCTTGCTTGGCTCGCCGGTCAGCGCGCCTGAAAAACATGCATGCAATCTTAAGCCAGAACTCTTAAAATACTTGCCATGGTTCATTAATGAGGAAAGCGATGGCAATTTTAGGTATAGCACACATCCTGATAGCGATTTTCTTTGCGGTGCATGCGATTCGCAGCGGCCAGCAGCTGTACTGGGTGGTGATTCTGTTTATGTTTCCGGCACTGGGCAGCGCAGTGTATTTCTTCGCGATCTACCTGCCGAATTCCCGGCTGGACCACGGCGCGCGCAAGGTGGTGAAGGCCGCCGCCAAGTCGCTCGATCCGGGCCGCGACCTGCGCGAAGCGCGCCAGGCCTATGAGTTCACGCCAACCGCGCAAAACCAGATGCGTCTGGCCAGCGCCTTGCTGGCGGCCGGCAACGCCGACGAGGCCGCCACGACGTATGAGGCTTGCCTGAACGGTCCGTTCTCTGGTGACCTGGAAATCCGCTTCGGCGCCGCACAGGCGACGTTGGCCTCCGGCCGCGCTGCCGCCGCCGTGGCGCATTTGCAGACGATACGCGGCAAGGATGAAAACTTCCGCGCCGAGCAGGTATTGCTGCTGCTGGCGCAGGCGCTGGGCGCCGCCGGCCGTCAGGATGAGGCGCGCGCCGCGTTTGAAGAGGTGCTGAGCCGCCATAACAGCTTTACGGTGCAGGCCGAGTACGCCATCTGGGCGGCAGGCGTGGGCGACGCCGACCAGGCCAGGCAGTTGTACTCCGAACTGCAGCGCACCATGGATCGCTGGGCCAGCCACACGCGTGACCTGAACCAGCCACTGATCCGCCGCCTGAATGCGGCGATGTCTTCAATTAATCGTTAAGGACGGCGCCACGCAGATCATGGCGCGTGATGCGGCCAGCGCTGTCGATGGCGATCCAGCCGCCGCGCGGCGGCGTGGCATCCGGCTCCCAGTCGGGCAGCACGTAGCGCAGCTTGTCGCCGATGCGGTGCAGGGCGGGGCGGTGGGTGTGGCCGTGGATCATGACCCCGGTGCCGGTCTCCGCGAACACTGCGGCGATGGCGTCCGGCGTTACATCCATGATCTCGTAGGATTTGTCGCCCTGTTCCTTGCGGCTGTCAGCGCGCAGGCCGGCGATGATGGCCTTGCGCTGCGCCAGCGGCATGGCGGTGAATTGATGTTCCCACGCGGGCTGCCGCACCATGGCGCGGAATTCCATGTACTTGGTGTCTTGGGTGCACTGGGCGTCGCCGTGCAGCACCACCACCTTCTGGCCGGCGATGTCGGCCACCCAGGTTTCGGGCAATAAAATCAGGTTGGCGGCTTCCGCAAAGCGGGCGCCGACCAGGAAATCGCGGTTGCCGGCGATCCAGTAGAGCGTGACACCGGCGTCGCTCAAGGCGCGCAGGGCGGTCACAATCTGCTGGTGAAACGGATCGGCGATGTCGTCGTCGCCGGCCCAGTACTCGAACAGGTCGCCGAGCAAATACAGTTGCTGCGCGTGCCGCGCATGCCGCTCCAGGAAGTCGAAAAACGCTGCCGTGGTGGCGGGATGCGCAGGCTGCAGGTGCAGATCGGAAATGAACAGCGCGCAGACTTCAGACATGCTTAGGCTGCCAGTTCGATGCTCTCGATGATCACATCTTCCGCTGGCACGTCGGCGAACATGCCGCTGCGGGTGGTTTTCACTTTCTTGATGGCGTCAACGACGTCGGTGCCTTCGACCACTTTGCCGAACACGGCGTAACCCCAGCCGTCCTGGCCTGGGTAGTCCAGGAAGGAATTGTTCTTGATGTTGATGAAGAACTGTGCCGACGCCGAGTGCGGCGCCGAGGTGCGGGCCATCGCCAGGGTGTAGGTATCGTTTTTCAGGCCGTTCTTGGCTTCGTTTTCCACGGTGGTGTCGGCCGGCTTTTGCTTCATGCCTGGCTCGAAGCCGCCGCCCTGGATCATGAAACCGTCGATCACGCGGTGGAAGATGGTGTTGCTGTAGTGGCCGGCTTCCATGTAAGCCAGGAAGTTGGCAACGGTTTTAGGCGCTTTTTCCGCGTCCAGTTCGGCGGTCATGGTGCCCAGGTTGGTTTTGATGATTACTTTGGTCATTTTGTTATCCTGAATGGTTAAATGAAAACGGCAAGGCCGCTATTTTACTGTTTTGGCTGGATTGGTGTCTTGAGAATCGTCGCCGACTTCACGGTGACCGGGATCACCGGGATGTTCTGGAACATGCCCTTGTCATCCACCAGCACCGCCTTGATCTTGTCGACCGTCTCCTGGCCCTTGATGACTTTGCCGAACACCGCGTAACCGCCGGTGCCGTCCGGACCCGGCGCATCCAGCCCCGGATTGTCTTCGACGTTGATGAACCACTGCGAGGTGGCCGAGTTCGGATCGCCCATGCGCGCCATGGCCAGCGAATATTTCACATTCAGCAGGCCGTTGTTCGACTCCAGCGGCACCGGTTTGTTGGTCGGCTTGCCCTTGAGTTTTTCATCGTAGCCGCCACCCTGGATCATGAAGCCGTCGATGACGCGATGGAAGATGGTGTTCTTGTAAAAACCCGACTTCACATAGGTGAGGAAGTTGTCGACTGATTTCGGGGCTTTATCGCGGTCCAGCTCCAGGACGATATCGCCCATGGTGGTTTTCAGCTCGACCTGTTGGGCCGGCGCGGCCAATACGGCGCCGGACAAGGCCAGACCGGCGAGGGCGGTCATCAGTTTTTGGTGCATCGTGCTTCCTCTAGTTAATGTCAAATAGGCAAAATCCTGTTACAGATGAGGCCTATGCTGTTTTTATCAATGCTATACTTGTTCCATTCTACCCCTTAGAAGGTGGAACAAGAACATTCCCGAGGTTCCCCCAGGCACACGATGATGACAGGTGCGCGCGGTTTCACAAGTGCGCCGGCCGTCGTATTGCCTGTGGCCTCCAGCAACCGCAAGAGTCCGATGAGCAATTTAAAGATTTACAACACGCTGGCGCGTGACAAGCAGACCTTCGTTCCTATCGAGCCGGGCAAAGTCCGCATGTATGTGTGCGGCATGACCATCTACGATTACTGCCACATCGGCCACGCCCGCATGATGATGGCGTTCGACGTCATGTACCGCTGGCTGCTGGCCTCCGGCTACGACGTCACCTACGCCCGCAACATCACCGATATTGACGACAAGATCATCAAGCGCGCGGTGGAAAACGGCGAAACCATCACCCAGCTGACCACCCGGTTCACGCAGTACATGGACGAGGACACCGCCGCGCTGGGCATCCTGCCGCCGACGCTGGTGCCGCGCGCCACGCAATATGTGCCGCAGATGCTGGCGCTGATCGAGCAGCTGGAAGCCAAGGACCTGGCCTACAAGAGCGAGGACGGCGACGTCAACTACGCGGTGCGCAACTTCCCGCAATACGGCCGCCTGTCGGGCAAGTCGCTGGACGACCTGCGCGCCGGCGAGCGCGTCGACGTCAACACCGGCAAGCGCGATCCGCTCGACTTCGTGCTGTGGAAGGCCTCGAAAGAGTCCGAGCCGGAAGAGGTGAAGTGGGATTCCAAGTGGGGCAAGGGCCGTCCGGGCTGGCACATCGAGTGCTCGGCCATGTGCTCGGCGCTGCTGGGCGAGCATTTCGACATCCACGGCGGCGGCGCGGACCTGCAGTTCCCGCACCATGAGAACGAAATCGCGCAGTCGGAAGGCGCGTTCGGCCACCAGATGGTCAACTACTGGGTGCACAACGGCTTCGTCCGCGTGGACAACGAAAAGATGTCCAAGTCGCTGGGCAACTTCTTCACTATCCGCGACGTGCTGAAGAAGTACGACGCCGAAGTGGTGCGCTTCTTCATCCTGCGCGCCCACTACCGCAGTCCGCTGAACTACTCGGACGCGCACCTGGACGACGCCCGTGGCGCGCTGACCCGCCTGTACACCGCGCTGGATGGCGTGCAAGGCGACGGCCAGCCGCTCGACTGGCAAGAGGAACACGCCGCCCGCTTCGCCGAAGCGATGAACGACGACTTCAACACGCCGCTGGCGGTGGCCGCGCTGTTCGACCTGGTGACGGAACTGAACAAGTCGAAATCGCCGCTACTGGCGCGTCAGCTGCAAGGCCTGGCCGGCGTGATCGGCCTGCTGGAGCGCACGCCGCAGCAGTTCCGCCAGGCGGCGGTGGGCGGCGAGGGCGGCGACGATGCCGCCATCGAAGCGGCCATCGGGCAGCGCGCGGAAGCCAAGAAAGCCCGCAATTTCGCCGAATCCGACAAGATCCGCGCCGAACTGCTGGCCCAGGGCATCATCCTCGAAGACAAGCCTGACGGCAGCACCAACTGGCGCCGCGCATAACCATGGTCACCGCCAAGGACAACGAGGGCGCCGCCAGCCCGGTATCGGCCGTGCCGCCGTACTGGGAGCAGGCCAAGATCGAGCTCATGAAGCGGGACCGCATCATGAACAAGCTGATCCCGCAATTCGGGGATATGCACCTCGTCGGGCATCACGACCCGTTCACCACCCTGGCGCGCTCCATCGTCGGTCAGCAGGTCACGCCCAAGGTGGCGGACGCAGCCTGGAAAAAGCTGCTGGGCATCAGCCCCAAGTGCTCGCCGGCGCAAATCATCAAGGCCGGCGCCGAGCAGCTGGCCGCTTGCGGCTTGTCCAAGCGCAAGACCGAGTACATCCTCGACCTGGCGGACCACTTCAAGAACAAGCGCGTGCATACGGCCCAGTGGGACCAGATGGACGACGAGGCCGTCATCGCCGAGCTGACGCAGATCCGCGGCATCGGCCGCTGGACAGCCGAGATGTTTCTGATATTTAATCTGCTGCGGCCGAACGTATTGCCGCTGGATGACCCTGGTTTGATCCAGGGCATCAGCCAGAATTACTTCTCGGGCGAGCCGGTGTCGCGCAGCGATGCGCGCGAGGTTTCGGCCAACTGGGAACCTTACCGAACGGTAGCCACCTGGTATTTATGGCGTAGTTTGGACCCGGTTGCTGTAGAATAGATGCTCTAATCGCTGTGCGAGGGGATTTTGCGCGCCTACGACCGCGCCCCCACAGCCGAGAACAAACACGGAGGTACAATGACCAAAACGACTTTCCTCAATTTTGAGCAACCGATTGCTGAACTCGACGGCAAGATCGAAGAATTGCGTTTCGTCCAGGACGATTCCGCAGTCGACATCTCTGAGGAGATCGACCGTCTGGCCAAAAAGAGCCAGCAACTGACCAAGGACATCTACGCCAAGCTGACGCCATGGCAGGTCTCGCAGATCGCGCGTCACCCGCAACGTCCATACACCATGGACTACGTGAACGAAATCTTCACCGACTTCCACGAACTGCACGGCGACCGCACCTATGCGGACGACCAGTCGATCGTCGGCGGCCTGGCGCGCTTCAACGGCCAGGCTTGCATGGTAATCGGCCACCAGAAGGGCCGCGACACCAAGGAACGCGCGCTGCGCAACTTCGGCATGCCGAAGCCGGAAGGCTACCGCAAGGCCATGCGCCTGATGAAGCTGGCCGAGAAGTTCGGCATTCCGGTGTTCACCTTCGTCGACACGCCGGGCGCGTTCCCTGGCATCGACGCCGAAGAGCGTGGCCAGTCGGAAGCGATCGGCCACAATCTGTACGTGATGGCGGAACTGAAAGTGCCGCTGATCGCCACCATCATCGGCGAAGGCGGTTCCGGCGGCGCGCTGGCGATCGCCGTGGCCGACCAGGTGCTGATGCTTCAATACGCGACCTACTCGGTGATTTCGCCGGAAGGCTGCGCTTCGATCCTGTGGAAGACCTCGGAGCGCGCGGCCGATGCCGCCGAAGCGCTGGGCCTGACCGCGCACCGCCTGAAAGCCATCGGCCTGATCGACAAGATCATCACCGAACCGCTGGGCGGCGCACATCGCGATCCGAAACAGATGGCAACCATGCTGAAACGCGCGCTGGCCGACTCGCTGCGCCAGTTCCACGGCATGAAGACCAAAGACCTGCTGGAAGCCCGTCACGAAAAGCTGATGGGTTACGGCAAGTTCAAAGAAACCACGCCGCAGGAATAAGTTACTCAGCATGGGCACCGGCGTTCGCCGGTGCGACGTCCGTCATTCCGGCGAATGCCGGAATCCATACACACCCACCGGGAGCCCGCGCACGCGCCGCTCCCGGTTTGCATTTCGGAGTCCCCATTGAAGCAGCAGAAGCCCACCCTCACGTCCACCTTTGAACAAGCCGTCCGCGCCGCAGCAGGCGAGGGCGCCGCACCGCGCATCGCGGTCGCCCTGAGCGGCGGCCTGGACTCCTCGGCCCTGCTGCACCTGGCGCACGCTTACGCCCAGCAGCACGAACTGACCGTGTGCGCCTTCCACATCCACCACGGCCTCAGCCCCAACGCCGACGCCTGGGTCGCGCATTGCGAACAACAGTGCGCCGCGTTGAACATCTCGTTCGAAGCCCGCCGCATCCAGCTGCAAGACCAAAAGAAATCCGGCACCGAAGCGGCGGCCCGCAAAGCCCGCTACGCCGCGCTCGGCGCGTTGTGTCGCGAGCACGACGTCCAGCTGCTGCTGACCGCGCACCACCAGGACGACCAGGCCGAAACCGTGCTGCTGCAATTGCTGCGCGGCTCCGGTCCGGCCGGCCTGTCCGGCATGGACGCCGCCAACAGCGCCGCCGGCCTGCTGCAAAACGACAGCCTGATCATGGCGCGACCGCTGCTGCAGGCCTCGCGCAAACAGCTGGAAGCCTACGCCGCCCAGCACAATATCAGCCACATCCACGACGAATCCAACGACGATCCGCGCTACGCCCGCAACGCGCTGCGTCACACCGTGATGCCGGCGTTGGCGCAGCACTTCCCCGGCTTCCAGGAACGCTTCGCGCGCAGCGCCCACCACGCGCAATCGGCCACGCGTCTGCTGACCGAACTGGCCGAACAGGACCTGGCCGACGCCCGCGACGGCGACTATCTCGACATCGGCAAGCTGCGCGCGCTGAGCCAGGACCGCGCCTACAATCTGCTGCGCCATTGGTTCGCCACGCGCGGCTACAGCATGCCGAGCACCGCCTGGCTGGCGGAAATGCTGACGCAGCTGCTGGAAGCCAAGTACGATGCCCAACTGCTGGTCACGCACCCGGACTGCCACGTACGCCGCTACCGCGACCGCCTGCATCTGACGCCGAAGCTGGACGAGCTCGAAGGCACGCGCGAAGACCAGTTCGACGACAAGCCGGGCACCGATTTCATCTGGAACGGCGAAGCCGAACTGGCCTTTCCGGCCTATGGCGGAGTGTTGTATTTTGAGACGGCGGAACAGGGCGTCGATGCCGACTGGCTGCGCGCGCAAAAACTGCTGATCGAATTCCGTCGCGGCGGCGAAAAACTCAAGCTGGCGCCGAACCGCTCGACCCGTCCGCTGAAATACCACTATCAGGCGCTGAATATCCCGGCCTGGGAGCGCGGCCGCCTGCCTGTGGTGAAAAGCCCCGGCCACCTGCTGTTTGCCGCCGGCATCGGCATGGACTGCCATCACGTCGGCAGCGGCGCGGGACGCATCAGGCTGCGTTGGCAAGCTGTATAGACATGGAACGCCTTTCTGCCGAATTTTGTATGTAGATATGCCTATTCGGTATGAGTTTATGAGCTTTTTGACTTGTTATTTTGCACTGCGACATGTAGAGTTAAGGGTTCCATTTACCTTTATTTGAGCGGAAAACTCACTGTTATGGCTTTAATCGTGCACAAATATGGCGGTACGTCGATGGGTTCGACGGACCGTATCAAGAACGTCGCGCGGCGTGTCGCCAAGTGGCATGACGCCGGACACCGCATCGTGGTGGTGCCGTCGGCAATGTCGGGCGAGACCAACCGCCTGATCGCCCTGGCCAAGGAAATTCAGGCGCAGCCGGACCCGCGCGAGCTGGACATGATCGCCTCGACCGGCGAGCAAGTTTCGGTCGGCCTGCTGTCGATGGCGCTGCTGGCGATCGGCAAGAAAGCCGTCTCCTACGCCGGCTGGCAAGTCGCGATTAAAACCGATTCCGCATTCACCAAGGCCCGCATCCAGTCGATCGACGACGAAAAAGTCAACCGTGACCTGGACGACGGCAAGATCGTCATCATCACCGGCTTCCAGGGCGTGGACGAGGGCGGCAATATCTCGACGCTGGGTCGTGGCGGTTCGGACACCTCGGCAGTGGCGATCGCCGCCGCCATGAAGGCCGACGAATGCCTGATCTTCACCGACGTCGACGGCGTCTACACCACCGACCCGCGCGTGGTGTCGGAAGCGCGCCGCCTGAAGGCGATCACGTTTGAAGAAATGCTGGAACTGGCGTCGCTGGGTTCGAAAGTGCTGCAGACCCGTTCGGTGGAATTCGCCGGCAACTACCGCGTGCCGACCCGCGTACTGTCGTCGCTGACCGACCCGATGCTGGACATCGAAGAAGAAGCCAACTCCGGCACCCTGATTTCGTTTGAGGAAGACACACACATGGAACAAGCAGTCATCTCCGGTATCGCGTTCGCGCGCGATGAAGCCAAAATCACCGTGCTGGGCGTGCCAGACCGTCCGGGCGTGGCCTACCACATCCTGGGACCGGTGGCCGAGGCCAACATCGAAGTCGACATGATCATCCAGAACCAGTCGGTGGATGGCAAAACCGACTTCACCTTCACCGTGCCGCGCAACGATTTCCAGCGCGCGCTCGACGTGCTGAACGGCTCGAAAGAGCAGCTGGGTGCGGCCAGCATCGAAGGCGACGCCAAGGTGTCGAAGATTTCGGTGGTTGGCGTGGGCATGCGTTCGCACGTCGGCGTGGCCTCGAAGATGTTCCGCACGCTGTCGGAAGAGGGCATCAACATCAAGATGATCTCGACGTCGGAGATCAAGATTTCGGTGCTGATCGACGAGAAATACATGGAACTGGCCGTGCGCGCGCTGCACAAAGCGTTCGAACTGGAAAAGGCATAAATTTTCCAAAAAAACCGTCGAGTTGCCTTGACCAAACGGATCACGGTCTATACTATGACGGTCGTCTGCTTCACGGCGGACATAGTTGAGAAATCGACTAGGAGACGTGGCCGAGTGGCCGAAGGCACATCCCTGCTAAGGATGCATACGGCTTATACCTGTATCGTGGGTTCGAATCCCACCGTCTCCGCCAGAATAAACAAAAAAGCCTCCCCTGCGGGAGGCTTTTTTGTTTGTTCTTTTTCTTCAGACGCGATGCAGTCGACGCGCTTGCGTCAAAATGACGCAAGGTTTGCGTTTTGACGCACCTGGGACTAGACTGGGCTGGATCGGTTACCGGCATGGCGCCGGCACGAAAGGTGATACTCATGAAAGCTGCTGAAGACATCGACCGCGTTACTGATCGCATCACCAACCGCATGCCGCCGGCCATCAAGCAGAAGCTGGAGGAGGCGGCAGAGTTGAGCGGGGCGACGTTGAACCAGTTTATGGTGCAGGCCTCGCTGGAGAAGGCCGAGCGTGTCATTGATCGCGAGAAGACCATTCCGATCACAGCCAAGGATGCGCAGATGATCCTGCACATGCTGGACAACCCGACCAAGCCGAATGCTGCGCTGGTCCGCGCATTCAAACGCTTCAAGCTGAGGGAGATTGAGAATGGCAACCAGAATCGTGACGCTGGCGAGCGCCCATGATGTTGGTGCGTTCAACTGCGGCACGACGGAGCTGAATCTTTTCCTTCAAACGACAGCGAGACAGCATCAGCGCAAGTTCATTTCCAAGACCTATGTGCTGATTGATGATGCTGCGCCGACCGAGGTGTTGGGGTTTTATACGCTGGCGGTGCGGCGCATGGTACTGAAGGAGTCGCTGCCGCCGGCGCTGGCGAAGCGGCTGCCGCGCGAGGTACCTGGTTTGTCGCTGGCGCGGCTGGCGGTGGCGCGGGCGGCACAATCCCAGGGGCACGGCGAATACCTGCTGGTGCACGCGATGCAGCGTGCCGCACGGGTGGCACGCGAAATCGGCGGCTATGCGCTGTTCGTGGACGCCAAAGATGCCAGTCTTGCGGCGTTCTACCGGCGCTATGGCTTTGCCGCGTTGCCAGACGATCCCTTGACGTTGTGTCTTCCGTTTGCTGACATGCCGTAGGTGGCATTGAGCGGAGCGGGCGCCTCCCTTGACCAAACGCACCTCAGCCTATACTATGTGCACGTCTTCTCTGCGCTTGCAGAAAAGACATAGTTGAGCAATCGACTAGGAGACGTGGCCGAGTGGCCGAAGGCACATCCCTGCTAAGGATGCATACGGCTTATACCTGTATCGTGGGTTCGAATCCCACCGTCTCCGCCAGAACAACAAAGCCTCCCGTCCGGGAGGCTTTTTTGCTCATGCGGCAAAAATTTCTGTTATATCATTGCTGAGGTAGCGTTACCTCACTCCCCTCATGAATATTTTCCGCCTTGTGCTTGCCTTGCTGCTTGCCGCGCTATTGCCTGCCAGCGCCGCGCGGCCGATCAATAGCGGTGAAGACCTGATGCGCCAGAGCGCGCAACTGTATGCGGCGGCGGATGCCGCATTCCCCGTTAGTTATGCTGATATCGGCCAGTGGCGCCAGGGACGCGCCGCAGTGCCGCAGGTGAACACCTTCGGCGGCGCCTACTGGCTGGTGGCCGAGGTCCACAACGACAGCGCGGTGGCGGAATGGGTGGTGGCGCCAGGCAGCGTGCTGTTCGATCAGGCGATTATCCGTGTCTACGGCAGCGACGGCAGCATCCAGCAGTTCAGCAGCGGCTACCGCGCGGATTACCAGTATGGATTGCACTATGGCAAACGCATCCGGCTGGCACCGGGCGTCCGCGCGGCCATCATCGAGCGCATCGACAGTCCGTTCTACCAGGCGCCGCCGTCACTGCGGCTGTTCACCGAAGCCGAGTACCGTCAGCTGACCACAAGGGAAAATACCTTGATACTGGGTTCGCTGGGCGCATTGGGAGCGCTGGTGGTATTCAACTTGTTCGTTCACCTGATGAAGCCGGACCGCGCGACCCTGTCCTATGCGCTGTACCTGTTCCTGTATCTGATCGCTTGGGCGCAGGAGTTTCATCTGCCGGCGCATCTGTTCGGCTGGCACAACCTGCACTGGCTGTATGTGCCGTTCTTCCTGCTGGCGGTGCCGCATACGGTGTTCTACGTCGAGTTTCTGCAACTGCGCCAGCATTTTCCTCGTCTGGCCAAGCTCAGCCGCATCAATTACGTGTTGCCGCTGGTGTTGTTGCCCAGCTGCGTGCTGGCATTGCCGTATGCGCCGCTACTGGCGACGATCACCATCAGCATCTGGCTGACGTTGGCGCTCATTTGCGGCATCGTCTGTCTGAGGGCCGGCGTGGCGCAAGCCCGCTACTACGTGCTGGCCTCCTGCGCGCTGATGCTGCCCGCCGCGATCATCCTGCCGAGTAACCTCGGACTGGTTGCGCCGCCGGTCTATAACCCCGAACTACTGAGTTTGTTAGGCGGCACGGTCGATGCACTGCTGCTGGCATTTGCCTTGGCGCACAAGCTGCGCTTGCTGACGCTGGAGAAAGAACTGATCATGCAACGGTTGAATCAGTCCATCGTCCAGGCCCACACCGATCACCTGACCGGGATCGCCAACCGCCATGCGTTCGATGAGCAGCTGGCAAGCCGTTACGCGGCGGAGGCCGATCTGGCGCTGTTGCTGATTGACCTGGACGGCCTGAAAGCGGTGAATGACCGGGATGGTCACGCGCGCGGCGATGCCTTGCTATACGATTTTGCCCAGGGACTGGCGCGTTTGTTGCGCGAAGGCGTAGCCGTGTTCCGTCTTGGCGGTGACGAGTTCACCATTCTGGCGCCCGGGCGCGAGGTGCCAGGCTTGCTGAGGGCGCTGCAGCAACTGGAGCAAACTTTGCGTCAGCAGGGCTATCCGCAAGCGGGCGCCAGTGTCGGATGGGCGAGCGCGGCGGAGTCGCCATCGCCCGAGCAGATGGTGGCATTGACCGACCGGCGCATGTACGAGCACAAGACGTCGCGCCGCCGCTCCCGCTCCAGCGATACGCAGCCAAGCTGCGGTGCCCTCCTCACAGCGGGTAGCGATCCGCCAGCCGCGCAAACTCGATGAACGATTGCAGGTAGTCGGTGCTGTAGTCCGACTCGCGCGCGCCCAGATAGATGTGTTTCTGGATGCCGGCCGCCCCCAGCCGCAAGGTGCGCAGTTGCAGATGTGGCGCGTAGTCGGTCACCAGCCACTTCGGCAGCGCCGTCACGCCGCGTCCGCTGGCCACCATTTGCAGCATGATGTCGGTGGTCTCGATGGTCTTGTGCTTGCGCGGCGCGACGTTGGCCGGCAGCAAGAACATATTGTAGATGTCCAGCCGCTCGACCGGCACCGGGTAGGTGATCAGCGTTTCCTCGTTCAACTGCTCGGGCGAGACTTGCTGCTGGCCGGCCCAGGGATGGTCCTTGTGCACCACCAGCACCTGCTCGTAATCAAATACCGGCTCGAAGCGCAGGCCCGGCTTCAGCAGCGGATCGGGCGTCACCAGCAAATCGATCTCGAAGCCGAACAGCGCGCCGATGCCGCCGAACTGGAACTTCTGCTTCACATCCACATCCACCAGCGGCCACGCCGCCAGGTAGCGCGAGACGATCTTCAACAGCCACTGATAGCAGGGATGGCATTCCATGCCGATGCGCAGCGTGCCGCGCTCGCCCTGCGCGTACTGGCGCAACCGTTCTTCCGCCAGCTCCAGTTGCGGCAGCATACGTTGCGCCACCGCCAGCAAATACTGGCCGGCCTGCGTCAGCCGCAGGTTGCGGCCTTCGCGCAGCCACAGATCGGTGCCCAGTTGCTGCTCCAGCTTCTTCATGCTGTGGCTGAGGGCGGACTGGGTGACATGCAGTACCTCGGCGGCGGCGGTCAGTGAACCTTGCTTTTCAACTTCCAGCAGCGTGGCCAGGTGGATACGTTCGAGCATGAATTTTACTCATGGATGTGTGAGAAAAGACCATTTTACTTCATTGGTTGCGATCTCTACCATGCATGCATCGATTATTCATTTGGAGCACAGCATGACCACCGTCCACAACCTCGGCTTTCCCCGCATCGGCGCCAGGCGCGAACTCAAGTTTGCGCTGGAATCGTACTGGAAAGGCGCGTCCTCGCGCGACGAACTGCAAGCCACCGGCGCCGCGCTGCGCCAGCGTCACTGGGACAACCAGGCGGGACTGGACCTGGTGCCGGTCGGCGATTTCTCGTTTTACGATCAGGTGCTGGACCTGAGTTTCACGCTGGGTAATCTGCCGGCACGTGTGCAGGATTTCCACGGCGACCCGCTGGACAACTATTTCCGCGTGGCGCGCGGCCGTTCGGCTGAACCACATGCCGCTTGCTGCGGCGGCGTGGCGGCCGGCGAGATGACCAAATGGTTCGACACCAACTACCACTACATCGTGCCGGAGTTCACCGCCGGCACCGCGTTCAAGCTGGATGCATCGCGCCTGCTGGAGCAGTTGGCCGAAGCCAGGGCGCAAGGCGTCAAGGCCAAGCCGGTGCTGGTCGGCCCGGTGACGTATCTGGCGATCGGCAAGGCCAAGGACGATTCCGACAAGCTGGCGTTGCTGCCATCGCTGCTGTCCGCCTACTCGCAACTGCTGGATACGCTGGCGGAGCAGGGCGTGGATTGGGTCCAGCTCGACGAGCCGGTGCTGGTCACCGAGCTGGACCCGGATTGGCAGCACGCCTTCAACCTCGCGTATCACCAGTTGAAGGCTTGCCGCGTGAAGATTCTGGTGGCGACGTATTTCGGCCAGTTGCAGGAGAACCTGTACCTGCTGGCCAAGCTGCCGGTGGCCGGCGTGCACATCGACGCCATCAACGGCCACGACGATATCCGTCCGCTGCTGAATCTGCTGCCGGACCACAAGGTGCTGTCGCTGGGCGTGATCAACGGCCGCAATATCTGGAAGACCGACCTGAACCGAGTGCTGGACTGGCTGGAGCCGCTGGCCGAGCGTCTTGGCGATCGCCTATGGATCGCGCCGTCGTGCTCGTTGCTGCATGTGCCGGTGGACCTCAACAGCGAGCACCGGCTGGACGCCGACATCCAATCGTGGCTGGCCTTCGCGCTGCAAAAACTGGAAGAGCTGCAGGTGCTGGCGCGCGCATTGCGTGGCGGCCGCGCTGCCGTCAAGGCGGAACTGGCCGCCAACGCCGCCGCCCTGGCTGCGCGCCGCGCGTCGCCGCGCGTGCATAATCCGGCGGTGCAGCGGGCCGTGGCGGCGATCGATGCCGGTCTCGGCCAGCGCCACAGCGCCTACACGCTGCGCGCCGCCCAACAGTCCGCGCGGCTGAAGCTGCCGGCCTATCCGACCACCACCATCGGCTCCTTCCCGCAGACCGCCGAAATCCGCCACGCCCGCAGCGCATTCAAGGCCGGCCAGCTCGATCACGCCGGCTACAAGGCGGCGATGCGGGCCGAAATCGCCCGCAGCGTGCGCGAACAGGAAGCGTTGGAGCTGGATGTGCTGGTCCACGGCGAAGCCGAGCGCAACGACATGGTCGAGTATTTCGGCGAGCAGCTGGATGGTTACGCCTTCAGTCAGTTCGGCTGGGTGCAATCCTACGGTTCGCGCTGCGTGAAGCCGCCTATCCTGTTCGGCGACATCAGCCGCCCGCAAGCGATGACGGTGGAGTGGATCAGCTACGCGCAGTCGTTGACCGCCAAGCCGATGAAGGGCATGCTGACCGGCCCGGTGACGATCCTGAACTGGTCGTTCGTGCGCGACGACCAGCCGCGCTCGGTATCCTGCAAGCAGCTGGCGCTGGCCATCCGCGCCGAGGTGCTGGACCTGGAGCGGGCCGGCGTGCGCGTGATCCAGATCGACGAAGCGGCGCTGCGCGAAGGGCTGCCGCTGCGCAAGGCGCAATGGCAGGCCTACCTGGACTGGGCGGTCGAGTCGTTCCGCATCACCGCCAACGGGGTGGCGGACAGCACGCAGATCCACACCCATATGTGCTACTCGGAATTCAACGACATCATCGCCGCGATTGCCGACATGGATGCCGATGTCATCACCATCGAAACCTCGCGCTCGGACATGGAGTTGCTGGATGCCTTCGATCACTTCAATTATCCGAATGAGATCGGTCCCGGCGTCTACGACATCCACTCGCCGAATATCCCGACCCAGCAGCACATCGTGCAACTGATGCGCAAGGCCGCCGAGCGCGTGCCGGCCGAGCGTCTGTGGATCAATCCGGACTGCGGCCTGAAAACCCGCCAGTGGGCCGAAGTGCTGCCGGCCCTGAGCAATATGGTGGCAGCGGCTAAGACGTTGCGCCAGGCAGCAGCCTGATCTGTCGTTGCGCCAGGTTGGCGGCGATGTCGGGATCATGCGTCACCAGCAGCACGGCGCATCGATGCTGCCGCGCGTGCTCGCGCAGCAGGAACAGGGTTTCCTGCTGCGTCAGCGGATCGAGGCGCGAGGTCGGCTCGTCGGCGAAGATCAGCGCCGGCCGCAGCATCAGCACGCGGGCGATGGAGAAGCGTTGCAGTTCGCCGCCGGATACCTGGCTGGGTAACCGGTCCAGCAGCGCCGTCGGCAGGCGCAGGCGTTCCATCAGCGTGCTCAGTTCAGCCCACGACAAACGATGCAGTGCCACCAGATCCTGCAATGAGCGGCGCAACGTCACTGTCGGCGCAAAGGCGGCGGCGGGATCCTGATAGATTTTCTGAAATGCCGTGCGCGCCAGTCCATCGGCGCGGCGGACGGTGCCGCCATCCGCCTTCAGCAATCCCAGCACGATATTGCCAAATGTCGTCTTGCCGGAACCGCTGGGTCCGGTGACCGCCACAAACTCCCCGCGTCCGATGTCCGCTGACACGTCCACAAACAGCTGCTGCGCGCCAAACCGCTTGCTTACCCCCGCCACGCTCACCACCGCAGCCAACTCCGGCGCCAACTCCGGGGTCAGGTCCCCCATTTCAGCATGAGCTCGTGTAGAAATGGGGGACCTGACCCCGGAGTTCCATGCGGAGGGTTCGGCGGCGAGCAGACGGCGGGTGTAGCTGTGTTGCGGGGCGTCGAGCAGTGTGGCGGCCGGGCCTTGTTCGAGCAGGGCGCCGTGGTGCATGACGGCGATGGCGCCGCCCAGCTGGCGCGCCAGCCAGACGTCGTGTGTGATCGTCAGCAGCGTCACGCCGTCTTCGATGGCGGTGCGCAGCATTGCCAGCACGTCGGCGCGGCGCTCGCTGTCCAGGCCTTTGGTGGGTTCGTCGATGATCAGTACCGGCGCGTCGGCCGCATGCGTGGCGAGGAAGGCCACCCGCTGCGCCATGCCGCCGGAAATCTGGAACGGGTATTGGGCGCCGGCTTCCGCCAGCTTCAGGCGGGCCAGCGCGGCGCTTGCCGCAGCGGCAGCTTGTTCTTCGCTGCGGCCAAGCACCAGTTCATGCACTTCGCCGATCTGGCGCGCTACGCGCATGGTCGGGTCGAGCGCCAGCCACGGTTCCTGCGGCAGCAGCGATAGGGTGCGGCCCCACAGCTTGCGGCGCGCGCGCAGGTCGGCGGCGTCGAAGCGCTGTGCGCCGATGTCGATGGCGCCGCTGCAGCTCAGCGGCGGCGGCAGGTTGCCCATGATGGCTTGTGCCAGCAGCGATTTGCCGGAGCCGCTTTCGCCCAGCAGCGTCAGCACGCCGCCGGCGGGAATGTGCAGCGTGATGTTGTCCACCAGCGTCTGCCGGCCGGCGTGGATCGATAGCTGCTGCACGCTGAGGTGCGTCGGATGTTTGTTGCTCATGGCTTGCGCTCGCCGCCGAGCAGCAGCATGCCCAGCAAGGTGAAGAAGAGTACCAGCATCGGCGCGGCGATCAGCCACGGCGCTTCGCTGTAGTAAGGCAGCAGTTCGATCATCATCACGCCCAGTTCCGCCGTCGGCGGTTGCAGGCCGACGCCGATGAAGCCCAGGGCGGCCATCGCCAGCACGGCGCCGGCGTAGCCGAAGCGCATCAGCGTGAGGATGCGCGGCAGCAGTTCGGGCATCAGATGCCGGCGCACCACGTAGAGTTTGCCGAAGCCGAGCAAGCGCGATGCTTCCACCTGCGGGCTGGCCAGCAGAATCAACGCCGCCGCGCGCACCACGCGGAAATATTCCACCCACAGCGCCAGCGCGATGCCGACGTACAGCGGCCAGAACCGGCCGGGCGCGAAGGCTGCCAGCAACAACACCAGCAGCAGGCCGGGCAGGGCCAGCACGGCGTCGGCCAACGCGCTGAAGCCGCGCTCCAGCCAGCCGCCATGCCATGCCGCCAGCAAACCCAGTATGGTGCCGGGGATGGCCGCGCTCAGCACGCTCAATGCGGCCATCGACAGCGACAGGCGCGAGGCGTCGGCCAGCCGTGCCAGCATGCTGCGGCCCAGGTGGTCGAGGCCGAGCGGATGCGCCAGGCTGGGCGCTTCGAGGAAGCGGCTCAGCGTCTGGCGTGCGGGATCGATGCCAATCAGCCATGGGCCGAGCAGGGCGAAGGCGGCGATCATGGTCAGCATCAGCGCGCCGGCGATGCGCGTGCCGGCCCGGCCTTGCGCCGGCTGCGTCGCCAGCATGAGGTTCAGTTCATTATTCATTGCGGACGGCGGCGTGGGTCGATCGCCGCGCACGCCAGATCGACCAGGGAGTTAAACAGCACAAACATCAGGCCCAGCACCAGCGCCGTGCCCTGGATCATCGGCACGTCGCGCCCGAAGATGGCGTGCACCAGCGCGTGACCGATGCCGGGCCAGGCAAAAATGGTTTCCACCAGCACCACGCCTTCGATCAGGTACACCAGTTGCACGCCGACGTAGGCCACCACCGGCGCGGCGACGTTGCGCACGCCGTGGCCGAGCAGCGCTTGCGATGGCGACAGTCCCTTGGTCAGCGCGAACGCATAGTAGGCGCTGCCGCGCACCGACACCATGGCGTCGCGCGCCACGCGCGAGGAGACGGCGGCCAGTCCGGCCGCCAGCGTCAGCGCCGGCAGGGCAATGCTGCCGTAGTCGGTGTGGCCGGCGGCCGGCAGGGCATTCAGTTCCACCGAAAAGATCAGCACCAGCACCAGCCCGAGGACGAACGGCGGCATCGCGCGCAGCAGCGTCGACAGCGCCAGCGTGGTGCGGTCCAGCCAGCCGCCGGGGCGCAGGCCGGCCAGCACGCCGGGCACCGGTCCGAGCAACAGCGACAGTACGATGGCGCAGGCCGACAGGCGCAGTGTCTGGCCCAGTTGCAGTGCGATTTCGGTGCTCACCGGCTGCGCGGTCACCAGCGAGACGCCGAGATCGAAGCGCAACAGGCGTCCCCACCACTCGGCCAACGCCACCAGCATCGGACGATTCAGGCCGAGTTCGGCGCGGACGGCTTCGGCGGCGGCGGCATCCACCATGTCGTAGCCGTAACGGCCGGCGGCGATGCGGAAGGCGGTGTCGCCCGGCAGCATGCGCGTCATGAAGAAGCACAGCGTGCCGACCAGCAGGGCCACCAGCAGCGCCTGCAGCAGGCGGCGGCCGAGTAGTGGCGTCCAGCGTTTCAGGGCGGCGAGGGAAGTCATGGTATCCATTTCAGCGAGGAGATGCGGTAGCTGCGTTCAAACGGGTCGATGCTCAGTCCACCCAGGCGCCTGGACACCGCGACGGTTTGCCGATACCACACCACCGGGATCACCGGCAACTGCGCTTGCAGGCGTTGGGCGACAACGGCGCGCGCCGCATCGCCGCCGCCGGCAGACAGTTGCGCCAACGCCTGGTCGAGCACCGCGTCGTGCCAGTTCATTGCGCCCCAGTCGCCGCCGCCGGCGCTGTAGTCGCCGATCATGGTGGCGGTGGGATCGGGCGTGGTGCCGAAGTTGCGCGCGACCAGGCCCATTTCCAGACTGCCGCTGCGATGTCCGGCCGGAATGTCGCTGGAGTTGCCGACGATTACGGTGACGGCGATGCCGATCTGCCGCATCTCCTCCTGGATCGCCGAGGCGATCAGCGGCAGTTCGGGGCGGTCGACAAAGGTGTGCAGCTTGAGTTCGAAGCGGCGGCCGTCGCGCCACAGGATGCCGTCCTTGCCAGGTTTGAAGCCGGCCTGGGCCAGCAACTGCCGCGCCGCCGCCGGATCGTTGCGCAGCGGCGGCAAGGACGGTTGATGCCATTGTGTCAGCGCCGGCGGAAACAATTGCGTGGCGGCCAGGTCGGCGTCGCGCAGCAGCGCCCTGGCGATGCCGTCGCGTTCCACGCCCAGACTGATCGCCTGCCGCACGCGCGCGTCGCGCAGCAAGGGATGGCCGGCGTTCAGCTTGAGGAAGGTGGTGCGCGGCAGGTCCTGCGCCTTGAGCGCCACGCCGGGCTGGCGTTGCAGCCGGCGGATGCTGGGCGGGTCGAGCGTGAAGGCGATGTCGGCCTGGCGGCTTTGCGCCATCAGCGCGCGCGTCTCGGCGCGCGAGACGCTGATGTAGCGTGCCGCCGCCACTTGCGGGTGGGCGCCGTTCCAGCCGTCGAACAGTTCGGTATCGAACTGCTGCGGCAGGCGTATCGACTTGATGCGGTAAGGGCCGCTGCCGATAAGGCGCGTGACCCTGCCATCCGCGCCAAACGACGCGGGCGCCAGCACCAGCGTGCTGTAGTGCGTGAACAGATAGGGCAGGGGCGCCAGCGGCTTGCTCAGCCGCACCACTATCGAGCCGCGTTCCACGTACAGCTCGCTGATGCCGGCCAGTTGCAGCACGCCGGGCGTGGCCAGCGCGCGTTTCAGCGCGGGCAGCACGGTCCAGGCGGTGACCGGCGTGCCGTCATGGAAGGTGCGGCCCTGGCGGATGAAGAAACGCCATTCGCGCTGGTCGGCCGAGACTTCCCAGGTGCTGGCCAGCGCCGGTTGCAGGCGGCCCTGGTCGTCGACGTCCAGCAGCGTCTGCGCCACTTCCATGCGGGTGAACATGTAGCCGCTGCGCGCAGGTTCCAGCCCGGTCAGCTCCCACGGGCCGACCACGGTCACCGTGCCGGCGGCGGCCGGAGCGATGTCGCCGTGGCCGGGATCAGCGGCAGCGCTGAGTGAAATGGCTACGCCAAGCAGCAATGTTGCAAACAGCCTGCACGCCACACGCTTCTCCCGAGATAAAAGCGAGAGTGTAGCGCATGCCTATCGGTGTGTCTGCATGGACAGCTCCGGACGCGCAATGTGCTTCTGGCGCACCAGCACGCATGCCAGGCCCAGCAGCGCGGACAGCGTCATGACGCCTGCCATCACAGTCAGCTGGTTGCCGGCGAACAGGCCGACCAGCGCGCCGGCGGTGGCGCCCGCCAGCATCTGCATCGAGCGCAGCAGGGCGGCCGCGCTGCCGGCAACCTGGCCGACCGTGGTCAGCGCTTGATGGGTGGCGTTGGGCATCACCACGCCGGCGCACACATTGCTCAGCAGGACACAGCCCGCCACCACGGCAATCGAGCCGACGCCCGACAGCGCCGCCGCCAGCAGCAGCACGCTGATGAGGCTGGAGCCGACCACGCCGCCAATCAGCATGCGGTCCGCACCAAGGCGCTTGGCCAGGCGCGCGCCGCCGGCGGCGCCGATGATGGTGCCGGCGGCGGTCAGCGCGAACAGCGCGCCGTAGACGCTGTTCGATACGCCCAGCATGTCGATGAACACCGCCGACGAGCCGGTAATGTAGGCGAACATGGTGCCGAACGAGGCGGCCAGCAGTGCGCTATGGATCAGGTACTGGCGGTCGCGCAGCACCTGGCCGTAGGCGGTGACGGCGCTGCGGAAGGCATTCTGTTGCGGCTGGTTTTGCGCGGCTTGTGGCCGGGTTTCCTGATAGCCGAACAGGCCCAGCAGCAACAGCAGCAAGCCTATCGCGCCCAGGCAGGCGTAAATCAGCCGCCAGTTGCCGAAGGTTAGCAGTCCAGCGCCCAGCAGCGGCGCCACCAGCGGAGCGACGGCGTTGACCAGTGCCACGTACGACTGGCGCGACAGCGCCGCCTGGCCGCTGAAAACATCGCGCACGATGGCGGCGGGCAAAGCGGCAGCCGCTCCGGCGGCTACGCCTTGCAGTAATCGCAACAGCAGCAAGGTAGCGATCTGGTCGGCGTAGGCACAGGCGACGGCGGCCAGCGAGAACAGGCCCAGGCCGGCGATCAGCACTGGTTTGCGGCCATAGCGGTCGGACAGCGGTCCGAACAGGATGGGGCCGACGGAAAAGCCAAGCAGGAACACGGTCAGCGTGCGCGTGGCCTCGCCGATGTTGGTGTGGAAAGCGGCTTGCAGCGCCGGAATGGCCGGCAGGCCGAGGTCGATCGCCAGCGGCGGCAGCGCCGACAGCAGGCCCAGCATGACGATGTAAAGCGGCGACGAGGTTTTAATATATGACATAATGCAACTGTATCGTTAGGCGGTACAGTAGTGTATCACGATGCGATACACTTCGCTGACGGAGGAAGCATGGAAGGAATTCAAGTGATATCGCGGGCGGCGGCGATTCTGCGGGAGGTGGGCGCCCGGCCGGATGGCCTGAGTCTGGGCAAGCTGGCCAACGCCACCGGGCTGGCGCGCTCGACCGTTCAACGCATAGTCGACGCGCTGGAGATCGAGCATCTGGTGCAGGCTGGCGCCGGCGGCGTGCGGCCGGGCTGGGGCTTGCGGCGGCTGGGCGAGCTGCCCGGCTCCGGCATCGCCCAGGAATTGCGCGGCGCGCTGTACGGGCTGTTTGAGGCAACGCACGAAACCGTCGACCTGTCGACGCTGAGCGGCGGCGAGGTGCTGTTCATGGACCGTTTCCTGTCCGATCAACCGGACCGCGCCGTGCCAAGCGTGGGCGGCACCTATCCGGCCTATAGCATGGCGATCGGCAAGGCGCTGCTGTCCGGTTTTTCCGACGCGGACATCGCCGGACTCTACGCCGACGCGCCGCTACAGCGTCTGACGCCATATACCCTCGCCAGCATGGAAGCGCTGCTGGAGCAGCTCCACGGCATCCGCGCCGGCGCCTTCGCCTACGACCTGGAGGAGCATGCGCTGGGGCGCAGCGCCATCGGCCTGCCGCTGGGCGTGTATCAGGGGGTGGCGCTCGGCGTGTCGGTGGTGCTGCCGACGCACCGCTTCGACGCCCAGCGCGCAACGGTGGAGGCGGCGCTGCGCATCTGCGCCGAGCGTTGCGCTAACAGGCTGGAAAAATTAGGTATGTGATATGGTTGTACCAGTTACCACGTCACAAGGCTCGACATGAAAATCCCGTTATTACTGGCCACGCTGTGCAGCGCGCTGGTCCTGACTTCCGCCCCGGCGCAGGCGGCCGGCCAATTGGCCAGGCATATGACCGAGCTGAGCGGCGCGCCGCAAAGCAAGACCATGCGCGGCAAGTTGCGCGGCCACGAGACGGCCGAATACAGCATCCGCCTGCGCGAAGGGCAATCGCTGGCGGTGACGCTGAAGACCAACCTGCGCTCCAACTATTTCAACATCACCGGCCCCGGCGACGCCGAAGCGCTGTTTGTCGGTTCGCGCGATGGCAACCGCTACCGCGCCAAAGTGAGCAGCGACGGCGACTACAAGATCAGCGTCTACCTGATGGCCAACGCCGCGCGCCGCGGCGAGCGCGCCACCTACAGCCTGAAGATCGAGACCAGGGACAAGTAAGCGGCAACTCAACAGTTGACCTTTTCGTCAGCTTCCCGCATAGTCGCGAATGGTTGCGCAACCATAAACACGCTCAGAAAGTGTTATTGCCCGACTTACACATGACAACTATTTCGGAGGAGTTTGATGAAAGCACTGCCTTTCTGGCCGGGCGCGCCGATGCTCGTGCTGGCGCTATTCGGCGCCGTTGCGGCCCCCACCGCGCTGGCGGCGCCGGCGGCGGACAACCTGGCGCCGCGCCAGCGCATTCTGTTCAATGATGATTGGCGCTTCCATCTGGGCGACCCGGACGGCAATTCCGCCCCTTACCTGTACGACATCCGCCCGGAAGTGCTGAAATCGGCCGACGGCAAGGTGGCCGACGCCATGCCGGAGGAGGCCGCCCGCATCGCGCGCAGCAATACCGCGCTGCTGAAGCCGTGGATCATGCCGACCGGCAATGCCTTCATCAAAGATCCCGCCAAGCGCTACGCCCGGCCCGCCAGCAGTCCCGCGTTTGCGGCGCCATACGCCGCCGCCGGCTTTGACGACAAATCCTGGCGCAGCGTGCAATTGCCGCACGACTGGGCCATCGAAGGCCCGTTCCTGACCACCGGTCCCTACGGCGGCATGGGGCGCCTGAAGACTTGGGGGCCGGCCTGGTATCGCAAGACGCTGACGCTGGCGGCCGCCGACAACGGTAAATCCATCTTCCTCGACATCGACGGCGCCATGGCGTATTCGAGCGTGTGGGTCAACGGCCAACTGGCCGGTGGCTGGCCGTATGGCTACAACTCGTTCCGCATCGACCTGACGCCGTATGTGAAGGCGGGCGCGGACAACCAGATCGCCATCCGCCTCGACAACACGGCCGAGTCGGCGCGCTGGTATCCGGGCGCCGGCCTGTACCGCAACGTCTGGTTGACCAAGACCGCGCCGCTGCACGTCGGCCATTGGGGCGTGCAAATCTCCACGCCCAAAGTCTCGCGCGAATCGGCGCTGGTGGAATGGCAGGTCACGCTGGACAACGACGGCAAGACCCAGGCCGACGCCGAACTGACCACCCAGCTGTACGCACTGGACGACAAGGGCGCCATCAGCGGCGCGGCGGTGGCCACCGTCCTTACGCCGCGCACGCAGGTCGCGCCGGGCGCCGGCACCGTGGTCAAGGGTAATGCCAGCATCGCCAATCCGCGACTGTGGGGACCGCTGCCGACGCAGAAGCCGCATCGCTACGTGGCCGTGACCACGGTGCGCAGCGGTGGCCGCGTGGTCGACAAATACGAGACCAGGTTCGGCATCCGTTCGCTGCGTTTCGATCCGAACTCCGGCCTGTATGTCAACGACGAGCACATTCCGATTCGCGGCGTGAACAAGCACCACGACCTGGGCGCGCTCGGCGGCGCCTTCAATGTGCGCGCCGCCGAGCGCCAGCTGGAACTGGTACAGGAGATGGGCAGCAACGCCATCCGCATGAGCCACAATCCACCCGACCCGCAATTGCTGGAGCTGACCGACCGCATGGGACTGCTCGTCATGGACGAGGTGTTCGATTCCTGGGAACGCAAGAAAACCCCGCTCGACTTCCACCTGATCTTCCCCGACTGGCACGAGCAGGATCTGCGCGCGATGCTGCGCCGCGACCGCAACCATCCGTCGATCGTGATGTGGAGCGTGGGCAACGAGGTGGGCGAGCAGTACACCGGCGAGGCCGGCGGCGACATCGGCCGCAAGTTGGCCGGCATCGTGCGCGAGGAAGACCCGACCCGTCCGCTGACCAATGCCATGAACTGGGCGCAGGCCGACATGCCGCTGCCGACCACGGTCGATGTTATCAGTCTGAACTACCAGGGCACCGGCATTCGCACGCTGCCAGGCAAGTTCCCGATGTTCCGCGAGAAATTCCCGGACAAGGTAATCCTGCATACCGAGAGCGCCTCGGCGGTGTCCAGCCGCGGCGAGTACCAGTTCCCGGTGCCGGGCGTGACCAGCGCGGCGGTACGTCCGGGCATCGGCGGCGATCCGAAAACCATGCAGGTCAGCGCCTATGAACTATTCGCGGCCGACTTTGGCAGCTCGGCCGACAGCGCGTTTCGCGCGCTGGACATGAACCCCTACACCGCCGGCGAATTCGTCTGGACCGGTTTCGACTACATCGGCGAACCGACGCCGTATTACGGTGCGCGCAGTTCTTACTCCGGCATTTTCGACCTGGCCGGCTTCAAGAAAGACCGCTACTACATCTATAAATCGCGCTGGCGTCCGGAAGAGAAAACGCTGCACATCCTGCCGCACTGGAGCTGGCCGGACCGCGTTGGCGAAGTCACGCCGGTGCACGTCTTCACTTCCGGCGACGAAGCCGAGCTGTTCGTCAACGGCAAGTCGCAGGGCAAGCTGAAGAAAGCGCCGTATGCATATCGCCTGCGCTGGGATTACGTGGTGTACGAGCCGGGCGAAATCAGCGTGGTGGCCTACAAGGATGGCAAGGAATGGGCGCGCTCGTCGGTGAAGACTACCGACGCGCCGGCCGCGCTGGAAGCCACAGCCGACCGCAGTACCATCGTGGGCGATGGCAAGGACTTGTCCTTCATCACGGTGCGCGTCACCGACAAGCACGGCGCGACCGCGCCGCGCGCCAACAACCGCGTGCGTTTCACGATTGAAGGTCCGGGCGAACTGGTGGCCACCGATAACGGCGACGCCACCAGCTTTGAATCCTTCCAGTCGCCGGAGCGCGCCGCGTTCAACGGCCTGGCGCTGGGGATTATCCGCGCCAGGCCGGGTACGGCTGGCGCGATCAAAGTACGCGTCACCGCTGACGGCCTGAAAGAATCCGTCATCACGGTCCGCAGCACGCGTTAAGCAACAAGGTGCGCCGGCCGTTCGGCTGGCGCACCGTCCTCTCAATACTGGCCGCGTACGGTCAGCATCGCGCCGCGCGGGGCGCCGTAGTAGTAGCCCGGACCATATTCGCGGATCTTCTCGTAGTACACCTTGTCCAGCAGATTGGTGACGTTGAGCTGCGCGCTCAGCTTGTTGCTGAAGCGGTAGCCGACAAAGCCGGACGCCAGCGTGTAGCCGCCCTGGCGCGCAAACGCCGTGCCGCTCTGGCTGGTGATCTCGCTTTGCAGGTTGATGCCGCCGCCCACCTGCCACTTGTTCAGTTCACCCGGCAGGGTGTAGGTGGTGAACAGGCGCACCAGATGCTTGGGCGTGGTGGTGCGCAGCGCCTTGCCGGTGTTGCTGGCAGTGTCGCGCACGTACTTGGTGTTGTTCAGCGTGTAGCCGGCGGTGATGTTCCAGTCGCGGGTCGGTTGGCCCGATACCTCGGCCTCGAAGCCACGGCTGCGCTGTTCGCCATCGGCGATCTGACAGTAGCCGTTGGTGTAGTCCGGCGGACACGGATTCGGGCTGCTCAGGTCGTCAACCGCCTTGCCGTTCTGATCCAGCTGGAACACCGCCATGCTGGCGTTCAGGCGCTTGTTGTAGAACTCGCCCTTGATGCCCAGCTCGATATTGCGGCCGGTGATCGGCTTCAGCGGCTTGCCGCCGACGCCGAAGGCGCGCTGCGGCGTGAACACGTCGGCGTAGCTGCCGTAGGCGGTCAGGTTGTCGTTCAGCGTGTAGAGGGCGGCCACATACGGCGTGAACTCGGCGTCGACGCTGTAGGCGTTGGCGATGGCGTCCGGCTTGTAGTCCCACCAGCTCATGCGCGCGCCGAGGATCACGGTCAGCGGGTCCGTCACGCTGAAGCGCACCGTGCTGTACACGCCTTGCTGTTCGGTCAGGTTCTTGACGTAGGTGCCGGTGAACGGCGCGCCTTGCGGCATCGCCACTTTGTACGGATCCCAGGTGTAGGGATCGAGGCCGGTCATCGACGCCAGGCCGCTGACGGTGCTGCATGAACCGGCGGTGGGCTGCGCGTAGTCGCGGGTGCCGTTGGCGCCCACCACCAGCTCATGCTGGCGGCCGAGGAAGGAGAACGGCCCGCTGGCGTACAGATCCCAGCTGCTTTGCTCGGCCGTGTAATCCTTCTCGCCGCAGCGGCTGATCTGGTAGTTGACCTTGCTCGGGTCTTTGGTGTTGCGCGAGATCAGCGTCTGCACATAGCCGTCGGCGCCGTTCATGCGCTTCATCTTGATGAAGTTGAAACTGGCCTTGGCGTTCCAGCCGCCACCCAGATCCTGTTCCAGCGTGGCGAACGCCTGCTGGTTCTCGCGGTCCCAATGGTTTTGCGCCGAGCCGAGGTAGGTGTCGCGCGGGAAGTCCATCGGGCTGCCGTCGATATTGGCCAGCAGATTGCCCCAGGCGCCGTTGGTTTTCAGCTGCGAGTATTCAAGGCCTCCGTACAGCTTGGTGGTTGGACTCAGGTCCGCCTCCAGCACGGCGTACAGCACGCCTTTGTCGGCATAGCGGGCTTTCTGGAAATGGCGGCGGTCGTCCTTGACCGCCACCACACGGCCGCGTACCGAACCGGATGCATTCAGCGGGCTGGAAATGTCGACTTCGCCGCGATAGGTATCCCAGCGGCCGACGGTGGCCGCACCGGACAGCGCGAATTGGTCCAGCGGACGTTTGCGTACCAGGTTGACCGCGCCCGATGGGCTGCCGGCGCCGCGCATCAGGCCGGCCGCGCCGCGCAGCACTTCGGCATGATCCATGGTGGCCATGTCGGGCTGGATATAGAAGCCGTTGCCGCTGCCTGGCGTGATGGCGGCGTTGCCGTCGAACTGCACGTTGGTGATTTCCTGGCCGCGCGCGTAGTAGCTGACGCGCTCGGAGTCGGTATTGAATACTTCGATGCCGGGCGTGCTGCGCAGCACATCGTTCAGGTCGGACAGACCCTGGTCTTCGATCTGCTGGCGGCTGATGACGGTCAGGCTGTGCGGCGTTTCGCGCGGCGAGGCGTTGATCTTGCCGATCGACAGCGCGCGCGCCGTGTAGGAACCGGTGCCTTCGCTGATATTGTCGCGCGCGGCGGTGACGACCACCGCCGCCATCGTCTGTTCGCCTTTCGGCAGCGCGCGCAGCATGTAAGCGCCGCTGGTGGTCGGCACGGCTTCCAGGCCGGTGCCGTCCAGCAGCGCATCGAGGCCTTGCTGCACATTGAATTTTCCTTGCAGGCCACGGCTGTGCTTGCCCTCGGCCAGCTCGGTGGTGCCGGCCAGGAAAATACCGGATTCACCGATGAAGCGCGTCAACACGGTTTTCAACTGGCCGGCGGGAATCTGGTACGCGCGGGCGGCGGGCGCGGCGGCCTGAGCCTGAGCTGGCGCGGCGATCAGCAGCGGCGACGCCAGCACGGCGCCATTCAGCGCCAGGCGCAGGGCGCGCGCCAGGATACGGGGAGTGGGTTGCTTCGACATGTATTTCTCTCTGACAGTTATCGATAAGAAGATTGCTTCATCTTCTGAATCGAAGTGCTCGCCAAAAAGCGGAACTGTCTGTGCAAATTATTTTGGTTCGATACTGATCCACCACAGCAGCGTGCGCTGAACCTTGATCGGCAACACGCCCTCCAGCATGGCCAGCGCGCGCTGCGGATCGTGCAGCGGGTAGCCGCCCAGCACGCGCAACTGCGCCACTTCGGGCGCGACGCCGAGGTGGCCGCGATGATAGCGGCGCAATTCGGCCACCAGGTCTTGCAGCGGAATGTCGGCGGCCAGCAGCACGCCGCGCGTCCAGGCCTCGCGTGCGGGATCGGCGGTCATGACCGGCTGAATGCTGTCCGCGCTGAAATACAGCTGCTTGCCTGCTTCCACCACGCGCGAGGCGCCGGACCTGGTGGTGACGGCCACCTTGCCCTGGTAGACCGCCAGCAAGGTGGTGTCGCCCTCCAGCCGCACGGTAAAGCGCGTGCCCAATGCCTGCAGGCGGCCGTGGCGCGTCTCGGCGAAGAATGGGCGGGCGTCGTGGCCGGTGTCGATCAGCATTTCGCCGCTGACCAGCTGCACGCGGCGCATGGCCGGCTGGTAATCCGTGTTGAGCGCGGTGGCGGTGTTGAGCCAGACGCGGGTGCCGTCGGCCAGCGTGAGGTCGCGCATTTCGCCGGTGGCGGTGCGGTGCCCGGCCGACCAGGCCAGCGCGGTTTCAGACCAGCCGCCGTCGCGCCAGCTTGCCCAGCCCAGCCAGCCGCCTCCGGCCAGCACGGCAATGCTGCCCAACAGACGGCGCCGCCCGGCCCGCGCGCTGTGGATCTGCGTCAGCGCGCCGGCGGCGGCCTGGCGGTTGTCCGCGCCCTGCATCGTGGCAAAGCGCTGGCTGATGGACTCTGCATAGGCCCAGGCCTGGCGATGGTCGCCGGCCTGGTCCAGCCAGTCGCGCAGGGCGGCCCGATCTTTCTCCGTGGCATCGCCAGAACGCAGCAGCGCGAACCACTCCGCCGCGCGTTGCATTACGGCATGAGAAGGCAGGGCGCTATCAGATTGCCGCATCGCTAGCCCAGCGCGCTTCAAGTTGCATGCAGTGCAGCATCGCTTGCGCCATGTATTTGCGGACCATGCGGTCGGACACGCCCAGCTCGGCGGCGATTTCCTTGTCGGTCATTTCCAGCACGTTGCCCATGATGAAAGCCTGGGCGGCGTTCGGCGGCAGCTTGCGCAGCATGGCGTCGACCGCCGTCAGCGCCTGCAGCACGATGGCGCTGTCCTCGGCCGAGCACACGCTGCCGGCCGGCTGGGCGGCGAGGGCGTCGAGCCAGGCCTGCTCCACCTGGCGACGGCGCCACAAGTCCACGCACAGGCCGCGCGCCACCGTGCTGAGGTAGGCGCGCGCGCCTTCCGCGCTGTCGAAGCTGCGCGGTTTCAGCAACAGGCGGATGAACGCGTCATGCGCGAGGTCGGCCGCATCGCCCTGGTTGCCCAGGCGACGTTGCAGCAGGCCGTGCAGCCAGCCGTGATGATGGAAATACAGGAGTTCGACAGCCGACATCGGACGATCTGTGAATAAGAATCATTCCATTTTAGGCGATTGCTAAAAATTGTGCAACGCGGGAGACATCCTTAATACCCTTTTAATGATAATCCCTTTAAAATTGATGCTATTTTGACCAAGGGGATTTCGATGGAAGAGTTGCTGGCCACGTTCATGGCGTGGTTCATACATTTGGACGCGCATCTGGCGCAACTGATCGACCAGCACGGGGATTGGGTCTATCTGATCCTGTTCCTGGTCATCTTCGTCGAGACCGGCGTGGTGGTGATGCCGTTCCTGCCGGGCGACTCGCTGCTGTTCATCGCCGGCGCGCTGGCCGCCAAGGGCTTGCTGGACCCGATCACGCTGTGCGTGCTGCTGTTTATCGCCGCCGTTGCCGGCGATGCGCTGAATTTCAGCATCGGCGCCTGGTTCAAGAGCAGGGCGCTGGACACCAGCAAGATTCCCTTCGTGAAGCAGGAACATCTGCTGCACACGCAGAATTTCTTCGACAAGCACGGCGGCAAAACCATCATCCTGGCCCGCTTCGTGCCGATCGTCCGCACGCTGGCGCCGTTTGTCGCCGCGCTGGGTTCGATGCCGCGCAAGGTGTTCCTCGGCTATAACGTCAGCGGCGCCTTCCTGTGGATCGGCAGCCTGGTGTCGGCTGGCTACCTGTTCGGCAATATCCCATGGATCAGCAAGAACCTGACTGCTGTCGTCATGGGCATCGTGGTGTTGTCGATTCTGCCGGCCATCGCCGGCTGGCTGCGCGCGCGTGCCGCCTCCTAAGTCCGCAGCTTGCGCCCCAGCCGGCGCCAGCCGATGACGATGCCGGTCAGGTTCATGACCGCGCCGCCCAGGCTGAACAGGATCAGCACGCCGTCCCACAAGGGGCGGCGTTGCACCAGCGGCAGCCAATCCCAGCTATGCAACAGCGAGAATAGCCAGCGGTTCCAGCGTTGCAGCCGGTCGCAGCGGCTGAGCACCATGCCGGTGTGCGGATCGAGATAGATCCAGCTCGCCTGCGCATCCCCAAACGCCAGACGCATTACCGGCAGCGGCTTGACGCTGGTGCTGGTCATGCTGTGCTCGTCGCGGCTGTAATAATAGAAATCGTAGGCGCTCAGCGTTGCCACTTCCAGCAGCGGCGCGGGCAGCAGGCCGCGCGCGGCGCTGGCCAGCGCGTCCTGGTCGATGGTGACCGGCTGCGCACTGCGGCCATCGAGCAGCAGCGGCTGGCCGCTGGCCGGCTGGGCCAGTGTCACGGTCTTGCCCAGCACCCGTATCCAGCGCAGTTCCCGCACATCGCCGCCGGCTGCGGCCAGCAACGCGGCGGGCGCGGCGTCCTGAACGGACGGTTGCAGCGCGCCCTGCTCAATCGCCGTCATGCGCAGCTGCGCGGCGTTGCTGGTGAAGATGCGCCACGGATTCATCGACATCAAGCCGCTGAACACCCAGGTGGTCGCGACCACCGCGAACAACAAGCCGCCGATATGGTGCCAGCGCATGACGCCGGAATAGGGCGAGCGGCTGCCGCTGCGATACCGACGCGAGAAACGCCAGCGCTGGATGCCCACCGTGGCGCCGGCCAGCACCATCACCGTGCCGGCGATCGCCGACCAGTTGATGATATCGGCCCAATAGCGGTTCAGCATGCCGCCACGGAACGGATACAGCCAGTGGATCCAGGCGCCGGCATAGTTCCACCAGCGCTCGTTGCGCGATGCATCGCGCACCACTTCGCCGGTGCGGCCGGAAATATACAACAGCGTGTGCGACGCATCGTCCAGCTGCACGCGGTGCAGCGGACGGTGGCGGTCCAGGCTGCGCGTGTGCGTGAACGCATCCTCATCAATCCTGTCGAGGTAGTGCACGCCCATGCCGGGGCCGGCGTAGGCGCTTGCACTGGCGATGGCGCGTTGCGCGTCGGTCACCAGCATGCGCTGGCCGCTGCGCGCATCGATGACGATGGTGGCCTTGCCGGCGGCCGGCTGTGCCAGATAGACCGGCGTGCCGGCGCTGGCGACGGCCAGCCGCAGGTCGGCGAACGGACCGCTGACACCGGCGCGCGCCATCGCCTGCTGCGGCCCGAGCAGCGGCGCGCTGGCCGGCAGCGGCGGCAGGTGCTGCAACCGTTCGGCATCGGTCAGCTTGGGATAGCCGACATACATCATCACCATGCCGGAGCAGAACCACATCGCAAAGAACAGGCACAGCACGATGCCCAGCCAGCGGTGCATCAAAAACAGCAGGCGCTTCATGCTTACAGACTCAGGTTGGCGGAGACGTAGACCGCCCGGCCGTCGCCCGGCGCGTGGCGGGTCTGGTCGTTGAGCCACACATATTCGGCGTAGCGGTTGGCGATGTTTTTCAGTTGCACCTCCAGCGTCCACTGGCGCGACACGCGATAGCTGGCGCTGGCGTTCAACAGCGTGTAGGCGCCGTATTTGCTGCCGGTGTTGGCGGTGGTCAGGTAATAGTCGCTTTGGCCGTTGGCCCAGGCGGACAGCTTCAGTGCCGGTGTTGCCTGCATTTCGTAGCCGGCCGAGTACAGGCGGCCGGGCAGGTGATCGATCTGCTTGCCGAGCGTGGCGGGCGCGGCCGGATCGGGCCGCGTGATGCGCGAGCGCTGCCAGGAATAGCTTGCCCATGCCGAACCATTATCGCCGGTGCGCAGGTTGAATTGCAGGTCGGCGCCGTTGCGGCGCGTGCTGCCGATGTTTTCCGAGCCGCCGGCAGGATCGTTGAGGCGGCGCTTGACTTCATCCGAAGCATCCTGCCGCCATAACGCCACGCGGCCGTTAAGCCAGTCAACCGGGGTGAACTTGACGCCGCCTTCCCAGCCCTGGTTGATGGATGGGCGCAGCGCGCTATTCGTGCTTTGATAAGCTGCCGCGCCGGCGCCGACCTGGAAAGTCTTGCCCCAGTTGGCGTACACGCTGGCGGCGTCGCTGGGTGCATAGACCGCGCTGAACTTCGGCTGCTTGATCAGGCCGTAGTCCTGCATGTTGTAATGCACATCGCGCGCGCGGTCGCTGAAATCGCCTTCCACCTTGTCGACGCGGTAGCCGGGGATCAGCTTGACGTTTGGCAGTGGCTGCAACACTGCCTGCACATAGGCGCCGTAGGTGTCGAAACGGAAATGCTGGTCGCGCGTGGTCGAGCCCCGCACCTGGATCACCGTGTTGTAGCGCGGGCTGGCGTCGTGCTGATGTTCCGCGTTGATGCCGGCTTCAATGGACGCACCGGGCAGGCGGTAAGTCAGGCTGGTCAGCAGGCCTTCGTGCGTTTCATCGATGACGCGTTCCTGTTGCGAGGTGGTGATGGCGTAGCGCAGCCAGCGCTGGTCCTGCACCGCGTTGCGGTAAAGCCTGGCTGCAAGCGATAGCTGAGCGCTCAATTGATGGTCCAGATGCAGGCTGAGTTGCGTCATCTCGCGGTTGCCGCCGGTGGCGCGCGCGTAGGCATAGGAGGCTTTCGGATCATTGCGCGCGTCCCTGGCTTCCAGATAGCCGGCCTCGTCGCCATTGCTTTCGGTATGCCGGACGATCAGGCCGGAGCGCGTGCGGCCATCGTCGCTGGTGTAGAACCATTTGCCGCCGACGGTCAGCTTGTCGAATGCGCTGTTGTCGCGGTAGCCGTCGGACTTGAGATAGCCGACAAAGTAGTTCTGCGTCCAGTTCCGGTTCTCGACGCCCTGCGCGACTTGTACCTGCCGGGTGGCGAAGCTGCCATAAGCAAAGCGCGCTTCGGTGTAGTTGCCGCCGAGGCGGGTGTTGACGTTCACATTGCCGGCAATATTGTGCAAGCCATAGCGCGGGTCGTTGGTGCCGCGCACCACCTCGATGCTGTTGATTTCAAGCGGGAACAGCATATCCAGAAACGGCATGCCGCCGGCGTTGTCGTTGCTGGGAATGCCGTCGATCAGCAGCTTGACGGCGTTGACTTCGCCTTCGCCATTAAAGCCTCGGAACGACAGCTTGCCCGATTCATTACCTTGCCGGAACTGCGTCAGCATCACGCCCGGCGCGCGCGAAAACAGTTCCCAGGTGTGTTGCGCCTGCTGATCCTGGATCAGCTCCGCACCCAGGATATCGACGGAACTGAGCACGCTGCGCGCCGCCATCGGCCCGCTGCGTTGCGCGGTGATTTCCACGCGCCCCAGCACCAGCGCGGCGTCGTCCATGTTTTCCTCGGCAACGCCGAATGGCGATGCGCCCAGCAGCGCAGGCAGCAAGGCCGCCCGCGCCAACATTGTTACAGTTGAAGACATTTTTACTTCCTTGTAGAGATTCCTGCGGCACGAGCGAACGCGCTCGAACCGCCATGTGAACGAATGGAATGAACTCAGGAAGTAGCAGGTGGTCCGCGCGGTTGGGCGGCGGCCCAGGAGAACAGCGGCGTGGGCGCCTGATGGAACAGGGAAGGGTAGAGATCGTGCCCGCCGACGACGGCGAAGCTGAAGGCTTCCGGCGGTGTCAGCGCCAGTGGCGTGGCGTGGGCGGCGCAGTACGGACATTTCTCCATGTGCTGCATGAGATCGGTCTGTCTGGGGCCGCCGTCATCCGGCAACTGAACCCGCTTGATGCCGTTGACGCCGCATAGCTCCAGCCATTGCGGCGGGCTGCCTTTGGCCGACATCGCATGCGACACCGCCGGCGCGAGCGCGCCGAACAGGATGGCCAGCAAGGCGATCCAGGCAACGAGTACGCGGCGATTCAGGATGGAGGACATGGCGCTATTGTAAATCAGCTGGCATTTCCCTGCGCTTATTCCCTTTCCGGCGTCGTTCCCGCGAAAGCGGGAACCCATGCTGAACTTGCCTTGCCAGCGCTCTATGGATTCCCGCTTTCGGGGGAATGACGGTGTGCACCTCACCAGCGGCGGCTGTAGCCCAGGTTGAGCACCGCGCCCGATGCCGGCAGACGGCTGGCGTTGTTACTGCTGCGCATCAGCTGGCTATAGGCCGGCAGGTAGTAGCGGTTCAACAGATTCTCGACGCCGACGGTCAGCGTGTCGCGCGGCGTCAGCTGGTAGCGGCTGATCAGGTCCAGCGTGGTGTAGCTGCTGATGTCGCGCCGGCCGAAGCCGGTGGCGCCGTTCAGCCGGTAGTCGCGCGCGCCGAAATGCGTCAATTGCAGGCGGTTGCTCCAGGCGCCGTCCGGCTTGAACTGCAGGTAGCCGGTGAGCTTCAGCGGCGGAATGCGATAGCCGGACATGATCTGGTCCTTGCTGCTGCCTTGCGGCGTTTCGCGGCCCCACATCCTGGTCAGCGTGGCGCCGCCGCCCCAGGCCGAATCGGCCGGCAGGTAATCGGCGCTGGCTTCCACGCCTTTGATTTTTTCAGCGGTGCGGGTGAGGATCAGGCCGTTGTTGAAGCTCTGCACATCACCCAGTTTGGAGGTGGTATAGAACGCTGCCAGCGTGCCTTGCAGATCATCCCGGCCGCCGCGCCAGCCGAGTTCGTAGTTATTGGTCTTCACCGGTTCCAGCGCCGAGGAGGCCAGGTTGAACGCCGGCGTGGCGTTGCGGATCTGCACGCCCATGTCCGGCAACTGGAAGCCTTGGCTGAACGAGCCGTACAGCTCGTGATCGCGCGAGATTTTGTAGACCGCGCCGAGGTTGCTCATCCATGCGCCATACGACAGCGCGCCGCCCTTGACCTGCTTCGGGCTGGCCGCGCGGATCTGCGACAGCGGCACGAAATCGTCAAAACGCGCGCGCGCATGTTCATAGCGCAGGCCGCCTTCGAACGCCCATTGCTGGTTCAGCTTGTATTGCAACTGGCCGAAACCGCCGATGCTGCGCGTGGTCAGCGGCGGCATGTACATCAGCGTGCCGGTGCGGTTGAATACCTTGCCGGCGCTGGCGTCGTAAGCGACTGGGTCGAAGATGTCGTCCGGCATATCGCTGCGCTCGCGGTTGAAGTCCATTCCCCACAGCAGCTTGAGCTGGCTTGCCAGCGGCGTGTTGACGGTGGCACGGCCGCCGAACACCCTGGAGTTCTGCATCACCTGATCGACATTGTTGCCGCGCGTGGAGACGGCGCGCGCGTCGAATGGCGTGAAGCGCGTGTAGTAATCGCGGTAGTACAACTGGCTGGACAGCGTGCTGCCCAGCAGTTCCTGATGCTGGTAGCTCAGGCTGGCGAGGGTGTTGCGCAACTGGTTTTGCTGCGCCAGTTGCAGACCATCGATCGGCTTGGCGATGGCGCTGCCGGCCGGCAGGCGCGTTACCGCCGGATCGGAACCATAGTCGCTGTCCTGGTCGGCGACGTAGCGGCTGATCGACAACTGCAGGCGCTGCGCGCGGTCGATGCGCATGCCGATCTTGCCGCCCAGCGCGTAGTTGTTGCTGTCGAACAGATCGCCCTGGCTGGGTTCGGGCGCGATGCGTTTGCCTTTGCCGTCGAAGTAGCCGCCGATGTGTTGCAGGCCGAGGTTGAACGCATAATCCATCACGCCGTTCGAGCCGGACATGAAGTGACGGACCTCGCCGCCGACGCCGTCGCTATCGATGCGCGACAGCGCCGAGCGCAGCGAGACGGTGGTTTCGGCAACCGGCGCGCCGCCGGCCGGGCGGGTGGTGATGGCGATCAGGCCGCCGCTGGCGCCGGCGCCGTAGATGGCGCTGCTGCCGCGTACCACCTCGACCTTGTCGATGCTGCTCAGATTCAGCGCCGCCATGTTGCGCGACGAGTCGCGGTTGGTGTTGAGCGGGATGCCGTCGATCAGCACCAGCGTGCTGCGGCCGCGCAGCGTCTGGCCGTAGTCGGTGATGGTGCGGCTGGAGTCGGCCATGCCCGGCACCACTTTGCTGAGCACCGTCGCCAGGCTGTCGGAGGCCTGGCCGAGTGCTTCGAGGTCGGCGCGGGTGACCACGGTGCTTTGGCGGGTAGGGCGGATAAGGTCGCTGTTGGTGCGTTGGGCGGTCACCTCGATCGATTGCAATGGCGGCAATGCCTCTGGCGCTGCGACTGTCGCGGCGGCGGGCCTGAGCGCAGGTGACGGGGGCAGCGCGGTCAGCGTGTATGCGCCGTTCGATAGCGGCTGTGCTTGCAGTCCGCTGCCTTCCAGCAGCCGAGCGAAGCCTTCCGCGACCGAGACAGTGCCGCGCAGGCCGCTGCTGGTTTTGCCCTCCAGCAGCCGGCCATCAAACGACAGCGGCACCCGTGCCTTGGCGGCAAAGCTGGACAGCGCCTGGCTCAGCGGGCCGGCCGGGATATCGTAGGACTGGACAGCCTCCGGCGTCGCCTGCGCAAATGCGCAGGCCAGGATCAGCGGCAGGGGAGATAAATTCATTGCGGGCCTTTCGTTTATCAGATAGATGGTTCTTATCTGATATGCCCCGCGAGATTCAAAAAAGGCTCAAATAAAACAAGTTATTTTTCTGGCCGGATCACGCGTGCCCAGTAGCGCGTGCGGTACTGGATTGTTACCGGCATGGTTTGTTCCAGCAGCGACAAGGTCAGCGTCGTGTCTTCCAGCGGGAAGACGCCGGAGACCGGCAGCCTGGCCAGCGCCGGGTCGCACTCCAGCACGCCACGGCGATAGCGGCCCAGCTCGGCGATGAATTGCGCCAGCGGCATCTGGTGCGCGATCAGCATGCCGCTGGTCCAGGCGGTGTTGTTTTCGTCGGCGTCGGACAGCGCATCGAGGTGCCGTGCGGACATGGCTGATTGCTTGCCCGCCGCGACAATCAATCGGCCATAAGGCTCGTCGCCCAGAACGAGTTCCACCGCGCCTTCAAACACGGCCACCCGGCTCTGTTCGGCCAGCCGCCGCACCACGAAACGCGTGCCGAGGGCGCGCATATAGCCGCCGCCCACCGTCACCAGCAGCGGCCGCGCGTCCTTGGCCGTGGTAATCATGATCTCGCCGCGCCGCAGCCCGATGATGCGCGAGGACTCCGTGAAGTACAGGTTTATCTCGCTGTCGGTGTTCAAGCTGACACGCGAGCCGTCCGGCAGCGCGATGTCCTTGCGCTCGCCGATCGCGGTGCGATAGGTATTTTCATCCTGCAACCAGGGCGCATAGCGGTAAGCCAGCCAAGCGGCCGGGCCGACGGCCAGCAAGGCCGCCACCGTCTTGAGCGCGCGCCGCCGCGCCGGCGCCTTGCGTAGCGCGATGGCGCCGCCTGGCGGCAGGCTGTCGAATTTATCCATCAGCAGCGCAGCTTTTTCCCACGCGCGTTCATGCTCGGGACTGCGCTGTCGCCATTGCGCCAGTTGCGAACGCCGTTCCGGTGGCAGCGGGCCATCGTGCATTTCCATCAGCCAGGTGGCGGCTTCGGTCAGGATGTGGTCGGGAATGGCGGGCACTACAGCGCTTTCAGACAGTGCTGGAATGCCTGCACCACATGCCGCTTTACCGTGCTCAGCGATATGTTCAGCAGCGTGGCGATGTCCGTGTAGGGGAGACCGTCCAGCTGGGCCAGCATGAATACCTGCCGGGTCTTGGCTGGCAAGCGGTCGAGGATGCGGTCGATTTCGGTCAGCGTTTCCAGCACCGCCAGACGCTCGTCCGGCGATGGCTGCACCGCCTCCGGCACCGTGGCCAACGCCTCCAGATAAGCCAGTTCCAGCTGCTGCCGGCGGAGGTGGTTGTTCAGCAGTCCCTTGGCGATGGTGGTGAGGTAGGCGCGTGGCTCGCGCAGATCCGGCGGCAGGCGCCTGCCGAGGATGCGCAAAAAGGTGTCATGCGCCAGATCCGCCCCCAGGCTGCGGCAATGCAGCTTGCGGCTGAGCCAGGTCACCAGCCAGGCGTGATGCTCGCTGTACAGCGTACCTGTGGGTTGACGAGCTTCGGCAGCGGACATATGGACGGTGTAAATGATAATTATTCTCATAATAGCGCGAGTCATGCAGCTTGGGCAATACCCTGAAGTTTGCTAGAATAATGAGAATAATTCTCAATCCACTTCTCAGGAGCAGTCATGGCAGGGAGCAGTGCCGCCGATCCGGTCACGCAGTTGTACAGCCAGAATCACGGCTGGCTGCTGGGTTGGCTGCGTGGCAAACTTGGCAACTCCTTCGAGGCGGCCGACGTCGCCCACGACACCTATGTGCGGGTGATGGACAGCGGCCGCCTGCCCGAGCAGGCGCAGCAATCGCGCGCCTACCTGGTGCGCATTGCCAAGCATCTGGTGGTGGATATCTATCGCCGCCGCCGGCTGGAAGACGCCTACACCGAAGCGCTGCTGCACCTGCCGCCCGCCAGCGCGCCGTCGGTGGAGGAGCGCGCGCTGATCCTGGAAACCCTGTGCCAGCTCGACGCCGCGCTGGACCGCCTGCCGCTGCGCGTGCGCGAAGCCTTCCTGCTGTCGCAGTTCGACGGCCTGACTTACAGCGCGATTGCCGAGCAGATGGGCGTGTCGGTCGGCTCGGTGCGCAAATACATGTTGCAGGCTGCCCAAGCCTGCTTCGCCGTGATGGCGGCCTGAATGACCGCCATGAACGAAGTGGAACAGCTGGATCCGCACCAGCAGGCGCTGGCCTGGCTGGTGACGATGTGGTCCGGCGAAGCCACGCCCGAAGACCAGCGCGCGCTGAACGCCTGGCGCCAGGCCTCGGACGAGCACGAACGTGCCTGGCTGGCGGTCAACCAGATGGACCAGCGTCTGCGCACCGTGCCGGCCGGTACCGCCGGGCCGGTATTGCGCGCCGCCTCGCGCCGCAGCAGCCGTCGCGCCGTCTTGCGCGGCATGGCGCTGGTGTTCGGCGGCGGCGCCGCGCTGTACGCCACGCGCGAAACGCAAACCTGGCAGGCGATGACGGCGCAATACAGCACCGCCGCCGGCGAACGGCGCGAGCTGACGCTGGAAGACGGCACGCGCATCGTCATGAACACGGCGACCGCGCTGGATGTTCACTTCGACGCCGGCCAGCGCCGCATCGACCTGCGCAAGGGCGAAATCATGCTCACCTCCGGCAAAGACCCCGGCGTGCCGTATCGCCCGCTGGTGGTGCATACGGCGCAGGGCGCGGCGCGCGCGGTGGGCACGCGCTTTGTCGTCTACCAGCATGGCGGGCAGACCGAAGTCAAAGTGTACGAAGGCGCGGTGGATGTGTGCTCGCATCAGCGCCAGGGCGAGCGGCGGCGCATCGCCGCGGGCAGCCAGATCCGCTTCACAGCCCGGCAAGCCGAGCCGGCGGCGCCGCTGCCGCCGCACCCGCCGGCCTGGCTGGACGGCGTGTTGGAGGCCGAACAGATGCGCTTGCAGGACTTCGTCGCTGAGCTGGGCCGCTATCGCCAGGGCATGCTCCGCTGCGATCCGGCGGTGGCCAATCTGACCGTCTCCGGCCTGTATCCGGTGGCCGATACCGACCGCGTGCTGGCCGCGCTGACGCAGGCGCTGCCGGTCAGAATCAGCTACGCGACCCGCTACTGGGTCACGGTGCAGCCGCGCTAAAAAATATTTTTCAAAAATCGGTAGCACTTTTTTCGTTTCGTTCGGGATATCAAGTGTCATCTCTATCTTGAATTGAAAAGGAAACCTGTTCATGCAGCACCAACCGCTCCCGTTTCACCTCCGCCATATGACCCAAGCAGTGCTGCTGGCAGCGCTTTCCCTCGGCGCCGGCGCCGCGCTGGCCCAGGCGGCCGCGCCGGCGGAAGTACGCCGCCATGTCGACATCGCCGCCGGCACGCTGGATGGCGCGTTGAACCGCTTCGCCAGCAGCAACGGCATCCTGCTGGCCATCGACGGCAAGCTGACCGCCGGTAAAACCAGCAACGGCATCAAGGGCGAATACACCACGGAAGAAGGCCTGGCGCTGCTGCTGAACGGCACCGGCCTGGAAGCGGTGCCGGCGCCGCAAGGCGGCTACGCGCTGCGCAAGGCGATCCCGACGCAGGGCAAGGCCTTGCCGGAAATCGTCGTCAAGAGCAACGCCGAATCGGCCACCCTGGAGCGCGTGGTCATCACCGGCGCCAAGGACAAGGGCGACCTGGCCGGCGGCCGCATCGCGCGCAAGGGCGGCCTGGGCGTGCTCGGCGTCGGCGATGTGATGGACACGCCGTTCAGCACCATGAACTACACCTCGCAGTTGCTGGAAGACCAGCAGGCCCGCACGCTGGCCGACGTGGTGGTCAACGAAGCGTCGGTGCGCACCATGACCTCAACCGGCGGCTTCAGCGAGGACTTTCAGATTCGCGGCTTCAACGTCACCAGCGGCGACGTCGGCCTGAACGGCCTGTATGGCCTGAGCTCGTCGAACCGCATGCCGACCGCGCTGATGGAGCGGGTAGAAGTGCTGAAAGGGCCGGGCACGCTGATGTATGGCATCAGCCCGAACGGCAGCATCGGCGGCAACATCAACATCGTCACCAAGCGCGCCGGCGACGAGCCGCTGACGCGCCTGACCACCACCTATGAAAGCAAGGCGCTGTTCGGCGGCCAGCTGGACGTCGGCCGCCGCTTCGGCGAGAACAAGGAGTGGGGCGTGCGCTTCAACGGCGTCTACCGCAACGGCGACACCAACATCGATGGCGGCAAGCTCGACTTCGGTCTGCTGGCGCTGGCATTGGACTACCGTTCGGAGCAACTGCGCTGGACGCTGGACACCTACGCCCAGCGCGAAGTGACCGATAACTTCCGCGCCCAGACCGGCTATCGCCCCGGCATTCCCTACATTCCGGCCGCGCCGTCCGGCCACCGCGCCATTTATAACGGCGCCGACCTGGAGATCCGCGATTCGACGCTGGCCAGCCGCCTGGAGTACGACGTCTCCGACGCCTGGACCCTGTACGCCGCCGGCGGCTACCACTTCGGCGCCAGCGAGCAGGACTTCCCATCGGCGCGCGGCACCGATGCGACCGATCAGTTTGGCAACATCCGCGTCAGCAGCGCCTGGTATGACGCGGCGTCGCGCAGCTATACCGGCGAAGTGGGCGCGCGGGCACGCTTCAACAGCGCCGGCGTCAAGCATGTGCTGAGCCTGTCGGCCTCGCGTTTGCAACAGGAAGCCGGCAGCTTCTACCTGGCCGCGCCGGCCGACACCGCGGTCGACTCCAACATCTACCATCCACTGCCGGTGTACCCGATGAGCGGCGTGCGCAACTCGCCGACCAAGAACTCGGAAACCACGCTGTCCAGCCTGGCGGTGACCGACACGCTGTCGTTTGCCGACGACCGCGTGCTGATCACGGCCGGCCTGCGCAACCAGAAAGTCCAGGCGGACAACTTCAACGCCGCCGGCGCCGTCACCACCTCGTACAGCGAGAGCGCGGTCTCGCCGCTGGCCGGCATCGTGGTGCGCGCGCTGGACAATCTGTCGCTGTACGGTAACTTCAGCTCGGGCCTGACGCGCGGCTCGACCGCGCCGCTGGGCACGGCCAACGTGGGCGAGGTGTTTGCCCCGTTTAAATCCAAGCAGTATGAAGTGGGTGTGAAATACGAGCGGAACAGCCTGATGACCGGCGTCACGCTGTTCCAGATCGACCGTCCGAACGCCATCACCGATCCGTTCACCAACGTCTACAGCATGGACGGCAAGCAGCGCAATCGCGGCGTCGAGTTGTCGGCGGTGGGCGAGGCCGCGCGCGGCGTGCGCCTGATGGCCAGCGCCACCTTCTATGACGCCAAACTGCAACGCACCGCCGGCGCCGTCAACCAGGGCAACGATGCCAATGGCGTGCCGAAACGCACCGTCAACCTGGGCGCCGACTGGGATCTGCCATGGGTGGCCGGCCTGAGCCTGAACGCGCGCGGCATCCACACGGCGGCCACGCCGTACGACGTCGGCAACACGCTGGAACTGCCTTCGTGGACGCGGGTTGACATCGGCGCGCGCTACAAGACTACGGTGCTGGGCAAGCCGGTGACTTTCCGCGCCAGCGTCGAGAACGCGTTGAACAGGAACTACTGGCTGTCCAGCAGCACCTTGCTGACGGTCGGCACGGTGGCAGCGCCGCGCACGGTGCTGTTGTCGGCCCAGTTCGACCTCTAGGAAGGGTTTTTGGTCATGACGTGATACAATGGGAACGATTCTCATTAACTTTCGCATCATGCCAGCCCCTTCCAGCCCCGCCGATCCTGTTGCCGCGTTGTACAGCAGCCATCATGGCTGGCTGCACCAATGGTTGTGGCGCAAGCTCGGCTGCCGCGATGGCGCGGCGGATCTGGCGCACGATACTTTCCTGCGCCTGCTCAGCGCGCGGCCGGCGGACGCGCTGCGCGAGCCGCGCGCCTACCTGAGCACGATTGCCAACGGCCTGCTGGTCAATCACTGGCGGCGGCTGGCGCTGGAGCGCGCCTACGTCGAGGCACTGGCGCTGCAAGAGGCGCCGCTGGCGCCCTCGCCGGAGGAGCGCGCGCTGGTGATCGAGGCGCTGATGCAGATCGACAGCATGCTGAACACCTTGTCGACCAAGGCGCGCCAGGCTTTTCTGCTGTCGCAGATCGAAGGCTGGACTTACGCCGCCATCGCCCAGCATCTCAAGGTATCCGAACGCACCGTCAACACCTATATGGGACAGGCCATGCTGCAATGCCTGTTGATCAGCAACTCCAATGGCTGAGACCGATACACTGGCATTCGACGTCCTCGAACAGGCCGCGCGCTGGTTCGCGCTATTGGGCGCCGCCGACGTACCGGCCGAACAGCGCCAGGCATGGCAGCGCTGGATGGACGCCGCCCCCGAGCATCGCGAGGCATGGCGCCGGGTTGAAAACATCCACCAGCATATGCAGTCCTTGCCGAGCGCGGCCCGCATCGCGCTGGGCGGCATGCCAAGGCGCCGCAGCGCGCTGAAGATGCTGCTGTTGCTGGGCGCCGGCGCCGGCTTTGGCGCGATGATGGCGCGGCGCGAACAGGCGGGCGAGTATCTGGCCGCGTTGCGCGCCGAGCACAGCACGCCGGTGGGCGCGGTCGCCGCGCTGCCGATGCCGGATCGCACCCAGGCCTGGCTGAATACCGACAGCGCGGCCGATCTGGCCTATGACGACCATCAGCGTTTGATCGTGCTGCACCGGGGCGAAATCCTGCTGCACAGCGGCGCCGACAGCCAATCGCCGGCGCGTCCGCTGGTGGTGGAGGCACGCGGCGTACGCCTGCGCGCGCTGGGCACGCGCTTCTCGGTGCGGCTGGACGGCGTGGCGGTGCGGCTGGCGGTGTATGAGGGCGCGGTCGAGATCAATGGCGGCACGGTGGTGCCGGCCGGCTCGCAGACCGATATCGTCGATGGCCAGGCCGGCGCGATGACGCCGTCGCAGGAGGAAGATGCTGCATGGTCGCGCAAGCTGCTGATCGCGACGCAGATGCGGCTGGATGAATTCCTGCAACAACTTGGCCGCTACCGTCGCGGCCACCTGGGCTGCGATCCTTCCGTGGCCGGCGTGCGGCTGGTCGGCAGCTTCCCGCTGGACGACACCGAACAGGCGTTGGACCTGCTGCAATCCGTGCTGCCGGTACGGGTGGAGCGGACCATGCCGTGGTGGGTGACGGTCAAGCCGCGCCAGTCATGAAGATGCTGGGTTTGCTGGCCCTGGTGCCGATGATGGCGTCGGCCGCACCGGCGATTCCGGCCGGCACGCTGGACCAGGCGCTGCGCGCGTACTCGGTCGCCACCGGCGTGCTGCTGGGCGTGGAAGGGCGCTTGACGCAGGGCGTTCACAGCGCCGGACTCGAAACCGTGTCGGCGCCGGAGCAGGATTTGCCGCGTCTGCTGGCCGGCAGCGGCCTGGAAGCGGTGCGCCGGCCGGATGGCAGTTACGCGCTGCGCCCGGTCGCGGCGCCGCAGGGGCCGGCAACGGCGCAATCCCAGGCCGACCAGCGCGCGGTGGAGGCCTTGCCGGCGGTGCTGTCGCGCGCCGATGCGCCGCTGGAGGCGATGAGCAGCTTCGCCGTCAAAGGCGGCGCATCCCTGCGCGACACGCCGCAGGCCATCAGCGTGGTGGACGCCGACATGATACGCGACCGTCATCTGCTCAGCATGGACGACCTGCTGGTCTACGTGCCGGGCGTGCAGCCCAGCCTGGGCGAGGGCAACCGCGATAATGCGGTGTTCCGCGGCTATAACTCCAGCGCCGACTTTTTCCTGAACGGCATGCGCGACGATGTGCAGTATTTCCGCGACTTCTACAATATCGAGACGGTGGACGTGGTCAGAGGTCCGAACGCGATGGCCTTCGGCCGGGGCGGCTCGGGCGGCGCCGTCAACCGCGTCAGCAAGCAGGCGCAATGGCGCGACATCGGCGACGCCGACCTGCTGCTGGGCGAGTGGGGCCAGAAGCGCACCGCCCTCGATATCGGCAACGCCGCCAACGGCCAGCTGGCATGGCGGATGAATGCGGTGGTGGAAGATTCTGCCTCGTTCCGCGCCGGTGCCTGGCTGAAGCGTCACGGCCTCAACCCCGCGTTGGCCTGGCGCGACGGCGCTACGCTGCTACAGCTCAGCTATGAACATTTCCGCGACCACCGCAGCACGGATCGCGGTGTGCCATCGTACAACGGCCGTCCGGTGCAGGCCGATCCGTCGGTGTTCTTCGGCGATCCGGCGCATAGCGACAACGCCGTCAATATCGATGCCGTCACCGCGCGCCTGGAACGGCAACTGACGCCGGCGCTGGCATTCAGCAGTCAGCTGCACTTCGCCCGCTACGATAAGTTCTACAAGAACGTTTTTCCCGCCGGAATGGACGAGGGCGGTGAAACGGTGCGCATGCTGGGCTACGGCAGCAGCACCTATCGCACCAATCTGTTTTATCAGGCCGACCTGAGCGCCACGGTGCACGCCGGCGCGGTGCGGCACCGTCTTGCCGCAGGACTGGAACTCGGGCGCCAGCGTGCCGACAACGGCCGCACCAGCGGCTATTTCGATACGCTCGGCACCGATGTGCGCTTCGTCTCCGTGCCGGTCGCGCGGCCAACGTTCGATCTGCCGGTCAGCTTCCGGCCATCGCCGACCGATGGCAGCAACGCCGCCACGGCGCGCAATGTCTCGTTGTATCTGCAAGACCAGGTCACGCTGTCGCCGCAATGGCAGTTGCTGGCCGGGCTGCGCACCGAACGGCTGGAGGTGGATTTTCACGACCTGCGCAACGGCCTGCAACTGGCCAGCCGCGACCGGCCCGTGTCGCCTCGCCTGGGCGTGATCTGGCGCCCGGCGCCGGCCTGGTCGCTGTATCTCAGCCGCAGCCAGGCTTACGCGGCGCGCGTCGGCGAGCAGCTGGCTTCGCTGACCACCGTCAACCAGGATCTGGCGCCGGAAGTGGTGCGGAATACCGAAGCCGGCGCGCGCTGGGAACGCGGCCAGCTGTCGGCGACGCTGGCGGTGTACCGGCTTCAGCGCAGCAATGTGCTGCTGGCGGACGCGGTCAATGTCGGCGACAACGTGCTGGCCGAAGGCCAGCGCGGCCGTGGCGTGGAGCTGGAACTGGCCGGCCGCGTCAACCGCGACTGGAAACTCAGCGCCGGCTATGCGTGGCAGCGCTCGCGCCTGACCGCCAACCTGTCCGCCACCGCGACGGCCGGCGCGCAGATGCCGCATGTGCCGCGGCAGACGCTGTCGCTGCACAGCAGCCACACGCTGGCCGCCGGCTGGGAAGCCAGCTGGGGCGTCATCGCGCGCAGCGGCATGTACAGTTCCAGCAGCAACAAGGTGGTGCTGCCGGGTTACGCGCGGCTGGATGTGGCGCTGGGCTGGCAGATCGATCCGAAAAACCGGCTGCAACTCAGCCTGGAAAACGCGCTGGACCGGGGGTATTACGCCTCATCTTATAACGATAACAATATTTCTCCGGGCGCGCCGCGCGACCTGCGCATGTCCTTGCACACCCGCTTCTAAAAAAAAATCGAAATAATTCCGATTTTCACTTCATGTTTTTGCGTCTCGCTTGGCAAGGTAGTAGAAACCTAGCTTAGCCAGTGAGATACGTCACATGCCATCGATATCAGATCCGCACGCCCGCGTCCAGGAGTGGAAGCGCAAATCGCCGTTGCGCGTTACCCGCGCGCGCGCCTGCGTAGCCGAGGTGTTGTTGCACCAAAGCCAGCCTTTAAGCGCCGAACAGGTGTTCCGCGAGTTGCTGGATCGGGGCGATGACGTCAGCCTCGGCTCCGTCTACCGCATCCTCAAGCAGATGGAAGACGAGGGCCTGGCCCAGCGCGAACGCCAGTTCAATTACGGCGGCTACAAGGCCGTCTATTCGATTTACTGCGAGTCCGGCCGCGACCGCGCCTACTGGTTCTGCTGCGATGTCTGCGGCCGGCGCCAGCGGGTGCCGAATACCGAGCTGGCGAGCCAGCTGCTGGACGCCGCCGCGCTGGAAAACTATGCGATGCCGGCGGAGATTGTCATCACCGCCCGCTGTGGCGGCTGTACCTGATTTTTAACCCTGTAGCCAGCCGGGAGCAGCGCACTCCTCAGCCAGCCAATTTCATTTGACACCGAACGACGAAAAATATGAAACCAACACAAAAAAACGCGGGGATCAAGAGCCGCAAGCACACGCTTCGCCCGATTCATGTGGCAGCCATGGCCACGCTGGCCATGCCGCTGGCGCTGCACGCCGAAACCGCTCCGGAGCAACCGCAGAAACTGCCTGAAGTGACGGTTGAGGGGGCGCGCGGCAGCGAGTTCCAGGTGACCAAGTCGGCCAACAGCAAATTCACCGCACCGCTGCTGGATACGCCGAAGTCGGTCACCGTGATTTCGACCGAAGTCATTTCGCAGACCGGCGCCGTGTCGCTGACCGACGCGCTGCGCACCGTGCCGGGCATTACCATCGGCGCCGGCGAGGGCGGCAACCCGGTTGGCGACAATCTGTTCATCCGCGGCTACAACGCCCAGCTCGATACTTACATCGACGGCATTCGCGACAGCGGTTCGCAGTCGCGCGAAATCTTCGACCTGGAGCAGATCGAAGTGGTCAAAGGCCCGAACTCCGCCTACGGCGGCCGTTCGTCGGCGGGCGGCGGCATCAACCTGGTCAGCAAATCGGCGAAGGCCGAGAACTTCAGCAACGCCAGCGTGGGCCTGGGTTCGGCCGAGTACCGCCGCGTGACGGCGGACGTCAACCGCATCATCAACGACGATGTGGCGGTGCGTCTGAATGTGATGGGGCATGACGCCAAGGTGGCGGGCCGTGGGCCGGTCGACGGCAACCGCTGGGGCATCGCCCCGACCGTTGCTTTCGGGATGAACTCGAATACCAAGGTCAACCTGAGCTACTACCACCTGCAATCGGACGAACTGCCGGATACCGGCATTCCGTTCAACAATCCTTTCTCCAGCGGCGTCAACGTCAGCAAGAACGGCGACGGCACGCCGCTGGACGTGCCGAAGGGCACCTTCTACGGCCTGACCAACCGCGATTTCCGCAAGACCCAGACCGACATCGGCACCATCGACGTACGGCATGACTTCGCCGACGGCACCGTGTTCCGCAACGTGATCCGCTACGGCAAGAATGAGAACGACTATGTCTGGACCCAGCCGGATGACTCCAAGGGCAACACCATGTTGTACGGCACCGTATGGCGCCGCGCCAACACCCGCGTCACCAGCACCGATTCGCTGGCCAATGCCACCAGCCTGAGCGGCAGCTTGGTGGCCGCCGGCATCAAGCACACCTATACCGCCGGTCTGGAGTTCAGCCGCGAGGATACCGACCGCAGCAGCTATCTGTTCAGCCCGGGGACCAATAACCCGGTCGATGGCGGCACCGTTTGCAAGGGCGCTGGCGCTGCCACGCTGTACAACTGCACCACCATTCTCAACCCGAATCCGGACGATCCTTGGGTCTACACCCGCAGCGTGTCGCCGGCGCGCACCAGCGTGCTGACCAATACCCGTTCCGCCTACCTGTTCGACACGATCGAGTTCACGCCGCAATGGTTGCTGAACGTGGGCGTGCGTTGGGACGACTACCGCAGCACGCTGGACGTGCCGATGTACACGCTGAACGGCACGGTGACGCCGGCGTCGCATGCTGAAACCAAGTCCAACTTCGCCAACTACCAGGCGGGTCTGGTGTACAAGCCATCCACCAACAGCAGCATTTATGCCTCGTACGGCACCTCGTCCACGCCGCCGGGCAATGACGCCGGCGACGGCCTCGACGGCCTGAGCGCGGCGATCCAGAACCTGGCGCCGCAGGACAGCAAGAGCTATGAGCTGGGCACCAAGTGGGAAGTGCTGCCGGGCGGCCGCCTGTCGGTCAGTGGCGCGCTGTTCCGCAGCGAGATGAACAACGCCCGCGTCACCTCGCCGGACGGCACCACGCAAAACGTCGGCAAAAAAGTCATGAAGGGTGTGGAGCTGGGCATCAGCGGCAACATCACCAAGGAATGGCAAGTCTTCGGCGGCTACACCTATCTGGACGGCAAGGTGGCGGACAACGGTTTCGTCAACACCGGCACCACCGCCAAGCCGGTGTACACGCCGTCGCCTTACAACGGCAATGTATTCCCGACCACGCCGAAGAACAGCGCCTCGCTGTGGACCTCGTACGCGGTGCTGCCGGGCCTGGTGGTGGGCGGTGGCGTCAACTACGTCGCCAAGGTGTATGCCAACATCAACAACACCAAGTACGCGCCGGGTTACAGCCGCTTTGACGCGATGGCCAGCTATGAAGTCAACAAGCACATCGCATTGCAGCTGAACATCCAGAATCTGGGCGACAAGCTGTACTTCGACAAGGTGTCGTCGCCGCACTATGCGGGTGTCGGCGCGGGCCGCAGCGCAACGCTGACCGCCAACTTCAAGTATTAAGCAAGCAGGGTGGTATAACGAAGTGGCCGGCTTGCCGGCCTCGTTCGCGCAGCGTGGTTCAGGCATCGGGCGGCGGCTCCACCACGCGGATCCGGGCGGCGCCCTGGAAGTCGCCCAGCTCGGCGGCACCTTCGATGCTGACCCTGGCCTTGAGAATGACTTCCACCGTCACGTCGGTGCGCTTGGCGCGGAACGCTTCCAGCTGCTGCGGCGACAGCTCGGTCTCCAGCGTGACGGCAGCGCCGGGGGCGATGTCGGTGAACGCCGTTTTCAGCGCCGGGTTGGCCAGGCCACGGCGTTCATAGGTGACGGCGGCGGTTGCGGTGTCGGTGTACTTGACGATCGGCCCCGACTTGCTCAGGTAGGCCAGCGGAAAGCCGATGCTGCGCCGGCCGTCGTTCCTGATGCTGACCGTCAGCATCATCGGCTTGCGCGCATACAGGCAGCCGGGATTATCGTTGCATTGCAAGGTGATCGAGAGGGGGATGGGGGCGCTGGTCATGGTGGTCGCATTCACGGGTAGTAAGGGCAGCAAGGCGCACACCAGTGGCGCGCGCGTGGAAACGTCGAAGCCATCCAGCATGTTCTTGCCTCCCGCCAGCCAGGCCAGCAGCGGCGGCATGCTGAGCAACAGCACGCCGCCCAGGCCGGGCAGCGTCGCGGCCTGCATCCGCGCCCAGCGTTGCTGCACGTAACCGCGCCCGGTCGGGAAGAACAGCAGCCAGCTCGCCAGGCATGCCAATAGAAAATAGAGTGCTACCGCGATCACACGAAAACCTCCGCGACGACTGGTTTATTGCCGTTTCTATGAGCATTTAATAGTGTTAGATTGGCAATTTATGGCGAGTATATCTTGATGTTATGATAATGTCGCAAGCGGGGTGTTCAATTGTGCGCGGCCTTCGCCCGGTCGGCGCTACCGCGCCGTTTCGACAGAATTCTTTGATACATCACGTTTCTTTTAGTTAGTGTAAAGTATTGCAAAAATTGACAGGAGGTTGATTTTGCAACGTACAAACGACAGTCCCAAACCCGTCCGGCGGTCCGGCGTCGCGGCGTGGCGCTGATCTAGGAAGACCAGGTCGCGCAGGCGCAAGGCCAGCGGCAAAGTCTGAGCGAGATGCTGAATGGCGGCGGCGAACCGCCGGCCAAGCCCGCCTCAGCTTGCACGAGCAGCTGGCCCAGTGCCGCAAGCTGGGCAATGACAAGGCTCCGCAGTGCCATGCGCGCGACCAGGTCGATATCGTCAGCGCCGACGCGCACATCGACTGGGCGGCGGCCAAGAGCATCAGCCTGTCGACGGCGGGCGGCGCGAATATCACCATCAGCGGCGGCAACATCACGGTGCAATGCCCCGGCAAGATGACCGTGCACGCCGCCAAAAAGAGTTTTGACGGCGGCAAGGAAGTCAACTACAAGTTGCCTATCTTGCCGCAATCGGTGTGCATCGCATGCCTGGCCAAGCGGGCGACGCAGCGTACGACGTTCATCAACAAGGGGGCGTAAATGGCGGATATCGACATGCTGGCGGCGCTGGCGCGTGAACATCCACACGGGCGATGGTATGCGCTGGCCGACAGCGCGCAGAGTCCGGCGCTGCTGGCCACCCGGCTGCCGTTCGAGGCGCTGTTCGAACAACTGAAGCAATGGACCGAAATCCGCCTGCCCGGCTGCACCGGGAGGTTTTTTGCATGCTGGGACCCTGCCATTCTGGGCACGCTGGCCGGCCAGGCGGACGACGTCACGCTGCATGCGCTGGACACCGGCGCGGAAGCATCGCCGCTGTGCCTGAGCAAGCCGGTGCAGCTGACCCAGCAGCAGGTCGATCAACTGGTCGAGGCCAGCGTACCGGACCATGTGCTGCATTTTGTCGACCTGAATCAGCCGCAACTGCTGACCGACATCGCGCCGCGCGAACGCTATGGCTACGTCGAACGCGCGCTGCGCGGCGCGCGCGCGATCGGCCTGGAAACTATGGGCGACATGGTCAATTATGTCTGCGCCGCGCTGATCTACGGCGTCCGCTGGCAGCAGGACCAGCAGATCGCCGGACTGCTGGCGCGGGTGCGGCAGGGCGAACTGCGCTTTTCGGCGGCGCTGGAGCTGATGCCATGAACCCCGGACCGAAACTGCCGGGCAGGCGTACTTTGTTGGCCGCCGCATGCGGTCTGTTGCTGCTCCCTTCTTGTGAGGCCAAAACCATGAAAGCAGTGTTGAACGTCGTGCTGTTCAGTTACCTCGACCGGCCTATTTTTGACGCCTTCATCGACGGCAAAGCAGGGCAGAGTTCCGGTGTCTATCCGTACACCGGCGGCGCCACCATCACCGACGTCTCGCTGGAGCTGGGGCCGAAGAAGGTCAGCTGGCGCCTGGGCGGCCCGGCGGGCATGCCGCGCAACGGCGAAACTGTGGTCAACAAGAATCCGCTGGCGCTGAACAGCGTGGTGGCAGGCGCGAAATACCTGGCGATCCACATCTATCCCGACGACACGGTCGAGCTGATCACCAGCGTGCATTTCCCGGAGGTGAGCGCACGCGGCCAGACTGAAATCGCCCGCCTGGAACAGCAGCATGGCTAACGACGCCGTCGCGGGCGCGGCCGCCTCGAACCGCGATGTGGCGCAAAGCAAGCCCGACTTGATGGCAGGGTCAGGTGCTGCCGCTCATGTCCTCGTCCTTGCTCATTATGGGTCTTCTTGACCGCACACGATGTGGTTGGCCAGCCTTGGCGGTGCGATGAGGTGAAGCTAGTCTTCCATGAATTGCCAGATCGTCAGGCCATACGGCGCTTCGGGGAAGTCCGGCAGAACTTCGCCGCGCTGGAAGCGCGCCCGGCTGTCGGCCTTGGCGGGAGTTAACCAGACGCCCGAGCGGGGGCACGCCTGCCCACCGGCCAGGCGCAAGGGCTGCGTCACGCCGGTCGCCTGCGCATCCGCCGTGCGCGGAATGCTGCGCGCGTAGTCGACCAGGTCTTTCGGATAGACGATCTGGTCGCGGTAGCCGGCGTCGTCGATGTCGTAAAGATAGGTGAACGCGCCGGCGCACATCGCCCAGTAGCCGTAATATGGCGTGAACTCCGGCTTGATCTGCTCATGCTTGCTCCAGAAGTGCGCTTTGCCTTTCATGTTGGCGTACCACTTGTTGACATAGCCCTTCATGGCCTTCACCCTGTCCTGCGGCGTATCGAGATCGATAATGTGCACCAGCGGTTCATACTGCTTTTTCCAGAACAGGAAGTCCAGCACCGGGCGGTCGGGCAGGAAAAATTTCAATAATTCTTCCAGCACCGCGTCGACACGATCGAAGTCGCTTCCCTCGTTGAGGGCGCTGATCCTGTCGAGCAAATCTTCGCGGCGCAACAGTATCGTAAAGCAGATCAGATTCAGGTAATCGACATAGGTGTCGATCATGTCGTTCATGACGAAGGGGGGATAGTAGTCGTCTTCGGGCACGTCATCCAGCGACGCCACCCAGTTTTCGTAGGCGAGCACCACTTCGTCGAGCGAATTTGCCAGCTCGGTGGGACTTTCGCCGGCAGTATGGCGCAGCTGGAAAATTGTCCAGGTGACGAACGCGGTCAATTCCAGATTACTGCTTTTCTGGGTCGGCGACAGGTCGGGAGGCGACGCGCCGCTATTTTCGCTGAGCAGATGGGTGACGGTGTTCTGGTAGCTTTCCTGGTCCAGGTAGATTTGCCGGCGACGGTCCTTGAATGAAGTCACTTTTCGCTCTTTCCCTATGTTAATCGCGTAAGTTGAAGCTAGTCGCCCATGAATTGCCAGATCGTCAAGCCGTATGGTGCATCGGGGAAGTCTGGCAGCACGTCGCCCCACTCAAAGCGCGCCTGGCTGTCGGCCTTGACGGGAGTGAACCAGACGCCCGACCGGGTGCACGCCTGCCCGCCGGCCAGGCGCAACGGCCGCCTCATGCCGGTCGCCTGCGCATCCGCCGTGCCCGGAATGCTGCGCGCGTAGTTGACCAGGTCCTTCGGATAAACGATCTGGTCGCGGTAGCCGGCGTCGTCGATGCCGTAGAGAAAGGTGAACGCGCCGGCGCACATGGCCCAGTAACCGTAATACGGCGTGAACTCTGGCTTGATCTTTTCGTGCTTGCCCCAGAAGTGGGCTTTGCCTTTCATGCCCGGATACCAGCTCTTGACGTAATTTTTCATTTCCGCCGCCATGACACCGGGGCTGTCGCTGTCGATGGCGTCCAGCAGTTTAAGGTAGGGAGTTTTCCAAAGCAGCACGTTGAGCTCGGGGCGGTCGGGCAGGAAAAAGCGGAACAGCTCCTCCAGCACCGCGTCCGACTGCTCGAAGTCGGTCCCATCGTTGAAAGCGCAGATCCGTGGCACCAAATCTTCGCGCCGTAACAGCACCGCCGCCGACGCCATGTTGAGATAGTGGACATAGGTATCGATCATGTCGTTCAGGATGAACGGCGGATAGTAGTCCTCGTCGGGCATGTCGGCCAGCGCGTCGATCCAGCGTTCGTAGTTGACCACGACTTGTTCCAGCGCGTCGGCCAGCGCGATCAGGCTGACGCCGGCCGTGTACTGGAGCTGGAAGATCTTCCAGCTGTCGGAAGCGGTCAGCTCCAGATCCATGCATTGTTGCGCCGCGCTCTGGTCGGGCGCCGCCGCTTGGTTCTCGGCGATGAGCTGGGCGATGGTGTTCGTGAAGCTCACTTCATCCAGATAAATTTGTCGGCGGCTATTCCTGAATCCGGATGTTTTCATCGTTTGGTCCTCATCATTTTCCTTTTTTGGCCGGAACACATGCCGCGAATAGTTGCCCCGCCCTCTGATTATCTGATTCTGATACAAGCGCGATTCGATTGAAACTGGCTACACAAGATGTAACGGTGCGCCGCCCCACGGTAAAACATAGGCCAGCAGTTATAATAATTGCTTCGAATTACGAAAGGCGCTACCTTGGACATGGAACTGGCATCGCTCAGCCGCGTGGCGCTGGAGGAGCAATTGGCGTTGAGCCGGGTGCAGCGTCGCGCGCTGTTCGAGGCGATCGACGACGGCTTCTGCATCATCCAGTTTATCGATGGTCCGCACGGGCCGTTGAGCGACTATCTGCACATCGAGGCCAATTCCGGCTATGAACGCAACACCGGCATCCGCGACATCGTCGGCAAGCGCCTGCGCGAGATCGAGCCGGACCATGCCCAGACCTGGCTGGACCTGTACGGCCAGGTGCTGCGCAGCGGCGAGACGCTGCGCTTCGAGCAGGAATTCGTCGCCATCGGCCGCCATATCGAGGTCTCCGCCACGCGCGTCGGCGCGATGGAGATGCGCCAGGTGTCGGTGCTGTTCCGCGACATCAGCGCGCGCAAGAAGACCGAGGCGGCGCTGCGCGAAAACGTCCAGCGGGTGCAGCTGGCGCTGGCGGCCGGGGCCATCATCGGCACCTGGGTGTGGGATGTGCCGGCCGACCGCTTCAGCATTGACGATGGCTTCGCCCACGCCTTCGGCATCGACCCGGTCAAGGGCCGCAGCGGCATTCCGTTGGCGCAGATCGTTGAAACTGTGCATCCGGACGACCAGCAGGGACTGGCGGCGGCGATTGCCGAGGTGTTCAGCCGTGGCGGCGCCTATGCCCACCAATACCGCACCCGCCGCCACGACGGCCAGTACTACTGGCTGGAAGCGAACGGCCGGGTCGACCTCGGCCCGGACGGCAAGCCGGCTGCCTTTCCCGGCGTGCTGATCGATCTGGAAGGCCGGCGCGCGCTCGAAGCCGAGCGCGACCGTGCGCTGGCGGCCTTGCGCGCGCTGAACGACACGCTGGAACAGCAGGTCGAGGAGCGCAGCGCCGCCTTGCTGAAGGCCGAGGACGCGCTGCGCCAGGCGCAGAAGATGGAGGCGGTCGGCCAGCTGACCGGCGGCCTGGCGCACGATTTCAACAACATCCTGGCCGGCATCGGCGGCAGCCTGGAGCTGATGAAGATCCGCCTGGCGCAGGGCCGTCTGGGCGACCTGGAGCGGCATGTCGGCGGCGCCCAGTCGGCGGTGCGGCGCGCCGCCTCGCTGACCCAGCGCCTGCTGGCATTCTCGCGGCGGCAGACGCTCGATCCCAAAGCCGCCAACCTGAACCGCATCGTCGCCAGCATGCACGAGCTGATCGGCCGCAGCGTGGGACCGTCGATCGCGGTGGAGACCGCCGCGCAGGGTGGCTTGTGGAACACCTTCGTCGACATCGGCCAGATCGAGAACGCCTTGCTCAACCTGTGCATCAACGCGCGCGACGCGATGCGCGATGGCGGCACGCTGACCATCGCCACCGCCAACCGCGTGCTGGACGAGGCGGCGGCCGCGCAGCGCGGCCTGGCGGCTGGCGAATATGTGGGGCTGGCGGTCAGCGACACCGGCGCCGGCATGACGCCCGAGGTGCTGGCGCGGGCCTTCGAACCGTTCTTCACCACCAAGCCGCCCGGCCAGGGCACCGGGCTGGGGCTGTCGATGATCTACGGCTTCGCCGGCCAGTCTGGCGGTTCCGTGCGCATCGACTCGGCGCCGGGCCAGGGCACCACCGTCTGCCTGCTGCTGCCCCGTCACGTCGGCGCCGGCGATTGGGAAGAGCCGGACACCGGCGGGCCGGCGTCGCCGCCGGCGGTGTGGCGCAAGAAAATCCTGGTGGTGGATGACGAGCCGCTGGTGCGCATGGTGGCGGTCGAGGTGCTCAGCGACCTGGGCTACGACGTGGTCGAGGCGGAGGATGGCCCCGGCGCGCTGAACGTGCTCGGCACGCATGCCGATATCGACCTGCTGGTCAGCGATGTCGGCCTGCCGAACGGCATGAATGGCCGCCAGCTGGCCGACGCCGTGCGTGCGCGGCTGCCGCAGCTGCCGGTGCTGTTCGTCACCGGCTATGCCGAGCATGCAGTGCTCAATCACGGTAATCTGGCGCCGGGCATGCAGCTGTTGACCAAGCCGTTCACCGCCGACGCTCTGCACCTGCGTGTGCGGCAGCTGCTGGCGGCGGACCGCACCGCAACATGAGCGAGCCGGTGGCCGCGCGCCGCCCGCGCAAGGCGCCGGCGGATGCGGCGCTGGTGGCGGCCGCCTGTGGCATCGTCAACCGCGACGGCCTGGCCGGGCTGACGCTGCGGCCGCTGGCCGAAGCGCTGGAAGTATCGGTGACGGTGCTGACCAGCCATTACGGCGCCCGCGCCGAGGTGTTGGCGGCGGTGTGCAAGGCCGCCGGCGAACAGGACCAGCTGATCATGGAACTGTGGCGCGGCAGGTTGGCGGCGCTGGGCACGCTGTCGCCGGCGATTGCCGCCGAGCTGGCCGAAACCATGCTGGAGGAATTGGCCACGCATCATCGCGGCTTGTCGGCGCTGTATCTGGAGTTGCTGCACGCCTGCACCTGGGACGCGTCCGTGCCGCCGATGTTTGCGCCATGGGCGGAGGCCCGGCGCGGCTTCTGGAATGCGTTTGCCGAACGCGCCGGCCTCGCGCCGGCTTTGCTGACCAGCGGCTGGTGGCATGGCTACGTGGTCGCCGAATTGGCCTACGGTCTGGTGCTGGGGCCGGTCACGGCCTACCGCACGCTGCGCCGCTTGTGCTTGCGCCGCCTGTTCGCCGGCGGCGTGGCAGACCGGGGGGATGCTGGCGACGCGGCGCTGTTTGCGCTGGTGTTGGCGCAGATGCAGGCGACAGACGGCAGCGCGGCCGGCGGCGGCGACGCCGCGCGCGAACCCGCATGGGCTGCACCGGCGGCGCGCGTTTGCGGCCGCTGGCTGGCGGCGCAGGGCGTGCACGGGCTGACGCATCGCGCCGTTGCGGCGGCAATCGGCATCGCGCACACCACGCTGAGCTACCGTTATCCGGCGCAGCGCGATCTGGTGGTTGCCGGCCTGGAATCGATCGTGGCCCATATCCGCTTTGCGGTGGACGCAGACAGCTTGAGCGAATTGCAGCGCTTGCGGATTGAGGGCGACGGCAAGCAGCTGGATCTGGCGCGCGCCAATTTTGCGGTGGCGCTGGCCGCCGCGCGCATGCCGGAGTTGGCCGGGTACACGGCCGACATGCGCAGCCGGCGCGGTAATAATCTGGTGAAAGTCTTTATGAAGTATCTGCCGCAGGCAAGCGGCATCGATGCGCTGTGCGCGCAAATCATCTCGATGGGCTTGACGGGCCTGACCAATACCGAGTTGCCGGGCGACGCGTCCGACAAGACGGTCGCCACGGCGTTCGGCGCCGCAGCTCAATGGCTGCGGCAGCATCAATAACTGCGCTTATTCAGCGTAAGCCCACAGGTCCACCAGCGCAGCGCCGCTGTAGGTCAGCAGGCGGAAGGCGGCCGGCGCGTAGTCGCTGTCGGCCACCAGATAGCCATCCGATTGCGCCGGCAGGTCGCCGCAGCCGGACGTTGTCAGCGACAGTTTCAGCGTGTTCGGCAATGAAGACGTGCTGAGCTTGCCCGACAGCTTGCAACTGCTGCTGCCGGCCGCGATATCGCCGCCGGCGTTGATGCTGAACGCGGCCGCCGCCCCGGACGCCAGGCGCACCGTGTAGCCGCGCGCGACGGCGTCGATGTTCAGCGTGGCCGAGGTGGTGGCATTGCTGTTCAGCAGATCCAGCGACGTATCGGCCGCAGGCGCCGGCGTCAGTTGCCAGGCGCCGCCGGCATCGCGCCGATACACGGCGCTGGCTTGCTGCGCGCTGTTGTTGAGCACCAGCAGACGGCTGCCGTCGGCCGCCGAATAGTATTTGCCGGCGGTGGGATTGGCGGCGTCGCCGGCGCTGACGGCGTACACGCCGGGCGCCAGATCGGTGACTTTGACTTCAGGCCTGGCGACATCGTGGTTGCTGCCGCAGGCGGACAGCAGCAGGGCGGCCGCGCCGGCAAAAAGAGTGAGTGAACGGTTCATGGCGCGGCTCACTGTGCAAACAGGTCGCGCAGGCGCAGGCGCAGCCATTGCTGGGCGGCCGGACGGTGATCGTAGCCGACCTGCATCGCGCTCACCGAAATCTTGGTCTTGTAGACGATCGCCTCATCTTCCGCCTGCTCGGCGGTGGCGGCCGCCGGCAGCGAACCGCTGAGGCCCCACGGCGCGGCGCTGCTGAACTTCAGCGCGTAGGTATCGTAAGTGCCGATGCGCGAGAACGACCATGGCGCGCTGGCGGCGACGCCGTCCGGGAAGTTGACGTTGAGCGCAGTGCCGCTCGGCAGCAGCGCCGAGCTGCCTGCCTTGGCCTGCAGTGCGGCGATCAGCTTGACCGTCAGCTGGGCCACAGTCTTCGAGCGGGCGTTGGCCAGGCCGGCGTTATCGACCGTATCGGTGCCGGCGCTCAGCGCGATGGCGGGCAGGCCGCGTCCCGCCGCGAACTGCGCGTTGCCGATGGTGCCGGAGTTGATCACCACCTTGCCGACGTTCTGGCCCTCGTTCGGGCCGGACAGCACCAGGTCCGGCGCCTTGCCCCAGCGCGCCTGCGCCAGCACGTCCAGGCCGTACATCGCGGCCATCACCGGCGTGCCGTGCACGTAGTTGAAGTCGCCGCCGGTGTAGCCGCTTTTGGTGAACGGGCCGACCGCCGGCGCGCCGGTCGCGGCGGCGCCGTTGTGGCAGCCGCCTTCCGCTTCGATCTGCGTCTTGTCGTTGTCCGGAATGATGGTGGTGGTGCTGTACATCACGATGGCCGCGCTGCGTCCGCTCTGGCCGGTGCACGGCACCGAGACGATGACCGAGTGACCTGCGGCCTTCAGTTCATCGTACAGCGCCTTGACGTTGCTGGTCAGGCCGTCGTCATTGGACAGCAGGATATTCAGGGCGAAAGCAGGGCTGATGCACAGGGCCAGCGCGGCACTCATGGCTAAACGTTTCATAGGATCCTCTCGGTGGAAAACCGAGAGAATATGAAAAGTTTATTACAGAGTAATGACAAGTGTACGAATAAATTATCCGTTCATATCAATATAAAAATACAGTTGTACGACTAAAGTGCAAGTTCCGGCTGGGTCTCGTCCCGGCGCGTGGCCAGCACCTTGTCGATGCGCAGGCCGTCCAGATCGACCACTTCGAAGTCCCAGCCCTGCCAGTGGCAGCGGTCGCTGGTGCGCGGAATGTCGCCCATCAGCAGCATCACCATGCCGCTCAGCGTGTTGTAGCGGCCGCGCTCCTCTTCCGGCACATCGCGCAGGCCCAGGCGGTCCTTCAGTTCCGGGATCGGAATCAGGCCGTCGAGCAGCCACGAACCGTCGTGGCGCTGCACCGCCCACGATTCCTCCGGATGCGGCGTCTTGAACTCGCCGGTGATGGCTTCCATCACGTCCTGCAGGGTGACGATGCCCAGCACCTCGCCGTATTCGTCGACAATGAACGCCAGTTGCGCGCCGGACTGCTTGAAGTGTTCCAGCAATTCCATACCGGTCAGCGACTCGGGCACGAACACCGGTTCTTCCAGTTGCGCGGTCAGGTCCAGCGGATGGCCGTTCAGTGTCTGCATCAGCATCTGGCGCGCGCTGGCCACGCCCAGCACCTGGCGCCAGCCGTCGCGCAGCACCGGGAAGCGCGAGTGGGTGCTGGCGTTGAAGCGGCTCAGGTTGACGGCCGGGTCTTCATCGACATCGAAATAGATGATGTCGCGGCGCGGGATCATGAACGAGGCGATCTGGCGGTCGTCCAGGCGGAACAGCTTGCGCACCATCTGGTGCTCCTGCTCCTCGATGACGCCGGAATCCGAACCTTCCTCCAGCATCAGGTGCAGTTCCTCTTCGGTCATGGCCTGCGGACCGGTGTTGCGCACGCCCAGCAGGCGCAGCACCAGCTGGGTCGAGGCCGACAGCAGGCGCACGAACGGGCGTGCGATGATGGCCAGCAGCTGCATCGGCCGCGCCACCAGGCGCGCCAGCGGCTCCGGATTCAATTGCGCCAGGCGCTTGGGCACCAGCTCGCCGAGGACGATGGAGAAATAGGTGATGATGACGACGATGGAGGCGGTGGCGGCGTTGTCGGCCCATTTTTCGGGCACGCCATGCGACAGCATCCATTCGCCGAATGGACGCGCCAGCGTGGCTTCACCGACGATACCGTTCAAGACGCCGATCGAGGTGATGCCGATCTGGATGGTGGACAGGAATTTGGTGGGGTCTTCTCCCAGCTGCAGTGCGGCGGCGGCGCTGCTGTCGCCGGTTTCCGCCAGTTTGGCGAGGCGGGCCTTGCGGGCCGTCATCAGCGCAATTTCGGCCATGGCAAACAGGCCGTTCAGCAGGATCAACCCCAAAAGTATAGCAATTTCCATTTAAGTAGCGCACCAGGGCGCGATGTTAGAGAAAGGCTATTCTATGACAGAGTTCTTAAGGAATTATTTTTTTGGCGGGTCTTCTTTTCTTGCGGCCGTGTTCGGTGGCGTTTCGATGTACACCTCGTTTATAGCGCTGATGCTGGCGCAGCTGGCGCCGTGCTTGGGGGCCGGGCTGACGTGCCGGGCATAAATCAAGCGTACCTGGGCGTGCCGGTATTGGGCATGGCATTCGCTGGCGGATTGCTGGTCGTTGGTCTCTTTGCAGCTGTCTGCACTGGAACGCGTGCCCAACGAGACCAGCGTTTCGTGCAACCGGCCAGCCCTGAGCGCGTCGCCGAGTTTGCCTTCGGTTTTCTTCAGGTCGGCCAGAAGAGTCTGGGCCCGTTGGCAAGCCAGCAGCTCATTGCCGTCCTTCTTGACCGGTCGCGTATCGGCATGGCCGGAGACGATGATGCTGTAGAACCGCCAGTTGCAGGACTTATCGTCGCTGCCGACTACGCAGCTGGGCGGGTTGACCCGGGCGAAATAACGGTCTGCTTCGGCGGCAAGTGTGGCGGCCGGGTTCCCCGCCACATAGACGGCGGTTTTGGATTTGAACAGAGGACGGGCGCGCAGATCCTGACAGATCGCGGTTCTGGCGCGTTGCATTTTGAGGTCTTCCGCAGCGACTTCAATGTCATCGGTATGCTGTCGGATCAGTCCGTTCTGCTGGCTGCCGCCCAGGGACAGCAGTGAGCGCGTGCCCATGCCGTGCCACAGGACGTCCACCGGCGTGACCGACGCATGGGTTGGGTCTTCATAGCAGATCGCCAGATCGATGCCGGCAGTGGCGGCCGCAGCGCGCACGCTGCTCAGCGCGTCGCCGCTCAGGCGCACCGTCGCCGCCTGGCTGCGGAAGCCCAGTTGAGTAAAGACGTAAGAGACCAACGCGCCCTGGCTCTGGGTCAGATCGAAGCCGAGGGGAATGACCATGGAGGCTGAAAACAGCACGGCGATGAGCAGCCGGGCGGTCCTTTCCTGTCCCTTGTTCACCTCCAGCGTGCGCAACCATAGCGCTGCAGCGGCCGTGCAGCCTGAAAGAAAAGCGGCGATCAGCAATGGAATCACGCTGTCCTTGGCGAAGGCGACCAGCGCCGCGAGAAATGTCCAGGCCACCGTCTGTATCACAACGTTGAACGCAGTATCCGTGCCGTCCTGTGTCCCGCGTTTCCAGGCGATCCCGTAGCAGAGCAAGGCCGCCAACAGCGCCGCCGCCGGCCCCCAGCTCCAATGCCAGTCGGACAACAGATAACCTGCGGCGATCGGGAAGGCGGCGCTGAGGACGAACATACCGACGATGAGTGGAACTGGCGTCTTTTTGTTCGGGTCCTTGGACAAATAGGCGGCGGGCAGCAGCATCGCGCTGATGCCTGTCGAAACGAATGACAGCGCCACCAGCGCATAGCCCATCGCGATGAACACAAACAGCAGCGTGTCGCCGAAACTCACGCCGGAGGGGAAGAAATTCGATTCCAGGAAAAAGTAAATGAAGGCCGCACTGATGCCGTAGCCAAAGGCGATCGCCGGTATCAGCTTGCGGCCGGTGTCGATTCGCTTCGCCATGATATTGGTTTCCGCTTCGCGCGTCGCGGCCTGACGTTGTGTCGTCAGCGCCTTTTCACTGGCGATTTGTTGCAGCTTCAGCCGTCTTCTATGGATGGAGGATGGGATGGGCACCGAGCGGATTCATGATGATGGCCTGTGGTCCTATTATCATAGGCTTAAAATTGCTAAATTACAATTCCAACACCAGCCGGCCGGGCGCGGCGGCCCAGGAGACGCAGGTGCACATGCCGGTGGCGCGCATTTCCGGCGTCAGGCAGATGTCGCGGTGCAGCGGCTGGCCTTCCAGCACCGGCGTGTAGCATTTGCCGCATTCGCCGCGCTGGCAGTCGTAGGAGACGAAGGCGTCGGCGGCCAGCAGCGCGGCCAGGATCGAGGTGCCGGGCCGGACTTCGACGGTCATTTCGGACAGCGACAGTTCGACCGTCAGCGGCACGTCGTCCTGCTGCGTGCGGGCGCCGAAGCTCTCGAAGTGGATGGCGGCGGCCGGCCAGCCGTTGCGCGCGCCGGCTTCTGCCAGGCCTTGCAGCAGCGGCGCCGGGCCGCACGAATACAGGCTGTCGCCGTCATGGTAGGAACCGAGCAGGGCGCCGAGGTCGACGCGGCCGCTCTGGTCGGCCACATGCGGCACGATGGTGGCGTGCGGCAGCGCGCGCAGTTCGTCCAGCAGCACCATGCGCCCGGCGCTGCGGGCCAGGTAGTGCAGTTCGAACGGCTGGCCGGCGGCGCTGAGCGCGTGCGCCATCGACACCAGCGGCGTGATGCCGATGCCGCCGGCGATCAGCAGCACGCGCGCGCCGTCCGCGTTCAGCGGGAAGCTGTTGTATGGGCCGCTGACGCCGATCTCGCTGCCTACGGCGTAGGCTTCGTGCAGGCGCAGCGAGCCGCCTTTGCCGCCGTCTTCGCGCTGGACGGCGATGCGGTAGGTGTCGGTGGCGCCGGCGGCGCCGACCAGCGAGTAGTGGCGCTCCAGCGCGGCGCCGGCGGCGTCCTGGAAGTGCAGCACGATATGCGCGCCGGGCTGCCAGTCGGGCAGGGCGGCGCCGTCCTGGCGGCGGAGGTGGAATTCCTTGACCGCCGGGCCGTGCGGGATGATGTGCGAAATGACGTAGCTCATGGCATCAGTTCACCGGCGGATTGAAGGGCGATGCATCCAGGTATTCCCACTCCACCTGCTGCGGCGTATCGCGCAGTATCCAGCGCTCGACCTTGAATTCCCAGTAGCGCTTGGTGCCACCGGTTTCGTTGTGGGGGTCGTCCTGGTTCCACAGCACGCTGGCGGTGCCGGTCAGTTGCAGCAGCTGGCCGCGGGCGAAATCCGGTATGCAGAGTCCGGCGTTCGGGTTGACGTGGAAATTGCCCAGCGTGTTGAACAGGCTGTTGCCGTCGTAATCGGGAATGCGCAGCGTGTGCTGGTCCACCTGCTTGATGAAGCCGGGCGTGCCGCCGCGATGCGAGGCGTCGGCGCCGCTGTCGGCGTGGCGGCTGGCGAGAAACAGCGTGTCGGCCTGCTGGATGATCTGTTCGACGGGGCCGCGCAGTACGGTGCCGTGCGCGGTCTGCACCGGCAGCACCGGCTCGCCCAGCCGGCGCAACTGGCGGCGCTGGATGTATTTGGGGCAGTTCGGATAGGCCTCGCGGATGGCCACTTCGGCACCGCGCTGGTCAAGCCGGCTCAGCCTGCCATTGACGCGGTAGCGGCGGCGCGAGCCGATTTCGATGAACAGCATGCCGATGTCCGGGTTGGCCGCCAGATTGTGCCAGAACGGGTCCGACACGTCGCGCTCCTGTTCTGCCACGTCGATCAGGATGCTGCTGCCGTCGTCGGTGTGCAGGAACCCCGGTTTGCCGAACAGCAGCGAGGCCCACACCTTGCCGTCCGCATCGGTGCTGCTCAGCACCCCCATGAACTGCTTGGCGATGAAAGGGCGGGCGCCGGCGATGACCTTGTCGCTCATCACAGAGATATTGCGGTCGGCGATGGCGGTCTCGCCGGCGCGTTGCTGCGCTTCGCGTTCGCCGCGGTGGAAGCTGTCGTTCATGGGGTTCTCCATCGTTGATTGCATTACGCCGTATTGTGCGCAGTCCTCCGCAAAACAAGAATACCTGCATTGCGCAAGTGACTATTTCGCCGGCCGAAACGATGAATTGATCCCGGCGTGGTTTATCCGGCACAGGTCCGTGCCTAGAATGGCTGCACTCAACTGAACCTGTTCTCGAAAGGAAGCAACCATGAAAGTAGCGATCATCATTCTGTCCGACCCCAAAGCCGGCGAAGAGGCGCTGGGCCGCATGTTCAACGGCCTGGCGGCCGCCTATGACTTCAAGCAGAAAGGCGTGGAAGTCGGCATCTACTTCCAGGGCACCGGCACCCGCTGGCCCGGCGTGCTGGCGTCGGACCAGCATCCGATCCACGCGCTGTACAAGGGCGTGGAAGACACGGTGGTCGGCATCTCCTGCGGCTGCGCCGACGTGTTCGGCGCGCGCGAGGAAGTCGAGAAAGCCGGCTTCGACCTGATCACCGACAACAGCGTGCCCGGCACCTCCGGCCTGCCGAGCATCGCGCAGATTTCGGCGGACGGCTATACCGTCTTCATCTTCTAAACCGGTGATGGACGCGCTGCGGCTGACCACCTTGCTGGCTGGCAGCGCAATGATGGCGGCGGCACCGGCCCAACCAGGGCCGGTGCTGCGCCTGAGCGCCAATACCTGGCCGCCGTACATGGCGCCGACGCTGCCGCACCAGGGCATCGCCGCCGCCATCGTGCTGACCGCGCTGGCGCGGGCCGGCCACCCGGCGGAGATCAGCTATATGCCGTGGAGCCGGGCGCTGGCGTCGGCCTACATGCTGCGCAGCGACGGCGTGGTGGGCGTGTGGCTGACCAGTCAGCGCCGCGCCCGGCTGGTGTACAGCGACAGCTACCTGACCAACGAGCTGTATCTGTTCCATGTGCGGCGCGAGCGTTGTCCGGACCGCGCGCCGGACGCCAGCATCGGCGTCGGCCGCGACTACGACTACAGCGACGACTTCCTGGCCCGCTACGGCAAGGCCATCAAGCCGGTCGACAACATCAAGCAGAACCTGCAAAAGCTGCAACTGGGCCGCATCGATGTGATGCTGGAGGACCGGCGCGCGGTGGAATACACCGCGCTACAGTATCGCGCCGAGTTGAACGGGATGACCCCCGCCAAATGCACGGCGCAGCCCTTGCTGAGTTTGCCGCTGCATTTCGGCATCAACCGCGATTACCCGCATGCCGACGCGATTATTCAAGCATTCAATGTTCAGCTCAAGGCCATGAAGAAGGACGGCACGCTGGACGCGATTGTCCAAAGACACCAACCCTAGAGAGGATCTCATCGTGAAAACTTCCCGCATACTTGCCGCGCTCAGCCTGGCTGTACTGGTGCATGCCGCCCCGCTTGCCGGCGCCAAGGAACCGGCCAATGTGGCCAGCACCGCCAGCGTGGAATACCGCAGCGTCAAGATCGACGGCGTCAATGTGTTCTACCGCGAGGCCGGACCGAAGAATGCGCCGGTGCTGCTGCTGTTGCACGGCTTCCCGACCTCGTCGCAGATGTTCCGCAACCTGATCCCGCAACTGGCCGACCGCTACCGCCTGATCGCGCCCGACTATCCGGGCTATGGCCAGAGCGACATGCCGCCGCCGGACAAGTTTACCTATAGCTTCGACAATCTGGCCAAGGTGGTCGACCAGTTCACCCAGGCGCTGGGCCTGACGCGCTACGCGCTGTATGTGCAGGACTACGGCGCGCCGATCGGTTTCCGCGTCGCCACCGCCCACCCGGAGCGCGTGACCGCCATCGTGGTGCAGAACGGTAATGCCTACGACGAGGGCATCGCCCATAGTTTCTGGGACGATCCGCGCGTCTACTGGAAGGACAAGACCGAGGCCAACGGCAACAAGCTGCGGCCGCTGTTCGAACTGGCCGGCACCAAGTGGCAATACCATGAGGGTGCGCGCAATCCGGAGCGGGTCAGCCCGGATGCCTGGAGCGTCGATCAGTTCTATATGGACCGTCCAGGCAACAAGGAAATCCAGCTGGAGATGTTCTACAGCTACGGCACCAATCCGCCGCACTATCCGGAGTGGCAGGCCTATTTCCGCAAGCACCAGCCGCCGATGCTGATCGTCTGGGGCAAGAACGACAAGATCTTCCCGCCGGCCGGCGCCCATCCGTATCTGCGCGACCTGCCGAAGGCCGAGCTGCATTTCCTGAATACCGGCCACTTCGCGCTGGAAGAGGATAGCGTGGCGATCGCCAACTACATGCGTCCGTTCCTGGCGAAGAATGTGAAAGCGGCTAAGTAAGCGTCAGTTCGGCTTCCAGCGCGGCGAACAGGATGTCCATGCCGTGCCGGTAGATGGCGTCGATCTCGGTCACGCGCAGGAAGGGCATGGCGGCGGTGATCAGAGGGAATTCGGCCGGCTGGTCGAAATCCTCCAGGATCACCGGCGTCGCGTCCGGCTGCCTGGCGCGGCTGCCGACTTCCGCCAAGCCGGCGCCGGCGGTGAAGTTGGCCATCATGCGGTAATAGCGCGCGCTCTGCTCCGGGCCCAGGCCGGCGTCGTGGAAATGCCGCAGCAGCTGCTCGTAGAAGTGCAGCGAGGTCGGCGTGCGGAAGCGGCGCGACACCATGCTCAGGTAGGCGTGCGGGTGGTCGATGGCCATCAGGCGCAGGCCGTCAAACGTGCGGCGCACGCGCTGTAGCGGCGTGCCGTCCGGCGTCAGCGTGGCGGAAACCTGGTCCAGCACGATGTCGAGGATGCCGTCCAGCAGCTCCGCCTTGTTGCGGAAATAGTGGTAAAGCGCCATCGCCTCGACGCCCAGCTCGCTGCCCAGCTTGCGCATGCTGAGCTGGTCGATGCCGTGTTCGTCTATGATACTGAGCGCCACCTGGGCGATGCGTTTGCGGTCCAGCGGTTCGGTCTTGTTTTTCACGCTCTTATTTAGCCTTTATTTCACGATGCCTACGCATTATCGCACTGGAACAGAAACCATAGAAATAGCCGCACGGCGCCACTTTTTTGCCGCCGCCCCCGAAGCGTACGGTTGCAGCATTATCGCTGTGCCGGGTACGCCGGCGACCTTGCTGAGCGCGCTCGCCATGCCGGCGCCGACCATGAACCGGGTGCTCGGCCTGCCGGGCGAGCGGCCGCTGTCGCCGGACACGCTGGCGTGGATACGCCACACCTTCCGCCAGCGCGGCATGGCGCAGTTCTGGCTGCACGCCTGGAACACGCCGGACAGCGCCGTGCTGCACGACAGCCTGCTGGCGCTGGGCGGCCAGCCGCAGGGCGCGTGGGCCAAGTTTGAATTGGCGCTGGATCAGCCGCAGCCCCGGCCGGCGTCGCCGCTCAGCATGCGCCGCGCGCTGGACGATGAGTATGGCGTCGCCGGCCAGATCCTGCACCGCAGCTTCGGCAAATGGCCGGTGCTGGCGTCGTGGATGGCGGCGTTGGCCGGCCGCCCCGAATGGCAGGTTTTTCTCGCCCACGACCCCGACGGCGCACCGCTCGCCACCGGCGCCTTGCTGATCGATGGCCCGCACGCCTGGCTCGGCATGGGGGCGACGCTGCCCGAGGCGCGTCGGCGCGGCGCCCAGCAGGCCTTGCTGGCGGCGCGGCTGGCGGCGGCCCGGGCGGCCGGTTGCGCCACCGTCAGCGTCGAGGCGGAGGCGGCGGAGCCGGGCCACAGCAGCCCGTCGCTGAACAACATCCTGCGGGCCGGTTTCCGGCAACTCGGCACGCGCCGGAACTATCTGTTCGACAGTTAACTTTACAGTGTAAAGATGTGCGTGTATTCTGCCGGATTTTACAATGTAAAGTCTGGAGGAATAGCAATGGATCGTCGACATTTTCTCGCCGCCAGCATGGTGGCGGCGACCGCCGCCGCAGCGGCTGCACCGGATGGCGTGACCGTCAGCAAGCCGGATGGCATCAACCCGCCCGGCATCCGCACGGCCGGCATCAAGATGGTGCCGGTGATGGGCGGCAAATATAAGGTGTGGACCAAGAAGGTCGGCAGCGGCCCGGTCAAGGTGCTGCTGCTGCACGGCGGTCCCGGCTTCAGCCATGAATACCTGGAGGCGATGGAGTCCTTCCTGCCGCAGGCCGGCATCGAGATGTATTACTACGACCAGCTGGGCTGCGGCAATTCCGACCAGCCGGACGATCCGTCGCTGTGGACGTTGCCGCGCTATCTGGAGGAGTTGGAAGAAGTGCGCCTGGGGCTGGGGCTGGACAACTTTGTGCTGTACGGCCATTCCTGGGGCGGCGTGCTGGGGATTGAATACGCGCTGACGCACCAGCGGCATCTGCGCGGTCTGGTGATTTCCAATATGACCGCCGGCATGCAGTCGCTACTCAAGCACCTGGACACCATCAAGCAGCAATTGCCACCGGCCTCGCTGGCCAAGCTGCTGGAACTGGAAGCCAGGGAAGCCTTCGATTCGCCGGAATATCAGCAGATCATGATGGAAGACCTGTATCCGAAGGTGATTTGCCGCACCACGCCATGGCCGGAGCCGGTCGAACGCGCCTTCCGCCACGTCAACCCCAAGATCTACAACCAGATGCAGGGCAAGAGCGAGTTCCTGATGACCGGCAACCTGAAAGACTGGGAGCGCTGGGACCGCCTGCACGAAATCAAGGTCAAGACGCTGACCATCGGCGCCAGATACGATGAGATGAATCCGGACGACATGCGCAAGATGGCCAGTTTGATGCCGCGCGGCCGCGCCGTCATCTGCGAGGAGGGCAGCCATTTGTGCATGTGGGATGCGCAGGCGTTCTACTTTGAACAGTTGTTGAAATTCCTGAAGTCGGTCTGATCGGCCGCCGCCGCGCCTAGCGCGCCGCCGCCGGTGCTGGCGTGTCCGCCACCGGTACGCCGAAGTCCGGCGTGCCGTCGGCGCGCCACTGGATGATTTGCGCGCGCGTGTGGCGGTTCGGGTCGCGCAGCGGATCGCCCTGAATCTCGCGGTAATTGCGCGCGTGGTAGACCAGAATATCCACCTTGCCGTCCGGCGTGGTGGTGAAGCTGTTATGGCCCGGCCCGTACTGGCCGTTCTTGTCGCTGGTGGCGAACACCGGCAGCGGCGACTTGGTCCATGATTGCGGGTCGAGCAGGTCGGCATTGGCGTTGGCCGTCAGCAGACCTATGGCGTAACTGGCGTCTGTTTTGCTGGCCGAATAGGTCATGAACACGCGGCCATTTTTGACCAGCACCGCCGGCGCCTCGTTGACGTCGAATCCGATCTTCTCCCACGCCAGTTGCGGCTGGCTGAGCATCACGGCCGGGCCGCTGATGGACAGCGGCGTGTCCATTTTCGCCAGATAGATTGCGGTGACCTGCCGGTCGCGCGCCGGCGGCCGTTGGGTCCAGGCCAGATAGCGTTGCGCGCCGACCGTGAAGGTGGTGGCGTCCAGCGAGAACGTCTCCCAGCCGGTCTTCAGCTGGCCGCGCTCGGTCCAGCTGCCTTCCAGTGGATTGGGCGAGGCATTCTCCAGCACATACAAGCGGATCTCCCACGGCTGCTCCGCCGCGCCGGCGGTGAAGTACACATACCACTTGCCATCGATGTAATGCAGCTCCGGCGCCCAGATGTGCGCGCCCATCGCCCCGGTCTTGTGCTTGCGCCAGATGGTCTTCGGCTCGGCCGTGCCCAGCTCATTCAGGTCTTTGGCGCGGCGCAGCTCGATGCGGTCGTATTCCGGCACGGTGGCGGTGTAGTAGTAATAGCCGTCGCTGTGCAGCGTTACTTGCGGATCGGCGCGCTGCTGCACCAGCGGATTCTGCAATACCGGCGCCGCCCCTGCAGGCGACACCCACAGCGCGGCAGCCAGCGCAAAAGCCAAGCGGTTCATCCATGGTCTCCTTCATATTTTTTGTAAGATAATGGGACGAAACTGCGTGGCCATCCAATAACTTTTTTGTAGGGATCGATACTTTTATTGGAATCTGTTGGGCTTGCCGTAAAATGCCCCCTCCGACCAAGATCTCTCCGCATGAAACTGCTTACATCAAAAGGCCTGCTGGCGATCGCCGCCGCGCTGGCCGTGCCGGCCCACGCCCAGGACACCCGCTTCGTGCCGCACGCTTCGTACACGCAACTGGCGATCCCCGGCCCGGCTTGCCTGACCATGAACCAGCCGTGGGAGGGCGTGTGGAATCCCTGCACCGCAGCCGATCACCAGGACTGGCTGCAAGACCTGCGCCACTGGCGCGACGAGCGCCGCATCCGCATTGGCTATGACGGCAGCCGCTATGCGCGGCCGTCGGCGGCGTGGACGCAGTCCAGCTATATGCAGGCGCAGATGATGGTCGAGGACCGCTATTTCTACGATCCGGCCAGCCGCCAGTACACCGTCGACCGGTATCTGGACGATCTGCAACAGCGCTTCGGCGGCATCGACGCGGTGCTGGTCTGGCCGACTTACCCGAACATCGGGCTCGACGATCGCAACACGGTCGACATGGTGCGCTCGCTGCCCGGCGGCATTCCGGCCGTGAAGAAAATGGTGGCCGATTTCCACCGGCGCGGCGTGCGCGTGATGTTCCCGATCATGCTGTGGGACCAGGGCACGCGCGCGCTGGCGCGTTCGTGGCCCGACGAAATGGCGGCGCTGATGAAGGAAATCGGCGCCGACGGCATCAATGGCGACACCCAGGACGGCGTGCCGCTGGCCTTCACTCTGGCCGCCGACAAAATCAACAACCCGCTGGTGTTCCAGCCGGAAGGCCTGCCGTCCGACGAGGCGCTGGCCTGGAACCTGATGACATGGGGCCAGTACGCCTTCCCGTTCGCGCCGACCGTGGACCGCTACAAGTGGCTGGAGACCCGCCACATGGTCAACATCTCCGACCGCTGGAACCGCAGCAAGACCGACGACCTGCAATTCGCCTTCTTCAACGGCGTCGGCTGGGAGAGCTGGGAAAACATCTGGGGCATCTGGAACGGCATCACGCCGCGCGACGGCGAAGCCACGCGCCGCGTCGCCACCTTGTCGCGCATGTATGCGCGCTTCCTGGTCAGCCCCGACTGGGAACCGCATTACCCGTCGCGCCGCCACGGCGTGTTCACCAGCCGCTGGCCGCTGGCCGAGGGCACGCTGTGGACCATCGTCAACCGCAACGAATATGAGAGTTCCGGCGCGCAGCTGCGGGTGCCATTCCGCGATGGCGCGCGCTACTTCGACGCCTACCACGGCGTTGAGCTGAAGCCGAAGCGCGATGGCGACGGCGTGCTGCTATCCTTCACGATCGAAGCGCGCGGCTTCGGCGCGGTGCTGATGACGCACGCCGCACCGGGCGCCGCCTTGCAAGCCAACTTGGCCAGAATGCAAGCGATGAGCGCGCGTCCGCTGAGCGACTTCTCCGCCGAATGGAAGCCCTTGCAGCAGACGCTGATGCCGGTCGTGCCGACCAGGCCGGCCGCCGGGGCGCCGCCAGGCATGGTCGAAATCCCGGCCGGACCGTTCGACTTCACCATGCGCGGCCTGGCGATCGAGGGCGGCAACAGCGCCGGCGTCGACGTCCAATATCCGTGGGAAGACAGCGCGCGCCGCTTCCACCAGCGCGACATGCAAATGCCGCGCTTCTTCATCGACCGTTACCCGGTCAGCAACGCGCAGTTCAAGTCCTTTATCGACGCCACCGGATACCACCCGGCCGACGATGCCAACTTCCTCAAGCACTGGAACAAGGGCAGCTATCCTGAAGGCTGGGGCAACAAGCCGGTCACCTGGGTCAGCCTGGAGGACGCGCGCGCCTACGCCGCCTGGGCCGGCAAACGCCTGCCGCGCGAATGGGAGTGGCAGTACGCCGCCACCGGCGGCGACGGCCGTCTCTACCCATGGGGCAACGACTGGCGCGCCGACCTGGTGCCGTCGCAAACCACCGGCCGCCTGGTCGGCGCGCCGGCCGATGTCGACGCGCATCCCGGCGGCGCCAGCCCGTTCGGCGTGCAGGATCTGGTGGGCAATGTCTGGCAATGGACCGACGAGTACAGCGATGAGCACACCCGTTTCGCCATCCTGCGCGGCGGCAGTTCCTACCGTCCGCAAGGCTCGATGTGGTATTTCCCGCAAGCCTACCGCAACGACCAGCATGGCAAGCTGCTGCTGATGGCGCCGGGCCGCGACCGCGCCGCCACGCTGGGTTTCCGCTGTGTTACCGACGCTGAATAAGGAGAGGGCGATGCTGCTGAAAGATATCATGAGCAAGGCGGTCATCACGGTGGAACCGGATGACACGCTGGCGCTGGTCAAGCAAATGTTCCATTTGGGGAAATTCCATCATGTGCTGGTGCTGGAGCAGGGTGCGCTGACCGGCGTGGTGTCGGACCGCGACCTGTACAAGGCGCTCAGCCCCAACATCGACACGCCGGTCGAGAGCTACAGGGATACCGCAACGCTGAACAAAACGGTGCGCGAAATCATGTCGCGCCAGCCCATCGTGCTGAAAGATGATGCGACGGTGGACGACGCCATCGACATTTTCAACGCACACGTTATTTCCTGCATCCCGATCATGTCGCAGCAGGGCAAACTGCTGGGCATCCTCAGCTGGCGCGACATCCTGCGCAACTTGCGCTCGTTGCCGGCTTAGCGGGAACTGTTGCGCAACTGAACTCTAATATCACAAAAAATCGCTGCTTGATATACTGTGGTTCACACCACCACCAGACGCTTGCCAGGATGTTAACGAGAACTTTTGATGCACTGACCGGGTTGGCCGACCGGCCGGCCTTCCGCGACGGCCTGCGCGAGGCGCTGCAGCGCGCCGCACGTGGCGGAACGCAGGTGGCGCTGGTGCTGATCGATCTCGATAGTTTTCAAGTTGTCAACGATTTGCGCGGCCAGGACAGCGGCGACACGGTGCTGCGCGAAATCGCCCGCCGCCTGCAGCTGCTGGTGCGCTCGGGCGAACTGGTGGCGCGGCTCGGCGGCGACGAATTCGGCATCATCTGCGAGCAGGTCAGCACGCCAGCGGTGCTGGCCGCCCTGGCCGAGCGCATCCGGCTGGCGGTGCTGGCGCCGTTCGACATCGGCGGCGCCGACATCGTCGTCACGGCCAGCGTCGGCATCGTCACCGCCGACGGCGCCGCCCCGGATGACGCCGGCGAGGCCGGTGACATGCTGCAGCGCTACGCCACCGGCGCAGTGCAGGCGGCGCGCGCGGCTGGCGGCGACGGCTGGCAATTCTTCGATCCGCAGGTGCACCAGCGCGCGCTGCTGCGCATGGAAATGGCCAATGGCCTGCAGCACGCGCTGGAGCGCGACGAACTGGCGCCGCGTTTCCAGCCCATCGTCGATGCCGCCAGCGGCCGCATCGTCGGCGCCGAGCTGCTGCTGCGCTGGTTCCCGCCGCAGGGCGAGGTGTCGCCGGCCGAGTTCATCCCCATCGCCGAGGTCAGCGGCGCGGTGATCGCCATCGGCGCCTGGGTGTTCCGCCAGGCCTGTCTGGCCGAGCGCGACTGGCACAGCCGCTGGGGCGACGCCGCGCCGTACATCTCGGTGAATGTGTCGGTGCGCCAGCTGGACGATCCCGGTCTGGTCGACAGCTTCGCCGCCATCCTGCGCGACACCGGCGCCGACCCGCGCCGGCTGCTGCTGGAAATCACCGAGAGCATGCTGATGGACGACATCCACGCCAAGCTGAAGCTGCTCAAGCAGCTGAACGGCATGGGCCTGCGGCTGGCGCTGGACGACTTCGGCACCGGCTATTCGTCGCTGGCGCAGCTGGCGCGCTTGCCGGTCGACGTGCTGAAGATCGACCGCTCCTTCATCCAGGACATCGCCGAGAGCGGCGAAAGCCGGGCGGTGGTGGCCGCCGTGGTCAGCCTTGGCCGCTCGCTGGGCCTGACACTGGTGGCCGAAGGCGTCGAGACCGCCTCGCAGCAGCTGGAACTGTGCGGCTATGGCTGCGACCTGATCCAGGGCTTCTACTTCTACCGGCCAATGCCTGCCGCCGAACTGGTCGCGGCAGTGCAGCAGCAAGCCGCCAGCACCGATGCGCCCAAGGCGGCCGGACTGTACTTCCTGCTGTATGTCAGCGAAGCGGTGTCGCCGCTGACCCGCCCGCAGCTGGACCAGCTATTGAACCGCACGCGCAGCAACAACGGCGCGGCCGGCATCACCGGCTGCCTGCTGTATGAAGACGAACGCTTCATGCAGATCCTGGAAGGCGAGCGCAGCCAGGTACTCGAAACCTTCGAGCGCATCCGCGCCAGCCAGCTGCACACCGGCGTGCGCGTGGTGATCCAGGGGCCGGCGCGGCGGCGCGTGTTCACCCACTGGAGCATGTTGCTGCCGGATAGCGCGGTGGCGCGCCGCCATGCGCCCGATTTCCGCGCCTGGCAGCCGCAGCCGATGCGCTTCGACGCCATCGCCGCCGATCCGCGCGTCTGCTACGCCTTCATTACCGCTTGTGTGCCGGACGTGCGCCACTGACCGCAGCTGTAGCTCGTAAGCTTTGTCTTACGCAAACACAGCGCTTGTCCCTATGCAAGCCGAGCCGGAAAGTCCAGATAATCGTCAGCATTAGCTGGATCGCCGCGCGGCCGCCTGCAGTGCTGGCTTAACCGACCTGAAAGGCAACGATCATGCAAGCAGACTCCACCGCAATCGTGGTCCACGGCGGGGCCGGGGCTGGAGAAGAGCTCAGCGACGGCTGCCGCCTTGCCGCCCAGGCCGCCGCACAATCGCTGGCGCTGGGCGAACCGGCGCTGGCAGCGGCGGTTGCCGCCGTGCTGGTGCTGGAGAACGACCAGCGCTTCAACGCAGGCAGCGGCTCGGTGCTGGGCCTCGATGGCCAGACCATCGAAATGGACGCAGCAGTGATGGATACGCGCGGCACGCTGGGCGCGGTGGCCGCGCTACGCTCGGTCAGGAACCCGATCCTGGTGGCGCTGGACGTGGCGAAATCGCCGCACCTGCTGCTGGCCGGCGACGGCGCGCAGCGCTACGCCCGCAGCATGGGCCATGCGGCTTTTGACATGGTGTCGGACAAGGCAAGGCGCGAGCATGCCGCGTTGTTGAAAGAAATGGCCAGCTGCGCACAGCCGATGGCTGGCGTCGACAACCTTGAGTTCGCGCGCCACTGGAATTACCCGGGCCAGCCCGCCTTCCGAGCGCCGCATGGCTGCGACACCGTTGGCGCGGTGGTGCGCGACGCCGACGGTCACTTCGCCGTGGCAGGCTCGACCGGCGGTTCGGCGCCGTCGCTGCTGGGCCGGGTCGGCGACACGCCGCTGATCGGCTGCGGCTTTTACGCCGGCCCGGAAGGCGCGGTGGCGGCCACCGGCATCGGCGAGTACATCATCCGCAACATGCTGGCCATCACCGTGTATCACTGGATCGCCGCCGGCATGGACCTGCACCAGGCGCTGCGGCGCGGCGTGGCGCTGGTGCGGCCGGACGCGGCCACGGGATTGATCGCCGTCAGCAAGACCCAGGCCGGGGCGCTGGCCAATACCTCCATGCCATTCGCACAGATGTGACGCCGGGTGTGGGAGCCCGCACACAGGCGGACGCGGCGAGTGATTATGATGCAGGTCCACTCACAGTTTTACAACGATACCAAGGGGATTGTATGGGCTTTATTATCTGGTTGATTATTGGCGGCGTACTCGGCTGGCTGGCCAGCATTGTGATGCGGACCAACGCGCAGCAGGGCATGTTCCTGAACGTGGTGGTGGGCATCATCGGTGCCGTGCTGGGCGGCCTGGTGCTGGCGCCGCTGTTTGGCAGCGGCACCATCAATGACGGCGACTACGGCCTGGTATCGCTGGGCGTATCGTTGGTCGGCGCCATCGTGCTGCTGGCGATCGTCAACCTGCTGTTCCGCGGCCGCGCGCGCTAATCCCGTCCAGCATATGCCTGCCGACATGCACGGTTATGTGCGCGTGCGTGGCGCGCGCGAACACAATCTGAAAAACGTCGACGTCGACATCCCGCGCAATGCGCTGGTGGTGTTCACCGGCGTCTCCGGCTCGGGCAAGTCGTCGCTGGCGTTCGGCACGCTGTATGCGGAGGCGCAGCGACGCTATCTGGAGTCGGTGTCGCCGTATGCGCGGCGGCTGTTTCACCAGATGCCGGTGCCGGAAGTCGACGCCATCGACGGCCTGCCGCCGGCGGTGGCCTTGCAACAGCAGCGCGGCACGCCGACCACGCGCTCATCGGTGGGCAGCGTCAGCACCTTGTCCAACTCATTGCGCATGCTGTATTCGCGTGCCGGCGATTATCCGGCCGGGCAGGAACTGCTGTACGCGGAATCGTTCTCGCCCAACACGCCGCAGGGCGCCTGCCCGCAGTGCCACGGTCTGGGCCGCGTCTACGAGGCCACCGAACAATCGATGGTGCCGGACGACAGCCTGACCATCCGCGAGCGCGCCGTCGCCGCGTGGCCGACCGCCTGGCACGGCCAGAACCTGCGCGACATCCTGGTCACGCTGGGCTACGACGTCGATGTGCCGTGGCGCGAGCTGCCGAAGAAAACCCGCGACTGGATACTGTTCACCGACGAACAGCCGACGGTGCCGGTCTACGCCGGCCTGACGCCGGCCGAAACCCGCCGCGCGCTGAAGCGCAAGGAAACCCCGAGCTACCAGGGCACCTTCACCGGCGCGCGCAAATATGTGCTGCAAACCTTCGCCGGCACCGAGAGCGCGCTGATGAAAAAGCGCGTGGCGCAATATCTGGTCAGCATGGCGTGCCCCCTTTGCGATGGCAAGCGCCTGCGCCGGGAGGCACTGTCGGTGACCTTTGCCGGCCACGACATCACCGAGATTTCGCGCTTGTCGCTGCGCCAGCTGGCGCAGCTGCTGCAACCGCATGCTGTCGGCGCGCCGGCCGGCGGCAGGCCCGGCAAGCAGGCCAAAGCGCATCCGGAGAAGGCGCTGGTCACGCAGCGCATCGCCGCCGATCTGCTGGCGCGGCTGGAGGTGATGCTGGACCTCGGCCTGGGCTACCTGAGCCTGGAGCGCGGCACGCCGACGCTGTCGCCAGGCGAATTGCAGCGGCTGCGGCTGGCCACGCAAGTGCGTTCCAGCCTGTTCGGCGTGGTGTATGTGCTGGACGAGCCGTCGGCCGGTCTGCACCCGGCCGATACCGAGGCGCTGCTGCGCGCGCTGGACCGGTTGAAGGCATCCGGCAATTCGCTGTTCGTGGTCGAGCACGCGCTGGACGTGATACGGCATGCCGACTGGATCGTCGATGTCGGCCCGAAGGCGGGCCAGCACGGCGGCCAGGTGCTGTATAGCGGCAAGCCGGACGGGCTGAAGCAGGTCAAGGACTCGCGCACCGCGCATTATCTGTTTGGCGCCGCCCAGCGGGCCGCGCGCACGCCGCGCCCGCCGCAAGGCTGGCTGCAGCTGCGCGGCATCGTGCGCAACAACCTGCAAGGGCTGGACGCCGACTTTCCGCTGGGTGTGTTGGCCACTGTCAGCGGCGTCTCCGGTTCCGGCAAATCCAGCCTGGTCAGCCAGGCGCTGATCCATCTGGTGCAGGCGCGGCTGGGCCACGCGGTCGTCGCCGAACCGGCCGAAACCAGCGAGGACTTGCTGGAGAGCGCCGACCAGGGCGCGCTGCACGGCCATATCGCCGGCGGGCTGGAAGGGATCCGGCGGCTGGTGCAGGTCGACCAGAAGCCGATCGGCCGCACGCCGCGCTCCAACCTGGCCACCTATACCGGCCTGTTCGACCATGTGCGCAAGCTGTTCGCCGCCACGCGCGCGGCCAAAGCCAGACACTACGATGCCGGCCGCTTCTCGTTCAACGTCGCCAAGGGCCGCTGTCCGCATTGCTCAGGCGAAGGATTCGTCATGGTCGAGCTGCTGTTCCTGCCCAGCGTGTACGCGCCGTGCCCGGAATGCGAAGGCGCGCGCTACAACCCGCAGACACTGGCGGTGCGCTACCACGAGCACAACATCGCCGAGGTGCTGGCGATGACGGTCGACGCGGCCTGGGAATTCTTCGCCGACGTGGCGCCGCTGCGGCACGCGCTGGACGTGCTGCGCGCGGTCGGCCTGGGCTATCTGCGACTGGGCCAGCCAGCCACCGAACTGTCCGGCGGCGAGGCGCAGCGCATCAAGCTGGCCACCGAGCTGCAACGCGCCAGCCGCGGCGACACCCTGTACGTGCTGGACGAACCCACCACCGGCCTGCACCCGTCCGACATCGACCTGCTGCTGATGCAGCTGCACAGCCTGGTTGATGCAGGCAACAGCGTTATCGTGGTCGAACACAATGTGCAGGTGCTGGCCGACAGCGACTGGCTGCTCGACGTCGGCCCCGGCGCCGGCGAGCAGGGCGGCACCATCGTCGCCAGCGGCCCGCCGGTCGAGGTGGCGCGAAGCCAGTCCAGCCGCACCGCGCCTTACCTGCGGGCGGTGATTTAGCGATTGTCTTCGGGCGGAAATTCCTTTACTTTATGGCTAGCATCCTTTCCAGGAAGATCAGCCATGACCAGCACGGTTCCAGCACTGCCGACGCCTAGTCTCGAAAAGCGCCGCCATCAGATTTATCCGGTATTGAGCGACATGGAACTGCGCCAGGTGTGCCGCTTTGGCGACCAGCGGCAGTTCGCCGCCGGCCAGACGATTTTCGGCGCCGGCGCGGCCGATCCCGGCATTCTGTTCGTGCTCAGCGGCCGCCTGCTGCTGAGCCGTCATGACGGTTTCGGCGGCGACGAGGCCATCGCGGTGCTGGAGGCCGGCCAGTTCAGCGGCGAGGAAGGCCAGCTGTCCGGCCGCCCGGCGATGGAGGACGGCCGCGCGCTGGAGGCGCTGGACGCGATGCTGCTGTCGTCGGAAGACCTGCGCGCGCTGCTGATCGCCCACGCCGACCTGGGCGAGCGCATCGTGCGCGCGCTGATCCTGCGCCGCGTGTCCCTGATCGAACGCAATTCCGGCGGCCCGGTCATCATCGCGCCGCGCGGCCATGGCGGCACGCATGCGCTGGCCAGCTTCCTGTCGGCCAACGGCCACCCCTACACCTTGCACGACCCGGAGCTCGATCCGCAGGCGGCCGAACTGGTGCAGCGACACCAGCCCGGCGAGGACGACTGGCCGCTGGTGATCTGCCCCGGCGTGGACGCCAAGCGCAACCCGTCGCTGGTGGAACTGGGGCGCTGCATCGGCCTGCTGCAGGAATTCAGCCCGGACAAGCTGTGGGATGTGATCGTGGTCGGCGCCGGGCCGGCGGGGCTGGCGACGGCTGTGTATGCGGCATCCGAAGGCCTGTCGGTGCTGGCGCTGGAAACCCGCGCCTACGGCGGCCAGGCGGCGGCCAGCGCCCGCATCGAAAACTATTTCGGCTTCCCGACCGGCATCTCGGGCGGCGCGCTGACCGGGCGCGCCTATGTGCAGGCGGAAAAATTCGGTGTCGAAGTGGCGATGCCGGCGCCGGCCGGACGGCTGCTGTGCGACAGCGATCCCTTGCAGGTGGAATTGTGCGGCAGCCTGCAACGGCTCAAGGCGCGCAGCGTGGTGCTGGCCTGCGGCGCGCGCTACCGGCGGCCATCGCTGGCCAACCTGAAGCGGTTCGAGGGGCGCGGGATTTATTACTGGGCGTCGCCGCTGGAGGCGCAGCTGTGCAGGGATGACGAAATCATCCTGGTGGGCGGCGGCAACTCGGCCGGGCAGGGCGCGGTATTCCTGTCGGGCTACGCCGCCAAGGTACACATGCTGATCCGCCGCGACAGCCTGGCGGCGACCATGTCCAGCTATTTGATCAGCCGCATCCAGGCCACGCCGAACATTGAACTGCAAGGCGCTGGAAACCAGCATTGCCGGCGTGTTCGCCATCGGCGACGTGCGCGCCAACTCCACCAAGCGGGTGGCCGCCGCCGTCGGCGAAGGCGCGGCGGTGGTGGCGCAGATCCACCAGTTCCTCGCCCGGCTGTAGAGCGCCGCTTCGGTACGCTGACGCACGGTACGCCGTGGCGCCGCGTTTCACACTATCTGATCCAGGAGAGGATAGCGTATGAAACACGGAAAGCAGGGCGACGCGGCGGGCGGCTGGGGATCGTTGAGAAAAGTCAGTCACGCGCTGTTGCATGAACATGTGGTGATGGAGGGCAGCAAGCTGCTGCTGCACCAGAACAAGCCGGACGGCTTCGCCTGCGTCAGCTGCGCCTGGGCCAAGCCGGCCAACCCGCATCCGTTTGAGTTTTGCGAGAGCGGCGCCAAGGCTACCGCCTGGGAAATCACCAGCAAGCGCTGCGCGCCGGATTTTTTTGCCAGCCACACCGTCACCGAGCTGCTGGACTGGAGCGACTGCGATCTGGAATCGGTCGGCCGGCTGACCGCGCCGCTGCGCTGGGACGCCGCCAGCGACCGCTACCTGCCGGTGGACTGGGACGCGGCGCTGGCCGAAATCGGCCGCGAGCTGCGCGCCGTGCCGCCGGCCGAACGCAAGGGCGTGGTGTTCTACGCCTCCGGCCGCGCCTCGCTGGAAACCTCGTATATGTACCAGCTGCTGGCGCGCATGTACGGCAATAACAACCTGCCGGACAGCTCGAATATGTGCCACGAAAGCACTTCCGTGGCGCTGCCCAGGACCATCGGCGTGCCGATCGGTACCGTGTCGCTGGAGGATTTCGAGCAGACCGATTGCATCTTCTTCTTCGGCCAGAACGTCGGCACCAACAGCCCGCGCATGCTGCACCAGTTGCAGGAGGCGCGCCGACGCGGCGTGCCCATCATCACCTTCAATCCGCTGAAGGAGGCTGGGCTGCTGCATTTCACCAATCCACAATCGCCGCTGCAGATGCTGACGCCGGCCGAAACCACCATCAGCACGCAATACCTGCAAGTGCGCGCCGGCGGCGACATCGGCGCGCTGCTGGGCCTGTGCAAGGCGCTGCTGGAGGCGGACGACGCCGCCAGGGCCAATGGCGCGCCGCGCGTGCTGGACGCGGCCTTCCTGGCCGAGCATACCGCCGGGCTGGACGACTTCGTGGCCAAGGTGCGCGCCACCGGCTGGCCGCAGATCGAGCGCGAATCCGGGCTGGCGCGGCGCGATCTGGAGACGGCGGCCGCCACCTACGCGGCGGCCGACAAGGTGATCGGCATCTACGGCATGGGCCTGACGCAGCACCGGCACGGCGTGCTGAACGTGCAGATGGTGTCGAATTTCCTGCTATTGCGCGGCAATATCGGCAAGCCGGGCGCCGGCATCTGCCCGGTGCGCGGCCACTCGAATGTGCAGGGCCAGCGCACGGTCGGCATCACCGAGAAGCCGGAACTGGCGCCGCTGGACAAGTTGCAGGAGCTGTACCACTTCGCGCCGCCGCGCGACAAGGGCCTGAACACAGTGGAAACCTGCGAGGGTGTGCTGGACGGTTCGGTACGCGCGTTTATCGGACTAGGCGGCAATTTCCTGCGCGCGGTGCCGGACACGGCGCGGGTGGAGGCGGCCTGGTCGCGGCTGAGGCTGACGGTGCAGGTGTCCACCAAGCTGAACCGCAGCCATCTGCTGCATGGCGAGATCGCCTACATCCTGCCGTGTCTGGGCCGCATCGAGATCGACCGCCAGGCCAGCGGCGAACAATCGGTGGCGGTGGAGGACAGCACCGGCTGCATGCACGGTTCCAGGGGCCGCGCCGAGCCGGCCGGCGCGCTGCTGCGCTCGGAACCGGCGATCGTCGCCGGCCTGGCGCGCGCTTCGCTGGACCCCAATCCGGCCGTGCCGTGGGACGACTGGGTGGCCGACTACAGCCTGGTGCGTGACGCCATCGCCCGCACGCTGCCCGACATCTTCCATGACTTCAACCAGCGCATGTGGACGCCGGGCGGCTTCCGCCGTCCGGTGCCGGCCGCACAGCGGCAGTGGAAGACGCCGAATGGCAAGGCCAACTTCATCGTGCCGACGGCGCTGGATGCCGACCCCGACCAGCAGGCCCCGCAGGGCGACGTATTGCGTCTGTTCACGGTGCGCAGCGACAGTCAGTTCAACACCACCATCTACACCGAGGATGACCGCTTCCGTGGCATCCACGGCGGGCGGCGCGTGCTGCTGATCAACGCCGCCGACATTGCCCGGCTGGGGCTGGCCGAAGACCAGCTGGTGGATGCGCACGCGGTCACTGCGGACGGCATCGCCCGCCAGGTGCGCGGTTTGCGGCTGGTGGCCTACGACGTGCCGGCCGGCTGCGTGGCCGGCTACTACCCGGAATGCAATCCGCTGCTGGCGCTGGCGCACCACGCACTGGAAAGCAAGGTGCCGGCCGCCAAGTCGATCGCCATCCGGCTGACGGCTCAGCGGGCGGCGTAGTAAGCCGCCAGCTCGGCGATTTCGGCATCGGTCAGCTGGCGCGCCACGTTGCGCATCTGCTGGTTGAGGTCATTGTGCCGGCTGCCGTTGCGGAAGGCGTGCAGCTGATCGCGGATATAGGCATCCGGCTCGCCGTCCAGGATCGGCGTAGCGGTCTGCTGCGCATAGCCGCCATGACAGCTGGCGCAGGCGCCGACATTGCGCATCGGCGAACCATTGCTGACCAATTGCGGCGCCGTCCGCTGGTGCGCGGACGGTTCGCGCTGGTGCGGCAGGTAGGCGTAATAGGCCGCCAGGTCGCGCATGTCGGTGTCGGTCAGCATCGCCACCATCGGCTGCATGATGGCGCTGACCCGATGGCCGGACTGGTAGTCGCGCAGCTGCTTGTAGATGGCGCCCTCGATCTGGCCCGCCAGGTTGGGCGAGTTGGCCTCGCTGACGCCGCGTATGCCGTGGCACATGGTGCAGCGCATGGCCAGCGTGGCGCCACGCCCGATCGACTCGGCATTCGCGGGCCGCATCATGGCGGCGCTGACGATCACATTGCTGGGCCGCCTGGCCGCATCATCGCCCAGCGCGCTGGACGGGGTGCCGCTGGAAATGCCGGCCGCGCTGCAAATGGCTTCCCACAAGGACAGCGCCGCCTGGCGGTTGTTGGCGAACGGCACCCAGATAAAGCCGACCGCCGCCGACACCAGCGCCGTCACCAGCAGGATGACCACGCTGTAACGGGTCCAGCGGTTTTTCAGGGAAAGGACGGAGGGTTCTTGCATGGCATCACCTGATCGGAACAGCCGGCACGGCCGTATTCGGAGTATTGATCAACTGCGCGATCGGGAAGCCGTAGTTGATCAGGCTCAGGCCGACCATCAGCGCAAGCCACAGCGCAAAGCCGTTCAGCGCCGCCGGAATCCGCGCCGTCGCATGCACCGGCGCACTGAAGCGGAACTGCGGCAGCTCGATGCGCGCGCCGCGATGGCCACGGAACAAAATCCACAGGAACAGCGCGCCGGAGGCCAGCAACAGCAGGCCGCCGCTGAAGGTGATGATGACCGACAGCGCCATCGGCGCCAGGTCGCTGGCGGTGTAATCGTAGTACGCCATGCGGCGCGGCATGCCGAGAATGCCGACCCAGTGCCACGGCAGCGTCAGCACCATCATGCCGACGAACCACAGCCACAGCTGCACGCGCATCAGCTTCCAGCAATCGAAGGCGCGCCCGGTCAGGTGCGGCCACAGGTCGTAGGCCAGCGTGAAATACATGATGACGATGGCGCCGCCGAAGATCAGGTGGAAGTGGCCGGTGATCCACTGCGTGTTGTGGATCGCGAAGTCCAGCTGGTAGCTCATGTTGATCAACCCGCCGGCGCCGCCAAAACCCAGCATGATGAAGGACAGCGCCACCGCCAGCATCAGCGGATTCTTCCACGGCAGCTTGGCTATCCACGCGAAGCGGCCGGCGCCGCCGCGCAGCCGTCCGGCAATCTCCACCGAGGCGCAGATGGTGAAGATGGTCAGCAGCGTCGGCACCGAGACCATGGCGGTGAACACCGCGTGCAGGAACTTGATGCCGGAACCCACTTGCGGATCCTGGAACAGGTGGTGGATGCCGATCGGCATCGAGAACACCAGGAACAGGATGAAGGAGATGCGCGCCATCGCATCGCTGTACAGCCGGCCGCCGATGGCGCGTGGCACCAGCGTGTAGAAGGCGATGTAGGCCGGCATCAGCCAGAAATACACAATGGCGTGCAAGGTCCACGAGAAGAACACGCGCGCCAGACCGGCGTCGATGGTGTTCTTGAAGCCTAGCGCCACCGGCAGGATCAGGAACAGGATTTCAACCGCCGCGCCGACCGAGGTCCAGGCCCACAGATAGGCGCCGGCATTGTTGGCGAACATCGCCAGCGGCACCGTCTCGCCCGGATGATTGCGGCGCCACACATGCAGATTGACTGCCATCAGCGCCACCCAGATCCACGAGCCGACCACCACCAGCACCACGCCGATGTAATAGAAGGCATTGCCGATCAGCGGCGGGTAGAAGGTGTACAGCACCGAGGCCTTGCCCAGCGCCACCGGCACCATCGCCACCACCGTGCCGACCACCACCAGCCCGAAGCCGAGCCAGGCCCACTTCAGGCCGACCAACGCCTGCTTCAGCGCCAGTTCGACGATGGCGTAGCCAAAGCCCATCGCCACCAGGGTCGGGAACACATAGCCCATGGCCGAGCCGTGCGCGGTGACCGAACGGTAATACAGTTCGGGATTGCCGATCCAGCCCGACAGCGGGCTGCGGATAAACATCTGCCACTCGCCCAGAATCAGCGCCAGGAAGAAGGCAATGAACGCCAGCCAGAAGTGGGCCAGCACGAGACGCCGGTTAGGAACGTTCAGCACAGCTCAGCCTCCCTTTCGATTGCGCCTGGCGGGCGAAGGTTTCCTTGTCGACCACCTTGACGTGGGCCCACATGGCGGCGTGGCCGACGCCGCAGAATTCGTGGCACGGCATGGTGTGCTCGCCGGTTTCCTTGAAGCGCGCGTGGAAGGTCGACACATAGCCGGGGATCAGGTTGACGTTGATATTGGTGTTGGTCACGCTGAAGCCGTGCACCACGTCGGCGCTGGTGGCGCGGATCGTCACCGGCGTATCGACCGGCACCAGCACGCACTGCGGCGAAAACGAATACTGGTTGCCGACCAGGCGCACGGTAACGCTGCCGTCGGCCTCGGCGACGCTGCCCAGATTGGCCTCGACAAACTCGCCGGCCAGGTGCAGCGTGCCGGGATTGACGGTTTCCATGCGCTGCGGCGGCATCGTGATCCAGTGCAAACTCATGTAGGCCATCATGCACAGCAAGGTGGCGATGACGATGCCCACCACCCACACCCAGCGGGTTTCCGCCTGCTCGGCGACATGGGCTGCGGTATGTTGGTCGCTCATCTAGGCACCTCCGCGCGCGACAAACACCAGGAAATAGAAGGCGAACCAGATCAGCATCACGATCGCCACCGCCACGCCGGCCAGCGCGAACGCGCCGCCCGGTCCGCGCGCCACGATGGCGTCCACGCGCTGTTGATTGGCGGCCTCGGTTTCTGCCGGCGTATCGGGTTCCACGATCATGGCTGTCCTCCTATTCAAGCAGCGCGCTGCGCAGCTGGTTGACTTGTTGCGCGGTCACCGGCGTGGCGCCGTTGCCCCAGGCATTACGGATGTAGGTGGCGACGGCGGCCACCTGCGCATCGTTCAGATCCTGCGCGAACGGCGGCATGCCGTACGGCGTCGGATTCTTGCGCGTGCCCGGCGGGTAACCGCCGTTGAGTATCATGCGTACCGGATTCACCGACGAACCCATCAGGATCGACTGGTTGGCGGCCAGCGGCGGAAAGTGCGGCGGCATGCCGCGTCCATCAACTGCGTGGCAGACGGCGCACTGCGCCTCGTAGATGCGCTGGCCCTCGGCGAACTGCTGCTGGACGTCGTTGGTCAGCGGCGCCGGCGGCGGCGCGGGCGGATCGTCGCCCGGCAGGCTCTTCAGGTAGACCGCCATCGCCTTGACATCCTCGTCGCTCAGGTATTGCAGGCTGTTGAAGGTGACTTCCGCCATTGGACCGTAGACCGTGCCGCGATGCGAAACGCCGGTTTGCAGCAGGTCCATGATGTCCTGCAGTTCCCAGTTGCCGAGGCCGGCCTCGCGGTTCGAGGTCAGCGACGGCGCGTACCAGTTCTGCATCGGAATCAGGCCGCCCTGGAAGGCCTTGGCTTCGGCCGAGCCGCCCAGCGCGTTGATCGGCGAGTGGCACATGGCGCAATGGCCCAGCCCCTGCACCAGGTAGGCGCCCCGGTTCCATTCGACCGACTGGGCCGGATCGGGCTTGTATTCGCCCTCCTGGAAATACAGCGTGCGCCAGCCGATCAGCAGGCTGCGGTTGTTGTATGGGAAGCGCAGCTCGTGCTCGCGGTTGGGCTTGTGCACCGGCGGCACCGACATCAGGTAGGCGAAGATCGCATCCGAATCCTCGCGCGTGACCTTGGTGTAAGAGGCGAACGGCATGGCGGGGTAGAGCAGCTTGCCGTCCGGCGAGCGGCCGGTGTGCAGCATGTCGTAGAACTGCGCCGGCGTCCATTTGCCGATGCCGGTTTCCTTGTCCGGCGTGATGTTGGGCGCGTACAGATTGCCGAACGGCGTCGGCATGGCGCGGTTGCCGGAGAAGATGGCCTGTCCGGGCACGGTATGGCAGGCGATGCAGTCGCCGGCCTGCGCCAGATATTTGCCGCGCTCGATCTGCGCACTGTTGATGGTGGTGGCGGGCGCCGACGAACTGCGGTTCATCAGCCACCAGGCGGCGCCGGCCAGCAGTATCAGTATCAGGGCCAGTACAAGCAGGATGCGTTTGATCATGGCTTGGCTCCTGCCGCCGCTGCGTGTGGGCTCTGGCTGCCGCAGCCCATCGGCAATTGCGTGTTGTCGGCGGCCGCAGGCTTGTCGTTGGCCGGCACCGGCAGCGTGGCCAGGTAGGCCGAGACGGCGGCTACTTCAGGCTCGGACAGCGTTGAGGCGATCAGTTGCATGCAGTCCGGCGCCAGCGCGGTGCGGGTGCCGTAGCGCCAGGCGCCGAGCTGCGCGCTGACGTAATCGGCGCGCAGGCCGAGCAGGCCCGGAATGCCAGGCTCGCGGCCGGTCAGCGCGGCGCCGTGGCAGGTGGTACAGGCGGGAATCTTCTTGTCCGGCAGCCCCTTGGTGACGATCTGCTGGCCCTGGGCGACGGTGGCCGGCGGCGCGGACGGCGCCGTGACCGGAATCGGATCGGGACTCTGGGCGGCGAAATAATCGGCCATCTGCTTCAGATAGGCCGGCGGCAGATACGCCAGCAGATAATTCATCGGCGCGTAATGGCGGCGGCCTTCCTGGAACGCGATCAGCTGGTTGTACAGATAGCCGGACGGCTTGCCGGCCAGGCGCGGGAAATAGATGTTGGCGACGCCACGCCCTTTTTCACCATGGCAGCCGACACAGGCCAGAGTGCGCGCCTCCATCGTATCGGGCGCGCGCTGCGGGGGCGGGATACTGGCTTCCTGCTGCGCGTGGGCATGCAAGGCAAGCGTACTCAGAACCACGAACGCTGATAAACCGCGGGATGCGACCATGCCGTCTCCTCTGGGCTGCTGTATATGATGGGCTGCGAATCAATGCCTATCTTACAACCCACGAATCGCTATGTAGCATCTGATCTGCCACTTAGGAGAGCTGATGTTGTGAAAAAGTAACGCTCTGTTCAGGACACGGTCAGCAGGATCGTGCGGCGAACAGGCGCATAATCTCCGCATGAAACGCGGAGATTACATTTGGCAGGCGCAGGACTGGCCGCAGTGGCGCTATGATCTGGCGGGCTTGGCCGCGCCTATGGCGCTGGTCAGTCATGCCCATGGTTTCCTGCTGGGCCGAATGGCAGATGTCGGCATGCTGCTGCGTGACCAGGCCAGCCTCGCCGCGCTGACGGATGATGCGGTCAAAACCAGCGAGATTGAAGGGCAGAGCTTGAACGTGCAGTCGGTGCGCTCGTCCATTGCACGCCGGCTGGGCTTGGATATCGGCACGCTGGCGCCGGTGGATCGTCACGTCGGAGGCGTGGTCGATATGGTGCTGGACGCTACTGGCAACTGCCACGCGCCGCTAAGCCGCGAACGGTTGTTCGGCTGGCATGCGGCGTTGTTCCCGACCGGCTATTCCGGCCTCACACGCATACACGTCGGCGGCTGGCGCGACGACGCCACCGGCCCTATGCAGGTGGTATCCGGCCCGGTCGGCCGCCAGCGCTTGCATTTCGAAGCGCCGCCCGACGGACACTGCGCTGCGCGACATTAACGATCTGCTTACCCGGGGTCTGCTGCGCAAGACCGCATCGGGTGGTCGCAGTACCAGTTATGAATTGGCCTGATCGGCATACTGAAAATCTAATGTTTTGTGGTTAACTTTACACTGTAAGGCTGGCGGTGTATTCTTCGCGTTTTTACGGTTGAATGGAATATCGCGTGAATATAAGAAAAATGTTAGTTCTGATGTGTGGCTGCCTCGGCATGACGCAGGCTGTGGCGGCGACCGACGTGGTGGAAGGTGATCTGCAATCCGGCGCCGCCAGCTTGCACTATTGGGTGCAGGGCAGCGGTGCGCCGGTGGTGATGCTTTCCGGCGGCCCCGGCTTCGCCAACTATCTGCACCCGGTCATGGCGGAAGTGGCAAAGTCCGGTCGGCAGGCCATCATGCTGGACCAGCGCGGCACCGGCCAGTCGACTGTCACGCCAATCAATGAGACCACCATCTCCACCGAGTTGCTGGTGGAAGATCTGGAAGTGCTGCGCAAGCATCTCGGCATCGCGCACTGGAGCGTGCTCGGACACAGCTGGGGCGGCATGCTGGCCATGCGCTATGGCATCGCGCATCCTGACCGCACGGATGCACTGTTGCTGGTCGGTAGCGGCCCGATGGCATGGACCAAGGAATTCGAGCGCTACTTCAGCGACAATATCCATTCGCGCCTGCTGCCGTCCGATCTCGACAGCGAGGCTTACTGGCACGATGCCGAGCGCCGCAAGGCCAACCCGGAGCGCGCCAACCTGGAGTCCATGCGGGCCATCCTGCCGGGTTACTTTTACAATCGCAAGGATGGTCTGGCGTTCCACGACGGCCTGAGCGCCCCCCGCGCCAAGAGCGACGCCATGAGCCGCTACACCATGCGGCAGGTGCTCAAGCAGGATCTGACGCCAGGCATGCAGGCCTTCAACAAGCCGCTGCTGGTGCTGATGGGGCGCCAGGACCCGGTCGGCGAAACCACCCAGTACCAGATCCGCGATGCCAATCGCGGCGCGCAGCTGGTGTTCATTGAGAAAAGCGGCCACTTTCCGTGGATCGAGCAACCGGGCGCGTTTTACCGCACCATCAATAGCTTCCTCAATGGTGTCGACGCCCTGCGCTGAGACAGCGCTATCCTGGCGGCATAAAAAAATGCCTGCGCGAAGCAGGCATTTTTATGGGACGGGCGAGCAGCTGCTTAGGCGAGTTTTTCAGCCGGTAATGCGTTGGTAGCTTTCGAACCCCACACCGCGTAGAACAGCACATACAGTTCGCATGCCGCCGTCAGCAGGAAGGACAGTTGCAGGCCGACGGTGTCGGCCAGCCAGCCTTGCACCACCACCAGCGCGCCGCCGGCGATCGCCATGATCAGCAGGCCGGCGCCTTCTTCGGTCAGCGGGCCCAGGCCTTTGATGCCCAGCGTGAAGATGGTCGGGAACATCACCGAGTGGAATAGGCCGACCGAGATCAGCGCCCACATGGCCAGACTGCCGGTGCCCAGCGCGGCGACCAGCATGACGATGAACGCGCCGATCGCGCAGAACGCCAGCACGCGCTCGGCGCTGGTCTTGTTCATCGCCCAAGCGCCGACGAAACGGCCGACCAGCATGCCGCCCCACAGCAGGAACAGGTAGTGCGCGCCTTGCTCGTGGCTCAGGCCGCCAATTTCGGGCTGCGCGGTGAAGTTGATGAACAAGTTGGCCACGCCGATTTCGGCGATCAGGTAGATGAAGATGGCCGGGATGCCGAACACCAGGTTGCGGTGCTTCCACAGCGATAGTTTTTCACGCTCGGCGTCGGACACGCGCGCGGTGGCGCTGTGGTGCATCGACGGCATCTTGAAGCGGGCAATCACCAGCGCCAGGATCACCAGCACGCAGGCGACGATCAGGTAGGGCAGTTGCACCGCCTGGGCGTCGGCCAGCTTTTCGGCCTGGGTCAGCACGCGGCCGGCTTCGGCAGTGCCGGAGTTGGAGCGGCCCAGGATCAGGTAGGCGCCGAACAGCGGCGCCAGCGTTGAACCCAGCGAGTTGAACGCCTGTACCAGGTTCAGTCGCGAGGATGCGGTTTCCGGCGAACCCAGCACGGCCACATAGGGATTGGCCGACACCTGCAGCAGCGTGATGCCGCAGGCGATCACGAACAGCGCGCACAGCGTGACGCCGTAGGACGGCAGGCGCGCGGCCGGTATCATCAGCATGGCGCCGACCGCCATCAGGCACAGGCCGAACACCATCGATTTCTGGTAGCCAATGCGCTCGATCAGGCGCGCCGACGGAATCGAGGCGAAGAAGTAGGCGATGAACCAGACCGATTCGATCAGCGTGGTCTGGGTGTAGTTCAGGTCGAACACGCTGCGCAGGTGCGGCAGCAGGGTGTTGTTGATGACGGTGATGAAGCCCCAGGTGAAGAACAGGCTGGTCAGCAGCGACAGGACGGCGCGGTTGCTGGTGCCGTTGACGTGCGCTTGCACGGAACTGGTGGCGCTGGAAATGGGTGCGGGCATGGGGTGTCTCTGGAAGTTTTCTTAACCTTGTATGCTATAGCAGTGTACGTATGTTCTCCAATGCCAAAAAAATCATTATCGATAACTTTTGGGTATAGCTGGCGCCATTTTATTGTCAACAATGAAATCGACAAAGGTGCGCACCCGGAGTGACAGGTGCCGGGCGTGTGGATACAGCAGGATGAAGGGGCGCGAGGTGCCGCCGTGCTGCGGCAGCAGCTCCACCAGCGCGCCGCTGGCCAGGTCCTGTTCGACGATGAAGCGGTAGGTTTGCACCAGCCCCGCGCCCGCGCGCGCCAGCGTGACGATGCCCAGCACATCTTCCGAGCAGCACAGGCCGCCCTCGGTCACCACATCGATTTGCTGGCCGTCTTGCATGAACGGCCAGGGGATGCGCTTGCCGGTGCTGGGCAAGTCGAACTGGACGCATTCGTGCTGGCTGAGCTGCTCCAGCGAGGTCGGTGTGCCAGCGCGCTGCAGGTAGGCGGGGGCGGCGACCAGCACCAGTTCGGCGTCTTCGAGCTTGCGGGCGATCAGGTTGGAGTCGGCCGGGGCGCGGCCTCGGATCGCCAAATCGTAGCCCTCGTCGGCAAAATCGATATTGCGGTTGCTGACGTGGATGTCGATGGTGACTTCCGGATACTGGCGGCGGAATTCTGCCAGCAGCGGTAGCAGGCGGTAGTGGGCGTATGGCGTTGGCGCGCTGATGCGCAGCGGGCCGGATGGCTGCACCTGCGCGCCGGTGATCTGCCGCTCGGCCTCGCTCAGTTGCGATAGCGCCTGGCGGCATTGTTCGAAATAGACGCGGCCGCTGTCGGTCAGGCGGATCTGGCGCGTGGTGCGGACGAACAGGCGCACGCCCAGCCGTTCTTCCAGCCGGGAGACGGAGCGGCTGACTGCTGCCGGGGTGACGCCGGCCGCCGTCGCGGCGGCGGTAAAGCTGGACAGTTCCGCCGCCATGCAGAACAGCTCGATGCTGCCCAGCAGCACATCGTCGAATTGGCGTTTCATAGTGAGATTCATTACGTGATGTATCAATTGTCTTGTTTTTTGATGTCTTTATCAAGCGATGACGCAAAAGTATAGTTTGCTCACACCAACCCACTTTGAAAGGAAACACATCATGAGCAAGACAGTCATCGTTACCGGCGCATCGAGCGGCATCGGCTTTGCGGTCGCGGAAGCCTATCTGCAATGCGGTTATAACGTGGTCGGCAATGCCCGCACCATCGAGCGCCTGAAAGAAGCAGCGGACAAGCTGGGCAATCCAGCCAACTTCGTGCTGGTGCCGGGCGACATTGCCAAGGCGTCCACCGCCAAGGCGCTGTTTGTCCGTGCCGTGGAAGCGTTCGGCAAGGTCGATATCCTGATTAACAATGCCGGCATCTTCATCGCCAAGCCAGTGACCGATTACACCGAAGAGGATCTGGATAATTTGCTGGATACCAACCTCAAGGGCGTGTTCTTCCCGTCGCAGGAAGCCGCCGCGCACATGGGCGCCAACAAGTCCGGTCACATCGTCAACATCACCGCCAGCATCGCCATGCAGCCGAACGTGAAAGTGCCAGCGCTGCTGCCGGTGCTGATCAAGGGCGGCCTGAACCACGCCACGCGCGGTCTGGCGATTGAGCTGGCGGCGTCCAACGTCAAGGTCAACGCAGTGGCGCCCGGCATTATCGCCACGCCGATGCACAGCCAGGACGAGGCGACCCAGTCCTTCTTCCGCACGCTGGCGCCAAGCGGCACCACCGGCGTGACCGACGATGTCGTCAACGCTGTGCTGTACCTGACCGAATCCAGCTTCACCAGCGGCACCATTCTGCCGGTTGATGGCGGCGCTACCGCCGGCACCTGGTAAATCAAAGGAGAATCACCATGCCATACGTGAATATCCGCGTCACCAATGAAGGTGTGACGGCTGAGCAGAAACAGCAACTGATCGAAGGCTCGACCGACCTGCTGCAACGCGTGCTGAACAAGGACCCGGCCACCACCTTCGTCATCATTGACGAAGTGGAGACCGATAACTGGGGCGTCAACCGCGAAAACATCACCACGCGCCGCCAACGCGAGAACGATGGCCCGCGCAGCCAGCGCGGGGAGGCCGCCAAATGAAGCTGTTGTACGTAGGTGATCCGATGTGCTCGTGGTGCTATGGCTTCGGCAAGGAAATGACCGAGCTGATGGCCATGCACCCGAACTGGAGCTGCAGATCATCGTTGGCGGCTTGCGCGCCGGCGGCACCGAAGTGCTGGATCAGGCGGGCAAGCAGTTCCGCCTGACGCATTGGGCGCGGGTGGAGGCGGCCAGCGGGCTGCCGTTCAACCGCGAGGCCTTGATGGCGCGCGAGAATTTTGTCTACGATACCGAACCGGTCTGCCGGGCGGTGGTGACGGCGCGCAAGCTGGCGCCGGCAGCCGATCAACTGGTGGTGTTCCGCGCCTTGCAGCACGCGTTATATGTCGATGGGCTGGACACCACGGATGGCCGCGTGCTGTCGTCGGTGGTGGCCGCGCAGCTGGGGCTGGATGTGGAGACGGTGCTGCGCAGGCCGCCCAGCTGGATCAGCAACTACGGCAAGCGGCAGGGCGCTAAATCTAAATCGCGCGCCAGTAAGGCGCCGATCCGTTGTTGGTATTCTGCCCATGCAGGTGTTGGGTGATGTAGCACACCCAACGCCCACAGTTTCCTTGCTATGGTGATTGCCTCAACCTTCGGCGGAGCAGCTGATGACCCTGGCAACCGATCAAAAACAGGACGAGAGCGAGCTATCCGCCACATCCCGGGCGATGCTGACCATGCGCGAACAGGTGTTCGACCTGTGGGAAGCACTGGTGCGCCAGCACATTGATGAGGCCGAAGGCGTCTCGGGCCCGATCCTGACCAACACCTTGCCCGCCTTCTACGACAATATCGCCGAGGCGCTGACGCCATCCTATCCGCGCGCGCACGGCAACAGCCACACCAATTCGATGTCGGCCCACGGCGGCGAGCGCGCGCGCATGACGCCGTTTCGCGCCGATCAACTGATCCTGGAGTACCAGCTATTCCGCGACGCCATCTGCCGGACCATGCGCGCGCACAGCATCCATTTCACCAGCGAGGAATGGCATGTAGTCGAGGTATCGATCGACAGCGCGGTGCGCGACGCCGTGTGCGAATTCTCACTGATCCACGAAGGCATGCGCGAACGGCTGGCGGCAACGCTGTCGCATGACATGCGCAATCCCTTGTCGCTGATTCTGGCCAGCACCCAGCTGATAACGATCAGTTCCGATGTCGAGGTGGCGCGCCGGGTGGCGGGCAAAATTGAAATCGGCGCCAAGCGCCTGGAGAACATGCTGACCCAGCTAGTGGACGCGCTGACCTTCGAGCGCATCATCAAGCTGCCGATGGTGGTGAGCGAATTTGACATCCAGCAGTTGCTGCAGGCGGTGGCGCAGGAGTTCAACGTGGCCAGCGTCGCCAAGGTGGAAGTGCTGGGCGGCGAGCCGTTCATCGGCTACTGGTGCCGCAATTCGCTGCATCGCGCGCTGGAAAACCTGGTCACTAATGCGCTCAAGTACGGCGATGGCGTGCTGGTGCGGTTGCAGGCCAGTGGTGTGCGCGGTCGCCTGATGCTCAGCGTGCACAACTCCGGCCACCCGATCGCCGACGACCAGCGCGAGCGCATCTTTGAATACCTGCGCCGCGAAGGCGAGGGCAATATGGCGCAGGGGTGGGGCATCGGCCTGCCGTTCGTGCGCAGTGTGGCCGAGGGCCACGGCGGCAGCGTCGCGGTCGACAGCTCGGCGGAAGGCGGCACCACCTTCATCATCGATATTCCGGTGGACTGCCGCAGCCTGGTCGCCGCCCCGGCAGCCTGAACGGGGCGTACTCCTACCCGTGAGCGGGCGAGTGACTTACCGCGCCGCGCGGCACGGCGACGTATGCTGTTGGTTCAACGAATTTCCGGCGCGCCGGACAGGGAGGCACGATGGCGCACAGCTTCCAGCAACGCCGGATACTGGTCATAGACGATAACTGCGACGCCGCCGATCTGCTGGCGGAGGTGCTGTCGTTGCACGGTCATGTGACGGCGGCCGCGCATGGCGGCCGCGATGGGCTGGCGGCGGTACTGCGTTTCCGGCCGGAGCTGGCGTTTATCGATATCGGCATGCCGGAACTGGACGGCTATCAGGTTGCCGCCCTTATCCGCCGGATGCGCCAGATCGCGCAGCCGCAGCTGATCGCCTTCACCGCCTGGAGCGACGACGCTGCCAGGCAGCGCGTCATTGCCGCCGGCTTTGATCTGCATCTGACCAAGCCGGCGGACTTTTCGGTGCTACTCGACACCGTGCAAAGAGCGCTGCCTTAATGCCTTAGGCGGCCGGCTTGGCCGCCGCCGCGCGCTGGCGCAGCGTGGTGACGGCGGTGCCGCCGACGCCCCAGTTGTCGGTTTCGACCTCATCGATGATGACGAAGGTGGTGGCCGGGTTCTTGTTCAGCACTTTCTGCAGCAGGTCGGTCACGCCCTGAATCAGTTCCTGCTTCTGCTCGGCAGTGGCGCCTTCATTGGTGATGCGGATATTTACGAATGGCATAGCTGTTCTCCTCGGTTAAAATTGGTTCTCAGGGCCAGCAACGCGCCGCCCAGCAGCAGCACGGTCGATACGCCCAGCGCGATCTGAATGCCCGACAGCATAGCAGCTGCGGCCGGCGCCGCCACCAGCGCGCCATAGACTGCCACCCCCATCGCGCCGCCGACCTGGCGCGCGGTGTTCAATACGGCCGAGGCGGTGCCGCCCTGGCTGCGCTCCACTGAAGCCAGGATGGCGGTGGTCATGGCCGGCACCGCCAGGCCCATGCCTGCCGGGATCAAGGCCAGACCGGGCAGCATGGCCCAGAAACTGGCGTGCTCCGATATGCCGAAGACGGCCAGCAGCGCATAGCCGCTGGCGCCGATCAGGCCGCCGATGATCATCGGCCGGCGCGAACCGACGCGGGCCTGCAGCCAGCCGCTGGCGAGGTTGGCGAACAGGAAGGTGCCGGTCAGCGGCAGGAAGATCAAGCCCGCGTGCAGCACCGAAAAGCCGCGCACCTTCTGCAGGTAGAAGCTGAGAATGAAGATCACGCCATAGTAGGCAAAGTTGACCAACACGCCGAACAGCACGGCAGGCGTGAAGCCGGCCAGCTTGAACAGCGTGAGCGGCAGCATCGGCGCCGCGCTGCGGCGTTGCACTTGCAGGAACAGGGCGGCGGCGATCAGCGCCACAATGAAGGCGGCCAGCACGGCAGGATGCGTCAGGCCCAGGGCATGCACCTCGATCACCGCGCCGATGAAGGCGGTCAGTGCGATCACGGCTAAAATCTGGCCCGGAATGTCGAAGCGGCGGGCCGGGCCGCTGTGGCGGATCGCTGGCACCACGCGCAGTGTCAGCCAGAAACCAAGAATGCAGATCGGCATGTTGACCCAGAAGATGCTGCGCCAGCCGAACCAGGCCATCAACACGCCGCCCAGCACCGGCCCGGCCGCGATCGAGACGCCGCCGGCCGCCGTCCACCAGGCGATGGCCTTGGCCAGCATCCGGCGGTCATCGGCGTAGGCGACGTTGAGGATGGCGAGCGAGCTGGGCACCAGCAGCGCGGCGCCGATGCCCTGGACGGCGCGGGCCAGGTTGAGCGTCAGCGCGTCCGGCGCCAGCGCGCAGGCCAGCGAAGCCAGCGTGAACAGCGCGAAGCCGCCGAGGAACACCGCGCGCGAGCCGAAGCGGTCGCCAATCGCGCCGGCTGACAGCAGGAACACGGCGAAGCCCAGCGTGTAGGCGTCCACCACCCATTGCAGCTGGCTGACGCCGGCCTGCAACTCGCGGCCGATCTCGGGCAAGGCCACATTCACAATGGTGACGTCCAGCTGGACGATGATGAAGGCGAAGCTGCACGCCAGCAGTATCAGGGATTGCATGATGATGCTCCACAGGTCGATGCTGCCAATATAGACCGTCTTGCGCATCATTAAAAATGAATTATACTGAAGCTGTAATTCTTAAATTGAGAACGATTATGGAGCTGTCCTCCCTGCGCATCTTTAAAACCGTGGCCGAAGAAGGCGGCGTGACCCAGGCTGCGGCCCGCCTGAACCGGGTGCAATCGAATGTCTCCGCCCGTTTGACCCAGCTTGAGGAATCGCTGGGCGTCAGCCTGTTCCACCGCTCCGGACGGCGCATGCTGATCACCGAGGAAGGCGCGCGTCTGCTGGCCTATACCGAGCGGCTGTTGCAACTGGCCGACGAGGCGCAGCAAGCCATGCGCGGCGATGGCCAACCGTCCGGCCAACTGCGCATCGGCTCGATGGAAACCACCGCCGCCGCGCGGCTGCCGCAGGTACTGGGCCAGTTTCACCGTCGCTACCCGCAGGTGGACCTGGTGCTGGATACCGGGCCAACTGATCATCTGCTGCAGGCGGTGTTGCACCACCGGGTTGATGTGGCGCTGGTGGCTGCGCCCGTCGAGCGGCCGGAGCTGATGCAGTTGCCGGTCTTCGATGAGGAACTGGTGCTGCTGACCGATAGCCTGCACGGCCCGGTCGAGTCGCCGGCCGACGTGGCAAAGCGCACCCTGCTGGGTTTCCGCAGCGGCTGTTCCTATCGCCGGCGGCTGGAACGCTGGTTTGCCGAGGGCGGCGTGGCGCCGGCGCGGATAGCGGAATTCGGCACGTTTGAAGCGATTATCGGCTGCGTGGCGGCTGGCATGGGGGTGGCGATGATGCCAAGGGAGGTGCTGAGGCAGCGTGAACTGGCCCAATCGGTACGGGTCCACACGCTGCCGGCAGACGTGGCGCGCGTGCAGACCATGCTGGTGTGGCGACGCGATATCGCCCAGCATGCCGCGCGCGACGCCTTTGCCGCAAGCTTCGGCGCTGTAAATGAAGGGGAAGGCGCCGAGACTTAAGCCATGATTTGGCCTTACTTGGTGGTTGGTGGCGGTGGTTCGGTGGTGTTGACTGGCGGCGTCGCTGGCGGCGGCGCGTTCGGGTCGGCTGGCGTGACAGCGCCGGCTTCAGGCATCGGCGTGGCGGCTGGCGGCGTCGATGGGGATGGGGTCACGGCTGGCGCTGGCGTGGCTTCCGGCACGGGAGGCGGATCGACTTCTTTTTTCTGGCAGCCGATGAGGACGGCGGCGGTGGCCAGCACGGCGCAAGCAAACTTAGCGGTCATATGAAACTGTTTCATTTTGGACTCCTTCAGTTGGATGGCTTGAATTATCATCTTAGTCATTCCTGAGGCTGTGCCGTATCGGCGCGCTTGCAGTCCGCTTGTAGGACTACTGCCCGCGTGATGGTCTCCGGTACAATATTGCCGATCAGTTCAAATTCGGGGAAATCATGCGTCTCTACATCGCGGCCGCGCTGTTGGCCTTTACCACGCTGGGCGCCAGCGCCAGTGAATCGGCCAGTGGCAGTTTCAGCGCCACCCAAAGCTGCGAGGCATATTCCTCTTTCGCCAAGCGTAGCAATCCCGGCGACGCCAGAATCAGCGCCGGCACCTCGTACACCGTCCGCGAGATCAACAAGACCGACTATGACTGGGTGCGCATCGACGTTCCCGGCGCCGAACCCAAGCTGCGCTGGGTGCAACGCGAATGCGGCAAGCCGGAATTGGAAGAGCGCGAGCAGCGCACGGCCGCCCGCAGCAACGGCGAGGTCTGCTCGCTGCCGAATCAGCAGGATAGCTATGTGCTGGCGATTACCTGGCAGCCGGGCTTCTGCGAACATGTGAGTTACAAAGGTAAAAAGCCGGAATGCGACGCCATGAACAGCGGCGCGCTGGAAGCAAAAACCCTGAGCCTGCATGGCCTGTGGCCGAACAAGAAGGAGTGCGGCACCAACTACGGCAGCTGCAACGGTCCGGCGTTCTCGGTCAGCAAGGACACCATCGAAAAGGTGGCGCCGTGGATGCCCAACTTCTATTACGAGCGCACTTTCGGCGCCTATGAGTGGAACAAGCATGGCAAATGCCAGGCGCTGCCGCCGGACGATTACTTCATCAAGGCCGTTTCGGCAGTGCGGGTGGTGAACGATTCGGAGGTGGGCAAGATCGTGTTGGGCAGCACCGGCAAGAGTTTCCGCGTCAACGATTTCTTCGACCGCGTGAAGGCGCGCTACGGCGACAAGGTCGCCAGCACCATCACGCTGGTCTGCACGCAGCGCAAATACCTGCAGGAGATCCGCGTCTCCTTGGCGCTGGATTTCACCACCGACCGCGATCTGCCGCAAATGGTGGCCAACGCCAGGCCGGCCACCAGCCGTACCGCCAACTGCGCCGACGAGATCATCGTCGAAGCAGCTGGCAAGTAGTCGCAATCAGGCCGCGAAGCCGCCGTCGATCAGCAGGTCGGCGCCGGTGACGAAGCCGGCTTCAGGCCCGGCCAGGTAGGACACCATGGCGGCGATTTCTTCCACCTTGCCGTGGCGCTTGAGCGCCATCAGGCCATGCAAGCCGGTAGCGAAGTCGCTTTCGGCCGGGTTCATATCGGTGTCCACCGGACCGGGCGCCACGTTGTTGACGGTGATGTTGCGCGCGCCCAGGTCGCGTGCCATGCCCTTGACCAGGCCGGTCAGCGCCGATTTGCTCATCGCGTAAGCCGCGCCGCCTTCGAACGGCATGCGCTGGGCGTTGGTGCTGCCGATGTTGATGATGCGGCCGCCATCCTTCATGTGTTTCGCGGCGGCCTGCGAGGCCACGAACACGCCGCGCACGTTGACCGCCAGGGTGCGGTCGAAGTCTTCCAGCGAGAACTGCTCGGTGGGGCCGAGCAGCAGCACGCCGGCGCTGTTGACCAGGATGTCCAGGCGGCCGAAGCGTTCGGCCGCGCTGTCGATGGCCTTGGTCAGCGAGACAGCGTCGGAGGCATCGGCCTTGATGGCGATCGCTTCACCGCCGGCAGCCTTGATTTCTTCCACCAGCGCTTCGGCGGCAATGGCCGACGCGGCGTAGCCGATGGCGACCTTGGCGCCTTCGCTGGCCAGGCGGCGCGCCGAGGCAGCACCGATGCCGCGCGAACCACCGTTGATGAAAGCGACTTTGCCGTTGAATTTCGTGTTCATGATTTGTTTCCTTTCGGGTTGGTTGATGAACACAGTATGGTCTTGGCCGGCTTGTCTTTGTAGTCATAAAATTGCGTGTACAGTTTCAACCAATGGTATAAGATGAGCAGATGTTTACCGAACTCAGCAGCTACCTGGATGCCTTCATCGCCTCTGCCGACGAGGGCAGCTTCTCCGCCGCCGCCCGGCGCCTGGGGCTGACGCCGGCCGCCGTCAGCAAAAGCGTCAACCGGCTGGAACTGCGGCTGGGCGTACGGCTATTCCAGCGCAGCACCCGTAGCCTGGCACTGACCACCGACGGCGAGCGCCTGTATGCGCAGGTGCGGCTGCCGTGGAGCGAGATCGGCGACGCGCTGACGGACCTGAGCCAGGGCGCCGGCAAGCCGGCCGGCACCTTGAAGGTGGCGCTGGCGCATACCGTCGGCCGCAATTACTTCGTGCCGTTGCTGGAGGAGTTCACGCGCCGCTATCCGGACGTGGTGCCCGACCTGTATTTCGATAACCATCAGGTCGATCTGGTGGCGCAGGGCTTCGACGTCGCCATCGGCGGCGGCATCGAGCTGACCGATGCGCTGATCGCGCGCGAGCTGTCCAGCATGCATATCGTGCTGGCGGCGTCACCGGCTTATCTGAAAGCGCATCCGGCGCCTTCCAGTCCGCAAGAACTGGCGCGCCATCGCGGCCTGCTGCGACGCTCGCTGAGCACCGGCCGGCTGCTGCCGTGGACGCTGAAGAACAGCGCCGGGCAGGAAGTGGTGGCCAGTGTGCGCCCGGTGGCGGTAATGGACGATCCGGAGGCGCTGGCGCGCGCCGCCGCCAGCGGCATGGGCATTGCCATGCTGCCGCTGGCGCATGCCTTGCCGCTGCTCGACAGCGGCGAGCTGGCGCGCGTGCTGCCGGACTGGCACGCCGAAACCCGGCCGCTGTCGATATACTATTCAAGCCGCAAGCTGGTGCCGGCCAAGGTGCGGGTGTTTGTGGATTACATCGTGGAGCAGTTCCGCGCCAGCGGCCATGCGAAGCGGTTCAGACAACATTAAAACAGGAGATATAGCGATGAAGTTCAAGCTGGGACTGGTGGCGTTGCTGTTGGCGGGACAGGTTTTTGCCGGGGAGGCCATTGCGCCGGACAATCAGCGTTTGCAGTACACCGGCCGCATCGACTTTGCCGATCGCGCGCGGCCAATGCTGTCCTGGCCCGGCACCAGCATCGAAGGCAGCTTCACTGGCGCCAGTCTGGCCGTCAAGCTGGACGACCAGCACGGCAAGAACTTCTTCAACGTGTTTATCGACGGTGACTACGGCAAGCCGTTCATCATCGAGGCCCGGCCGGGCAGCGCTACCTATGCGGTGGCTGCGGGCCTGAAGCCGGGCGCGCACAGCTTCCTCATCACCAAGCGCACCGAGGGCGAGGAAGGCGGCACCTTCTTCCAGGGACTGGAGCTGGCGGATGGCGCGACGCTGCTGCCGCCGCCGGCGCGCAAGCAGCGTCGCATCGAATTCTTCGGCGACTCGATTACCACCGGCATGGGCAACGAGTCGCCGGATGACGGACCGGATGACCGCCTGCGCGACAAGAACAACTTCCTGTCTTATTCGTCGATCACGGCGCGCGCGCTGAATGCGGAGGCGCATATCATTTCGCAGAGCGGCATCGGCGTGATGGTCAGCTGGTTCCCGTTCACCATGCCGGACTTCTACGACCAGCTTAGCGCGGTCGGTAACAACGATACCAAGTGGGATTTCAAGTCGTGGACGCCGGACGTGGTGGTGGTCAATCTGTTCCAGAACGACCGCTGGCTGATCGACCGTGAAAAGCGCCTGTCGCCAATGCCGAACGACGCTCAGCGCATCGAGGCATATCGGGTGTTGGTGCAGAAGATCCGCGCGCTGTATCCGCAAGCTTATATCGTCTGCGCGCTGGGCAGCATGGACGCGGTGCAGGAGGGGTCGAAATGGCCCGGTTATGTGCGCGCGGCGGTGGACCAGTTGCAGCAGCAGGGCGACAAACGCATGGACACCATTGTCTTTCCGTGGAACGGCTTCGGCGGGCATCCGCGCGTCAAGCAGCACCAAGCCAACGCGGCGCTGCTGACGGACTTCATTCGCAAAAAATTGGGTTGGTAAAAGCAGAGGCGGGAATGTCGCAACGCGCTACACTGGATGCTTTCAACTGGAGGACGCTATGAGCGAACAATGTCAGCATTTCGACCAGATTCACACGCACCACGCCAACACCAAGGGTTGCGAAGAATGCCTGAAGACTGGCGATCGCTGGGTGCATCTGCGGGTGTGTCTGAGTTGTGGCCATGTGGGCTGCTGCGACCAATCTCCTAACCGTCACGCCACCAAACATTTTCACCAGACCGATCACGCCATGATGCGTTCCGGCGAGCCGGGTGAAACCTGGGGCTGGTGCTATGTCGACCAGGAGATGTTCGACCCGATTTGAGCGGCTGTGCCGATTTCGTCATTCTTTGAGCGCCGTTGAAACAAGACGCCGCGCGCTGTCGGTCGTACATTATTGCTTAGCCATTCACCATGAGGGTATGTATGCATCGCCGACAGATTTTGCAGGGCGCCGCCGGTTTAGGACTGGTTTCCGGCTGGAGCGTTCCAACGCACGCCGCCAGTAGCGTCAACGCCGCCAATGCCGCCAAGGGCGCCGTTCCCGCCACCGCCAAACCGCTGCCGCTGTCGTCGGTGCGCCTGCTGCCTTCCGTGTATGCGGACGCGGTGCAGGCCAACCAGGCTTATTTGCTGCGCCTGAGCGCCGATCGATTCCTGCACAATTATCACAAGTTTGCGGGCCTGCCCACCAAGGGCGCCATCTACGGCGGCTGGGAGTCGGACACCATCGCCGGCGAAGGGCTGGGGCACTATCTGTCGGCACTGGCGCTGATGCACGCGCAAACCGGCGTGCCGGCGCTGAAGCCGCGCATCGACTACATCGTGGCCGAATTGGGGCGCGTGCAGCAGGCGCAGGGCGATGGCTACATCGCCGGCTTTATGCGCAAGCGCAAGGACGGCAAGGTGGTCGATGGCAAGGAGATCTTCCCGGAGATCATGCGTGGCGAGATCCGCTCGGCGGGCTTTGACCTGAACGGCTGCTGGGTGCCGCTGTATAACTGGCACAAGGTATTCGCCGGCCTGTTCGACGCCCAGACCTACGCCGGCAATGAACAGGCGCTGCAAGTGGCGCTGGGCCTGGCCGGCTATATCGATAAAGTCTTCGCCGCGCTTAATGACGAGCAGGTGCAGCAGGTGCTGAACTGCGAACATGGCGGCATCAACGAAAGCTTCGCCGAGCTGTATGCGCGCACGCAGGACAAGCGCTGGCTGGCGCTGGCCCAGCGCCTGTATCACACCAAGGTGCTGCTGCCGCTGACGCAGGGCCGCGACGAACTGGCCAATCTGCACTCCAATACGCAGATTCCGAAACTGCTCGGCCTCGCGCGCTTGCACGAACTGACCGGCCGCCAGAGCGACGCCACTGCCGTCGACTTCTTCTGGAAGCGCGTGACGCAGCACCACAGCTACGTCATCGGCGGCAACGGCGACCGCGAATACTTCTCGGCGCCGGACACCATCGCCGCGCACATCACCGAGCAGACCTGCGAAGCCTGCTGCAGCTACAACATGCTGAAGATGACGCGCCACCTGTATAGCTGGGCGCCGGACGCCGCCTACTTCGATTACTACGAGCGCACCCACCTGAATCACATCCTGGCACACCAGAATCCGCGCACCGGCATGTTCACCTATATGACGCCGCTGATGTCCGGCGTGGCGCGCGAGTATTCCAGCGAAGAGAATGACTTCTGGTGCTGCGTGTTGTCCGGCATGGAGAGCCACGCCAAGCATGGCGATTCGATCTATTGGGAGAATGGCGACACGCTTTTCGTCAACCTGTACATTCCGTCGACGGTGGAGTGGAAGGGCGCCGGCGCCAAACTAGAACTGAATACCCGCTATCCGTATGAAGGCGATATCGACCTCAAGGTGCGCGCGCAGTCGGGGCAGCGCACCTATACGCTGGCGTTGCGCATTCCTGCGTGGGCCGGCAGCCACAAGGTGCTGGTCAACGGCAAGCTGCATGCGGCCAGCACGGAGAAAGGCTATGCGCTGATCCGCCGCCGCTGGAAGGCCGGCGACACGGTGCGCCTGTCGCTGCCGCTGGCGCTGCGTCTCGAATCCACCGCCGGCAACGACAAGGTGGTGGCGCTGGTGCGCGGCCCGATGGTGCTGGCGGCCGATCTGGGCGTGTCTGACAAGCCATACGGCGGCGTGGCACCGGCGCTGGTGGGCGCCGACATCCTCGGTTCGTTCGCGGCGTCGGACCAGAACAAGGCCGCGTATCGCAGCGTGGGCAGCGGCCGGCCGGGCGACATGAAGTTCACGCCGTTCTTCGCGCTGTACGAACGACGCGCGGCGGTCTACTTCAATGCGTACACCGAAGCCGAATGGGCGGCCTCGGAAGTCGCCTTCCGCAAAGAAGAAGCGCGACTGAAAGACCTGGCCGACCGCTCGGTGGATGTGATGCATCTCGGCGAAATGCAGCCGGAGCGCGATCACGACCTGCAATCGGACATCTCGTACCCGGTATCCTACCGAGGCCGCAACGGCCGCGATGCGCGCACCGGCGGCTTCTTCAGCTTCCGCATGAAGTGCACCAATGGCCCGCTGATGCTGCAGGCCAGCTATTGGGGCGAGGAACGCAACCGCGACTTCCACATCAGCATCGATGGCGAACGGATTGCGCGGGTCAAGCTGGATGGCAGCAATCCTGGCGTGTTTATCGACCGCGAGTATCCGGTGCCGGAAGGTCTCACCAGGGGCAAAACCAGCGTGGTGGTGCGCTTCGACCCCGAACCAGGCCACACGGCCGGCCCGGTATTCGGCGTGCGCCTGTTCACCGCGACAGCCACATAACGTCGTTCCCGCGCAAGCGGGAACCCATGCTGAGTATGGACTCCCGCCTGCGCGGGAGTGACGGCGTCGCGGCTACGCCTGTGGCTTGCTGCGTCTAAGGCTTTTTAGCTGGCGCGGTTTTCTTCACCGCCTGCGTTCTCGCCTCGAAGCGGGTCTTGTTGGCTTCAGCCAGCAGCGCAGCACAATCCACCGAATCCACCTTGCCGGTATTAATCAGCGGGATCACCGCTGCCAGCGGATTGATCGCAGTTGCCAGCGCCACGGCGGCGCCGGCCTTGAGCGCCAGCGGACCGGCCTGCGGGCCGACCTTGGGCTCGGTGAAAGTGCCCCTGGCATACAACGGCGTGCGCAGCGAGACGATGCGTACCCCCTTGGTTTGCGGGCGCACGTCCAGATCCAGCGTTTCCTTCGACAGGTCAACATAGCCGTTGACGTTGATGACCGCTTCCTGGGTATCGACCACAAACTGACGCGCGGTGGCTTTGCCGTGTTCCACCACAAAGTCGCCGGCCAGGCAGTTCAACTGAATCTGCTTGTCGCCGAACAGCTTGACGTAGACCAGGTTGGCGATGTTGAGGCCCGCCGCTTCCAGAATGAATTTGCTGACCGAACCCTCGCTGACGGTCGCGCCCATTTCGCCGCTGGACGTGGCCAGCATGGCCGAGACGGAATTGCCTTTGCCTGCCAAGGCCGCATCGGCACTGACTTCTCCCACGCTGGCCTGCATCGATTCCAGTTTCGGGAACAGCTGGTTGATCTTCAGGTGACGGGCCGCCGCCCGCACTTCGGCATTGATCTGCTTCTGGCGGCCATCCAGCTTGATGTTGGAGGTGATATCGCCGCCAGCCATGCCGAAGTTCAGCGGCGTCAAGGTCAGCACCTTGTTGTTCATCTTGATGTTGGCCTGGATGTCGTTGAGCGGAATGTCATGCGTGCGTATCAGCTTCTTGCCGGTGAACTTGACGTCGGCGTCCAGCGCATCCCATTTGGCGGTGTTGAATTGTTCGACCGGCAGGGCTTTGTCGTCCGGCTGGTTCTGCGGCTTGTTGCGCTTGGCCTTGTTGGCATTGCTCTCGGCGCCGATGGTCGGGCCCAGATCTTCCAGACGCAACTGGCGCGAGGTGACGGCGCCGGTCAGCAGCGGACGTGGTTTGCGCGGGCTGTAGGCTAGCGTGCCTTCCAGGTCGCTGCCTCCAACCGTGCCGGTGAAATTCTTGTAGGTCCAGTTCCAGATCGCACCGGATTTTTTGCCGATCAAACGGCCGGTGGTGGCGTAAGGTGGCGTTTCAGGCAGCAGCACGCCGGTCAGCGGATACAGGTCGGCCATGCTGGCGCCGCCCAGCGACAGCTTCAGGTCCAGGCCTGCAGGCGAGCGCGGATCGGTGAGGATGCCCTCGATGGCGATCTTGTTCTTGGCGAGGTTGGCGTTGGCCTGTACCGGGAAGTTGGTGTGTTCGTCGGTGAGCGCGAGCACTTTGCCAACCTTGCCGCCGCCGGTGACTGGCGCGTTGCGGTAGCTGCCGCTGAGGTCAAACTTGATGCCGTACTTTTGCGCATCCGGGCCTTCATTGATGCCGGTGGCCTTGGCGCGCAGATCCAGTTTGATGCCGTCGTCGATGTAACGCAAATCGCCTTCGCCCAGCGTCAGGCGCTGGATGTCGACCTCCCATTCCGACGGGCCGTTGTCCTTGAAGGTCCAGGTGTTGCTGCCGTCGGCGCGGCGCTGGCCGGCCAGCGTGATTTTCTGGACGGCGAGATCGGTGATGGCGACTTCCTTGTGCAGCAGCGGCAGCGGATGCAGCGCGACCGTGATGTTGCCGGCGCTGGCAAGTTTGTCGCCAGCGGTGGTCCATGTCGGGTTGGCGATGTAAACATCGTTGGCGCTGATGCGCGGGCGCGGCACATAGCGCCGCCAACCCGGTTCGGCGGCGTCGCCCTGTTCCCAGTGCACGCGCAGGTCGCCGTTGATGGCGAACTCGCGGCCGATGGTTGCAGAGACACGCTGGTTAATCCAGGGGCGGGCGCGGTTCCAGTCGAAGGTCAGGATGAAGATGACGACGGCGACCAGCACCAGCACCAGCAACAGTGTGGCAAACAAGCCAGCAATAATTTTGAATGGGCGCGATTTTTTCATGGCCCCATGCTACGCCTCGGACAGCGCAGCTTATGTGCGCTACGCCACAGTAGGCTAAATACTGGCTTGCTTGCCCACCAACCAGGCATGCAGCAGTTCGCGATTTTCGGCCTGGGTCTCGTAGTGGAACTTGCCGGCGATCTGGGTGGCGATCGGCAGGCCGTCCTGGAACAGCACGCGGTTGCCGGCCAGCGCAGGGACTTTGTCGCCGGGCAGCAGTGTGCCGCACAGGTTGAGCGGATCGACGGCGGAAATGCAGACATAGCTGCCGTCATGCTCCCGGCGGCGCATCTCGCGCAACAGCGGAATGGCTTCCGGCAGCGCGAACTGTTCGCCCGACAGGCCGGCGACGAAGCGGCCGCCGCGAATCTCGCCGCGCGCTTCCAGGCGGTGGTAGACCGGTAGCAGTTCACGCCAGCTTGGCATCCAGCCGGCTTCGCGCTCCAGCAATCGCCACATCATCACGCCGTAGCGGCGCAGCAGCGTCATGGCGATGTGCTCCAGCGTTTCCGGATCGGTGCGCGGCTTGCGGCCGGGCTTGGGATGTGGCGGTGGCTGCGTCTGCGTCTGCGGCTGGCCGGAACCTGTGGCTGGCCGCAGCGCTTCGGCATTGCTGGCTGGCTGCGCCGCTGTTTCGATGGCGCGCACCGTGATGCTGAGGTTGTCGGCGCGCCGCACCTGCGCCCAGCGGCCGGCTTCTTCCATCGTCGGCCCGGCGCCACGGCGGCGGCGCTTGTCGTTGCTGGCGCGTTTGTTGGCCGGCACCAGCATCGCGCGCAGGCCGGCGTAGCTGTCGGCGTTGACCAGCCCAGTCGCCACCAGCTCGCCGAGCGTATTCTCCAGCTCCACCGGCAGCAGGCGCGCGTCGTGCGATAGCTCATCGAAGAACATCGCGCCATCGCGCCGCAGTGCTTCCAGCACGCGGGCGGCGCGCGGCGAGACCTCGACTTCGCCCGCCACCGCCGGCAAGGCATGCCACAAGGCCAGCTGACGGCGCGGCAGCAGCACCAGCGGCGTGCTGCGCACCGGGCCGCCGCTGGCGCTGGCCGGCGCGCCCACGCGGGTCCAGACGATTTTACCGGCGCGGCACAAGTCGTCCAGCCACAGGGCGGAGTAGTCCTTTACGCGAAGGGCGAGCAGCTCGCTTTCCCAGGCGCCGGCGCCGGCCTCATAACCTTCCAGCTGTGCCAGCGCCTCGGGCAGCGCGTCAGTGCCCCGCAACTGCGCGTCCGGCGTCAGATGCTGCCATTCGAGCAGGAAGCGCATGAAGTCCTGCCGCTCGACCGGCTCGACCTCGCGTCGCAGGCTACGGATGGTGTAGCGGTGAATGCGCGCCAGCAGATGCCGTTCGCACCATTCTTCTTCGGTGGCACCTGGCGTGAAGCGGCCGCGCATCACATAGCCTTCGCTCTCCAGTTGCGCCAGCGCGATGGTGACGGTGGAGCAGGGCAGTGCAAGCGGCGCGGCAATCGCCGCCACTGTCTGCGGCCCCACGCCGCTCAGGCGCGCCCGCAGGATTTCCACCAGCGCCGCATCGCGCGTCCAGACTTCGTCGCCATCGGCTGCGGCGTGGCCGGACGGTGGCGTCGCGGTGGCGGTGGGATAGGCCGCGTGCACGCAAGGCAGTCGCTCGCGTGCCACCCACAGGTCGGCGCCGCTGGCTGCTTCCCGCAAGCGCGTGGCGCGGCCGCTGGCTGCCAGCCCGTCCAGCCACGCGGGCCAGCCTTCCTCGCGCGCCGCCTCGCCGGGCGTCACGCAAGCCAGCGACATCAGCGCCTCATGCATCTCATCGCCGTTGCGCACCGACGGCCAGGCCTCTGCCGCGACGGCGGCAATCGCCCCGGCGTCGAGCGCGCCCAGGTCGTCGGTGGAAGCGGGATCGCTCCAGCGCCGGTTCAGCACCGCCTGCGTGCGCCGTTCTTCCAGCGGCGCATCGTCCAGAAACGCATACGGCCGTGCGTTCAGAATCTCCATCGCCAGCGGCGACGGCGCCGGCAGGTCGCGCGACAGCAAGCGCACCTCGCCAGCCTCCATGCGCCGCAACAGCGCCAGCCAGGTCTCGCTATCCATTGCCTCATGCAGGCAGTCGTCCAGCGTCTGATCCACCAGCGGATGGCTGGGCAGCTCGCGCTCGCCGACAATATTTTCCAGGCACGCTGCCTGGTCGGGGAACACCGCCGCCAGCAGATCGTCACTCTTCATGCGTTGCAGCTGTGGCGCCACCTTGCGGCCGCCGGTAAAGCGCGGCAAGGCCAAGGCAGTCGTCGCGTTCCACCGCCAGCGCACGTTGAACAGCGGCGCATCCAGCAAGGCCTGAATCAGAATATGCTCGGCCGTCGTCGAGCGCAGGTAGCGCCACACCTCATCCAGCGGGAAACTATGACTCTCCGACAGCGACAGCACAATCGCATCCTCGGTGGCCGCCGCCTGCAATTCAAAATTGAAGGTCCGGCAGAAGCGCTTGCGTAAAGCCAGTCCCCAGGCGCGGTTGACGCGGCTGCCGTATGGCGAATGCACCACCAGCTGCATGCCGCCCGATTCGTCGAAGAAGCGCTCCATCACCAGCGTCTCGCGGGTCGGCAGCGCGCCCAGCGCCGCGCGCGAACGCGCCAGATACTCGGCAATCTGGCGCGCGGCGTCATCGCGCAAGCCCAGGTGCTCCGCCAGCCAATCCACCACACGCTCTATCGCTGCCGCGCCATCTTCGCCCGCCAGCAGGCCGTCGATCTCGCCGCGCAGCCGCGCCACGCCGATCGACAATTCATCCGTGCGGCCCGGCGCCTCGCCGATCCAGAACGGGATATTGGGCGCCGCGCCATGCGCATCCTCCACCCGCACCTTGCCGGCCTCGATGCGCTGGATGCGGTACGAGGTATTCCCAAGCTGGAAAACATCGCCGGCCAGGCTCTCCACCGCAAAATCCTCGTGCACGGTGCCGATGTTCTGTCCCTGCGGTTCCAGCAGCACCGTGTAATCGGCGTTATCCGGTATCGTCCCGCCGGACATCACCGCTGTCATTTTTCCGCCGCGCCGTCCGCGCAGCGTGCCGCTCACCGTGTCCCGGTGCAGATACGAGCCGCGCACACCCTGGCGGCTGGTATAGCCGGCGGTCAGCATGTGCAGCACGTCGTCATAGCGCCCGCGCTCCAGCTGCGCATACGGCGATGCGCGCCGCACCAGTTCAAACAGGTCATCCTCGCGCCATTCGCGGCACGCCACCTCGGCCACGATCTGCTGCGCCAGCACATCCAGCGGCGCCGGCGGAATGCGCAAGGCATCCAGCTCATTGCGGCGTACGCAATCCAGCAGTGCGGCGCACTCGATCAGGTCATCGCGCGAAGTCGGGAACAGCCGTCCCTTCGGCGTGCCGCCGACATGGTGCCCCGAACGGCCAACGCGCTGCAGGAATGAAGCGATACTGCGCGGGGAGCCGATCTGGCACACCAGATCCACATCGCCGATATCGATGCCCAGCTCCAGCGAGGCGGTCGCAATCAGCACCTGCAGCTCGCCGCGCTTGAGGCGCTGCTCTGCGTCCAGCCGCGATTCCTTGGCCAGGCTGCCGTGGTGCGCGGCCACGTGCTCGGCGCCCAGCCGGTCGGCCAGATGCCGCGCCATGCGCTCGGCCATGCGCCGCGTATTCACAAAAATCAGCGTGGTGCTGTGCATCACCGTCAATTCGGCCAGGCGGTCGTAGACGCGCTCCCACACGTCGTTGGCCATTACCGCCTCCAGCGGCACCGGCGGCAGCTCCAGGTTCAGATCGCGGGCGCGGACATGGCCCACGTCTACCACCGCGCATTCACGCCCGGTCCCGGCCAGGAATTGCGCCACCAGCGAGATCGGTTTCTGCGTCGCCGACAGGCCAACACGCACCGGCGGCTGCGCGCACAGGGCGTCCAGCCGCTCCAGGCTCAGGGTCAGGTGGCTGCCACGCTTGCTGCCGGCCACCGCGTGGATTTCGTCGACGATCACCGTACGCACATTGGACAGCATGGCGCGGCCGCTGTCCGATCCCAATAGCACGTACAGCGATTCCGGCGTGGAGACCAGGATATGCGGCGCGCGGCGGCGCATGGCGTTGCGTTCGGCCTGCGTGGTGTCGCCGGTGCGCACGGCGCTGCGGATGCCGTGCGGCGGCAGCCCGCCGGCCTCCAGCTCGCGGCCTATGCCTTCCAGTGGCGCCAGCAGATTGACGCGGATGTCATTGGACAGCGCCTTCAGCGGCGATACATACAGCACCCGCGTCTCATCCGGCAGCGGCGCGTCGCGGCTCTCGCGCACCAGCGCGTCGATGGCAGCGAGGAAGGCGGTCAGCGTCTTGCCGGAGCCGGTGGGGGCGGCGATCAGCGTGGCGCGGCCGGACTGGATCAGCGGCCAGGCCTGGCGCTGCGCCTCGGTCGGGCCGGCGAAGGTCGCGCCAAACCAGGTGGCGACGGCGGGATGAAACTGGTGGCGGACGTCGGTCATCATCTGCATGTTGGGGCAAGGCGCGCGAATGTCAACCAGACGTCAACCGGGCGCATGGACATGGTAAGCTTGAAACATTGTAAATCATGAACCGCACGCCCTCATGTTCAAGCCGGACCCCGAAGACATTCCCCTGTTTCTAAGCGCGCCGGGAGAGCTGGGCGCGCGCATCTGGGCGCATGATTGGGGTGGCACGCCGCTCGGTCCCATCGCCGGCTGGCCGCAAAGCCTGAAGACGGTCATCAACCTGATGCTCAATTCGCCGCAGCCGATGTGGATGGGTTGGGGCGAGCAGGTGACGTTTTTATACAACGACGCCTACATCGATGTGCTGAGCATGGCCAAGCATCCGTGGGCGCTGGGCCGGCCCACCGGCGAGGTATGGGCCGAAATCTGGGATTACTGCGGTCCGCTGGCCGACAAGGTATTTGCGCGCGGCGAATCGACCATGGCTGACAACGTGCGCCTGTTCATGCGGCGCGGCGACTTCCTCGAAGAGACCTTCTACGCCTTTTCCTACAGCCCGGTGCGTGACGAAACGGGCGCGGTGGCGGGGCTGTTCTGCGCCAACCTGGACGTCACCGGCCGCCATCTGAATGCGCGCCGCATGCGGACGCTGGCGGATTTGAACACCCGCACCTTGCAGGAAAAGACCGTGCACGGCGCTTGTGCGATTGCGCTGGCCACCATCGCCGATAACCCGGACGACGTGCCGTTCGCGCAGCTTTACCTTGCCGGCGAGGGCGCGCCGGCGCGCCTGCTGCACGCCACCCATGCCGACATCGCCGATGCGCGCGCGCTGTTCGCGGTGGACGAGGTCATCGCCAGCGGCGTCGCGCAGCTGGTCGCGCTGGATGCGCGGTCGGCGCCGGCGGGCCTGCCGCCGGGACTTGCCCAGCAACCGTTGCGTGAGGTGCTGGTGCTGCCGCTGCTGGGCGGCCCGGCCCAAGCCATCGGCGCGCTGGTGCTGGGGGTGAGCTCCGCGCGCCGGCTGGACGCCGATTACCGCGGCTTCCTGGAGCTGATCGCCACCCAGGCCGGCAACGCCATCCGTCACGCCCGCGCGGCGGAGGACGAGCGTTTGCGCGCCGACATGCTGGCGGAAGTGGACCAGGCCAAGACGCAGTTCTTCAGCAACGTTAGCCACGAGTTTCGCACGCGCTGACGCTGCTGCTGGGACCCGCCAACGATGCGCTGGAAGATAGCGCTGCGCCACTGGCGCCGGCGCAGCGCGACCGCGTGCTGCTCATGCAGCGCAATGCGCTGCGGCTGCAGAAACTGGTCAACACGCTGCTGGAATTTTCGCGCGTGCAGGCCGGCCGCGCGCATGCCAGCTTTGCCGCCGTCGACCTGGCGGCGTTGACATCAGACCTGGCCAGCAGCTTCCGCTCCGCCATCGAGGGCGCAGGCATGCAACTGCGGGTCGATTGCGCGCCGCTGCCGGTGCAGGTTTATGTTGATCCGGCGATGTGGGAAAAGATTGTGCTGAACCTGATGTCGAATGCCTTCAAGTTCACCTTTGAAGGGGAGGTCAGCGTGCGCCAGCGCGTCGTCGGCGATCAGCTGCGGCTGACGGTGGCGGATACCGGCGCGGGCATCCCGCAGGACCAGCTGCCGCATTTATTCGAGCGCTTCCACCGGGTGGAAGGCGCGCGCTCGCGCACCCACGAAGGCTCCGGCATCGGCCTGGCGCTGGTGCACGATCTGGTGCTGATGCATGGCGGCCGTATCGGCGTGGAGAGCGTGATCGGGCAGGGCAGCGTGTTCACGGTCGCCATTCCGCTGGGTTGCGCGCATCTGCCGTCGGCGCAGGTGGATTCGGAAACGCCGGCGGCGGCGCCACGCTCGGCCGCAGCGGAAGCTTATGTGACGGAAGCTGAAAGCTGGGTGCAGCAGCAGCCCGCGCCGGTGGGCGAGGAGGCGAAGCATGGCCGCCTGCTGGTGGTCGATGACAATGCCGACATGCGTGATTACCTGCAACGGCTGTTACGGCCGCAGTGGCAGGTGGAAGTCTGCAACAACGGCGTGGAGGCATTGGCTATCATCGAGCGTCATGCGCCGGACCTGGTGCTGTCGGACGTGATGATGCCGCAGCTGGACGGTTTCGGCTTGCTGGCTGCGCTGCGCGGCCATCCCGCCACGCGCGACATTCCGTTCATGCTGCTGTCGGCCCGTGCCGGCGAAGAAGCACGCCTGGAAGGCTTGCAGGCCGGCGCGGACGACTACCTGGTCAAGCCGTTTTCGGCCCGCGAACTGGCGGCACGCATCGAGGTGCTGCGTCTGCGCCAGCAAATGCGGGTGGTGGAAAGCGCGGCGGCGCGGCGCATGCGGACGGTGTTCAGCCAGGCGCCGGTGGGTATCGCCATTCTCAACGGGCCGCAGCATATGTTCGAGCAGGCCAACGACTATTATCAGCGCCTGGTCGGGCCGCGCCCGCTGCTGGGCTTGACCATACGCCAGGCTTTCCCGGAGCTGGCGGCGCAGGGCATCTACGAATTGCTGGATGGCGTGCTGGCCACCGGCCAGCCCTATATCGGCCGCTCGGTGCAGTTGCGCATGCGGCGCGCGCCGGAGCAGGCGCCGAGCGACTGCTGGTTCGACTTCGTCTATCAGCCCTTGCTGGACGATGCGGGCACGCCGCGCGGGGTGGCAGTGGTGGCATTCGAAGTCACCGAGCTGGCCAACGCCAAGCGCGCGGCGGAATCGGCCAACCGCGCCAAAGACGAATTCCTGGCAATGCTGGGCCACGAGCTGCGCAATCCGCTGGCACCCATCGTCACCGCGCTGCAACTGATGCGCATGCGGGGCAGCGATTTCGCGGTCAAGGAACGCGCCGTGATCGAGCGGCAGACCAATCACCTGGTGTCGCTGGTGGACGATTTGCTGGACGTGTCGCGCGTGGCGGAAGGGAAGATACAGTTGAACCGGCGCGTGGTGGAGATGACCGATGTGGTGGCGCGCGCCATCGAAACCGCCAGCCCGCTGATCGAGCAAAAGCGCCATGCGCTGGCGATCGAGGTGCCGCCATCCGGTCTGCCGGTGCTGGCCGATCCCGGACGTTGCGCGCAGGTGGTGGCCAACCTGTTGACCAACGCGGCCAAGTACACCGAGCCGGGCGGACAGCTGTCGGTCCGCGCGCGCCGCAGCGATGGACAGGTGCTGGTCGAGGTGCGCGACAACGGCATCGGCATTGCGCCGGACATGATCTGCGCGGTGTTCGAGCGCTTCACGCAGGCGCGCCAGGCCCTGAGCCGTTCGCAGGGCGGGCTTGGGCTGGGACTGGCGATCGCGCGCAGCATGATGGCGCTGCATGGCGGCAGCGTGGAAGGCTATAGCGACGGCCTGGGTTGCGGCAGCACTTTTACCGTGCGCATGCCGCTGTGGCAAGGACTGGAACAGTCGCCGCCGGCCGCGCCGTTGCCGGTGGCGGCCGACGCGGTGCAGGACTGCTTGTCGATACTGGTGGTGGACGATAACGAGGACGCCGCGCGTGCCTTGGGTGAGGGATTGGAGCTGCTGGGGCATACGGTCCGGGTGGTGTTCAGCGCGCCGGCCGCGCTGGCGGTGGCGCCGGTGTTCCTGCCGCAGGTCGGTCTGCTGGATATCGGCCTGCCGGGCATGGACGGCTACGAGCTGGCGCGGCGCCTGCACGAGCAGGCGGGCGCGCAGGATTTGCGACTGTTCGCCGTTACCGGTTACGGCCAGGATACGGATCGCGAACAGGCCAGAGATGCCGGTTTCGAACAGCATCTGACCAAACCCGTCGATCTTGCGCAGCTGGAGGTGTTATTGCAAACAGCACTTCAGGCGTCGACGCGGAAACTGTCGCGGTACTGATTGGGCGTGATGCCGAAGCGCTGCGCGAACACCAGCCGCATGCGCGCGGCGCTGCCGAAGCCGCAGCGGTAGGCGATGGTCTTCAGCGCCAGCCCGCTGCCTTCCAGCAGATTGCGGGCCGCGTCCACGCGGGCGCGTTGCACGAATTCGGCCGGCGTCACACCCATCTCCTTGACGAACTGGCGCGCAAAGCTGCGGGTGCTCATGCCGGCCACCGCCGCCAGTGTCTCCACCGACAGCGCTTGCGACAGGTGGTCCATTACATGGCGCTGGATCACGGTGGCCAGCGCATCCGGCGTGGTGGCGTCAGCCAGGTAAGGACTGAATTGCGACTGGCCGCCCTGGCGTTGCGCCAGCACCAGCAGACGCTTGGCGGCGGCCAGCGCGATGGCCGGGCCGTGATCCTCCGCCACCAGCGCCAGCGCCAGGTCGATGCCGGCGGTGACGCCGGCGGAAGTGACCAAGCCACCGTCGCGCACATGGATGCGGTCATGTTCGACCTGCGCCAGCGGGAATTCGGCCGCCAGCGCGGCAGCGTCGGCCCAGTGCGTGGTGGCGCGCTTGCCGTCCAGCAGGCCGGCGCGGCCCAGCAGGTAAGCGCCGGTACAGATCGAGCCGTAGCGCGGAACCTGGTCCGCAACCACGCGCAGCCAGGCCGATAGCTCGGGGTTGTCCGCCTCCCGCGACAGCTGCGGAGCACGATGTCGTAGCCGGTGCCGGCGTCGCGCAATCTGTGGTCCGCCACCAGCAACTGGCCGTTGGATGCGCGGATCGGCGACGGCGCAGTGCCGATGGTGAGCAGGCGGTAGCGCTGTTCCGGCGGCAGGAAGGCATTGGCCTCGGCGAAAACGTCCATCGGCCCGGAGACGTCCAGCGACTGCACGCCCGGGAACAGGACCAGCGCCAGCGTCTTCAAGCCGCACCCGGCGTCGGCGCCAGCGGGAAGTAGGCGCCGCGCACCAGCAGGCGCAGGGAGCCGGCGGCCACATACACTACCAGCAGGAGTGTGGCGCCGAAAGTGGCCGCAGCCAACACCTGCAGCGCAGGCGCATCATGGATGGGCGCCATCAGCATCAGGCCCTGGGACAGGGTGGCGAGGCCGAAGGTGTAGGCCCAGTAGCCAGGAGCGAAATCCTGCTGTGCGAGCCAGGGCATTGCCAGCGCCAGGCCGGCGAAGACGAATAGCGCATAACCGGCCAGCGCGCAGGTGATGGCGCTGTTGGCCTGCGGGCCGGCCAGCACTTGATACGCCACCAGCGCCACCACCGGCGGTGCGCTGTAGATGCCCATGAAGTTGCGCGTTTTGTCGGATAGTCCGCCGGTCATCAGCTGATGGGTGATGGTGGAGTCCAGCACCAGCCACGAGATGCCGCCGGCGCCGAACAGCATCCAGCCGTAGTCGATGTAGCCAAAGCTGCCGGCGGCGAGCGCGTTCACCAGCACGCTGGCGGTGTAGGGCAGATACAGCGGCGGCACGATCTGTGCGGCGTCGCGCTGGCGGCGCCAGTGGGCGGCCAGCCGCCAGGCGCCGTAGGCGATGTTGGCTGCGGAACCGGCCCAGAACAGCGGCTTGGCGGCAGCCAGTGTATAAGGCTGCAATGCCAGCGCCACCAGGATCAGCGATTCCGGTATCAGCGCAAGAAAGGCCGATTGCACCGGGTCGCGGGTTTCGGCGAGGGCGGCGGCGCGGTGGGCCAGCCACTTGTGCGCGTAAAGCCAGCCAAACAGCAGGAAGGACAACACAGCCAGTGCCTGTAGCACTTCGCCGGCCAGCGGCGGCAGCGCCCACAGATGATGGGCAAAGCGCCAGGCGTTGCCGGTTTCGGCCAGGCCCAAAGTGAGCGCAAAAAATGAAGCGGGTAGCAGTCGGTTTTTCATGATGGTGGCGGAAAGTGATCGATGAGACGATTTTAGGCGCGACCGGCGGCGGCATAAATCGGTCAGATGGATCGAATCCAGCCAATGTAGCACTGAATCCGGTCTTTGCGTTTCGCGCAAAAGTGTTGATGACCGGCGCTGTCTTATCACGGCCTGGCTTGGGGAATACAGTAGCTCATCTACTACCAACCCGGAGTTACCACCATGAGCAAGCTGCTGCAACCGATCCAGATCGGCGACCTGACCTTCAACAACCGCGTCGCCATGGCGCCCATCACGCGCGCCCGTGCCGGCACGGATGGCGTGCCGGTCGCGCTGAATGCCGAGTATTACGCCCAGCGCGCCACGGCAGGCCTGATCATCACTGAAGCGACCAACGTCTCGCCGAATTCCGCCGCCTTCGAACTGGCGCCGGCGATTTATAACGATGCGCAGGTGGCCGGCTGGCGCCGCGTGACGGAGCAGGTGCACGCCGCCGGCGGCAAGATGTTCATGCAGCTGTGGCACAGCGGCCGGGTAAGCTCGTACGCACTGCTGAAAGGCGCCGAGCCGTTGTCGCCATCGGGCATCAATGACGATCTCGGACTGCTGCAGGTGTACGGCGCGCTGCAGAACGGCTACTACACCCGCATCTACGCTTCGCCATCGCGCGCTATGAGCAATGCGGAAGTGTATGCCGCCATCGCCGAATTCCGCGCCGGTGCGGAGAACGCCAAACGCGCAGGCCTGGATGGCGTCGAGATCCACGCCGCCAACGGCTACTTGCCGCAGCAGTTCCTGTCGCCACTGGTTAATCGGCGCAACGACGAATTTGGCGGCAGCGTGGAAAACCGCGCGCGCTTCCTGCGGCTGATCATCGAGGCGGTGCTGGAGGTATTCCCGAAGGAGCGCATCGGCGTGCGGATTTCGCCCTACGCGGCTTACAACAACGCCACCGATCCGAACGTGGCCGAGACCTACAGTTACGTCGCGGGCATGCTGAATGAATACGGCATCGCCTACATCCACGGCGCCGACACCAATGCCTGGGGCGGCGTGCCGGATATGCCCAAGCTGCTGGAACTGATCCGTTCCAACTATAACGGCGTGTTGATGGCCAACGCCGGCCTGACGCCGGAAGCCGCCCAGTGGCTGGTGCAAGACGGCAAGGCCGATATGGTGGCCTTTGGACGCCTGTACGTGTCAAACCCTGACCTGGTGGCGCGCATGGCCGCCGGCGGCCCATACAACGAGCCGGATCCGTTCTCGTTCTACGGCGGCACGCAGCGCGGCTACACCGACTATCCAGCACTGGGCTGAAGCCATGGACCGCTGGCAGGCGATGGAAACGCTGGTGCATGTGGTGGAGGCGGGCTCGTTTTCGGGCGCCGCCCGCCGCCTGAACGTGGGCCAGCCCGCCATTTCCAAGATGGTGGCGCAGCTGGAGGCCGATCTGGGCGTCCAGCTACTGCTGCGGTCCAATCGCGGGCTGGCGCCGACCGAGTCGGGGCTGGCCTATTACCAGGGCGCGCGTCGCGCGCTGGAAGCGGCGGCGGATGCCGACAGCAGCGCCCGTGGCGCCAGCGCCGGCATGGACGGGCGGCTGGTGGTGTCGGCGCCGGTGACGTTCGCGCGGCTGCACGTCATGCCGCGCGTGCAGCGCTTCCTCGACCAGCATCCGCAACTCAAGCTGGATGTGGTACTGGACGACCGCAATATCGATCTGCTGGAGGAAGGCGTGGACGTGGCGCTGCGGCTCGGCGCCCTGAGCGATTCGGCCATGACGGCGCGCCGCATCGGCCGCAGCCCGCGTGCGGTGCTGGCCACGCCCGCCTATCTTGCGCGGCATGGCGAGCCACAGTCTCCTTCGGAGTTGAGCCAGCACCAGTCGATCGTCTACAACCGCGCCGGCAGCGGCACCGCATGCATGTTCCAGTGCGGCGAAATGCAGGAGCCGGTGACGCTGGACGGCCGCATGCGGGTGTCGGCAGCGGAAGGCGTGCGCGCTGCCGTGCTGGCGGACATGGGCATCGCGGTGGCGTCTGAATGGATGTTTGCACCCGAGCTGGCGAACGGCCAGGTACGGCGCCTGCTGCCCGGCTGGACGCTGCCGGCAATGGACCTGTGGGCGGTATTCCCGTCCGGCCGCAAGGCCAGCGCCAAGGCGCGGGCGTTTGCGGCTTTCGTGGAAGCGCTGTTAGCTCCCTGCTGTTAGCTCCCCTCCCTTAGCTCATTAATTGTGGACCCGCCAGCGGCAGGTCCAGCCAGCGCTTGCCGGTGGCGTCGGCCAGCGCGTTGCCCAGGGCGCCGGCCATCGGGCCTTGCGCAGCTTCGGCCACGCCGAGGAAAGGCGCGCCCGGACGGTCGATCAGGATCACCTCCACCTTGTCCGGCACATTCGAATAGCGCATGATCGGGTAGCTGGCCCAGTCGACGCTGGCGATGCCTTCCGGCGTGAACTGCAGCTTTTCGTACAGCGTCCAGCTGGAAGATTGCAGGATGCCGCCTTCGATCTGGTTGCGGATGCCGTCCGGATTCACGCCCTGGCCGCAATCGACCGCCGCCGTCACGCGCACGATATGCACCGCGCCGGTGCTGCGTTCGACCCGCACCTCCACCGCCAGCCCCACGTAGGCCATGATGTTCTTGTACTGGCCGAAGGCGAAACCAAAGCCATGGTCGCGGCGGCGCTTGCGCTGGTTCCAGCCGAATTGTCCGGCGGCGCGCTCCATCACGTCGCGCGCGCGCGGATCGTCCATGTGGCGCAGGCGGAATTCCAGCGGATCGGTATGCGCCGCTGCTGCCAGTTCGTCCATCATGCCTTCGATGGCGAACAGGTTGATGTGCGCGCCCAGCGAACGCATGGCCGAGGTGCGCAACGGCGTCACCGGCAGGAAGTGGTTGACGATCTTCGCCTGCGGCAGCGTGTAAAGCGGAATCGCGTTGCGATCACCGCCGCCTTCCGGCATCGGCATCGGCTGCGAAGGGCTGGGCACGAAGGGCTTGGCCAGCAGTTGCGCCGGTATCAGCTTGCCGGCGTTGCCGGGACGCTCGTTGTGCGAGCCGCTCCATAATTCATACTGCCAGTCGCAGATCTTGCCGCTGGCGTCCAGCGATGCGGCCAGTTGCGTGCTCATGGCCGGGGCATACGGTTCCCACTGGTTTTCCTGGTCGCGCATCAGCTGCACGCGCACCGGGCGGCCGGGCAAGACGCGCGCCAGCAGGGCGGCATCGGCCGCCACGTCGTCGGCGCCGTTCTGGCCGTAGCAGCCGGCGCTTTCGGTGTGGATGCAGCGCACGTCGTCGAGCGGCATCGACAGCATCTCGGCCAGCGCGGCGCGCAGCGGGTAGACGCCTTGCGTGTGGCTCCATACCGTCATGCTGCCCTGTTCCAGCAGCGCCACCGAGCAGGATGGGCCGATCGAACCATGCAGCACGTACTGCTTAGTGTAGCGGCGCTTGAGCGTGAGCACGGCTTTTCCGGCCGGTCCCTTTCTGTCCCCCACCACGATGTCCTGCGAGGGCAGGGCGCGCAGCGTGGCGTGGATATCGGACGGCGACGGCAAGCCCGGACCGCGTTGCCAGCGGGCGCTGGCCGACAGGGCGCGCATCGCCTGGATGGCCTGCCATTCGTCGCCGGCGATTACGGCGAGATAGTTGCCGTCGACATGGACTTTCAACACGCCGGGCATGCGTTGCACCGCCTTGGCATCAGCGGACAGAAGGCGCGCTCCATATGCCGGCGGCCGCACCACGCGCGCGTGAACCATGCCGGGCAGGCGCATGTCCTGCAGGTAGGCGGCGCCGCCGGTCAGCTTGGCGGGAATGTCGAGCCGCGGCAGCGAATGGCCGATGACGGTGTAGTCGCGCGCATTCTTCAGCGGCGATCTGACCTGCGCCGCACGGTGCAGGTCGACCGCGCGCACGGCATCGCCGTAGTGCATGGTGCGGCCGTCCGGTGCGATCACCATGCCGTTGCTGGTTTTGAGCGTGGCGGCGTCCAGCTTGAGCTGGGCGGCGGCGCCTTGCACCACCAGGGCGCGCACTTGCGCCGCCGCGTTGAGCAGCGCGGTGCCGCTGTCGGCCATGGTGTGGCTGCCGGCGGTGAAGCCTTCGTTTGGCGTCAGGCTGGTGTCTGCGGTGATGAAGTGGATGGCGGCCGGCGCCACGTCCAGCTGTTCCGCCGCCACCTGCAGCAGCGCGGTGCGCACGCCGGTGCCCAGTTCCACCTTGCCGGTGAAGACGGTGACTTTGCCGTCCGCTGCGATTCTGATCCAGGCGTCCAGCATCGGCGTGCGTTGCAGGCTGCCCGCCAGATCCTTGTTGGCAACCGGCGGCACGCCCATGCCGTTGAACTCCGCCTGCGCGCGGCGCGGCAGCAGCGTAAAGCCCAGCACCAGCGCGCCGGCGCTCAGCAGCGCGCGGCGGCGCAGGTCGATGGTGGGTTGGATCACGGCGTGGTTCATGGCTTGCTCCCTTGCGCCACTTCCTTGATGGCGGCGATGATGCGCATATGCGTGCCGCAGCGGCAAAGATTGGGTTCCATATGCGTGCGGATCTGCGCTTCGCTTGGATGCGGATGCTGTTCCAGCAGCGATTGCGCGCGCATCACCATGCCGGCGATGCAATAACCGCACTGCGCCGCCTGGTGCTTGATGAAGGACGCTTGCAGCTTGCCCGGCTTGTCGGCACTGCCTAGGCCCTCGATGGTGCGTACCTTGCGGCCTTCGCATGCGGCCACCGGCGTCAGGCAGCCGAATACCGGCCGGTCATCGAGCAGCACGGTGCAGGCGCCGCATTGGCCCATGCCGCAGCCGAATTTGGCGCCGTTCAGTTCCAGCTGGTTGCGCAGCGCGTACAGCAGCGGCGTGGAAGGATCGATGTCCAGCGTGTGGCGCACGCCGTTGACGGTGAGGGTGCTCATTGTTGGTTCTCCTGGCGGATGTCGGCGGCGCGTTTTTCAACGCCGGTCCATGCTGGACGCTTGACTATGTCGGCGCGCACGTAAGCGGCAATGCTGGCGATCTGCGCATCGGTCAGCGATGCGGCGAACGGCGGCATGAAGGTGGTCTGCTGCGCGTGGCTCCACGGCACGCCATTCAGCACGATCTGTATCAGGTTGTCCGGGCGGTCGCTGTTGACGGCGGTGCTCAGGGACAGCGAGGGCCTGCCGCCGGCCGCCATCATCGGCGCGGCGGCGCCGTGGCAACTGGCGCAGGCGCCGGCAAACAGTCTGGCGCCCTCCGCCACGCGGGCGGTGTCGGCCGCTGCCGCAGCCGCAGCCGCAGCCGCAGTCGGTTCGGCTTTGCCGTTAGGCTTTTGCAGCGACATGATGTAAGTGGCAATGGCGTCAGTGTCCGCCTCCGGCACTTGCGACAGGCTGTGTGCCACTGGCCCCATCGGCCCGGCGGCCGCGCCATGGTCCGGCGACCAACCGTGGCGCAGGTACACGGCCAGCTGCTCGCGCGTCCACGGCTTGGGCGCTTGCAGCAGCGTGGTCAGCGCGGGCGCATCCCAGCCGTCGATATTGCCGCCGCTGAAGGCGGGGCTGCGTTCGCCGCCGATCGGTCCCAGCGCGCTGTGGCAGGAGGCGCAGTGGCCGGCGCCGTCCACCAGGTAGCGGCCGCGATTCCATTCGAGCGACTGCGACGGATCGTCCTGCACCGGACCGGGACGCAGATACAGCAGGTTCCAGCCGGCCAGGAAGGGGCGGAAACGCAGCGGCAGCAGCAGGTCGTTGTCCGGCGCCGTGTAGGCCACCGGCGTACGGGTCATCAAATAGGCATAGGCGTCATTGATGTCGGCGGTTGACATCCTGGTGTAATGAATATAGGGAAAAGCCGGATATAGCAGGTGGCCGTCGCGCGCCACGCCGCGCCGCAGGGCGCGCGTGAACGCCGGCAGCGACCAAGTGCCGATGCCGGTGGCCGCGTCGGGGGTGATGTTGGTGGTGTAGATGGTGCCGAACGGGGTTTTCAGCGGCAGCCCGCCGGCGTAGGGCGATCCGCCGGCGGCAGTGTGGCATACCATGCAGTCGCCCTGGGCCACGACGCGAGCGCCGCGCGCGATGCTGGTGCTGCCGAAGTCATTCGGTGACGGCGGTTGGATGGGAGCGAGGGCCGGTTGTATGACCCATGCTGCGGCAGCGGCCGCGATGGCCGCCAGCACCGCGCCTGTACCGATCCAGTGTTTGGTTTTCATGCTTGCTCCCGTAGACTCAAGCCTGCACTTTGCCATTGTCGGGTGAACTTGGTAACCGGTCGGAAGGCATGGCTATTATTCCGTGGCGGAATGGCCGGATTGATTGTAATTAAGCGATCGATCAATTAAAGTCGGGTGTTGTATTTTCCAATCGGAGAACATCATGACCTTTAAACAAAAACTGTGGTTGCCGCTAATCTGCAGCCTGCTGTGCCTGACCGGAATCGCGGTTTTCGACGCGCTGCAACTGCGGGCCTTGCGCTTCGAGGAGCGTCAGCGGGCGCTGACCGACATGAACGACGCGGCGCTGAATGTGGTACGGCGTTATGCGGCCGAGGCCAATAGCGGCAAGGACGATCTGGCCAACGCGAAGAAGCGCGCCATGGCCACGCTGGACAGCATGCGCTATAGCGAGGATAGCTATGTATCGCTGATTAGTGCGGACGGCAGCATCATCCAGAATCCCGGCAATCCCGCATCCAACGGCAAGAACATGATGGACTTCCGCGACGCCGAAGGCGTGTATATCTTCCGCGAGTTCGCGCGCCTTGCCAACACGGCGCAAGGCAGCGGTTTTGTGCACTTCCTGTGGCAGCGACCGGGCCAGAAGGACGCCACGCCCAAGCTGGCGCGCATCAGCACTTACAAGCCCTGGGGCTGGGTGTTCCTGACCGGCGTGTATACCGATGACATCGAGGCCGACTTTCACCGCTCGCTGCTGACGTCCGCGCTCGCGCTGGTGGCCGCCGGTTCGGCGTTGCTGCTGGTGTCCGGCGCCATCAACCGCAGCCTGGTGCGGGTGCTGGGCGGTGATCCGGAGTACGCGGTAACGGTGGCCAACCGCATTGCGTCCAATGACCTGAGCGCACCGGTGACGCTGCGCGCCGGCGACGACAGCAGCCTGCTGCACGCCATGCACACCATGCAGCACAACCTGGTCGGTACTATCGGCGAGATACGTGGCAGCGCCGAGACGATTGCCACGGCGTCGAGCCAGATCGCCGCTGGCAACCTTGATCTGTCGACGCGCACCGAGACGCAGGCCAGCTCACTGGAGGAGACCGCAGCGTCGATGGAGCAGCTGACGGCCGCCGTGCGCCAGAACGCCGAGAACGCGCATCAGGCCAATCAACTGGTGCAAACCACGGCGCAGGTGGCACAACAGGGCGGCGAGGTGATCGGCCGCGTGATTCACACCATGGATGACATCAATAGCGCCTCCAACCGGGTGGTGGATATCATCGGCGTGATCGATGGTATCGCCTTCCAGACCAATATTCTGGCATTGAACGCGGCAGTGGAGGCGGCGCGCGCGGGCGACCAGGGGCGCGGCTTCGCGGTGGTGGCGAGCGAGGTGCGCAATCTGGCGCAGCGCAGTGCGGCCGCCGCGCGCGAGGTCAAGCAGCTGATCGATAATTCGGTGGCCAGCATCTCCGCCGGGCAGACGCTGGTCGAGCAGGCCGGCAGCACCATGCAGCAGGTGCTGCATAGCGTGTCGCGCGTGACGGCGATCATGGCCGCCATCAGCGACGCGTCGCGCGAGCAAAGCACCGGTATCGGCCATGTCAATCAGGCGATTACGGAGATGGATACGGTGACGCAGCAGAATGCGGCGCTGGTGGAACAGGCGGCGGCTGCCGCTGGCAGCATGCAGGATCAGGCCAGCCATCTGACCAGTTGCGTGGGGGTGTTCCGGTTGTCGCACAGCGGTGCCGCGCCACGCCGGCCATTGCTATTGAATTAGGCGGTACTGCGCGATCAGCGCCGGCATCTGCTTTTGACGCAGCAGCTGCGCGCACGCCTGTTGCAGACGGGCCGCCAGTTGCGGCGTGGCGGCATGGGGCGCAAGATAGAGAGAGATGTCGGCCTGGCCGAGCACCAGCGGCGCGCTGAAATCGGATGACTTGAGGCCGATCTGGCGAATGGCGTAATCCATGCTGGAGCGGACGCCGGCGACACCGTCCACGCGCCCCTGGCGCAGCATGCGCAAGCCTTGTTCATAGCTATTGGTTTCGTAGCGCTCGATGCACGCATGCAGCGAGCGCGCAAAGCTGGCCCGCCGCAGCAGCGCGATCTTGCGGCCGCATAGCGCATCGGCGCCGGCGTGGTTTGCGCCGCGCGGGGCGACGATGACGACATCTTCCGTGCCCACGGTGGCCAGGGGCGCGGGCAGCGTGTGGTCGCTGCTGGCGGCGATGGCGATCATCAGGTCCGCCTCGCCGCTATTCAACATGGCGATCGCGCGCGCGAAGGGCACGGCACGGGTGACGATCGGCAGGCCGCTCGCGGATGACAGCAGCGCGGCGAAATCGACCGCGACACCCACCAGCTGTCCATCGTTCTTGCGTCCGGCCCATGGCATCAGGTCTATCACCACCATGCGCAGCGGGGCTGGCGCCGCTACAGCGGGAAACGCAGCCAGCAAAGGCGCGCAGAGAAGATGACGGCGAATGAAGTTCATGAACGATACGTGATCGACCGATAATTATGGCGAGATACACACCCGCCTGCGACGACAATCTCGCCAGGGCCGTCAGCCATTTCGCCAGGCACGGCTGCAATGCTAGCACGCGCGGGCTGGCCCAAGAGACCGGTATCACGCAGCCGTTGTTATATCGCTACTTGCCGGTCAAGGACGGACGGTCAATCACCGGCGCCAGGCAACTTGCGAATAGCAAGCTAAACCTTGGTATGAGTTTGCATACGAAGGTGCAATTTCGCTAAACCCTTCCCGATTCTATATTGGCGCATGTGTCAATCAGGGAGGAGTTATGTTTGTCAAACACTACAAGAAGCTGCCCGGTTTTCGCACCATGGCAGCCGAGTGGCTGATGCTGGGGTTTGTGCTGGCGCTCAGCGGCCTGCTGATCGCTTACTTTGTATGGAACGAGCGCGCGCTGCTGATGACGTCCAATATCGAGCGCATGCGCCTGCAGACGCTGATCATCGACGAGAACCTGAGTCACCAGCTGGAAGGCGTGCGCAGTGCGCTGGACAGCGTGCGCGACACCTTGCGCGCCGGCGACAACTGTGCCGTGGAATGCCGCCGCACGCTGCTGCAATCGCTGAAGCGCGCCATGCCCGGCGTGCGTGCGCTGCTGGTGCTGGACCGCAAGGGCATGATCGAGATGTCCGACGACGACCTGCGCGACAGCCGCCTGGATGACCGCAACTACACCAGTCACGTGGAACGCATGCGCGACCGGGATACGCTGTACCTGTCGCAGCCCTATGAGAACACGCCGGGGGTGTTCAACATCAAGCTGTCGATGGCGTTTATTGGTACCGACGGCGCCAACAACGGCGCGGTCAGCGCCATCCTCAATCCCGAATACTTTGACGCCGTCATGCGCTCCGCCCTGTATGCGCCGGACATGAACAGCGCCATCACCGAGGACAGCGGCCGGCGTATCCTGTTTGTGCCCGCCGATCCGGCGGCCATGCGCAACACCAGCGCGGCGGCCGATCCCTTCTTTGTGCGCCATCAGAACAGCCACCGCTCGGAGACGGTGCTGGAAGGGACCGCGCCGAGCGGCGAACAGCGGCTGGTGGTCCAGCGCACCATGCTGTTGCGCGGCCTTGGTCTGGACAAGACACTGGTGGTCAGCCTGGGGCGCAACCAGGCACTGATCGCCACCGGCTGGCACCGCATGGCCTGGACTTGCGGCGTGGCCTGGCTGGTGTTCGGCCTGACCGCCAGCGGCGCGCTACTGCTGGTGCAGCGCCGCCGCAAGGTGCTGGACGCGCTGGCGGCTGCACGCGAGGACGAGCAGGCCGCCGCCGCTGAAAAAATCGAACTGGCGCTGAACGGGGCCAATCTCGGCTTGTGGGAATGGCGCATGTCGGAGGACCACCGGATTGTCGACGGCCGCGCCGCCGCCATGCTGGGCTACACGCGGGAGGAACTGAATAGCGGCGCGATGGAATGGCGCAGCATGGTCAAGGCGGACGATATTCCGGGCATGGAGTCGGCGCTGGCCGCCCATCTGGCGGATAGCTCGCGCTCCTTCGAAGCCGAGTACCGCATGCGGCACCGCGCCGGCCACTGGATCTGGGTGCAGACCAGGGGCAGGGTGGTGGAGCGCGCCGCCGACGGCAAGCCGCTGCGCATGCTGGGCACACGCATGGACATCAGCGCGCGCAAGCTGGCGGAAGCCGAAATCGCCCACCTGGCGTTCTACGACGGCCTGACTAACCTGCCGAACCGCCGCCTGCTGCTGGACCGTCTGCACCATGCCATCGCCAAGGCGGCGCGCGGCGGCAGCCATGGCGCGGTGCTGTTTGTCGATCTGGATAACTTCAAGTCGCTGAACGACACCATGGGTCATGACATGGGCGATCGCCTGCTGGAGATGGTGGCCTTCCGCCTGACCGAGGTCACGCGCGAAACCGACACTGTGGCGCGCCTGGGCGGCGACGAGTTCGTGATTTTGCTGGAAGACCTGGGTGCGGACCAGCAGCAGGCCATGGGCAACGCCGCCGCAGTCGCCGGCAAGGTGCTGGATTCGCTGAGCCGCGGCTACACGCTGGAGGCGCATGAACTGCGCAGCACACCGAGCATCGGCGTGGTGCTGTTCGGCGCCGAGCACCACACCATCAACGACCTGCTGCGCCAGGCCGACATGGCGATGTACGAGGCGAAGGCCGCCGGCCGCGCCACCTTCCGCTTCTTCGATCCGCACATGCAGGTGGCGCTGGACGCATCGGCCACGCTGGAAGCGGACCTGCGCTTCGCCCTGCAACGCGATGAGCTGCGCCTGTACTTCCAGCCGGTGGTGGACAATACCGGCCGCGTCACCGGCGTGGAAGCGCTGTTGCGCTGGCAGCATCCGCAACGCGGTCTGATCGGCCCGGGCGAGTTCATCCCGCAGGCCGAGAAGTCCGGCCTGATCGTGGAGCTGGGCGAATGGGTGCTGGAAGCGGCCTGCCGCCAGCTGGTCTGCTGGTGCACTTCGCCGGACAGCGCGCACCTGACGATGGCGGTCAACGTCAGCGCGCGCCAGTTCCGTCAGCCGGCTTTTGTCGATCAGGTGCTGGCAGTGCTGGAGCGCACCGGCGCCGATCCGCGTCAGCTCAAGCTGGAGCTGACCGAGAGCATGCTGCTGACCGACATGGATGACGTTATCGCAAAGATGACAACCTTGAAAGCGCATGGCGTCGGCTTTGCGCTGGATGATTTCGGCACCGGCTATTCCTCGCTCAGCTACCTGAAGCTGCTGCCGATCGATCAGCTGAAAATCGACCGTTCGTTCGTGCACGACATGCTGCACACGCGGCATGCGTCCAGCATCGTGCGCGCCATCATCACGCTGGCGTACAGCATGGACCTGGCGGTGGTGGAGGAAGGCGTGGAAACGCGCGAACAGTGGTCGGCGCTGGAGGCCTTTGGCTGCAATGCCTTCCAGGGTTATCTGTTCGGCCGCGCGGCGCCGCTGGCTGAACTGGCTGTGCTCCCCGACACCGGTGGCTACTGTGCTCCTTCCCGTTTGCAGCAGGAAGCTATGCTCGATATGTCAATCTAAGGAGTATCAGCATGGCAGAAAATAACGGACGTATCGAACCTTACCACCATCCGGCCGCAGGCTGGGGCGCATTGAAATATGTGGCGATCAACCTGTTCAAGGAGCGCGTCAGCGGCGTCAATTACAAGTCGCTGTTTGCGCAGAACCAGCCGGACGGCTTCGATTGTCCCGGCTGCGCCTGGCCGGACCGCGAACATGCGTCCACCTTCGAGTTTTGCGAGAACGGCGTCAAGGCGGTGGCTGCGGAATCGACCAGCAAGCGCGTAACGGCGGAATTTTTTGCTGCGCACACGGTGACGGAGCTGTTGCGGCAGTCCGACTATGAGCTGGAGCAGCACGGCCGCCTGACGCAGCCGATGGTCTACGATCCGGCTAGCGACAAATATGCGCCGGTCGGCTGGGACGATGCTTTCAAGCTGATTGCCGATGAACTGAACGCACTCGACGATCCGAATCAGGCCGCCTTCTACACCTCCGGCCGCGCCAGCAATGAAGCGGCCTTCCTGTACCAGCTGTTCGTGCGTGCCTACGGCACCAACAACTTCCCCGATTGCTCGAATATGTGCCACGAAGCGACCAGCCGCGGCTTGCCCGGCACGGTCGGCATCGGCAAAGGAACGGTGACGCTGGACGACTTCGAGCACGCCGATACGTTGCTGATCTTCGGCCAGAATCCGGCCACCAACCACCCGCGCATGCTGGGCGAGCTGCGCGAATGCGCGCGGCGCGGCGCGACCATCGTCTCCATCAATCCGCTGCGCGAGCGCGGGCTGGAACGGTTTGCCAGCCCGCAGCATCCGGTCGAAATGCTGACCATGTCCAGCACGCCGATCAGCTCCATGTTCATCCAGCCCAGGCTGAGCGGCGATTTTGCGCTGATCAAGGCGCTCGCCAAACGGGTGCTGGAAATGGACGACAGGGCGGTGCTGATTGGCGTCAAGCGTGTCTTGGACATCGAGTTTATCGACAGTCACACCACCGGCTTTGCCGAATTTGCGCGTGATCTTCGCGCCGAAAAATGGGCTTTGCTGGTAGAGGAGTCGGGTGTCCCGCGCACGCAGATCGAGGCGCTGGCGGAGGTCTTCATGCGCGGCGAGCGCGTGATCGCCACCTGGGGCATGGGCCTGACGCAGCACAAGAACTCGGTGCCGACGATACAGATGCTGTCCAACCTGATGATGATGCGCGGGCAGATCGGCCGCCAGGGCGCTGGCCTGTGCCCGGTGCGCGGCCATTCGAACGTGCAGGGCGACCGCACCATGGGCATCGAGGAACAGCCGACGCACGCCTTCCTCGACCGCATGGAGCGCGTGTTCGGCTTCGCGCCGCCGCGTCATCATGGCTACGACGTGGTGGCCACGATTGGCGCCATGGCCGAAGGGAAGGTGAAAGTATTCATCGGCCTGGGCGGCAACTTCGCCATGGCCACGCCGGATACGCCGCTGACCTTCAAGGCGCTGCAGTCGTGCGAATTGACGGTGCAGATCGCCACCAAGCTGAATCGCAGCCACTTGATCCACGGCCGCAAGGCGCTGATTTTGCCGACGCTGGGCCGCACCGAGATCGATGCGCAGAACGGCGTGCCGCAAGGCGTGACGGTGGAGGACTCGATGAGCATGGTGCACATTTCCTTTGGGCTGAACAAGCCGGCGTCGCCGGACCTGCTGTCGGAGATCGCGATTGTGTCGCGCATGGCGGAGGCCACGCTGGGCGAGCGTTATCACCTGAAGTGGCAGGCCTACCGCGACGACTATGCGCTGATCCGCGACGATATCGAGCAGGTCTTCGATGACTTCTACGATTACAACGCGCGCGTCGCCAGGCCGGGCGGCTTCCACCTGAGGGTCGCCTCGCGCGAGCGCGAATGGGAGACCGCCAGCGGCAAGGCGCAGTTTGTGCCGCACAAGATCGCGCTGGATACGCCGATCCGCCGCGCCCGCGCCCAGTATGGCGAGCGGCTGATGGTGATGATGACCACCCGTTCGCACGACCAGTACAATACCACCATCTATGCGCTGGATGACCGTTATCGCGGCGTGTTCGGCATGCGCCGGGTGATCTTCATCAACCAGGCCGATATCGACATGCTGGGCATGAAGGACGGCGACTGGGTGGATGTGCGCAGCGTGTGGGACGACGGCATTGAGCGCCGCGCCGACGGCTTCAGGCTGGTGGCGTATGACATCCCGCGCGGCTGCATCGGCGCCTACTACCCGGAGACCAATGCGCTGGTGCCGCTGACCAGCGTGGCCGATGGCGCCGGCACGCCGACGTCGAAATCGATTCCCGTCCTGCTGACGCCTGCGGTAGCATCATGATCATCCGTCCGCCAACCAACTGGTTGCGGATGCTGTTCGTGTGGGATGGCTCCGTACTCAAGACCATAGTGCCGCAGCTGCTGATCATTCTGGCGATCAGCATGCTGGCGGTTTTCACCGGCGGCCATATCCTCGGGGCCAAGATCCCGCTGGATACGGTGCCGTTTCCGCTGGTCGGCGTCAGCCTGGCCATCTTCCTGGCGTTCCGCAACAACGCCGCCTATGCCCGCTATGTGGAGGCGCGCCAGATCTGGGGCCGCATCCTGATCGCGGCGCGCGCGCTGACTTCGCAGGTAATCAATTATCTTCCCGAAGACGGCGAGGGCTTCGAGCGCAAGCTGTTCGTGCAGCGGCTGATCGCCTTTGTCTACGCCTTGACCCACCAGTTGCGCCATACCGATCCGTCCGCAGACCTGGCGCGCTATCTGTCGAAGCAAGAGGTGGAGGAGCTGCGCGGCATGCAGTACATTCCCGTGGCGCTGCTGGACCGCATTCGCCTGATGCTGGCGCGCGCCGGCCGCAAGCGCGGCGAGGGTGAACCGCTGTTATGGTTGCTGGATGCGCAGGTGAGCGAGCTGGCGGCTGCCGTCGGCGGCTGCGAGCGCATTTCCAATACGCCGATTCCGTTTGCCTACGGCGTGCTGGTGCACCGCACGGTGTATCTGTACTGCTTCATGCTGCCGTTTGGATTGGTGGCGGATCTGGGCGTGGCGACGCCGCTGATTTGTGTGTTTGTCGCTTATACGCTGTTTGCGCTGGAGGCGATTGCGCAGGAAATCTCGGAGCCGTTCGGCACCGATCCTAACTGCCTGGCTCTGAACGCCATGACCCGCAATATCGAACGCTCCCTGCTGGAGCAATGCGGCGAAGAGCTGCCGCAGCAGATCGAGCCTTGCGAGCGTTACAACATCTCTTAAGGCATTCCCTTATACACAAGTCTGAGGTGGACTTCGACTGAGCATGGCAGACACGGCCGAACTTTTCCCTTGTAAACATCCGCGATTTCGCGTTTACTCTCATCTTTTGGGTGGCGCGTTGACGATAGCATCAGAGCACTGGGCAAGTACGGAATTTGCGTAGTTGGACCTCGGCGACGCCCGCCTTAACAAGCGAGCGAGGATGTTGCCGGTTTAGGGCCGCTAAGTTATGAGTGTCAACGCGGCATGTATCTCCATCCGACCTACGCCGTCACGCCCGAGCGCGAAGCGTTGGGCGTACTCGATGCCTGGATGTGGGCGCGGGAAAAGAAGGACGCAGCAGGTAAGCGTGGCGGGCCGAAGGAAAGCGTGCGCTGGGTCGAAGGCTATGAGCGCATCGCCGAAATGGCGGGCGCCATGCCAGAAACCCGGCTGGTGTATGTCGCCGACCACGAAGCGGATTTGCTACCGCTGATGCGCCGCGCCAAGGAACTTGATGCGCCGGCCGATTGGCTGGTACGCGCTGCGCACAATCGCTGTTTGCCAGAGGGCGACAAGTTGTGGGATGCCACCACGGCGACAATGCCAATAGGTGAAATTTGCTTCACGATGGCATCTCGTCATGGCGTCAAAGAGCGGCCAGTACGGCAGAAAATTTGGCTGCACAGGTTGGAACTGGCCGGCGGTAAGGCAGGGCCGATTAGCGTTACCTGCATCGTGGCGCGGGAAGTCGACGCGCCTCCCGGCACCAAGCCGGTTGAGTGGCGCTTGCTAACCAACCGCTGCGCCGCCTCGCTGGCCGATGCGCAGGAAATGATTGACTGGTATCGAGCTCGTTGGGAAATTGAAATGCTGTTTGACATCCATCTGATGCGTTTGGGCCGTACCTGCCCCGATTCGGACGCAAAGGATTTCTTTGACTGGGCAGAAATCAAGGCTGCATATCTGCTGACCAAAGTCCAGCAACCTGAGAAACCTGGACTCAATGAGGTGCTGAGACTAATCGCTCGGCGTGGTGGATTCCTGGGACGTAAAAGCGATGGCGAACCTGGGGTAAAAGCAATATGGAACGGGCTTATGAAAGTACGTCTTGCCGCCGAGGCGCTACGAGAAGCGCACTCGTCTTACAGTTGAACCATTGTGTATAAAGGAATGCTCTTAAGGACGCAGCTGGATCACGGTGCCGCTGGTTTTACCGGCAGGCGCCGATTTCTCGTGCCACAGCGGCAGCGCTGCCGCCGGCATGGGGCGCGCGATCAGATAGCCTTGCGCCTGGTCGCAACCCAGTTCCCGCAGCAGCTGGCGGTCCTGTTCCATTTCGATTCCCTCCGCTACCGTCGTCACGCCCAGTTCATGGGCGGAGGCGAGGGCGTGGCGCAGCAGCGTGTGCATGTGCGGCCGCTTGTGGGCGCCGTGTATCAGGCGGTGGTCGAGTTTCAGTTCGGTGAAGGGGAAGCGCGACAGCTGCAGCAGCGAGGCGTGGCCGGCGCCGTAGTCGTCCAGCGCCAGGCCGAAGCCGTGCATGCGCAGTTTGATGAGAATGCGCAGGGCGGTCGCCAGGTCGGCGATTTCCCGGTGTTCGATGATTTCGAAGGTGATGGCGCGCGGCGGCACGTTGGCCTGGTTGACCGCCTTGATCAGCTGTTCCGACAGATGCGGATCGGCCAGCGACAAGGGCGACAGATTGATCGACAGCGGCAGCGTCAGGCCATCGGCATGCCACTGGCGCCAGTCGCTCAGGGCAAGGCGCAGGACTTCCATGGTCAGCACGTCGACCAGGTCGGCGGCTTCGGTTTGCGGCAGGAAGCAGGCCGGCGACAGCAGGCCGTGTTGCGGGTGACGCCAGCGTATCAGCGCTTCCGCGCCGCGCAGCGAGCCATCGTACAGGCAGGTCTTGGGCTGGTAGTACAGTTCAAACTGGCGGCTTTGCAGTCCGCTGAGGATTTCGCCGGCGGCGGGACGCGGTTCGGCGGCGCCGCACTGCTGGCGTTTGTGCGCGGCCGAGGCCAGCGCCGCTGCGGTGCGGACGGCTGCCGGCTGGCAGCCGATGGCCGCTTCGCGCAGGGCGTCGGCTTGCAGGGGTTTGGGCAGGGCGGCCAGGGCTTCCAGGCCGATTGCGTCCGCCAAGGTCAGCGCGGCGTCGTGCAGGCGCGCGCTGTGGCGGCTGGTGATGATGACCGGCAGTCCGGGTTCCAGCATGGACAGGGCTTGCAGCAGGCCGGCGCCGTCCATGTCCGGCAGGTTCAGCTCCATGATGACCAGGTCCGGCGGATAGGGCAGCGATTCGATCAGTTCCAGCGCGCCGGCGGCGCAGTCGGACCAGCCGTTGACGATGATGCCGGCCAGCCGGCATTGCGCGATCGCGGCTTCCAGGTCGGTGCCGCTGCCGTCGACCACGACCGCGCGTAACGCTTGTTCGGCGGGAGCGGCGCCCATCATGTGCGCTCCGTGCCGCCGACCACGCGCAGCGCGGCACGCGGCGGCCTGTGCGGCGTCGCCTGGCTGCGGCTGAAGACTGGCGGCAGCGCGCGCCGTGGCTGGACCGCCGCCGGGCGGGGCGCCGCCGTCGGCGTGGCGGCGGCGGGCGCCAGCTTGAAGCGGGAGACGGCGCTTTCCAGCTGCGCCGACTGTTCGCTCAGCGCTTGCGCGGCGGCGGCGACTTGCTCGACCAGCGCGGCGTTCTGCTGGGTGCCGTGGTCCATCTGCACCACGGCCTGGCTGCAGGCGACGATGCCGGCGTGCTGCTCGGCGCTGGCGTGCTTGATCTGGCCCATGATCTCTTCCACCTGGGCGACGCTGGCGACGATGTCGCGCATCGCGGCGGACGCCGCGCGCACCTGCTGATCGCCGGCGCCGGCCTGCTCCACCGCCGCCTTGATCAGCGCGCCGATATCGCGCGCCGCCTCGGACGAGCGGTGCGCCAGCTGGCGCACTTCACCCGCCACCACCGCAAAGCCGCGTCCCGCGTCGCCGGCGCGCGCGGCTTCGACCGCCGCATTCAGCGCCAGAATATTGGTCTGGAAGGCGATGCCGTCGATCAGGCCGATGATGTCGGCCATCTGCGCGGCGGACGAGCGGATCGCTTCCATGCGCGCGGTCACGGCGGCCACCTCCTGGCCGCCTTTGCCGGCCGCCGCCGACGCCTGCAGCGCCAGCGCATTGGCGCGCGCCGCGTGGTCGGCGTTCTGCTGCACGGTGACGGTCAGCTCCTCCATCGCGGCGGCGGTTTCCTGCAGGCTGGAGGCCTGCTGTTCGGTGCGCGCCGACAGATCCAGGTTGCCGCTGGCGATCTGGCCGGAGGCGGAGGCGATCATTTCGGTGTCGCTGCGCACCTGCGACACCAGCATGCTGAGGTTATCGCGCATATGCTCCATCTCGTACAGCATGCTGCTGCGGTCGCCTTCGCGCAGCGCGATCGCCTGCGTCAGGTCGCCGTCGGCGATGCCGGCGGCGGTGCGCGCCGCCTGATCCGGCTCGCCGCCCAGGTCGCGCCGCAAGCGGCGGATGATGGCGGCGGCGATGCTCAGCGAAATCAGCAGCGCGGCCGCGCCCAGCGCCAGCATCTTCGCCTGGGTGGAAGTGTAGGCATGCGCCGCCTCCTCGCGCGCCGCGCGCATCAGCGTCACCTCGTTGCCGATCTGCGCGGCCAGCGTCTCGCGGCACGCCTGCAGCATCGGCTTCACATGGGTATTCAGATAGGCGCGCGCCTCCTCGTCGCGTCCCGCCTGCACCAGCGCGATCAGCTTTTGCTGGCCGACGGCGTACTCCTGGTAGGCCGCGCGCACCTTCTCCAGCGCGGCGCGGCCGGTGGCGGTCACCACCCGCCGGTCCAGCTCCGCCAGCCTGGCGTCGGCGTCGCGCCGGTAGCCGTCGATGCTTTCGATCTGGTGGCGGCGCACGGCGGGATCGGCGCTCAGCATCAGGTTGCGCAGCGAGACGGCGATATCGGTCACGCGCAGGCGCACGTCGGTGGCCAGCTCGATCTTCGGCCAGCGGTCGTCGGCGATGGTGGCGGTGGTGGCATTCAGCTTGGCTTGTTCGGACAGGCCCAGCGCAATGGCGGCGGCGAGGAACAGGCAAATCAGGCCGAAGCCGGTCACCAGCAGATTGGCGACCTTGATGCGAGCGGTTTTCATGAGGGTTCATCCAGTAGGGGGGGATGCTCCCAGAATAAGCGCGGCCACCCGGCCCGGACGGCTACAGATGGGCTTTTTTGCGGGGAGTACAGTTGACCATGTCGCCGGCCAGCAGGCCCAGTGTGCGCACCGCCGCCTCGAACTCCGCGCTCCACGGATAGCTGTAATTGAGGCGGATGCAGTGCTGGAAGGTGTCGCCGGTGGCGAAGATATTCCCGGCGCCGACGCTGATGCCGCGCTCCTGCGCCCGCGCATACAGCTCCAGCGCGCGCACGCCGGCCGGCAGGTTGACCCACAGCAGATAGCCGCCCATCGGCGTGCTTACCTGGGTGCCGGCCGGGAAAAAGCGCAGCACCGCCGCCGTCAGGATATTGGCGTTCTGCGCATAGGTCTTGCGCAGCTTGCGCAGATGGTAGTCGTAGCCGTCGTGCTTCAGATACTCGGCGATGGCCAGCTGCGGCAGCGCGGGGGTGTTCAGCGTATTCAGGAACTTCAGCTTTTCCACCTGCGAGCGGTAGCGGCCCGGCAGCGCCCAGCCGATGCGGTTGGCCGGGCTGAGCGTCTTGGAGAACGAGTTGCAGTGCAGGACCAGGCCGCGCGTGTCGTAGTTCTTCAGCGAGGTCGGATGCACGTCGCCGTAATACAGCTCGTGATAGACATCGTTCTCGATCACCGGCACGTCGTGCCTGGCCAGCAGTTCGACCAGCGCGCGCTTGCGCGCATCGCTCATCTGGAAGCCCAGCGGATTCTGGAAGTTGGGCATGACGATGCAGGCCGCCACGCCTTTTTCGACGATGGCGCGTTCCAGCGTATCCAGGTTGATGCCTTGCGCCGGATCGGTGTCGATCTCCACCACCTGCATGCGCATGCGCTCGACCGCCTGCAGCAGCGCGTAGTAGGTGGGCGATTCCACCGCGATCACGCTGCCCGGCCGCGCCACCGCCTGCAGGCACAGGTTCAGCGCCTCGGTGGCGCCGGTGGTGACGATGATCTCGCCGGCGTCCACCGGCAGGCCGTTTTCCAGGTGGCGGCGGGCAATCTGGCGTATCAGTTCGGGATTCCCCGGCGGCAGATCGGCCGTCATGCCCAGCTGGCCGACGCGGCGCGCCAGGCTGTTGGCGTATTGATTCAGCCGCGCCCACGGGAAGGTGGCCGGGTCGGGGTAGGGCGAGCCTAGCGGCACGCTGCCCTGGTTGATCGAGCGCAGCGTGGTCAGCACGAATTCGCTGGTGTCCAGCGTTTCGCCGCGCGCCATGGCGGCCGGCGCCTGCGGTTCGCCGGCCGAAGGCCTGGACACGGGCGTGGCATGAACCGCCGGCTTGCGGCGCACGAAATAGCCGGATTGCGGCCGGCTCTCGATCAGGCCCTGGCTCTCCAGCAGCAGGAAGGCGCGGATGACGGTCGAGACGCTCAGGTTGTGGTGCTGGCTGGTCTGGCGCACCGAGGGGATCTTCTCGCCCTCGCGGATGACGCCCTGCGCAATCTGGCTGGCGATATCGGCCGCCAGCGTTTCATATAATTTCACGGTGTCTCTCCCGTACAGGAATACAGCCAGCGTACCGGAAATGCGGCGTCGGCGGCACTATACCTCGGTTTAGGGAGGCGTTATTCTGCCATATACAGGTGTATAGGGTGCGAGTGGCGACAAACCACACTATAATCCCGTGGGATTGCCAATATAACCAAAAAGGATAGGCATGTTACGGGTACCCCGCACCCCCTGGATGTCGGCGCTGTTGATTGTTCTGATGCTGTTGATCTTCGCGATCGACACTTTTTCACCGTTGGACATGGCCATCGCCGTCATGTACGTGGTGGTGGTGCTGCTATCGGCCAGCATCTGGCAGCGGCGCGGCGTGCTGCTGGCGACCGGCGGCTGCCTGCTGCTCACTTTCCTGTCCTATGCGCTGACCCACAGCGAAGTCTTCTCCGGCGCCGCTTCCGGGCGCCTGCTGGTCGGCCTGCTGGCGATCGGCGTCACGGCGGTGCTGGTGCTGCGCGGCCAGGCCGCCACCAATGCGCTGCTGGCCCGCGAGGAGGCGCTGCGCCGCAGCGAGGCCTTCCTGGCCGGCACGCAGCGCATCAGCAAGACCGGCAGCTTCAGTTTCAAGGCGCCCGGCGGCGAGATGTACTGGTCCGACGAGGCGGCGCGCATCTACGGCTATCCGCTGGACGTCGAGCCGACCATGGCGCGGGTACTGGCGCACACCGCGCCGGAAGATCGCGCCATCGTGCAGGCGGCGATCGACCGCACCCTGCGCTGCGAAGGCGAGATCGACGTCCGCCACCGGCTGCTGATGCCGGACGGCGAGCTGAAATATGTGCATGTGCTGTCGCGCCCCAGCCACACCCGCGACGGCGAATGCGAGTACCTGGGCGCGCTGACCGATGTTACCGAGGCGGTGCTGGCCGAACAGGCGCTGCACCGCTCGCAGGTGCAGCTGGCGCACGCCACCCGCGTCACCATGTTGGGCGAGCTGGCCGCCTCGATCGCCCACGAAGTCAATCAGCCGCTGGCCGCCATCTCCACCAACGGCGAGGCCTGCCTGCGCTGGCTGAACCGCCCGCAGCCGGAACTGGACGAGGCCAAGGCCAGCGTCGCCAGCATCCTTGAGGCCAGCGCCCGCGCCACCGGCGTGATCCGGCGCATCCGCGCGCTGGCGCGCCGCAGCGACCCGCAGTATGTGCAATTGGACCTGAAAGCGGTGGTGGAGGAGAGCGTCGACATGGTGCGGCGCGAACTCAATACCCATCAGGTGGCGCTGATGCTCGGCCTGGCGCCGGACCTGCCGCCGGCCAACGGCGATCGCGTGCAGCTGCAGCAGGTGTTGATCAACCTGTTGATGAACGCGGTGCAGGCGATGCATGCCTGCCACCCCGGCCAGGCGGTGCTGACGGTGCAAACCCAGCACAACGCCGATGGCGCGCTGCAGGTCAGCGTCAGCGATTCCGGCCCCGGCATCCCGGCCAGCGCGGTGCCGCGCCTGTTCGAAGCCTTCTACAGCACCAAGGAAGACGGCATGGGCATGGGCTTGCCGATCTGCCGCTCGATCATCGAAAACCACGGCGGCCGCATCTGGGTCAAACAGCCGGCGCCGGACAGTCCGGTGGCCGGCGCCACCATTCTCTTCACCTTGCCCGTTCATGCACCAGATTGATTATTCCGACGCCCTGATCTACATCGTCGACGACGAGGCGCCGCTGCGCGCCGCCATTTCCAGCCTGCTGCGTTCGGTCGGCATGCAGGTCGCCAGCTTTCCGTCGGTGGCGGCCTTTCTGGCCGAGCCGCGCAAGGAGCTGACCAGCTGCCTGCTGCTGGACGTGCGCCTGCAGGGCGTCAGCGGCCTGGATTTCCAGGCCGAGCTGAATCGCGATGGCGTGGCGCTGCCGATCATCTTCATGACCGGCCATGGCGACATTCCGATGTCGGTGCGGGCGATGAAGGCCGGCGCCGTCGATTTCCTGGCCAAGCCGTTCCGTGACCAGGACCTGCTGGACGCCATCCATACCGCGCTGGCGGCCGACTGCGAGCGGCGCCAGCGCGACCAGGCCAAAAACGGCGTCACCGCGCGCTATGCGACGCTGACCCCGCGCGAGCGCGAAATCATGGCGCTGGCCGCGCGCGGCCTGATGAACAAGCAGATCGCCGGCGAAGTGGGCACTAGCGAGATCACCGTCAAGATCCATCGTGGCAACGCCATGCGCAAGATGCAGGCCAAAACCTTCGCCGACCTGGTACGCATGGCCGAGACCCTGGGCCTGGCCTAGGTCTACCGCACCTATACCCGCACCTATACCCGCACCTATACCCTTGTATAATTTTCCGAATTAGTCCCGGACTGTATCTTTCTCCCATGCGCTGAACGGCCGCGAGGCGCCGTTCGTTCAAGGGAGTTAGCCAGTGTCTTATCCGGATCCACAATTTTGCAATCTTGCCATCGTTGACGACGACGAGGCTGTGCGCGTAGGCTTGCGCAGCCTGCTGCGCTCCTACGGCTACGCCGCCAACGCCTACGACTCGGCGCTGGCGCTGCTGGCCTCCGGTTCGCTGGGCGATTATCACTGCATCATCAGCGACCTGCAGATGCCCGGCATGAGCGGCATCGAGCTGCTGGAACAGCTGCGCCGCGACGGCAACCCGCTGCCTTTGATCCTGATGACCGCCTTCCCGGAAACCGCGCTGCGCAAGCGCGCCCTGAGCGGCGGCGCTTCCTGCTTCCTGAGCAAACCCTTTGAAGCGAACGAATTGCTGCGTTGCCTGACCCAGGCCAGCGGCAGCTTCCCGACCCACGCCGAGGAGTAATTCCATGAAACACACCATCAGCAGTTCGCGTCGACTTATCTATATTTGGCTGCTGCTGGTGATCACCGCCAGCATCACGCTATCGGTTTTCATGGAGCGCACCGCGCACAACATCCGCCGCAACGAGACGCCGCTGCTGACCAGCGCCATTCCACAGATGCGTTATCTGGGCGACTTCGAAAGCGCCTTGCTGCGCTACCAGCTGGCGCTGGACAAACGGTTTACGGAATCGATCACGCCGGAACGCTTCACCTTCCTGGAAAACATGGGGCGCGGCGAACTCGATGCCTCCCTGGAGCAACTGCGTCCCAGCCTGGGCGATGGCCCGGAGCTGGCCGCCCTGCGCGACGCCTACCAGCGCATCGTCGCGCTGACGCCGCAATTCGAACGCCATGTCGGCCACGATCCGGCCGCCGCCCGCGCCGTGCTGATCACCATGAACGAAGAGGTCAAGACGCTGCGGCTGCGCGTCGACAGCATGCAGCAAGGCGTCGAGGCGGCGATCTACGACAACGGCGGCATGGCGCACCGCGCGATCAGCTGGATCACCGGCCTGGTGCACGTATTCGACGTGCTGGCGCTGATCACCTGCCTGTTCATGCTGTACCACGTCCGGGCCCGGGTACGGGTCGAGGATGAGCTGAGCCACCAGGCGCGCCACGATCCGCTGACCGGCCTGGCGCACCGCCGCAGCTTTGAAGCGCGCCTGGCGACGCTGCCGCCGGTGCCGCATGTGGTGGTGCTGGGCACCATCGACCGCTTCTCGCGCATTATCGGCGGTTTCGGCCACGCCTTCGGCGACCGCGTGATGATCGGCCTGGCCGGACGGATACGCGGCGCGGCGGAACGCAGCGGCGGTGAAGTATTCCGCCTGGACGGCGCCAATTTCGCCATCCTGTTCCGCATGGAGTGCAGCGACCCGGCGTTCAATGCCGCCTTGTCCGGCCTGCGTGACGAGGTGCGCAATCCCTACGATTGCGAAGGCCACGAAATCTACACCACCCTGAGCCTCGGTGCGGTCAGCTACCCGCAGCACGGCGCCAATCCGGACACCTTGCTGCGCAATGCCGACGCCGCGTTACAGTCGGCACGCAAGGCCGGCGGCGACCGCGTGGAGATCTACTCGCAGCAGCTCAACGCCGAAGCCGGCGAGCGGCTGGACATGGAAGCGCTGCTGCGCCACGCCATCGAACGCGACGAGCTGGAACTGCATTATCAGCCGCAGCAATCGCTGCATGACGGCGGCTTGATCGGCTTCGAGGCGCTGCTGCGCTGGCGCCGTCACGGCAAGCTGATTTCGCCGGCCGACTTCATTCCGCTGGCCGAGGAATCTGGCCTGATCGTCTCGATCGGCAACTGGGTGCTGGAAGAAGCGTGCCGCCAGATCAGCGTGTGGCAGGCGGAAACCGGCCAGCGCGTGATGGTGGCGGTGAACATTTCGCCGCGCCAGTTTGCCGCGCCGGGCTTCCTGGCCCACCTGGAAGACCTGCTGGCCACCACCCATACCGACCCGTCCTGCCTGGAGCTGGAAATCACCGAGAGCGTGATGGTGGAAGACGCCGAAGCGGCCATCGCCCTGCTGCACCGCCTGCGCGCGCTGGGCCTGAAGCTGGCCATCGACGATTTCGGCACCGGCTATTCCAGCCTGGCCTATCTGTCGCGCTTCCCGATCCACAAGCTGAAGATCGACCAGTCCTTTGTACGCAATATGCACGCGGTAAGCGAGCAGGCCGCGATTGTGCAGGCCACCATCAGCCTCGGGCACAGCCTGGGCCTGACGGTGATCGCCGAGGGCGTCGAGTCCGAAGCGCAGCGCGCCATGTTGTGCAACTGGCGCTGCGACGAAATACAAGGTTATTACTACAGCCGTCCATTGCCGGCGGCATCCGCCCTGAACTTCCTCGAAGGAAGCCTGCAACTGCAGGCAGCATAATTAGGAGATGATCATGAACTGCTTCCGTAACCTGAAAATTGCAAACAAGCTGAGCGCGGTGGTGGCCGTCGTGCTGGCGATGATGCTGGCGCTCGGCGTGTTCTCGGTGTTCCAGCTGTATGAGCTGAACCGGGTCACCAATGAAATCGATCGCCACTGGGCGCCGTCGATGCGCCACGCGCTGGAAATCAAATACGGCCTGGCGCGCGGCGAGACCGAGCAGGTACAACGTTCGCTGAACGCCTATGCGGCGCTGGCGCAGGGCGGTGAGGAGAAGGAAATCATCGCGCGTCTGCAATCGGCTTCCGCGCCGGAAGCGCTGGCGCTGGCCGATCAGCTGGTGGCGATCAGCGAAACCGGCAGCGCGCAGGCGGCGCTGTCGGCGGACCAGACCTATCTGCATGCGCGGCACCTGATCTTCGGTTTCATGGCGGGCGCGCTGGTGCTTGGCTTGCTGCTGGCCGGCCGCGTGGCGCGCATGATCGCGCTGCCGCTGGGGCGCGCGGTGGAAGTGGCGCGGCGTGTCGCGGACGGTGATTTGCAGGTGGCGGCGGAAGCCGGCAGCCGCGATGAAACCGGCGACTTGCTGCGCGCCATGAACCAGATGAGCGCCAACCTGCAACGCATGGTAACGCAGGTGCGCAGCGGCACCGACACCATCGCCAGCGCCTCGGCGCAGATTTCGGCCGGCACCAGCGACCTGGCGCAGCGTACCGAAGGCCAGGCGGCCACGCTGGAGGAAACCGCCGCCACGGTGGAGGAACTGACCACCACCGTCGCCAACAACGCCGACAAGGCGCAGCAAGCCTACAAGCTGATGGACCAGACGGCGGCGGTGGCGCGCGAGGCTGAAGCGGCGGTATCGACGCTGACCACCACCATGGAACGGATCAGCACTTCGTCGCGCCGCATCGGCGATATCGTCGGCCTGATGGACGGCATCGCCTTCCAGACCAATCTGCTGGCCTTGAACGCGGCGGTGGAGGCGGCGCGCGCCGGCGAACATGGACGCGGCTTTGCGGTGGTGGCCAGCGAGGTGCGCGCGCTGGCGCAGCGCAGCGCGCAGTCGGCCAAGGAAATCAAGGAACTGATCGGCCATTCGCTGGCGGAAGTCGGCGGCGGCGGCCAGGCGGTCAAGGACGCCAGCGCCACTATCGACGATGTGGTGAGCGGCGTGCGGCGCGGCGCGTCGCTGATGGGGGAGATCAGCCATGTCACGCGCGAGCAGAGTCTCGGCCTGCAACTGGTGAACCGCACGCTGGCCAGCATGGACGGCGTGACGCAGCAGAACGCCACGCTGGTGGAAGAGTCGCTGGCCGCCATCCTGTCGCTGCAGGAGCAGGCGGAGCGCCTGGCGCGCAGCTCCAGCGTATTCAGGCTGACCGGCACGGCGGACGAGGAACTGACGGTGATCGACATGCCGATGACGGCCGCAGCGCCGGCACGTTCCAGGGCGCGGCCAGCGCCGGCCAGCATGGCGCCGGCTGGCGGCGGTCTGAATTACGTCGCCGGCCTGGTATAGGAAGCTAGGCGCGCCGCAGCTTCTTGCCGCCCACCGTCTTGATGCTGGCGGCGCAGTCGCCGCAGAAGCCGTACAGCGACAGCGAGTGCTCGTGCAGCACGAAGCCGCGCTCCGCCGCCACGGCTTCCTGGCGCTGCTCGATGTCGGCGTCGAGGAATTCCTCCATCTTGCCGCAATTGGTGCAGATCAGGTGATCGTGGTGGCTGCCTTCATTCAGCTCGAACACCGACGCCACCGATTCGAAATGGCGGCGGATCAGAATGCCGGCGTCGGCGAACTGCATCAGCACGCGGTAGACGGTGGCCAGGCCCATGTCGATATTTTCATCGTGCAGCAGGCGATACACATCGTCCGCGCTCAGATGTTTGCTCTTCGATTCCTGGAATAATTGCAGGATGCGTAACCGTGGCAGGGTGGCTTTCAGGCCGAGCTTGCGCAGCTCTTGAGGGATGTCCATGTGTCTCTAGAATGATAATGATTCCTATTCTCACCATGGTAGCGTAAATTTGTCGGCGTAGCAATGCACGATTGCAGTCGTGTGCGGTTGCCGGATCGGGACCCGGCTATAATCCAGCAACCCGATTATTCATCTGCCATCCGTGACTTATCCATTCCTGCAAGGCGGCGGCCAACTCGCGCACATCATTGCTGCCCACGACTGGAGCAAGACCGCGCTGGGCGCGATCACGGGCTGGCCGCAATCGCTGAAGACCACCGTGGCGCTGATCCTGCGCTCGCCGGTGCCCATCGTCACCCTGTGGGGCGAGCAGGGGGTAATGATTTATAACGACGCCTACTCGGTGTTTGCCGGCGGCCGCCATCCGACGCTGCTGGGCGCCAATGTGCGCGAGGGCTGGGCCGAGGTGGCCGACTTCAACCACCATGTGCTGGAGGTCGGCCTGGCCGGCGGCACGCTGGCCTATGTTGACCAGGAGCTGACGCTGCACCGTTCCGGCCGGCCGGAACAGGTGTGGATGAACCTCGATTATTCGCCGATCCTGAACGAAGCGGGCCAGCCGGTGGGCGTGATGGCCATCGTCATCGAGACCACGGCCAAGGTGGCCGCCGAACGCCGCCTGCGTGAGGAGAGCGAGCAGGTTCGCGCCGCCGAGAACAGCTTCCGCACGCTGGCGCAGTCGATGCCGACCCAGGTGTGGACCTCAAACGCGGAAGGTGTCGTCGAATGGTTCAACGACCAGATCTACCGCTACACCGGCAGCGATGCGCCGCTGGACCGCGAGCGCTGGCGCCAGCTGGTGCACGGCGACGACCGCGACGCCGCCACCGCGCGCTGGCACCAGGCCATCGCCGCCGGCAAAACCTTCGAAGCCGAGTTTCGCATCCGCCGCGCCGACGGCGCCTGGCGCTGGCACCTGGTGCGCGCCTTGCCGATTGTTGATGAACAAGGCGTGGTGCTGCGCTGGGTCGGCACCAACACCGACATCCACGACCAGAAGTCCAACGCCGCCATGCTGCAGCAGCAGGTGGCGGAACGCACGGCGGAGCGCGACCGCATGTGGCGCTACTCCACCGACGTGATGCTGGTGGCGGAGCTGGAAGGCTGGATCACCGCCATCAATCCGGCTTTTACCAGGCTGCTGGGCTGGGAGCCGGCCGAAGTGGTGGGCACCTCGCTGTACACGCTGATACACCCGGACGACCTGCAGGCGTCGGCGGCGGAGATGGCGACGCTGGCCGGCGGCGCCACCACCTTCCGCTTCGAGAACCGCACGCTGCGCAAGGGCGGCGGCTACGCCATCCTGTCGTGGACTGCGGCGCCGGATGCGCGCTACGTGCACGCGGTGGGGCGCGACATCACCGCCGAACGCGCGGCGGCGGAAGAAATGCGCCGCACCGCGCTGGCCTTGCAGCAGGCGCAGAAGATGGAAGCCATCGGCAAGCTGACCGGCGGCGTCGCGCACGATTTCAACAATTTGCTGCAAGTCATTTCCGGCAACCTGCAACTGCTGGCGGGCGACGTGGCCGGCAATCCGCGCGCCGAACGTCGTCTCGACAGCGCGCTGGCCGGCGTCGGCAAGGGCGCCAAGCTGGCCAGCTATCTGCTGGCTTTCGGCCGCAGGCAGGCGCTCGACCCGCGCGTGGTCAAGATCGGCCGCTTCATCGCCGGCATGGAGGACATGCTGCGGCGCAGCCTGGGCGAAGAGATCGAAGTGGAGATGGTGATCTCGGGCGGCTTGTGGCATACGCTGATCGACACCGCGCAGGTGGAGAACGCGGTGCTCAACCTGTGCATCAACGCGCGTGACGCGATGGACGGCGTCGGCAAGCTGACCATCGAAGTCGGCAACGCGCTGCTGGATGACGCTTACGCGGCCGCCCATCACGAGGTCGAAGCCGGCCAGTATGTGATGATCGCGGTCAGCGACACCGGCAGCGGCATGACGCCGGAGGTGATGCAGCAGGCCTTCGATCCCTTCTTCTCCACCAAGCCGGAAGGCAAGGGCAGCGGCCTTGGGCTGTCGATGGTGTACGGCTTCGCGCGCCAGTCCGGCGGCCATGTGAAGATTTACAGCGAACTGGGCTGCGGCACCGCCGTCAAGCTGTACCTGCCGCGCTCCACCGAGGCGGAAGACGCGCCGCAGGCGGCGGAAACGCGCGCCGTCATCGGCGGCTCGGAGACCATCCTGGTGGCGGAGGATGACGAAGGCGTGCGCGCCACCGTGGTCGAGATGCTGGGCGAACTGGGCTACCAGGTGCTGAAGGCCGGCGACGCCGCCAGTGCGCTGAGCATCATCGACAGCGGCATCCACATCGACCTGCTGTTCACCGACGTGGTGATGCCGGGGCCGTTGCGCAGTCCCGACCTGGCGCGCAAGGCGCGCGAGCGGCAGCCCGGCATCGCGGTGCTGTTCACCTCCGGCTACACCGAGAACGCCATCGTGCATGGCGGCCGGCTGGATGCCGGCGTCGATTTGCTGGGCAAGCCCTACACGCGCGAAGCGCTGGCGCGCAAGGTGCGGCATGTGCTGGCCAACCGCCAGCATGCGCTGCAACTGCAGGCGGAGTCGCCGCCGGCGCCGCAGCAGGCCGACGGCGCCATCCGCATCCTGCTGGTGGAGGACGAACCGGAACTGCGCGACACCACCGCCGAACTGCTGGAACTGCTCGGCCACGCAGTGCTGCCGGCCGGCGACGCCGCCACCGCGCTGGCGCTGCTGGAAGCCCACCCGGTGGATGTGCTGCTGACCGATATCTCGCTGCCGGACATGTCGGGCGAGCTGCTGGCGGCGCGGGCGCGCGCGGCCCGTCCGGCGCTGCGCGTTATTTACGCCAGCGGCCAGCATCCGAGCGCGCCGCTGGAGCGCGCGCAGCTATTATTGAAACCTTATAGCCTCGACAATTTGATGCAAGCGCTGCAACAGAAATAATATTCATCCGACATGCAAGTTGCGCAAAAATCATCCCAATGTGTGATTTTTGGAGAGAATCTTTCGGTACATTGCTTTTAGGTATCGACAGTTTCCTTAATGCAGTATAAAGTTTACGGGCACCTAATCTCCGTGCGCCCACTCTTTTCCCTCCCAGCCTAAAAAACACGCTGCCACCGTGCGGCAGGCGTTCGCCCGTGCGCGGCATGGCAAGCGGGAGGACCTGACAGGATTATTGATGATGTTCGACCTTGCCCCAGAACGCGCCCTTGCGGCGACCGTGATGATGCTGAGCTGCTCCGCAGCCCCGGCAGGGGAGGTGGTGGACGACGCCATGCCGAGCTGGAACCTGAGCGGCTTCGGCACGCTGGCGGCGGTACACAGCAATAACGATCAGGCGGACTTCACCGCCAACGCCCTCAGTCCCGGCGACGCCGGCTATAGCCGCGCATGGAGCGCGCACGTCGACAGCCGCCTCGGCGCGCAACTCGACCTGCGCTTTGACCACCGCTGGTCGGCGGTGCTGCAACTGGTAGCGGAACGCGGCCTGCGCGACGGCTATTCGCCGGTGCTGGAATGGGCCAACCTGCAATATCAGGCCACGCCGGACCTGAGCCTGCGCGTCGGCCGCATCGCGCTGCCGCTGTTCCTCAGCGGCGACTACCGCAAGATCGGCTATGCCTTGCCGTGGCTGCGGCCGCCGGTGGAATCGTATGGCGCCATTCCGCTGTCCAGCAGTGATGGGGTGGATGTCAGCTATCGCTGGCAGGGCGGCGGCATGCACCATGTGACGCAGGTATTTTTCGGCCGCACCGACATTCCCGCCACGCCGGGCGCGCGGGCGCGGGCGCACGGCTTGACCGGTTTGTCCAATACCGCCGTCAGCGGCGCCCTGACGCTGCGCGCCAGCTTGCTGCGCACGCACCTGAGTGTCGACATCGCGCGCGAGCTGTTCGCCGGCTTGCGCGGTTTCGGCATGCAGGGCGACGTGCTGGCCGAGCGCTATGAACTGGAACACAAACGCGCCCTGGTGGCGGCAGCGGGTTTCAGCTACGACCCGGGCCACTGGTTCGCGATGGGCGAAATCGGCCGCATGAACGCGGATTCCTACCTGGGCGACAAGACCGTCGGTTACCTGAGCGCCGGCTATCGCCAGCGCGACCTGACGCCATACCTGGTGTATTCCAGCGCGCATGCCAACGAGGCGACGCGCGTGGCCGGCCTGGACCTGGACGGCGTGCCGGCGCGGCAGGCGGTGGCCGGCGCCAGGTTGAATACGGGCCTGAACCAGCTGCTGGCGGCGATTCCGCGCCAGCATACCGTCAGCGCCGGCGTGCGCTGGGACCTGCGGCCGGGCTACGCACTGAAGCTGCAATACGACCGCGTTACGCCGCATTCCGGCTCGACCGGAACTTTCATCAATGTGCAGCCGGGCTTCCGCCCGGGCCGGCCGATCGGGGTGCTGAGCACAGCCCTCGATGTGGTGTTCTGAGGCCGGCGCCATGTTCAAGCCATTTGTCCGATACTGTCTGGCGGCGCTGCTGCTATGCGCTGGCGCCGTGGCGCAGGCGGCAGATTTCGTGGTCATCGTCTCCGCCAAAAATCCGCTCGCCAGCATGCGCGCCGAGCAGGTGGCGGCGATCTTCCTGGCGCAGACCGGGCGCTTCCCCGGCGGCGAGGAGGCGCAGGCGCTCGACCTGCCGCTCGGCAGCCCGCTGCGCGACGACTTTTACCGCAGCGTGGCCGCGCGCTCGCCGGCGCTGATGAAAGCCCACTGGACCAAGATGGTGTTCACCGGGCGCGGCCACCCGCCGCGCGAGCTGCCAAACAGCGTCGCCGTGCGGCGCATGGTGGCGGACAATCCGGCCATGATCGCCTACATCGACAAATCGGCGCTGGACAGCAGCGTCAAAGCCATCCAGGTGACGCCATGAGCACTGCCAAGGAAACCCTGCGTGCGCGCTGGCTGCGGCGCGGACTGGACACCCATGTGTCGTTGCCGCTGTTCGCCCTGCTGCTGCTGGTGGCGATCTGGCTGGTGACCTTGCACGAGATTGACGCCGAGCGCGAACATGCGCGCGAGGCGGCTGGCGATTCGCTGCATGAAATGCTGGGCACCTATGAGGCGCAGGTGGCGCGCAGCATCGACGGCATCGACCAGACCTTGCGCATGCTGAAGTATGCGGTGGAGCGCAAGGGTGCCTTGGGCGCCTTGCCGGAGCTGGGCCGCGAAGGCCTGTTGCCGCCGGGCGTGGTGTTTGTGGTCAGCATTGTCGACCGCAACGGTCTGACGGTGGCCAGCAATCCGCGCGCGCTGTCGATTTCGGTGGCGGACCAGGGCTATTTCAAGTTCCACACGGAGCGCGACAGCGGCGCGACTTTTGTCAGCCCGGTGCTGCGTGATGCCGCCAACAGCGAATGGCATCTGCACTTCACGCGCCGGCTGGACGACGCCGACGGCAATTTCGCCGGCATCGTGGTGGTGGAAACCGATCCGGCCTATTTCACCAGCAGCTATGAGCGCAGCCGCCTGGGCGAACACGGCATGCTGGGACTGGTGGGCACCGACGGCGTGGTGCGCGCGCTGCGCAGCGGCGACAAAATGTCGTTCGGCCAGCGCCTCGGCACGGCCGAGGGCGAGGTGGAAAACAGCATCGGCGGCCGCTACAGCGGCATGCGCGAACTGCACGGCATCGCGCTGAATGTGCTGGTGGGGCTGGACGAGCAGGAGCTGATGGCCGACTTCGAGAGCCGCCGTAGCGACAAGCTGTGGGAAGCCGTTATCCTCAGCGCTGCGCTGGTGCTGGTCACCGGCCTGCTGTGGCTATGGTCGTGGCAGGGCGCCGGCACCCGCGCGCGCATGCGGCGCGCGCAGGAGACCTATGCGGCGGCGTCGGCCGCCAGCCTGGACGCCTTCTTTGTCATGCGCGAAGTGCGCGACGGCGATGGCGTCATCGTCGACTTCCGCATCGTCGACGCCAACCAGCGCGCGATGCAGATGACCGGCAGCAGCAAGCAGCAGCTGTGCAGCACCACCTTGTGCACGCTGATCCCGCAGGCGCGCGAGAACGGCATGCTGCAGCATCTGATCCAGGTAATGAAGATGGGCGGCATGCACGAGCAGGAGTGGCACAACACCATGCCGCAGCTGCGCGCGCGCTGGCTGCACCAGCAGGCGGTGGCGGTGCAGGGCGGCATCGTCGCCATCGTGCGCGACATCTCGGAGCGCAAGCTGGCGGAGGAGCGCATGCTGCACCTGGCGCATCACGACACCCTGACCGGGCTGCCCAACCGCAGCCTGATTTCGGACCGCCTGGAACATACGATCGCCCAGGCGCGGCGCAACGGCGGCACGGTGCTGGTGGCCTTCATCGACCTGGACGGCTTCAAGCTGGTCAACGATGGGCTGGGCCACAACGCCGGCGACGAGCTGCTGAAAGTGGTGGCCAGGCGCATGTCCGACTGCCTGCGCGCCAGCGACACCGTGGGCCGCTTCGGCGGCGACGAATTCGTGCTGCTGCTGAACGAGACCGCGTCGGCGGTGGACGCAGCGCCGGTGCTGGAGCGGGTGCGCGAGGCGGTGCTGCAATCGGTCAGCGTCAGCGGGCAGGAGGTGCAGGTCAGTTGCAGCATCGGCGTGGCCGTTTATCCGAACGACGGCAACGACGCCGGCACGCTGCTGATGAACGCCGATGCCGCCATGTACCGCGCCAAGGAGCTGGGCAAGAACAACATCCAGTTCTACACGCGCGAGATGAACGCCAGCATCGAGGAGAAACTGGTGCTGCTGGAAGGCTTGCGCAGCGCGCTAGAAGATGGCCAGTTCCGCCTGCTGTATCAGCCCAAGGTGGACCTGCATACCGGTCGCGTGTTCGGCGTCGAGGCGCTGGTGCGCTGGGAGCATCCGGAGCACGGCGTGATCGGGCCGGATCGTTTTATCCCGCTGGCCGAGGAAAGCGGCATGATTATCGCGCTGGGCGAATGGGTGTTGCGCACCGCCTGCGCGCAGAACCGCGCGTGGCAGGATGCCGGCCTGCCGCCGTTGCGCGTGTCGGTGAATGTGTCGCCGCGCCAGTTCGAGGAACAGCAACTGGTGCAGCGCGTGCGGCGCGCGCTGGCCGACAGCGGCCTGGCGCCGGAATGGCTGGAGCTGGAGGTGACCGAGGGCGTCATCATGCGCGACCTGCAGCAGGCCGTGGCCAAGATGGCGGAGGTGAAGGCGATGGGGGTGTCGCTGTCGATCGACGACTTTGGCACTGGCTATTCCAGCCTGTCGGCGCTGAAGTCGTTCCCGATTTCCACGCTGAAGATCGACAAGTCGTTCGTGCGCGACCTGGGACGCAGCAGCGGCGACGAGGCGATTGCCAGTTCCATCATCGGCCTGGCGCATCGCCTGCGGCTGCGGGTGATCGCGGAAGGCGTGGAGACCGAACAGCAGCGCGCCTTCCTGCGCGACAACGGCTGCGACGAGATGCAGGGCTATCTGTTCAGCCGTCCATTGCCGCCGCAGCAGCTGGCGCGCTTGCTCAGAGCTGGCTCAGGGCCTCGGTTGCTGCCTGCGGCAGCGTGATGTTATTGGCTTTGGCGTAGGCCGCCGCCGCTTGCAAGGTCTGGCCCAGTTCCTTGACCGCGCCCGGCAAGGCCTTGGACAGGTACAGCACCGAGATGGAGGCGGCGTTCGAGCCTTTCAGCGTCTTGCGGATGTCCACCAGGTCGCGCGACAGCGCTGCTTCGGCGAGGTAGCCGCGCGACAGCTCGGCCACGCCGTTGGTGAACTGCTGGCGTGCGGCGTCGCTCAGGGCCGGCTTGGCCGCCAGCTTTTGCATCAGCGCCTGGCCGCCGTCGGCTTGCACCTTCAGCGAACTTTCGATTTTTGAGCGGGTGGCGTCGGCGCTCAGGCCTTGCGCCTCGGCGCCGGCCTTGCCGGCTTCCTCGGCCAGACCGACCGCGTTCAGCAGCACCTGGCCGGCGTTCAGCGTGGTCTTCGCGTGTTCAACGTAGGTGCCGAGGATGTCCGGCGCATTCGGGTTGGCCTTGTCGACGCCGGCGTAGGTGCCGCCGCCGTTGCCCAGTTGTGCCGATGCGATGCCGCACGCCAGCAGCAGGGCGGCGCCAGCCAGCGCCTTCAGATATTTTGCCATTGATGATCTTCCTGTGAAATTCTTGAAAAAAGCGCCATTGCGCCGAGCCGCTATTGTGCGGTCCCGGCGCGTGGACAATATATCAAATTGTCACAGTTGACAAAATATTTCGCCGCTTGGCCTTAATAGGTCCAGCTCAGCGTGGCGCTGCCGTTGCGCGGCGCCGCGTAGTAGGCCTGGGTCCAGTACAGGCTGGTCAGGTGCTTCTTGTCGTTGACGTTGTTGAGGTTGACCGACAGCGACAGGTTCTTGTCGAGCTGGTAGCGCGCCATCAGGCCCAGCGTGGCGTACGATGGCTGCACGGTACGCACGCCCTCGATCTGATCAATCGATGTCTCGCTTTGCCAGGCCAGCGTGCCGCCCACTTTCAGCGCCGGCAGCGTCGGAATCTGGTAGGTGGTGTTGAGACGTGCGGTGGTGCGCGGCACGAAGGTGCGCACTGCCTGGCCCTGGTCACCCTTCAGCGAGGTCAGGCGGGTGATGCCGCCGCTGGCCTGCCAGCCCTTGGCCAGTTGGCCCGACAGGTCGAACTCGAAGCCCTCCGATTGTGCGTTGACGCCGCGATAGATGGACTTGCCGCCGACCATGCCCGCTGCTTCGGCGGTGTTGCCCTGCTTGGTCCTGAAGATGGCAGCCGAGGCGTTCAGCTGGTTGTCGAACAGCGCTGCCTTGATGCCGGCCTCCGTGCTCTTGCCTTCGACCGGATCGAGCGGCGTGCCGGTGGCGTCGATCTCGCTCTGCGGGTTGAAGATCTCGGTGTGGCTGGCGTAGGCCGACCATTCGCGGTTGATGTCGTACACCACGCCGACGTAAGGCGTGGTCTTGCTGGCCGATTTGACCTTGCTGGTGCCGTAGGAGTTGCCATTGCTCTTGGCGCGGGTGTGATTCAGGCCGCCGAGCAGCTTCCAGTCGTCGGCCAGGTTGAAGCGGGCGGCCAGGAACAGCGTGTTGCGGGTGTCTTCATAGCTGCTGCCATCGGTGCTGGCGTCGAAGCTCGGCTTCGGATAGCTGCCGTCGAAGGCGGTCTGGCCCGGCAGTTCGGTGCCGATGCCCTGGCCATAATTCGACACATCGTTCAGCGTCGAGTTGGAATAGCTGTAGCCGAAGGCCAAGTCATGCGTGCGGCCGCCGAGCTGGAATTTGCCGTCCACCGACAGGTCGGCCAGTTTCTGCTTCTGGTCGGCGAGGTATTGCGATGGATAGGCGTACAGGCCGCCGCCGACGCCCTTGACCGGGGTGCCGTAGACGTATTGCAGGTCGGAGTCGGACTTGTCGGTGATGTAGCTCATCGTGCCTTGCACGGTCCAGCCCTGGCCGAGATTGTGGCTCAGCTCGGCGAAGCTGCTGTTGGTGGTGGTGTCCCAGCGCGACCAGTCGGCCGAGGTGCTGGCGCCGACCGGGTAGTTGGTCGGCGTGCCGTCGGTGTAATACAGCGGCAGCGCGCCCCACATCGGCCCCTTGTTGCGATTGGTTTCGTAGGTGTGGCCGATGGTCAGCAGCGTGTCCTGGCTGAGGTGGGCGTCGACTACTGCGTAGACGACGTTTTTCTTCGGTTCGTAGCGGTCGATATAGGAGTCGCTTTGGTCATGCACCAGCACCACGCGGCCGGCCACGCTGCCGCTTTCACTCAGCTTGGTGCTGACATCGCCTTCGATCCGGCGCTTGTTCCACGAGCCCAGCGTCAGGCTTGCGCTGGCCTGGGTGGTGGCGGCCGGGCGCTTGCGGATGAAGTTGACGGTGGCCGACGGGTTGCCGGTGGAAGTCATCAGGCCGTTGGCGCCGCGCACCACGTCGATGCGCTCGTACAGCGCGGTGTCCAGGTCGCCCTGAACGTTGCCGAACACCTGCGGCATGCCGACGCCGTCGTACTGGAAGTTGATGATGTCGAAGCCGCGCGCGGTGTAGTAGGTGCGGCTGGTTTCCACCCGCTCGACGGTGACGCCGGTGGTGGTGGCCAGCACCTGGTTTATGTTGTCGAGCTTGAAGTCGTCCATCAGCGCGCGCGTCACCACGGAGACCGACTGCGGGGTTTCGCGCAGCGATAGTTCCAGCTTGCCGGCGGACTTGGTGGCGCGGGTGGTGTAGGCGTCCTGGCCGGCGGTGCCGGTGACTGTCACTGTCTGCAGCTGGGTTTCCGGCGTGTTGGCGGGGGTATCGGCTTCGGCGGCGACAGCCTGAGCAGAATAGATCATCGACAACGCCAGCAGTAGCGGGCGCAGGGGCAAGTTAGCGGGCATGCAGAACTCCTGGTTACTTTGGAGATAAGAATATGAATGAGAATGATTCTTATTTTATCTGCTTAATGACATACACGCAACGGCGTGCGCCTGCCAGCATGTGCTCCACGCGCCCGACGGAACAGTCCGGCCCCAGCACGCGCTGGAACAGTTCCAGCTCCGAGCGGCAAAACTTCTGGCATTGTTTGGCGGCGGCGCAGATCGGACAGTGGTTTTCCACCAGCATCAGCGTGCCGTCCGCCTGCTGTTCGACTTCGGCCATATAGCCTTCGGCGCTGCGGGCCTGGACCAGCGCCTGCACGCGTTCGGGCAGATTGCGGCTGGCGGCTAGATGTTGGCGGTAGTCGCGTTCGCTGACCTGCTCGCGCGAGGCGATCAGTTTGTCGAGCCCGGCGTCGCCGAACAGGCTGCGCACCTGGTCGATCAGTTGCACGGTCAGCTCGGCGTGGCGGTCGGGGAAGCGGGCGTGGCCGGCTTCGGTCAGCAGCCAGCGGCGCGATGGCCGGCCCGGCTTGTCGGCCACGTCTTCGTAGGTCAGCATGCCTTTTTCCTGCCAGGCCTCCAACTGCTTGCGCGCGCCCATCGAGGTCAGGTTGAGCAGCGCGGCCAGCTGCTGCGCGGTTTGCGGGCCGCGCGTTTTGATCAGGAACAGCGTCTGGTCGGCGGTATTCATGCCGCAGCCTCCGCCTGCATGCTGCGGTGCCAGCCTTGCATGCGCCAGGCCGACCAGGCGGTCAGGCCGGCGCCCAGCAGCAGGATCAGGCGGGTGTCGATCAGGGTCAGCACCGCGCCGACCAGCGCCATGATGATGTTGGCCAGGCAGAAGGTGGTGGAAATCAGGCCCATCACAGCGCCCTGGCCGTGGGCGCCGCCGAAACGCTCGGCGCAATAGTTGGGCACGATGGCGTTGTAGAACGAGTGCGGGATGCCGTACAGGACGATGCACAGGATGCCGATGCTGGCGTTGCTGGCTGCCAGCGCGGCGATGATGGCGGCCACGGCAAAGGCATACAGGCGCGCGCGCAGCAGCGGTTCGCCGTTGAACGGGCGGCCGGCGACGATGGTGGTGGCGGTCATCACGGCACACATGGCGGCGGTGGTCCAGGCGATGCCCTGGGCGCTGAAGCCTGGCACTTCCACCAGCCACAGCGGGTAGAACTCGTAGAAGCCGGTGACGCCGCAGGTATAGGCCAGGGTGATGATGAACAGGCCGCGCAGGTCCGGTTCGCGCAGCAGGTTGAGCGAGTGGCGGTCGCGCGCCACCTGCCACCAGGAGGTGGTGGCGCTGGACGGCGCTTCCTTCGGCAGCACGGCGGCCACCAGCGCGGCCACCAGCAGCAGCGCGGCCACCGCCACCCAGAACGGCGTGGTGATGCCGAACTGTAGCGTGGCGCCGGCCAGCAGCGGACCGGCCAGCCAGCCCATGTAGAAGGCGCCGTTCAGCCAGGACAGCGCCTTGCGGCGCAGTTCGCCGTCCAGTCGGTCGGCCAGCAGCGCGCGCGCCACCGAGCCGCTGCCTTCCAGCAGGCCGGTGGCGAAGCGGGCGACGATGAACAGCGGGTAGGATTCGATCAGCAGCGCGGCGGCGGTAACGGCGTGGCCGATAGCGGCGCCGACCGAGGTAATCAGCAGCACCGGGCGGCGGCCGTAGCGGTCCGACATTGGGCCGAGCAGGGCGGACCCGATCAGCAGGCCGATCGGGTTGATCGTCAGCGCCAAGCCAAACAGCAGCTTGGGCGGCAGACCGAGGAAGGTATTCAGGCCGTTGGCGGAACCGGCGGCGAACAGCGGCGGCAGGATCGGGTAAGGCAGCGCAGCGCCGATGGTGGAAAGCAAGGCCAGCAGGCAAGCGGAAAAGATGAGCAGTGAGGTTTTCATGCCCTCTACTGTAGCGTCGGCTCCTTAATAAGTAAACTAAAAAGTTTATAATTAATCGTTTGATATATCAACCGGCTCAGCTTGCCTGACCGCTGATCGCGGGCGCAATATCGATCGCATGGAAACGCAAACATTCCAAACTAACGAGCAACTCGCCTTGCTTGACCACCGGCTGACGACGGTGGAAGGCGAGCTCGTCGGCTTGACCAAGGCGGTTGCTTCGTTGACCACTGACGTGGCAGTGCTGCAGAGAACGGTCGCCACCAAGGAGGACGTCGCTCGCATCGACGCGACGCTGTTATCCCTGCAGCAGAATTGCGCCACCAAGGCCGATGTGGCGCAACTGGAAGCACGCATGCTGAAGTGGATGATCGCCACGCTGATCACGGTCGGCGGCATGAATGCGACGCTGGTGCTGATGGTGGTCAAGCTGCTACATGTGTGATGCGGCCGGGGTCAGCGGCCCCGGCCGAGGGCGCGTTCGATTTTCTGGTCGGTCTTGTATTGGCTCAGGGCATACACGGCCCAGATGGCGGCCGGCAGCCAGCCGATCAGCGTGATTTGCAGGATCAGGCAGATAATGCCGGCAAACGGGCGGCCGATGGTGAAGAAGGTGAGCCACGGCAGAATCAGGGCGATAATCAAACGCATAGCAGTCGGTCCGATGAAGTGGGTAAGGGGTCCACAATATCACGTATGATGCGATCATTTGGTACGGATGCGTCAATATGAAAGACTGGTTTGCCGGCGAGCGCGGCGCGTATTTTTTCCTGTGGCTGGGTATCGGCCTGATCGGGCTGTTCGGCGTGCTGGAGTACCAGTTTCCGCAGGCGGCGCAATTGGAGACGGCGCGCGGGCGCGTGCTGTGGCAGCAGGAGACGCGCGGCGCGCTGTATTTCATCCTGTCGGATAAGCAGCAAATGGTGTTGAACGCCAAGGGCGACACCGATGGCCGGCAGCGCCAGACGATACGCGACGCGGCGCTGTATCCGGTTACCGTCCAGTTCCTGCGCGCGCAGACCACCGGCATCGGCTTCGCGCCGGGGGAGTTTTATGCGGTGTACGGCGTGGCGGTCGGCGGCAAGCAGGTGGCCAGCCTGGACCAGGTACGCTACGCCTATCGGCGCGATAACCTGGTGGCGCTGGCGATGGGCGTCGCGGCGGCCGCCGCCGGCGCCTGGCGCGTGCGTTCGTTCAGTCCTGGCCGACGTCGCGCTGGCGGCGGAAGGCCAGCCAGCCGGCGATCACGGTAAAGCTGGCGACGATCACCACGATCACCATGAAACCGTGCGGCGAATCGGCCAGCGGGATGCCGCCCACGTTCATCCCCATCAGGCCGGCAATGATGTTGATCGGCAGTGCCAGCACGGTCACTACCGTCAGCACGAACAGGCTGCGGTTGTTGGCCTCGCTGGCCAGTGCCGCGATCTCCTCCTGAATCAGCTTGATGCGCTCCTGTAGCGACGCCATCTCGGCCAGCACCAGCGAGAACTCCTCGGTCGACTGGCGCAGCTCCTGCGTGTCGATGTCGGCCATCCACGCGGGCGGCTTTTGCAGCAGGCGGAACAGCGCGGCCGGCTCCGGCGCCAGCAGGCGCTGCAAGCGCACCAGCACCCGCCGCAGGGCGCCCAGGCTGGCGCGCTTGGTGGTCAGCTTGCCGGCCAGCAGATTGTCCTCGATGCGGTCGACCGTGCTGATGGCGTCGCGCACGATCTTGATCAGCGCATCGGCCTGGTCGCGCAGCAGGTGGATCAGCAGCTCGACCGACGAGCGGATCGGCTCGCCGCTGCGCACGGCGTTGCGCAAGCTGTCCACCGCGCGCAGCGGCTTGCGGCGCGCGCTGATGGCGACCTGCTGGTCGACCGACAGCCACATGGTGGAGATGTCGGACGGGTCGAAGGTGAAGTCGTGCACCACATCGTTGACCACCGCGATCAGCGTATTGTCAGCCAGCTCGATGCGGGTCGAGCGCGGGCCTTCGTGCAGGCTTTCGTAGAATTCCTCCGGCAGCGCGGTGTGCTCGTGCAGCCACTTTTCGCTGGCGGTGTTGGCCAGGTTGAAGTGCAGCCAGATGAATTCCTGCGGATGCTGTTCGCGTTCTTTCAGCCAGCGGCAGGCGGCGTCGGTATCCAGCGGCAAGCCCTTGCCATCGGCGGCGCGGCCGAACAGATAGCCGCACACCAGGCCGGATTGATCGGAACCGTAGGAAATCGAATTCGCCTGCATGCGCGCCTAGACCAGCAGCGTGGCGCTCATTTCCGCCGCGTCGCGTTGGGCCTCCGCCAGCATGGCGGCCAGTTTTTCCTCGTCGATGAACAGGTCGATGGCCGAGTCGGAATGCGGCGGCAGTTCGCGCTGCGGTTCCTGCAGCGGCGACTTGACCGGCGTCAGGTGGTTGGCCAGCAGCAGCGTGTCGAGCAGTGTGTCCGGCGGGATCGACATGAAGCTGTCGCGCAGTCCCTCGATGGCGTCGGCCACCGGCTCGGGAATGCACAGCTTGCGCATCACTTCGCGGGTGATGATTTCCTCGCTGGCCGAGTGCCAGTTTTCCGGATCCTCTTCCAGCAGGCCGGGGAATTCGTCGGCACGCGACAGCAGGTAGAAGCCGCCCACCTCGTGCACGATGCCGGCGAACAGCGCGGTGTCGGCGTTGACGCCGGTGACGTGGCGGGCGATCAGGCGCCCCAGTGCGGCCACGGCCAGCGTGTGGTCCCACAGCTTCTCCGCCTTGGCGCGCACTTCCGGGTTGGAGATCTTGCTGCCGAACTGGCGCACCACCATGGCGGCGGCCAGCGCGAACAGGTTCTGGTAGCCGATGCGCATGATGGCGCCGCGCACATTGGTCACCACCGGCGCGCCGGCGCGGTTGAACATGGCGGAATTGGAGATGGCCACCGTTTTGGCGGCCAGCACCGGTTCGGCCAGTACCAGGCTGATCGCGGTGTCGATCGGGCAGTCGGGATCATCCAACGCCAGTTGTACGCGCAGCGCCGCATTGACGCTGGTTGGAAAGACGAGTTCGCCTCGTATGGCCAGGGCCGCAATATGGCCAAATGCTTCAAGTTTGTTCATGGTCAAAATTATACGCACGCTTCGGCCCAATCTCAACGTTGTATAGACGTTGTTGGCGCGATTCGTTCAGATAGCGGCGGCAATGCGACAGTGGTGTCACGCTAGTGTCATACAGCGTGCGTGCGGGCGGGGCGGGAGACGTTCGCGGCGGCGGCAGGCGGCGCCGCGAACGGGTGACTTTTGACTCAGGCGTTGACCAGTTGCGGCGCGTGCGCGCCGTGGTCCTTGCTGTAGCGGCTGACCGACAGGTCGTCGGCGCGGATCGCCGGACGGCGCGACGAGATCAGATCCGCCAGCAGCTGCGCCGAACCGCAGGACATGGTCCAGCCCAGCGTGCCGTGACCGGTGTTGAGGTACAGGTTGCGCAGACCGGTGCGGCCGAGGATCGGCGTGCCGTCCGGCGTCATCGGCCGCAGCCCGGTCCAGAAACTGGCGGCGGCGGTGTTGCCGGCGCCGGGGAACAGGTCGTTGACTACCATTTCCAGCGTCTCGCGGCGGCGCGGGTTGAGGCGGGTGTCGAAACCGGCGATCTCGGCCATGCCGCCGACGCGGATGCGGTCGTCGAAGCGGGTGACGGCGATCTTGTAGGTTTCGTCCAGGATGGTCGAGACCGGCGCGGCGTCGGCGTTGACGATCGGTACGGTGATCGAATAGCCCTTCAGCGGGTAGACCGGGATGCCGATCAGGTCTTTCAGCAACGCGGTCGAGTAGGAACCCAGCGCCACCACATAGGATTCGCCGGTGACCAGTTCGTCGCCGCACTTGACGCCCTTGATGGCGTCGCCCTCGGTGACCAGGCCGGTGATGTCCATGCCGTAGCGGAACTTGACGCCGAGTTCTTCCGCCATCGCGGTCAGGCGGGTGGTGAACAGCTGGCAGTCGCCGGTTTCATCGTTGGGCAGGCGCAGGCCGCCGACCAGCTTGTTGCGGGCCAGGCCGGGTTCGGCGTTGACCAGTTGCTCGCGGCTCAGCAGTTCGTAAGGAACGCCGGTTTCTTCCAGCACGGCGATGTCCTTGGCGGCGGCGTCCATCTGCTGCTGGGTGCGGAACAGCTGCGTCGTGCCCTGCTGGCGGCCTTCGTAGCGGATGCCGGTGGCGGCGCGCAGCGCCTTGAAGCAGTCGCGGCTGTACTCGGCCAGGCGCACCATGCGCTCCTTGTTGATGGCGTAGCGTTCGGCATTGCAGTTTTGCAGCATCTGCCACATCCATTGCAGCTGGAACAGCGTACCGTCGGGCGTGATCGACAGCGGGGCGTGGCGCTGCAACATCCATTTCATCGCCTTCAGCGGGATGCCGGGCGCGGCCCAGGGGGAGGCGTAGCCGGGCGAGATCTGGCCGGCGTTGGCGAAGCTGGTTTCGAGGGCGGGACCGGCTTGGCGGTCGAGCACGGTTACGTCATGGCCGGCTTTGGCCAGATAATAGGCGCTGGTTACGCCGATCACACCGCTACCCAGGATAACGACTCGCATATTGCCCCCGATTATTTAACTTCGATATATTCCGCCATGGTATGCTTGTTATCGTAGTGTTTGTTACTGTATATCTTGATAAAAACAGTGGAATCTCATGCGCATACAGAAGGAATCGGTCCGTGGGCTGGACAAGCTGGACAGAAAGATATTGCAGATCTTGCAGGAGGACGGACGGATCTCGATGAAGGACCTGGGCGAGCAGGTCGGTTTGTCGACCACGCCGACGATTGAGCGCGTCAAGCGCATGGAGCGCGACGGCGTAATCACCGGCTATCACGCGCGCATCGATCCGCCGGCGCTGGGCGCCAGGCTGCTGGTGTTTGTCGAGATTACGCTGAACCAGAAGTCCGGGCCGGCGTTCGAGCAGTTCCGGCGCGAGGTGCTGCGGATACCGGAGGTGCAGGAATGCCATTTGGTGTCGGGGGATTTCGATTATCTGATCAAGGCGCGCATTCATGAGATGGCCGAGTACCGCAAGCTGCTGGGCGAGATGTTGCTCAGTCTGCCGGGCGCGGCGCAGTCGAAAAGTTATGTCGTGATGGAGGAAATCAAGGAAACGCTGACTTTATCGACCGAGATGGTGCAGGGCTGATCTGCATCAAAGTGTGCTGCTTGCATTCGCCGGGGCGCGGCGCATACTGATTGAGCTATGAACGCGCTCGAATCCACCAAGTATCGCAAGCACCTGGAAGAAGGCAGTGTGCCGTCCCAACAGGCGGTGGCGCATGCCGACGCGCTTGGCGAAGTATTGGAAACGCTGGCGACGAAGGAATGGGTCCGGGCCGAGCTCCGCCGCCAACTTCAAGAATTCAAGTTCGATATGGTGAAATGGATGGTCACCTTGTTTTTTGCCCAGACGGGCGTCACCATCGGCGCAGTGGTCGCCATCACTCGCTACATGCCTCATTGAGTCCGCTTCAGTTACAATGCCATAATGGCATCACAACCAACTGGAGCAGGCGTGCATAGTCCGTCGTCATCGCAGCTCGTCGTCCGCTCGCTGGACGAGCACTTATCCTCCGACCAGAGTTTCAGCTCCGCCTATGCGCGCGCGGTGGGGGCGATCGCCGGTAGCGAGGGCAGCCTGACGCTGGCCCAGTTCGCCGCCGTGACCGACATCGCCGGCGATGGCCAATCCTCCGCCGTGTTCACCGCGCTGGTGCTGAACGCCATCGAGTCCGGCGTTGAAGTCGACTGGGCGCTGAATGCGCTGAACCGCAGCTGCGCCGGCATCGACCAGGCCGCGCGCGAACAAGCGCTGCACATGGTGGTGCCGCTGCTGGCGCTGCACGGCGCCGACGCCCGCGCGCTGGCGCAGCGCTTGGCCAAGGCGCTGGCGGTGCGCTTGTCGGCGGACGATCTGAACCGCCTGCCGCCAGCCGAACAGCGCGGCCTGCTGGCCAACCTCGGTGAACAGGCCCGGCGCATGATGCGCGGCCGCTCGCTGGCCGATGCCGTGGCCGACTTTGGCCGCACCGCCGGCCAGCCGGCGCTGGTCGACCATGCGCGCAACTTCCAGTCGGGCGACATCGACCAGAACCAACTGCGCGACCTGGTCGGCAGCACCACGGCCGCCATCACGCAGGACATCAACCACTACCTGGAGCAGGCGCGCCTGCTATCGTTGGGCGAAGCGGCGGCGGCCTCGCTGGTCAGCGCCGCCAGCGACCTGAAGAGTCAGGTCACGCAGCGGCTGGTGCTGGTTGAACAGCGCATCGCCTACGAGCGTCGGCTGATGATCGAAGAAATCGACGACGCCGTGCACGACGCCGGCAACGCCATCGAACTGGCGATGAGCGACCGCCTGCAGAGCGATAAATGGAAAGATGAAGACGTCTGGGCCAGTATCGGCCGCAACCAGTACGGACAGGAGATGGAGCGCCGGCTGGACCGCATTGTGCGGCGCAAGGAGCAGGCGCTGCAGTTGCTGCAGGAAGACTTGCGGCTGTTCCAGTCCGGCATGCGGCTGGGGCAGGCGACCGTATTCCAGCGGCAGCATCACGCGGCCCTGGCCAAGCTGATGCCGCGTCTGCGGGTCGGCACGCGCATTGTCAACCGGCTCGACACGGCGGCCAGCGTCACCCTGGTCAGCGGTGCGGCGGTGGCCGCCAGCACCGGCACCGCCGCCTACCTGATCGGCGCGGCGGTGGTGTTGCCGGTAGTGGCGCCGGTGGCGCCATTTGTCGGCGGTGCGGTGCTGTTGGCGGGCGCCTTCAAATGGTTTGCCGACGGCGGCAAGCGCAAGCGCCTGGAAATCCGCGACAAGCGCGTCGCCTTTGAAGAAGAGTTGCGCAAGCAACTGCTGGCCGCAGAACAGTCGTTCAACGCCCAGCTGGATCAGGTGGCCGAAGGCTTCCGCGACTCCGCGCTACAGGTGCTGACGCCGATCGTGCTCGAAGCCGAAGCCGCCGGCCGCGTGCCCGGCATGCGCCAGCGCATCGCCGACCGCGTCATCACCGAAGCCCAGGCCGCCATCCGCCAACTCGAAACCGAACTCCGCTAAAAGCAACTTCGGGGTCAGTGCCGACATTCGGACATTTCGCGCGCGAAATGTCCGAATG
>CAUPXZ010000006.1:0-210444 GCA_963515135.1 uncultured Duganella sp. | reverse complement strand
TGATCCAAATTACCTAGCGAAAGGGCTTGCTATTCAAGACGGTATCTGACCCCGGAATTTTGTGCTAACATGTGAACACCTATTCATATGTTTGCGATGATGAGCTGCTTACACGACTATTCCAATTGCGATCCGCAGATCGCGCAACTGGCGGACCTGTTTCATTTGCTGGGCGATCCGACCCGCTTGCGCATCGTGCTCGCCTGTATGCCGGCGGCCATTGCCGTCAGCGAGATCGCCGCTACACTGGAGCTGAGCAGCTCGCTCGTGAGCCACCACCTGCGCCTGCTGCGCGCGGCCCGCATTGTCCGCTCGGAACGCCAGGGCAAGCAGGTGTTCTATACCGTCGCCGATGCCCATATCAGCGGCGTACTCAACGATATGCTGGAACATATCGCCGAACCTTCCACCGGGAACGAAGCATGAGCAAGCACCACGATCACCACCACCACGATCACGCGCATGACCATGGCCATGAGCATCATGGCCACGGCCATCACCACCATCACGGCGATCCGAATACCATGGGCCGCGCCTTCGCCATCGCCATCACGCTGAACCTGGGCTTTGTCGGCGTCGAGTTCTTCTACGGCTTCCTGGCCAATTCCACCGCGCTGATGGCCGATGCCGGCCACAATCTGTCCGACGTGCTGGGCCTGATGCTGGCCTGGGGCGCGGCCATCCTCGCCAAACGCGCGCCGAATCACCAGTACACCTATGGCCTGCGCAGCACCTCGATGCTGGCCGCGCTGTTCAACGCCATGCTGCTGCTGCTGGCCTGCGGCGGCATCACCTTCGAAGCGGTGCAGCAGCTGCTGAAGCCCGATCCGGTGGCCGGCCTGACGGTGTCCATCGTGGCCGGCATCGGCATCCTGATCAATGGTTTCTCGGCCTGGCTGTTCATGGCCGGCAGCAAGGACGATATCAATATTCGCGGCGCGTATCTGCACCTGGCCGCCGACGCCGCCATTTCGCTGGGCGTGCTGGTCGCCGGCGTGCTGGTCCGCTATACCGGCTGGAACTGGATCGATCCGGCGGTCAGCATGGTGATCGTGGTGATCATCGTCTGGAGCACCTGGTCGCTGATGATGCGGGCGCTGCGCATGATGATGGCGGCGGTGCCGGACAACGTCGACCGCGCCGGCATCGAGCAGTTCCTGCGCAGCCGTCCCGGCGTGACCGGGGTGCATGACTTGCATATCTGGGCCATGAGCACCACCGAGAACGCGCTGACGGCGCAACTGGTCACGCCGGCCGGCTATCCGGGCGACGGCGCCATCGACGCCATCAGCAAGGAACTGCGCGAGGCCTTCGCCATCCAGCACAGTACGCTACAAGTGCGGCTGGGCGCCAGCGCGCTGGAGTGCTGCCTACAAGCACCAACGCCAGCCGCCGCGCCGTCAGCCCACCACGGCCACGCGCACTAGTCGAGCTTGGCGTACAGGGCGGTGCTCAGGTAGCGCTCGCCGAACGACGGGATCACGGTGACGATGATCTTGCCGGCACTCTCCGGCCGCTGCGCCACCTGCAGCGCCGCCCACAAGGCGGCGCCGGAGGAGATGCCCACCAGCAGGCCTTCCTGGCTGGCCGCCTGGCGCGCGGTCGCAAACGCATCCTCGTTTTTTACGCACACCACTTCGTCGTACACCTGCGTGTTGAGCACGGCCGGCACGAAGCCGGCGCCGATGCCCTGGATCGGGTGCGGCCCTTTGCTGCCCTTGGACAGGATTGGCGATGCCTCCGGCTCCACCGCGATGCAGCGGAACGCCGGCTTGCGCGCCTTGATCACTTCGCCCACGCCGGTGATGGTGCCGCCGGTGCCGACGCCGGCCACCAGGATGTCGACGCGGCCATCGGTGTCGTGCCAGATTTCTTCCGCCGTGGTGCGCCGGTGCACTTCGGGATTGGCGGGATTGTTGAACTGCTGCGGCATCAGGTAGCGCGGATCGGACGCCGCCAGCTCGTCGGCGCGGCGGATCGCGCCCAGCATGCCTTCGCTGCCGGGCGTCAGCACCAGCTCGGCGCCATAGGCGCGCAGCAGCATGCGCCGTTCGCGGCTCATGGTGTCGGGCATGACCAGGGTGCAGCGGTAGCCGCGCGCGGCGCACACCATGGCCAGCGCGATGCCGGTGTTGCCGCTGGTCGGTTCGAGGAAGATGGTGTCCGGACGGACCTGCCCGGCCGCCTCGGCCGCTTCGATCATGGCCAGGCCGATGCGGTCCTTGACGCTGTGGGCGGGATTGCAGTATTCCAGCTTGACCAGCACCTGGGCGGCGCTGCCCTGGGCCAGCCGGTTGATGCGGACCAGCGGAGTGCGGCCGATCAGTTCAGTAACGTCGTTTGCGACTTTCATGGAAACCTCCGGCGAACAGGGAGAGAACTGCTAGTCTACCCTGCTTCGCGCGGCGATTTCCAGTTACTTGACGTCGACCAGTTCGACGTCGAAGATCAGCGCCGAGTTCGGCGGGATGCCGCTGCCCGGCGATGGACGCGAGCCATAGGCCAGTTCCGCCGGGATGATCAGCGTGCGCTTGCCGCCCACCTTCATGCCGGCCACGCCCTGGTCCCAGCCCTTGATGACGCGACCGGTGCCGAGCACGAAGTCGAGCGGCTCGCCGCGCGGGATCGACGAGTCGAACAGGCGGCCGTGCATGTCCTTGGCCAGCGGGCGGTACAACCAGCCGCTGTAGTGCATGTAGACGGTGGCGCCGGCGATGGCTTCCTTGCCGGTGCCGATCTTGGTGTCGGTGACGATCAGTTGCTCGGCGGCCGGACCCGGCGTGGCGGAACCCACCACCACCGGCGCGGCTGGCGCGGCGGCGGCAGCGGGTTGGGCCGGCTGCGGCGCCTGCTCCTGGGCGTGTGCAAAGGCGGCGGCCAACAGCATGGCGGCGAAAACGGAACTACGCTTCATGTGGTTTTCTTTCAATCAGGTCTGTAGACAGCGTGCAATGATAGCAAACTAGGCGGCGTCCGGGGCCGTTGTTGTCAGAGCGCCATCAGCCAGCTTGCGCAGCGCGTGGCCGGCGCACACCATGCCGAAGGTGGCGGTCACTACCATGGCCGAGCCGAAGCCGGCGCAATTCAGGCCGGTGACGCCGCCGCTGCGGTCGTCGCCATCCACCGCGCACGCTTCGCCGGTTTCCGGATACAGCAACGGTTCGGTCGAGAACACCGCGTCGATGTGGAATTTGGTTTTTTCGCCGCGCGGGAAGCCGTACTGGGCGCGCATGATCTTGCGCACTTTTTTCAGCAGCGGCTCCTGTTCGGTCCTGGCCAGGTCGCGCACCGAGATCTGCGCGGCGTCGGTCTTGCCGCCGGCGCTGCCGATGGTGATCACCGGCAGATCATGCTGACGTGCCCAGGCCAGCATGGCGGCCTTGGCTTTGACGGAATCGGTGGCGTCGATCAGGTAGTCGTATTTACCGCTGCCAATCATCTGCGCGGCGTTGTCCGGATCGACAAAATCTTCGATCTGGTTGACCTTGCAGAAGGGATTGATCTGGGCGATACGCTCGGCAAGCGCGCTGATCTTGGCCATGCCGACGGTGCTGCTGAGCGCCTGGATCTGGCGGTTGATATTCGATTCGGCGACGTTGTCGAGATCGATCAAGGTCAGCTCGCCAATCGCGCTACGCGCCAGCGCCTCGACAATCCACGAGCCGACACCGCCAACGCCCACCACGCAAATATGCGCGGTACGGAAACGTTGCAGCGCATGCGCGCCGTACAGACGAGCGATGCCGCCAAAGCGGCGGTCAAAATCGATCTCGTCGAAATCTGGGGAAGAAATACTGTTCATCCCGGCATTTTACAGGAGCCGGGACCAGCAGCCGCAGATGCGCTGAGATCCGCAAACGGCTTAAATCGATTCAGTCGAGTTCATCTCATCACTCCTTGATTACTTCGTAAATATCAGTGTAAACCCCGAACCGGGCCAGAGCAAGGCTTTGGATGGAGCCACCACCCATCGATAAAACCCCTCGCCATCAATCAGGATGTCGGCATTGTTCTGCTTTTTCCCCGATTGGATATATGTTATCCGATAATCCTTCTGCACCTTGACACGCACCTCCATGCCGAACACATATTTCTCGATCACGACGGTGATGAACGGTTCCAGCAAAAGGTTTTGCGCAATTTTGAAAGTACGTTCAACCTCAACTGTTCTACTCTCGTCCAAATGGCCGGCCAAGGGATAGGAAAGCGTCAACACACCGTCGGCCGGGATTGTCATCAGCTTCTCCGTCGCCAGGTCGATGTCTTGATTGCCGATGCGCAGTTGTGTCAGTTCCTTCGCACCATCCGCCTTTAGCCATTGCGAGAACTTGGGCGACTCGGCCCCCCTCGGGTACCTTCAGGCGCGCACTCAAGACGTTGGTAATGATGGCATTGCCTTCAGCGGCCACATCGATCAGGTACTTGATTTTTACGTCATGATACGTGTGTGACAGCTCCAAATCAGACTTCAGGAAAGTGTCATAAATCTTGTGCACGGCCTTCTTGGCATCGCTACCCAACGCGCGCTCAAGCATTGCTTTCGTCAGACTCATCCAGCTTTGTTTCAGTTGTTCTGCGGAGTGAATCTTGTCTGGCGAATAAAGCGCATCCATAACATGCGCCTGGAAGATTTCCGCAAACTGAGAGGACTTTACCACGGCGACAAATACGCCGGTGCCAAGGATCGCCGTGCCAGCGCCATTCAAAGCCCAGCCGGCAACGCTGCTGATCCGGTACACGCTGCCAGGCCAAATAGACTGAGTAAGCACGTTCAGTCCTAACAATACCAGCCCCAGCATCACGCCGACCAACAGCGGGCTTTTCTGGAATGGCTCCCAGAACGACTGTACCGCCATTCTTTTGATGGTATCGAGGGACATAAGTTTCTTTCATCCGAGATAATCATCCCATTGTTACAAGCTGCTGCCGCTGCCCCTTTGCTTAAATTCAAAAGAACCCAAATTAATCTAGAATGTACGCTTAGCCACCGAGAATTCGCCATCATGAGCAACGCATTGTTCGACACCGCCCCCGACTTCAGCCAGCCGATCGCTGTGCTGAAGCATTGCCACGACCGCATCCGCAAGCAGCTGCAAACCCTGCAGAACTTGCTGACCCACCTGCCGCAACATGGCGCCGATGTTGATGCACAGAAAGCCGCACAGGCGGTGCTGAAATACTTCAACAACGCCGCCCACCTGCACCACCAGGACGAGGAGCACAACCTGCTGCCGATGCTGCAAGCCACCGCGCGCGACGCCGATGCCTCCCTTCTGGCAGAGCTGGCCCCTGGCATCCTGGCCGGTCACGAGCAAATGGATAGAGACTGGTCTATAATCAAATCGCAACTTGAGCAAATCGCCAATGGCAGCGGCACCGCCCTGTCGGTCGCCGATGTGACGCGCTTCTGCGACACCTACGCCGCCCACATGCTGGTGGAAGAAGGCAATATCGCGCCGATGGCCAAGCGTTTGTTCAGCCCGGAACAAATGGCACAGCTCGGCAGTGCGATGCAGGAGCGGCGCGGCATCCTCCCCGCCCTGCCCACCAGCCAGGTGCCGGAACAGCAAACCAAAGCCGTCGACCACACGGTTGCCGACGGCGTGGTGCTGGCCGACTTGCGGCTCGACTACGGCCGCGCCAGCCTGACGGAAAACGATGTGCTGGACGATCCTATCGATCAGTTCGGCAAGTGGTTTGAAGAAGCCATGCATGCGAAGGTCAACGAACCCAACGCGATGAGCGTGGCCACCGTCGATGCGGACGGCAAGCCGACCTCGCGCATCGTACTGATCAAGCAATACGACCAGCGTGGTTTCACTTGGTACACCAATTACGACAGCCAGAAAGGCCGGCAGCTGCACGCCAATCCGCATGCGGCGCTGCTGTTCTTCTGGAGTGAACTCGAACGCCAGGTGCGGATCGAAGGAAAGGTGGTGCAGACCGCCGCCGAGGAAAGCGACAAGTATTTTTACAGCCGGCCAGTGAAAAGCCAGATTGCCGCGATCGCCTCGCAGCAGAGCGCGCCCATTGCCGACCGTGCACAGATGGAAGCCAATTACGACGCCGCCGCCGCAGTCAGCGGCGAGCATCCGGTGCGTCCGGCGCATTGGGGCGGTTATCGCCTCGACCCGGAGCGCATCGAATTCTGGCAGGGACGCCGCTCGCGTTTCCATGACCGGATCGTGTATGTGAAGCAAGCTGATGGCAGCTGGGCCAAGGAACGCCTGCAACCGTAAGCAGGATGCGACCAAGCTCCCGGGCCATCGCTGTGCGATGGCCTTTTTGTTTTCTGAACCTCGGGAGGGTATCTTGTTCGTACAGAATCAACTCAGTCATTGGATCGACCGCATCCGCCAGCAGCTGACGCTGCCCCTGCGCATCGAATTGTGGAACGGCCAGCAGGTCGACCTGTCCAGCGAGACGCCGCGCGTGACCATCCGGCTGCCGAACGTGGCGGCAGCGCGTTACCTGCTGACGCCGTCGCTATCCAATCTCGGCGCGGCCTATGTGGAAGGCGCGATCGAGGTCAAGGGCAAAGCCAAGGACATGATCGCCGTGGTCAACGCGCTGGCGCGCACCTCGCTGAAGGCGGAAGGCAAGTTCGCCCGCATGGTGCGCAGCTTTAGCCACAACAAGCAGAAGGACGCGGAGGCGATCCGCTACCACTACGACGTTTCCAACGAGTTCTACCAGGAATTTCTCGACCCACACATGGTCTACTCCTGCGCCTACTTTGAGAACGGCGACGAGGATCTGGCCAGCGCGCAGCTGAAGAAGATCGACCACATCCTGCGCAAGATCGAATTGCAACCGAACCAGACGCTGCTCGACATCGGCTGCGGCTGGGGCGCACTGGTGATCCGCGCGGCGCAGCAGTACCACGCGCGCTGCGTCGGCGTCACGCTGTCGGAAAACCAGTATGCACTGGCGCAACAGCGCGTGCGCGAAGCCGGCCTGGCACACCTGATCGAGATCCGCCTGCAGGATTACCGCGACGTGCAGGGCCAGTTCGACCGCATCACCAGCGTGGGCATGTTCGAGCACGTCGGCCTGAAGCACCTGCCCGACTACTTCAGCGCCATCCACCAGCTGCTGGCGCCGGACGGCATCGTGATGAACCACGGCATCACCAGCACCGATCCCGACAATGGCGAGACGCCTTACGGCGGCGGCGAGTTCATCGAAAAATATGTGTTCCCGCACGGCGAACTGGCGCATATCGGCAATGTGCTGAGGGCCATGCAGCAAGGCGCGCTGGAAGTGACCGACGTGGAAAACCTGCGCCGCCACTACGCCCGTACCTGCGCCATCTGGACCGATAATTTCGAGGCGCACGGCGAACGCGTGCGCGAACTGGCCGGCGACAAGCGCTACCGCATCTGGCACGTCTACCTGGCCGGTTGCAGCTACGCCTTCGAGCAAGACTGGATCAGCTTGTATCAGATCGTCGGCCGCAAGGCTGGCCAGCGTTCAGCCGCGCTGCCGTGGTCGCGCCAGCATATGTATCCGCAGGCTAGCGCAGGCGGTTGGCAAACGTCTTCCTGAACTTGTCGACCTTGGGCGCCACCACGAAAGCGCAATAGCCCTGCAACGGATGCTGGCGGAAGTAATCCTGGTGGTAGTCCTCGGCCTTGTAGAAGGTTTGCGCCGGCGACAGTTCGGTGACGATGGGCGCATCCCACACATGTGCCATTTCGGCGATCACCTGGCGCGCCGTGGCTTCCTGCTGCGGCGACTGGTGGAAGATGACCGAGCGGTACTGCGTGCCGACATCGTTGCCCTGGCGGTTGAGCGTGGTCGGGTCGTGGATGGTGAAGAAAATTTCCAGCAAGTCGCGGTAGCCGAGGACGCTGGGGTCGTACTGCAGCCTGACCACCTCCGCGTGGCCGGTGCCGCCGCTACAGACTTGCTCATAGCTAGGCTGCGCGGCATGGCCGCCCATGTACCCGGACTCGACCGACGAGATGCCTTTCACCTCCAGATACACCGCCTCGGTACACCAGAAGCAGCCACCGCCCAGTATCGCTGTTTCAGTATTGCCAGCCATGACTCCCCCTTGCGTAGAAGACTCACCCCCATCATGCCCACTGTAACGCAAACCTGACCAATCCGCTATGACGTTACAAATCTTTGGCATAATGGCCTACATGAACACGAATTCTCCCCGCGCCGACGAGCGCAGCTTCGATACCGCCCATTTCCGCCAGGCGCTGGGCCAGTTTGCGACCGGCGTGACCATCATCACCACCCGCCTGGCCGACAGCAGCTTCCGGGGCCTGACCGCCAGTTCCTTCAATTCGGTGTCGCTGGACCCGCCGCTGGTGCTGTGGAGCTTGTCCAACGGCGCCAATTCGATGCCCATCTTCACCGGCAACTCGCACTACGTCATCAATGTGCTGAACGCCGAGCAGGCCCATCTGGCCAAGCGTTTCGCCACCCGCGGCATCAATCCGTGGGAGGGCGTGGAATATGAATTGTCGCGCACCGGCCAGCCGATCCTGAAGGGCGCATCGGCCTGGTTTGAATGTCATAACCGTAGCCGCTATCCGGAAGGCGACCATGTGATTTTTGTCGGCGAAGTGGAATTCTGCGAGTTTTCCCCCTGCCCGCCGCTGATCTTCCACAGCGGCCAGTTCGCCGGCCTCGGCTGAGCCACGTCGAAAAACGGAAATTGGTGTCGCTCTTTGAAAAGCCGGCGCCGGGACGGCGGCATAGAATGCTGGCAGCATTGATCACCATAACGAGAGACTACCTATGAGCCAAGCCCGCGCCCAATTCCACTGGGATGACCCTTTGCTGCTGGACCAGCAGCTGTCCGATGACGAGCGCATGGTGCGCGAAGCCGCCGCCGCCTACTGCCAGGACAAGCTGCAACCGCGCGTCCTCGAAGCCTTCCGCCATGAGCAGATGGACACCTCCATCTTCCGCGAGATGGGCGAGCTGGGCCTGCTGGGGCCGACCATTCCCGAGCAATACGGCGGTCCCGGCCTGAACTACGTGGCCTACGGCCTGATCGCGCGCGAAGTCGAGCGCGTCGATTCCGGCTACCGTTCGATGATGAGCGTGCAATCGTCGCTGGTGATGGTGCCGATCTACGAGTTCGGCACCGAGGCGCAGAAACAGAAGTATCTGCCGAAACTGGCAAGCGGCGAGTGGATCGGCTGCTTCGGCCTGACCGAACCCAACCACGGCTCCGATCCTGGCTCGATGATCACCCGCGCCAAGAAGGTTGCCGGCGGCTATGCGCTGAGCGGCGCCAAGATGTGGATCACCAATTCGCCGGTGGCCGATGTGTTCGTGGTGTGGGCCAAGGATGACGAAGGTTCGATCCGTGGCTTCGTGCTGGAAAAAGGCATGGCCGGCCTGAGCGCGCCTGCCATTCACGGCAAGTTCGGCCTGCGCGCCTCGATCACCGGCGAAATCGTCATGGATAATGTGTTCGTGCCGGAAGAAAACGCTTTCCCGGATGTGCGCGGTCTGAAGGGGCCGTTCACCTGCCTGAACTCGGCCCGTTACGGCATCGCCTGGGGCGCGCTGGGCGCGGCGGAATCGTGCTGGCACACGGCGCGCCAGTATGTGATGGACCGGGTGCAGTTCGGCCGGCCGCTGGCCGCCAATCAGCTGATCCAGAAGAAGCTGGCCGACATGCAGACCGAGATCACCATGGGCCTGCAAGGCTGCCTGCGCCTGGGCCGCATGAAGGATGAGGGCACGGCGGCGGTGGAAATCACCTCGATGATGAAGCGCAACTCATGCGGCAAGTCGCTGGACATCGCCCGCATGGCGCGCGATATGCTGGGCGGCAATGGCATCTCGGACGAGTTCGGCATCATCCGCCATATGGTCAACCTGGAAGTCGTCAACACCTATGAAGGCACGCACGACATCCACGCGCTGATCCTGGGCCGGGCCCAGACCGGCATCCAGGCCTTCCAATAAGCAAGCCATCATTCCGGCGCAAGCCGGAATGACGGCGGCTGCGGTATTACCAGCCCTTGAAGTTGTAGCCGATGCTGACGTTGACCGCCAGCGGGTCCAGCCGCACGTCCTGCTTCTGCCCGGTCGAATAGTGGGCCTTGGTTTTCAGCTTGGTCTTGATGACCGACGCATCCAGGAACCATTTCTCGCTCAGCGCAATCGTGCCGCCGATCTGCGCGCTGACGGCCGCCTTGTTATCCAGCTTGAAGGTCGCGCCCGAGGTGCTGCCGGTGTTCAGGATCGCCGTCAGCTGACCCGAACCGCGTTCCTTCTGGAACATGGCATAGGTGAAGCCCAGACCCACATACGGACGCACCACCGCGTCCGGCTTGAAGAAACGGTACTGGATGAACGCCGTCGGCGGCAGCACTTCGGCGGTCGCCAGCTTGCCGGTGCCCTGGATCGAACCGGCGCCGTGCAGGTCATGCTTGTACGGCAGGCCCAGGTCCAGCTCGGCCGACACATTGTCGGTCAGCATGTAGGCGATCGCAAAGCGCGGCTTGGTATCGGTGCCGACATCGGTCTTGGTGCCCGGCAGCGCCGGCGCCGAGACGTCGCCCGACTCCACTTTCGGGGTGATTTTATTGACGCCCAGCGTACCGATCCAGGTACCCGCGCCTTGTTGTGCCGAGGCAGCCGACGCTACCGTCATTGCGGCGGCCAGCGCCAGCAGTTTTACTGTGTTCTTCATCTCGTCTCCAGATATTGATTGTTAGTCCGGCCACCGCCCCGAGCTGGGCGCGGCGGCCGGCGGCGACTGAATTACAGCCAGCCCTTGGTCACCAGTGCTTTCGACACATAACGTGCCAGCAGCAGGTTGTTGTACGGGGTTGGGTGCACATCGTCGGCGAACGAGTAGTGGCTGATATCGCCCGCGATCAGGTTGCCGGCATTGCAGCCCAGCGCGCTGCCGATCGGGTTCTTGGTGGTGTCGGTCAGGTTGCAGGCCGGCTCGGACACATTGGTCAGGCCGTAGGGACCGGGATTGGTGGCCTGGTCATGGCTGACCGCCCACACATCCACCACCACCACCTTGGCCTCGCCGCCCAGACCGTTGCTCAGCGCGGTATTGAAGGCGGTTGCCATCGCATCGATCAGCGCGCGGGTCGAGGCGTCCTTGGCGCGGCCGGCCGGCGTGGTCGCGATGTCCGGCAGGTTATTCACCACCACATAGTTGGCGCCGTTGGCCAGCAGCTGGTTTTTCACCAGTGCCACCAGTTCGGTGCCGGCGGTCGCCATGGCGGTAACCAGTGCCGGGCCGTTGGCGGCGGCATAGGCGGCGCCGGCTTTCTGGCCGGCGGCGGTGGCGTCGGCGGTGGCCTTGGCGATATAGGTGGCCGAATTGGCGACCACTGCCGAGTTACCCGGCTGCACCGCAGCAGCGCCGATGGCGGCCTGGGTGATGGTGGTCTGGGTCGCGCCCGGCTGGGCGGTGGCGCTCTGCACGGCGGCGGTAATCGCGGCGCCGGCGGTCAGCGGATTGGTCGCGCCTGCGGCCAGCTGAGGAATCAGGCTGGCGAAGAAGGCTGGACCCGCCGCGTCGGTGCCGGCCTTGGTGGCGGCGTTGGCCAGCACGGTCAGCTGGAACAGCGCGTCGTTACCGCCGGCCATTACCAGCACCAGCTCGTCGCCCTTGAATTTGCCGCCGGCCGCTTTCAGGTGGTTGGCGATCTGGGTGGCGACCGGATAGGTCAGCGCGCCCAGCGGGCTGCCGGCCAGTTTGTTGCCTGGGCCAACCGGGTTGGTCACGCGCGAGCCGCCCATGGCGTAGCCGTAGCAGCCGGACTTGGCGCTGACCGGCACCGCGAAGCCCTTGGTGGCATCGCCGTCGAGGCCGGTGACAGCCGGGCATGGCGCGGCCACGCCGATCTGGGCGGCCATCAGTTCAGTCCAGTTTTTGCCAGTCAGCGTGGCGTTGACCGAGGTGTTGTCGCCGTTGATGGTCAACTTGCCGCCTTTCAGCGCGGCGACGGTGCCGACGGCGTAGGTGCCGACGTCCGACAGGCTATCGCCGAACGATACCTGCGACGCGTATTTGACTTTCAGCGATTGATCGCCGGGGGCTGGATCGGTGCCGCCACAGCCGGCAAGGACGGCCAGGGCCATTGCAGCAAGTGCAAGTTTGGTATGACGCATATTGTCTCCTCAAAATTTTTTTTAAGCTTTGTTTATACGAACGGCCGTGCTATTCGCAACCCAACTAATATGCCAGCACCAACAACTCTTGTATAGAGGAACGCTACTAAAAACAGGGGTTTGTGAGCAAAAAAGAACGCTTGCTCGGCATTTATTGCGCGACATCAAACCCTGCCTCACCGCGATGGTGCAGAATCGAAAAAGGCGCGCGCCTCGCGCAGGCAGAACGGCGCCACCAATCCGGCGTGATACGCGTCCCTGACCGCCTGCTCGGCCGCCGCCGACGTCGCGCCGCTTTCGATGGCGGCGCGGCGCACCAGCGCCTTGGCCGCCGCGAACTGCGCCCGCGTCGACAGGTAGGGACCGCTCAGCGCGCTGTCATCCACATTCAAGGTCGTCAGGCTCAGGCCGGGGAGATTTTGCGCGCGGAAATAGGCGGCGGTGGCGGTGGTGTTGGTGTACGGCACCAGCGGGTCGGCATCGCCGCCGCACAGGAACATCGGCAGGTTGGGCGTGTAGGTGCGCAGGTCGTTCTTCAGCAGCCACTTGCGCAACGATTGCGCCGGCTTGCAGTTCAGCGGCGAGAAGCTGCTGGCGTTGCAAGGATGGTCCTGCAGGTCGGCCAGGTAGCTGTCGCGGTAGCTGGTCTTGATCAGGTGGTCGGCGCCAAAGAAGCTGCCATAACCAGCGGTCTGCGGCAGCGAGTCGGCGGCAAACAGCACGTCGTTCGGCAGCTTGCCGACGGCCACCAACTCGTTCAGGCTTTGCGTGCCGGGCAGCAGGGTTTCGATGCCGGCGGCGTACCTGGGCTGGTAAATATCGCTGGTGCTGGTGTACAGCGCGGCGCCGGCGCGCTGGCCGGCATTGATCAGCATAGGGATGAAGCCGGCCGAGCCGCTGGTCGGCGCGCCGTTGAAGATGCCGTCACCGAACAAGCTCAGCGCGTAGGGGCCGGACAGGGGCGCGGCGGCGGTCACTGCAAATTCGCTGGCGAATTTGGTCTGCATGGCGCGCTGCGTGGCCATCGCCACGAAACCACCCTGCGAGTAGCCGCTGACCATCAGCCGGCTGGAGGCGTTGGCGCTGATGTTGCCGAACACGCTGCGGGCAGCGCGCAAGGCGTCGATCATGTCGGCCGACTGCTGCTCGGCGTCCAGGTAGGGATGGTAGCCGGCGTTCGAACCCGCATAGCCGACGTAATTCGGCGCCACCACGATATAGCCTTGGGCGGCGAACAGGCCAGCGATCAGCAGCGCTTCGTTGGAGCTCAGCTTGGCCATGTCGTACGACTTTTGCACCGACGTGCCGTGCGCGTACAGCAACACCGGGCGGCCGCCCTGGCAGGCCGGATCGGCGCCCGAAGGGACGTAGATGGCAGTGCTGGCCTCGGTGTCGGCTGCCACCGAGTCAATCGTGTGGTACTTGAGGGTGTAGACAGTGATGGAACAGGTCGGCGTGCTGGTGACGGTACTGCCGAGGTTGACATTGGCGTCGATAAAAGCCTTCATCCGCACCGGATCGACCGTGTTCAGCGTGACGCCGGCGCTGATGGTCACTGGCGCCAGCGTGGCGCCGCCGATCGCCTGGCCGCGCAACGAAACTGGCGGCGCCGGCGGCGTGATCACTTGCCCGCCGTTATTGTTATTGTTGCCGCTACTGCCGCCGCCGCCGCCGCAGGAGGCCAACAGCAACGCCATGGGAATGACAGCCAGACGAAACTCGCGCATATCGCATCCTTGCAAGATGGCCGGGCGAATCGGTCGGCCGGCAACAATTTCATCGTAGCAGGAAAGCAAACCGGGGACGACCGTCCCCGGTGCAACAGTGCGTGCTTATTTTTGCAGCAGCGCTTCGATAATGCCAGCCGAGCCGAATACGGAGCGGCGCAGGCGGTCGTTGACGCCCAGCCATTCCGCGCCTGGCGGCGGCGTTTCGACCAGGATCAGGCCGGAGCCGGTCTGGTCCATATCGCGCAGCGCGGCGTACAGGCCGTAGGCATAGCCGGCCGGATCGGCCGGCAGCAGGCGCTGGGCATGTGCGATGGCCGTCAACCCGGCCGGCAGCGCGTGGCCGATCAGTGCCAGCTTGACGCCCTTGGCGTGCAGTCGGGGCAGGATGTCGGCCAACGCTTCGGCCGTCGCCATGGTGACCGGCGTGCGCGGCGCATAGTGCGATTCCAGCGTGCCGGAGGCGCGCGGCGCGGCCTGGTCCGGCGCCGCCGGCAGCATGCCGATAACATCAGCGATCTGCTGCGCGCTGATGTGGCCGGGACGCAGCAGCACCGGGCCGTGCGTGGCCAGGCGCGACATGTCGACGATGGTGGATTCGATGCCGACTTCGCTCGATCCGCCTTCCAGCACCATGCCGAGCGGACCCGCAGAGCAGGCGTCGTCACCGTTGAGTGCGCCGTCGTCATGCGCGTCCATGCCGAACTCGTCGCGTACGTGCTGCGCGGTGGTCGGGCTGACGTTGCCGAATTTATTGGCCGATGGCGCCGCCACGCCGCCCTTGCCGCCCTTAAATGCTTGCAGCAAGGCGATGGCGACCGGATGCGACGGGCAGCGGATGCCGACCGAATCCTGGCCGGCGGAGACGGCATCCGGAATCTGTGGGTGGCGTTTCAGAATCAGCGTCAGCGGGCCGGGCCAGAAAGCCTGCACCAGCTTGCGCGCCTGCTCCGGCACCTCGGTGACCCAGTAGTCGAGATCAGCGCCGGGCGCGACGTGCACAATCACCGGATGATCGTGCGGACGGCCCTTGGCTTCGTAGATGCGCGCCACGGCTGCCGGATTTTCCGCATCCGCGCCGAGGCCGTAGACGGTCTCGGTCGGGAAGGCGACCAGGCCGCCCTGCTCCAGAATGGCGGCCGCCTCGGCGATCACCGCCGCATCGGCGACGGCTGCGGATGACTGCTTCACGGCGTCGCCCCGGCTTCAATGCCCAGCACGGCGCAGGCGGCGTTCAGTTGCTGCTGCGCTTGCGCCAGCGTTGGCGCGATGAAGGTCAGGTGGCCCATCTTGCGTGCGCGGCGCGGGTCATCCTTGCCGTACAGGTGCAGGTTGGCGCCCGGCAGCGCCAGGATTTCATGCCAGGCCGGTTCGCGCGTGTTGTCGCTGTCATCGGTGAACCAGACGTCGCCGAGAATATTCAGCATGACGGCGGCCGAATGCTGGCGCACATCGCCCAGCGGCAAACGCGCCATGGCCCGCACCTGCTGCGCGAACTGGCTAGTGACGCAGGCGTCGATGGTGTAGTGGCCGCTGTTGTGCGGACGCGGCGCCATCTCGTTGACCACCAGCGAACCGTCGGTCAGCACGAAGAATTCGATGCACAGCACGCCCACGTAGCCCAGCTCGGCCACGATGGCTTGCGCCGCCTTCTGCGCTTTCAGGGCGCTTTCTTCCGACACATTCGGGCCGGGCACGGTGGTGGTGAACAGGATGCCGTCGCGGTGGACGTTCTCGGCGATCGGGTAGACCACGGATTCGCCGTCATGACCGCGCGCGGTCAGGACGGATACTTCGTAGGCCAGCGGCAGCATCTTCTCCAGCAGGCAAGTGACTTTGCCCATGGACTCGAACGCGGCCTGCACCTCGGCGCGCGATGTCACGCGCACCTGGCCCTTGCCGTCGTAACCCATGCGCACGGTTTTCAGGATGCCCGGCAGCAGCTCGTCGCCGATGGCGTCGATATCGTCCTGCGAGGCGATCACCTTGTGCGGCGCCGGCAGCACGCCCGACTTGTCCGCGCAGCCGACGAAGAAACGCTTCTCGGCCACGCGGTCCTGCGCCACCGACACGCCATGCGCGTTTGGCGCCACGAACACCGACTGCGCCAGGCGCGACAGGCTGTCGGCCGGCACGTTTTCAAACTCGGTGGTCACGGCGGCGCATTGCGCGGCCAGCGCGTCGAGACCGGCGGCGTCGCTATAGCCGGCGTTGACCAGGCGCTGCGCGACCTGGCCGGCCGGGCATGCATCGGATGGTTCCAGCACGGCAACCTGGTAGCCCATGGCTTGTGCGGCGTGGGCAAACATGCGGCCCAGCTGGCCGCCGCCCATCACGCCCAGCCAGGCTGGCGGATTGGCTTGCGGCAGGATCGGCGTCAACTTCGTATCACTCATTATTCAAGCGGCAGTTTCATGGCCTTGGCGGCCTCGGTTTGGGTAACGCGGAAGGCTTCCAGCTGGTCGGCCAGCGCGTCGTCGGTGGCGGCGATCATGGCCACGGCGGTCAGTGCCGCATTGGCCGCGCCCGCTTCGCCGATGGCGAAGGTGGACACCGGCACGCCTTTCGGCATCTGCAGGATGGACAGCATGGAATCTTCGCCGCGCAAATACTTGGACGGCACCGGCACGCCCAGCACCGGCACGATGGTCATCGCTGCAACCATGCCCGGCAGGTGCGCCGCACCGCCGGCGCCGGCGATGATGGCGCGCAGGCCGCGCGCACGGGCACTCTTGGCGTAGGCATACATTTCATCCGGCATGCGGTGCGCGGAAATCACTTGCGCTTCAAACGGCACGCCGAATTGCTTGAGGATGTTGACCGCGTTCTGCATCACGTCCCAGTCCGAGGACGAGCCCATGATGACGCCGACTAAAGGTTTTTGATCGGTCATCTTATACTTTCAGCTTTTCGCCGGTCAGGCGTTCGATCGCCTCGAAGTATTTGGCCTGGGTTTTCTCGATGACGTCGGCCGGCAGCGCTGGCGCCGGTGCGGTCTTGCCCCAGTCGGTCAGGGTTTCCAGGTAGTCGCGTACGAACTGCTTGTCGAACGATGGCGGCGAGATGCCGGTGGCGTACGAATCGGCGGGCCAGAAGCGCGACGAGTCGGCGGTCAGCACTTCATCCATCAGGTGCATAACGCCGTTTTCATCCAGACCGAATTCGAACTTGGTGTCGGCGATGATGATGCCGCGCGAGGCAGCGTATTCCGATGCTTCGGTGTACAGTTTGATGGCGACTTCGCGCATTTTGGCAGCCAGTTCGGCGCCGATGCGGGACTCCATGTCTTCAAAGCTGATGTTCTCGTCATGCTCGCCCAGATCGGCCTTGGCGGCTGGTGTGAAGATCGGCTGTGGCAGTTTTTCAGCCTGTTGCAGGCCTTCCGGCAGCTTGATGCCGCAGATCGAGCCGGTGGCCTGGTAGTCTTTCCAGCCCGAACCGATGATGTAGCCGCGTACCACCGCTTCCACCATGATCGGCTTCAGGCGCTTAGCGACCACCGCACGGCCCTTGACCTGATCCACTTCGTCAGCTGCCACCACGGACTCTGGCGCCACGCCGGTCAGGTGGTTCGGCACGATGTGGCCCAGCTTCTCGAACCAGAAGTCGGTCATCTGGTTCAGCACCTTGCCCTTGCCGGGAATCGGTTCATTCATGACAACGTCGAAGGCCGACAGGCGGTCGGAGGTGACGATGAGGATTTTGTCATCGCCGACAGCGTAGTTGTCGCGGACTTTGCCGTGGCCGAGGAGTGGCAGGGACTTGATGGAAGACTGGTAGAGGCTGTTCATAGCAGGGGAATGTAATGAAAAAGCAAAAACCGGCGATGGAGGAATGCTCGATCGCCGGTCGAAAGAGTCGGATTGATCCGTAAGAACCAATCCGTTCCAAAACAGAATTTTACTTCACAATCTGGGACAACTCGCCGGCTTTGTAGCGCTCGGCCATTTTTTCCAGTGGAATCTGCTTGATTTTCGACGCCTGGCCTTCGCAGCCGAAGGCCTGGAAGCGCGCGCGCACCACTTGCTCGGCAGCCAGACGGGCTGGCTTGAGGAAGTCGCGCGGGTCGAATTTCGACGGGTTCTGGAACATATACTGACGCACGGCGGCGGTCATGGCCAGACGGATGTCGGTGTCGATGTTGATCTTGCGCACGCCGTGACGGATGCCTTCCTGGATCTCTTCGACCGGCACGCCATAGGTTTCCTTCATGTCGCCGCCGAATTCGCGGATGATGGCCAGCAGTTCCTGCGGCACCGACGACGAACCGTGCATCACCAGGTGGGTGTTAGGGATGCGGGCGTGGATTTCCTTGATGCGGTCGATCGCCAGGATGTCGCCGGTTGGCTTGCGGGTGAACTTGTAGGCGCCGTGCGAGGTGCCGATGGCGATCGCCAGCGCGTCGCACTGGGTCTTCTGCACGAAGTCGGCGGCCTGGGCCACGTCGGTCAGCAGCTGTTCGCGGGTCATCAGGCCATCGGCGCCGTGGCCGTCTTCCTTGTCGCCCTTCATGGTTTCCAGCGAACCGAGCACGCCCAGTTCGGCTTCCACCGTCACGCCGATGGCGTGCGAGAATTTCACCACTTCGCGCGACACTTCGACGTTGTATTCGTAGGAAGCGACCGATTTGCCGTCGGCTTCCAGCGAGCCGTCCATCATTACCGAGCTGAAGCCCGAACGGATCGCGGCCATGCAGACCGCCGGCGACTGGCCGTGGTCCTGGTGCATGACGACCGGGATGTGCGGGTAGGCTTCGATGGCGGCGTCGATCAGATGACGCAGGAAGGCTTCACCGGCGTATTTACGCGCGCCGGCCGAAGCTTGCATGATGACCGGTGCGTTCAGCGCATCGGCGGCAGCCATGATGGCCTGCACTTGTTCCAGATTGTTGACGTTGAACGCAGGGATGCCATAGCCGTTTTCAGCAGCATGGTCCAGCAATTGACGCATGGATACGAGGGACATGGTAAATCTCCAATAACAAATAAAAAAACCTGTCGCCGTCGCCCCCGCGCAGGCGGGGGCCCATACGTCAGCTGCCGTTCAGGCGCAGCATGGATTCCCGCCTGCGCGGGAATGACGGCTATTAACTAAATTCGCCGACCTTGACGATCTTCAGCGCGTTGGTGCCGCCGACCTGGCCCATCGGCGAGCCGGAGGTGACCACGATCAGATCGCCCTTCTTGACGATGCCCTGCGCCACCAGCAATTCTTCCGCTTCCTTCAGCACGGCGGCACTGGTGCCTTGCTGTTGCAAATTGTATGCCTTCACATTGCGGTACAGCGCCATCTTACGCAGCGTGGTGGTGCTCGGCGTCAGCGCGTAAATCGGCGTGTCGATGTTGTGACGGCTCATCCACAGCGCGGTCGAACCCGATTCGGTCAGCGCAACGATCGCCTTCACCGCCAGGTGGTGTGCGGTGAACAGCGCACCGTAAGCGATCGACTGGTCGACGCGGGTGAAGGTCGCGTTGAGGAAGTCGGCGTCCAGCTTGTTGTACTCGGACTGCTCGGCTTCCACGCAAATGGCGGCCATCATTTCAACGGTTTCAATCGGGTAGCGGCCCGAGGCGGTTTCGGCCGAGGTCATCACGGCGTCGGTGCCGTCCAGCACGGCATTGGCCACATCCGATACTTCGGCGCGGGTCGGCACGGCATTGAAGATCATCGACTCCATCATCTGGGTCGCGGTGATCGCCAGCTTGTTCGATTCGCGCGCCATGCGGATCATGCGCTTTTGCAATGCCGGCACCGCCGCATTGCCCACTTCCACCGCCAGATCGCCACGGGCGACCATGATGCCGTCTGACGCGTCGAGGATCTCCTGCAGCAGCGGGATCGCTTCGGCGCGCTCGATCTTGGCGATCATCAGCGGCTTGTGGCCGAACGGCTCGCCGGCGATGTTGGCCAGCTGGCGGGCCATTTCCATGTCGGTGGCGCTTTTCGGGAACGAGATTGCCAGGTAATCGCACTGGAAACTCATGGCCGTCTTGATGTCTTCCATGTCCTTGGCGGTCAGCGCCGGCGCGGTCAAACCGCCGCCCAGGCGATTGATGCCTTTATTATTGGACAGTTCGCCGCCGATCTTGACGACGGTGTAAATCTCGCTGCCAACCACTTTCTCGACTACCAGCACGATCAGGCCGTCATTCAGCAGCAGCTGATCTTCCGGACGCACGTCCTGCGGCAATGCCTTGTAGTCCAGGCCGACGCGCTCCTGGTTGCCCAGTTCGCCGTTCTCGCCCCACTTGGCGTCCAGAATGAATTTGTCGCCCTTGGCCAGTTCGATCTTGCCCTGTTCAAATTTGCCAACGCGGATTTTCGGTCCCTGCATGTCCGCCATGATCGCCACTTCGCGGCCGCACTCGGCCGCAGCCTCGCGCACCAGGCGGGCGCGGTCGATATGATCCTGTGCCTTGCCGTGCGAGAAATTCAGGCGCACGACATCCACCCCGGCACGGATCATTTTGACCAGTACATTGAAGTCGGTAGAAGCTGGGCCGATCGTGGCGACAATTTTGGTGCTACGAGACATAGTATTCCTTAGCGAAAGGTCATGCGAACAGTTTCCGCACAGCGCGGAAACCCGGGTTTGTTGTGGTCCAGGCATCAAATCTGTAGATTTGCTACAAATTCGACGCCCTTCCAAGGCATTACCTGGATTCTACTGTTAATTTGCTACAAAGCACGACCGTGCTATTTTCCACCCTTTACTTCGCCGCGCGCTGGGTCAGAATCTCGACCGCTGGCAGGGTTTTGCCTTCCAGGAACTCCAGGAAAGCGCCGCCGCCGGTGGAGATATAGCCCACCTGCTCGCTGATGTTGTATTTGGCGATGGCCGCCAGCGTATCGCCGCCACCGGCGATCGAGAATGCCTTCGACTGGGCAATGGCCAGCGCCAGCGTCTTGGTGCCTTCGGCAAACTGGTCGAATTCAAACACGCCGACCGGGCCGTTCCAGACGATGGTGCCGGCGGTGGCGATCTGCTCGGCCAGGATGGCGGCGGTTTTAGGACCGATATCCAGGATCATGTCGTCATCGGCGACATCTTTAACGTCTTTGACGGTCGCGGCGGCGCTAGGCGAGAATTCCTTGGCGGTCACCACGTCGACTGGAATCGGCACTTGGGCGCCACGGGCGGCCAGTTTCTCGATGATGGTCTTGGCGGCGCCCAGCAGATCCGGCTCGGCCAGCGACTTGCCGATTTTCAGGCCGGCAGCCAGCATGAAGGTATTGGCGATGCCGCCGCCGACGATCAGGTTGTCGACTTTGTCAGCCAGCGATTCCAGGATCGACAGCTTGGTCGAGACTTTGGAGCCGGCGACGATGGCCAGCAGCGGACGGGCCGGCGCGCCCAGCGCCTTGCCCAACGCATCCAGCTCGGCGGCCAGCAGCGGGCCGGCGGCGGCCACCGGCGCAAACTTGGCGATGCCGTGCGTCGAGGCTTCGGCGCGGTGCGCGGTGCCGAAAGCGTCATTGACGTAGATGTCGCACAAAGCGGCCATTTTCTGTGCCAGTTGGTCGGCGTTCTTCTTCTCGCCCTGGTTGACGCGGACGTTTTCCAGCAGCACCACCTGGCCGGCTTGCAAGCCTTCCAGTCCAGCGCCGTCGACCCAGTTCTGCTTCAGTTCAACTGGCTGGCCCAGCAGCTCCGACAGACGCTGGGCGACTGGCGCCAGGCTGTCTTCCGGCTTGAACTCGCCCTCGGTCGGACGGCCCAGGTGGGACGTGACCATGACCTTGGCGCCGGCGGCAACTGCTGCCTTAATGGCAGGAACGGAAGCGCGAATCCGCGTATCTTCGGTGATATTGCCGGCATCATCCTGCGGCACATTCAGGTCGGCGCGGATGAAAACGCGTTTGCCTTGCAGTGCGTTTTGATCGATGAGGTCTTGCAGACGGATGAAGTTCAGAACAGCGGACATGGCTACCCAAGGTCGAGTTGTTGGAAGACCGCTATTTTACCTGAAGCTTAACGTGATTTTTCTGTTATTAAGTTACAGAAATCAGCCTTAATGCTGTAAAGAAAGCCATGCCGAAGATGATGGTTTCAAGCATATTGCGCCGCAGCAAATAATAAATCGTGGCGACAATGCCGGAAACCAGCCGGAGGTTGCTGGAGTCCAGCACTGCGTGGCCATCCGCCGCCAGAATCAGGTCCGGCGCCACGATCGCCGCCAGTGCGCACGCCGGCGCATAGCGCAGCATTTCCTGCACCCGCTTGGGAATGGTGATGTGGTGGCCGATCAGCCAGAACGAACTGCGCGTGCAGGCGGTCGCCAGCGCCAGCACCAGGATCACGATCCAGATTTCCCAGTCAGCCATGCTTGTTTCTCCATTTTTCCGCCGCTTCCTCGATGACCATCGCGGTCAGCATGCCCACCAGCACGGCGGCCAGCAGGCCCAGCTTGTAAGGCAGCTCATACGCCAGCACCGACACGGCGCCCGCCACCAGCACGCCGGCCAGCGCCGGCCGGCCCGCCATCAGCGGGATCATCACGCAAATAATGGCCAGCGTACCGGCAAAACTCAGGCCCCACTCCGGCGGCACGGCGCTGCCGAGGAAGATGCCGGCGATCGAGCCGACCTGCCACGAGGTCCAGTTGGGATACAGCAGACCCTTCAAATATGACAACTTGCCGACCTGTGGCGCTTCGGACGGGTATTTTTGCAGGAACAGCGCCACCGTCATATCGCCGGCCACATAGCCCAGCGTCAGGCGCTGGCGCCATGGCAGGTGGGAAAAATGCGGCGCCAGCAGCGCGGAAAAGATCACAAAGCGCAGGTTGACCACCAACGCCGTCAGGAAAATCACCCAAATCGGCGCATCTGCTGCAATCAGCGGCAAAGCCGCCAACTGTGCAGAACCGGCGAACACCACCAGCGTCATGCCCAGCGCCTGCGGGATCGTCAGCCCGGATTTAACCATGGCAATGCCGACCACCAGGCCCCAGGCGCCGATGCCGAACAGCGAGGGCAAGCCGGTTTTCACGCCTTCACGCCAGGACGGTTCGTGATGGGCGGCCACGCAAGGCGCGCTGGCAGTAGTGCTGCTGGAATCAGTCATGGCTGGTTGTGGCATTCCTGCCACATGGGAGGCTGGACCGGTGTTGTAGAGGCGCTATTTTACCGACGATTTTTGCTCCATGCGCGAATCCGTTAAAATCGTGCTTTTCTCTTAGCCATCCGGAGCCACAAGAAATGACCAACCCAAACGCCGCTGTTAATGCTGTAGAACTCGATGGCAAGGATCTGCCGGCCCACTGCCCGAACCCAGCCATGCCGCTGTGGTCGTCGCATCCGCGCGTGTTCCTGGAATTCGATGCCCACGGCGTTGCCAAGTGCCCATACTGCGGCACGGCCTACAAGCTGAAGCCAGGCACGGTTGTCGGCCACCACTGATTCAAACCCGCCATGCCCACCAAGAAGACGCATAACGGTAGCGCCGCCGAAACCGAAGCGGCTTTCTACGACGCCCTCAACCGGGCCGACCTGGATGCGCTGATGGCGCTGTGGGCGGACGACGACGAAATCGTCTGCGTGCATCCGGGCGGCCAGCGGCTGATCGGCCACGCCGCCATCCGCGCCTCCTGGACGTCCATTCTTGAGCATGGCGGACTGCACATCCTGCCCTCCTCGCTGCACGAAACGCACACGCTGATGAGCTCGGTCCACACGGTGGTCGAAGGCACGACCGCCGCCAGCGGTGAGCCGGCGCATCTGATCGCCACCAATGTGTATGCGAAAACGCCGAAAGGCTGGCGCATCGTGCTGCATCATGTATCGATCGCGCCGGGAGCGGCGCCGGTGGAATCGTCCTCGCAGATCCTGCATTAAGTCCCAGCCGTGAAGTACACCGCGCCGTTCTGGCTGCCCAGCGGCCATCTGCAAACTATTTATCCGGCGCTTGCCATCGGCAAGCCGCCTGTGACCTTGCGCCGCGAACGCTGGGATACGCCGGACGGCGACTTCATCGACGTCGACTTTGTCGACGGCCAGCCGGGGCAGCCGTTTGTAGTGTTATTCCACGGTCTCGAAGGCTCCTCCGACAGCCACTACGCGCGCGCCCTGATGGCCGCCGTGCAGGCGCGCGGCTGGTCCGGCGCAGTGCCGCACTTCCGTGGCTGCTCGGGCGAGGCCAACCTTGCACCACGCTTCTACCACTCAGGCGACGCCGCCGAAATCGACTGGGTGATCCGCCGTCTGCACGCCCGCAGAGCCGGCGACGGCAAGTTCTATGCCACCGGCGTCTCGCTGGGCGGTAATGCGCTGCTGCGCTGGCTTGGCGAGTCGCAGCACCAGGCCGATTTTGTCGACGCCGCCTGCGCGGTCTCCGCGCCACTGGACCTGGCGCAAGGCGGCGCCTCGCTGTCGAGCGGCCTGAACATGATCTACACGCGCATGTTTTTGCAGACGCTGAAACCCAAGTGCGTAGCCAAACTACAGCAGTTCCCCGGCCTGTTCGATATCGACGCCCTGCATGCGGCGCGCGACCTGTACGCCTTCGACAACGTGGTCACCGCACCGCTGCACGGCTACCGCGACACCGACGACTACTGGCACCGCGCCAGCGCCAGGCATGTGCTGAACGACATCACCGTGCCGACGCTGGTGCTGAACGCGAAGAACGATCCCTTCCTGCCGGGCCGCCATCTGCCGCAGCGTGCGTCGCCGCGCGTGGTATTGGACTATCCTGAGCACGGCGGCCACGTCGGCTTTGCCGTCGGCGGGCCGCCGGGCCGCATCAACTGGCTGCCGGCCAAGCTGATCACTTTCCTCGAACAACATGGATGACATCGTCAAACAAGCATTAGCCAAATGGCCCGACGTGCCTCACTGCTATGGCTGGCTGGCGCTGGATGCGCGCGGCCACTGGCGCATGCGCGACGAACGCGCCCAGCACTTCAAGCTGCCGGGCGACAAGCTGAGCAATGCGGCGCTGGTCGGCTTCATCACGCGCAACTACGCGGTAGATGAACGAGGATGCTGGTATTTTCAGAACGGCCCGCAGCGGGTATATGTGCAACTGGAGGCGACGCCATACATCGTCCGCACCGATCCGGCCGCCGGTTGGCTGCTGCACACCGGCGCTCCGCTCGGCGCGCCACAGGCGGCGTTCCTGACCGATGCCGGCGCGCTGATCCTGCGCAGCGGCGACATCGTCGCCCAGCTGGACGACCGCGACTTTGCCGATGTGCTGCCGCGCCTGCAACTGAACGGCACGCCCGTCGCCGACGAGGTTTTGCTGGAATGGATGGAAGGCCGCGCCGAGGGCGCGCTCAGCCTGGATGGTGTGACAGTCGAGCGCATCGCCGCCGATCAGCTGACGACGCGCTTTGGTTTCGTCAGCGTACCGTCGGCCCCTGCTGGAACGTAGGATCGCTCAGCCTGCGCAGGCGGTCGAGCGGGCTTTCATGCGAATCGAAGGGATTATTGCTGCGTTCCTCCGCGCCCGACTTGAAATCGGCCTTGAAGGCTGGCCGCGACTCCGCCATATCCTTCTTGCCCTTGTCGCCCATGGCTTCGCGGCGGGCGGCCTGCCATTCGCGTTCGCGTGCATCGATCAGCGACTGATCATAGAACGACGCATCCGGCGACTTGCGCGCATAGCCGAGCTGGTCCAGCGCGGCCATCACCCCGCCCTGAAGGTTGTACGACTCCGCCAGCGCGATATGCTGCAAAGCCAGCTTGCCCTGCTTGGAATACACCTGCGCCAGCAAATCATAGGCCTCGATATCTTCGCGATACAACTGCACCTGATCGCGCAGATAAACGGCGGCTTCTTCCAGCCTGTCCGCCTTCAGCAGCGCCTCGCCGTACTGGTGCGCGATGCCGCGCGACAGCGGGAATTTTTCACGCGCGGCATTCGCCTCCTCCACCGCCTTGGCCAGCATCGGCTTGTTATCCGCTTGCGCCAGCTTGATCTCGATCGACGTCGCGGCAAAGATGGACTCCGCCTTGCTGCGCGGACCGGCGCTGATCACGCCGGGCGGCGGCGGGCGGTTGACCGTCTCATACGCTTTGTCCCACCAGCTTTGCGCGGCGACGGTATCGCCCTGTTTCATGCTCAGGAAGGCCATGCCGTACTGGCCGGCGGTCTTCTGCTGCCAACTGTCCTGCTTGATCTGGTTTTCAAAGAAGGTTTTCGATTCGCTGTAGCCGCTGGTGCTCTGGTCCTGCAGCACGCGGGCGCGCGAGCGCACCAGGAAAAAATCCAGGCTGTCGGCACGCTGCTTATAGGGATGCTCGCGGATGCGCGCCTGAATATCGGCGATACGTTCGGCCGGCAGCGGGTGGGTCAACAGCCAGGCCGGCACCAGATCGCTGTAGTTCTTGGTCGAAGCCTGCATTTGCTGGAAAAAAGCCACCATGCCCGAGGTGTCGAAACCGGCCTCGCCCATGATCTGCAAACCGATGCGGTCGGCCTCGCGTTCCGCTTCGCGGCCGAAGTTCAGCTGCCGCTGGATCGCCAGGCCCTGGCCGCCGAGGAACACCCCCATGGCCGCGTCGCCGCCGGCGCGCGAGGCAAGCGCGGCCAGTATCATCGCTGCCAGCGGGATCAGCGCGTCCTGCTTCTGCTGGCCGATGGAACGGGCGATATGACGCTGCACGACGTGGCCGATCTCGTGGCCGAGCACGGATGCCAGCTCGGATTCATTCTGCGCCTGCAACAGCAGCTGCGAGTGCACGGCGATAAAACCGCCGGGCAAGGCAAATGCGTTCAGCTGGTTATCGCGCACCACAAAGAAGAAGTAATCGTACTTGGCTTCGCCGCGCGCGCCGGGACGGGCGTCCACCAGCGCGTTGCCGAAGGTATTCATGTATTCCAGAATCGGGCCGTCGTCGAGATAATCGCGGTCGCGGCGGATATCGCGCATGATTTCCTCGCCGATCTTGCGCTCCATCAGCGGCGACAAATCCTGGTTTTCGGTGCCGCCCAGCGATGGCAGGTTCGGGATCCGCGCCGGCGCAATCGTATTCTGCGCCATGGCCATCGGCATGGCGACCAGCAGGGCTGCGGCGACAGCGCGCATGCGGCCGGAGTAAGAGGAGCGTTTTGCATTCACGGTGATATGATAGCCGCAACTTGGGCACGAAAACTTAGTGCCACATTATGACTCATTTTAAGCAGCTATCATGACCACCGACCACCTGACCCATTTCGACGCCACCGGACAAGCCCACATGGTGGATGTCGGCGCCAAGGCGGAAACCCACCGCATCGCCCTGGCCAGCGGCTCGATCCGCATGAAACCGGAAACGCTGGCCATCATCCTGGGCGGCACCGCCAAGAAAGGCGACGTGCTCGGCATCGCCCGCATCGCCGCCATCATGGCCTCCAAGCGCACCAGCGACCTGATCCCGCTGTGCCATCCGCTGGCGCTGACGCGCGTGGCGGTCGACTTCGAAACCGATGTCGAGCATTCCAGCGTCCACTGCAAGGCCCAAGTGGAAACCTACGGCAAGACCGGCGTCGAGATGGAAGCCCTGACCGCCGTCCAGGTCGGCCTGCTGACGATTTACGACATGTGCAAGGCAGTCGATCGCGGCATGGTCATGTCCAACATCAGAGTGATGGAGAAGCATGGTGGAAAGTCTGGTGATTGGAGTGCGACTAGCTAAGAGACTGATTAGGTTGAAAATTTTCCCTAATCGACTCCAAGCTTCTCATTCTAATTTGGTCAGCACGCTATGCTCTACGCTCCGTCAGTGAGCGAATAAGAGTTCTTGTCCCACTCCTGTCCCAATGGAGTGAGTATGGCATCAATTAGACAACGAGTAGGTGTATGGCAAGCTCGTGTAAGACGCAAAGGCTATCCCGACGAAGTTAAATCTTTCAGCACGAAAGCAGAGGCGCAGATATGGGCAAGAGCAATCGAGTCAGCTATGGATCATGGAGCACACGTAGCAACCCATTCAGCCCGAAACATCTTGTTAACGAATCTTCTGCAACGCTATATGGAAGAGGTCAGCCCGACTAAGCGTAGTGAAGCTAGGGAAAAACAAACTATCCAGTTTATGCAACGACACAAGATGTCTGCATACAGCATGGAAAAACTGACTCCGACTGTCATTGCAAACTATCGAGATGAGCGACTGAAAACAGTATCGGCAGGAACGATCATCAGGGAGCTAAGCATACTATCCAGCGCGATTAGTCATGCTCGCAAAGAGTGGGGATTACCTACCGAGAATCCGTGCGCATTAGTCCGCAAACCTGCAACACCACAAGGTAGAACTAGACTACTGACAGCAGAGGAAGAAGCTAGTCTGATAGCCGAGCTTCAACCAGTGCGTAGACGAAGCCCATGGATGGTGCCATTGGTAACGCTTGCACTGGAAACGGCAATGCGTCGTGGAGAACTGCTGTCGATGCGCTGGGAGCACGTCAACCTCAAAGCACAGACAGCTTTCCTTCCTATGACCAAGAATGGCACTGCGCGGATTGTTCCCCTTTCTAAGCGAGCAGTTTCAGTATTACAGTCCATTCCGACGAAGGACACCGGGCCGGTATTTCCTCTGTCCTACATGGTAGTGAACAACTGCTTCGTAGCGGCGTGCAAACGCGCTGGAATCGTGAATTTGCATTTCCATGACCTTCGACATACCGCAACGAGTAGGCTTGCTGAGAAGCTGCCTAACGTCATTGAACTGGCAGCAGTTACAGGTCACCAAACCATTCAAATGCTGAAACGATATTATCATCCCAAAGCGGAAGTTCTTGCTCAGAAATTGGGATAGGCTAAGTCTACGAGAATCCGAAAGCTGACGTAGGTCTACCGAGGCATTAAACAGACCAGTGGGCCAACAAGCCAGCCCCGAGCCGCATTTCAAAATATCTAAGGGCAGTGCTGGCGCTGACAGGCAACACTTAAGTGATGTCCTGCCCCGTAGAGAGCGTAGCGGGCCTCTGCTACGTAGCAGTGTCAATAGAATACTTTATGATTCCCGAAAATTTGGGAGACATAATATCGCCGATGATATTCGGCACTTTAAGCACCGTAGCGTGTTGTAACGCCGCCTGTCGTTTAAACACTGGCTTGCAGGAGAGACACGGGCGGCGATCCTTGTCTCTCCGACCTTAGAATTACGATCCGGTTCCTTGAATCGCTTGTGAGCGGATTCTTGAACCGACAGTAGCTTCTACTATCTTGTCCCTTAACTCTTCGAGCTTGTCCTGTTTGATGATCGGGATATCCAACCTTCTCGCAATAAGTTCCAATGCCTTTTTTGACGGGTATCTCGTGCTAAGCAGCGCTTGCGCGTCTTCTCGACTAGGTAGGCCCGTAATCTCTTTAACGGCATCGTCAATCACCGTATCGGTGGGCAGTGCAGCCTTGTCATCCTTTGTACGGCGACGAACCACCCTAACCTCAACCGAGTATTGGGGATCACACAAGCGCGACAATTCTTCTCCAGACAGCAGTTCAAGCGCTTCTGATATACGTTTAAATGCAATTAGAAGGTTGACTTCTGAACGGCTCATTCTTCCTCCTCAAGCGATGCTTCAAATTCAGTGACGAACTCCTCAATCTCAGTCACTACATCAGAGTGCGTGCCTGCCGAGTAGTAATTGAGTACAACGGGACGAAGGTTCTGCGGGGCAGCAGCGAATATGGTTTTATTCTCCCGGAAGTAGCTATCGAACGTGCTGATGCCCAGACGACGAGTTTGCGAAATAAACTGTCGTTGGGCTGCAATCGGTTCGCCACTCGTGATCTGGATCATAGTGAATACAACGCCAAGGATTTCTGGAGAAATCTCGTCGGTGTCAGAATCCATTTTTGCGTATTCATTAAAGTCACGCACCAAGTCGTTCACACTGCGATGCAGGTAATCGATACCGAGCGTCGAAAGATAGTCAGGTTTTGCCGGGATCAGAATTTTTTCTGCTGCGACGATTGCATTCTTAGTGACGATATTGAAGTTCGGAGGGCAGTCGATCAAGACGATGTCGTAATCTGCCGAATCTGCCAGTTCTTCAATAGCAGCACGCAACTTCCCGTGGACCTTGATGTAGTTACGCTTTGCCTGTTGCAAATTGACGCCGCTGAGCAGCGTTGCCAGTTCCAGATCGACGTTGATCAGTCCAAGGTGAGAGCAGATCAAGTCGATCCTGCCGCCTCGTGGCTTCACTACTGAATTAGCGCTTGGTGGTGTGATGACGAAACTGGTCAGGCTTGGCGGTTCTGATCCTTGGCTGATCGCATCGAACCACGATTTGATTGTTTTCGTGTCCTTGTACTCCTCATCCCATTTGTCTGGAGTAACGAAGGAGAAGGTAAGACTGGCTTGTGCGTCAGTGTCGATCAAGAGTACTTTTTTTCCTCGAAAGGCAAGCTCTGCTGCCAGATTCGAGGTAACTGTAGTCTTGCCAACTCCACCTTTATAGTTGATAACTGCAACGATATCCATCAGTTCTACCTTTCTGGTTGTTGTTGAGAGCGTGCAGCACGCACGGTAAGGTCATCGTTCAGTCTATTGCTACCGCAGTCAAGTTCGCAGACCTAGACATTCTGGTTGCCTATCGTATAGCGGACTTTTCGCCAAGGTGCATATTAGCACCGCTGCTCAGGGAGAGGCGAGAACTGCCAGGAAAAACGGAAGCCCTGCTAACTTGCAAATGAATATCTGTTCTCGGACCTGATCGTTCGCGAATCAAGTCGTCAAGATGCGCTACGGCCTGTAATTGACGCGCAGCCTAGCAGGTCTACGACTGACTCATGAAGTAGGCACGGCCCGCTGCGCGACGCTCTGCGGCTTTAATGTCCTGCGCGATAGAGGCGAACTTCCGAAGCGTGAACAGCGAATGCACCAGCATGAAGTTCAGGAACATCAGCGCAGTGAAGGCCGAGATTTGAAAGCAGGCGATGCGGGTAAGTGGTTCTGCGGAGGTCGTGAGCATGGCTAGGAAGATACCAGAGGCGACCGATGTCATTCCCGTGGCTGCGATGAACACGATACCGGCCCCAGTCTTGAAGATCGCTAGTACCTTGTCCGTGCCGGCATCGACCTTCGAAAAAATACGCTCCTTGATGTAGAACTGCGCCCAGCCGTTCAGGCCACTGAATACCCCAATCAACAGCGCTACCCACGTCGCGTCCATATCGAACTCCTTGTTTGTGTGGGTACATGATACTGGGAAAACCCAAAAAAATTTCTCGGAAGGTGGGGCTGTTGGCAGGGACAGGAACTGCGGAAGGGAAATAGCGGTTGGTCCGACGGGTTACAAAGAGGCCTGCAGGTAGCCACTGCACCGGGATTTAAGATATCCACGGGCACTGCTGGCAACGTGGAATGGTGGGAGGTCCAGCGAATCGCTTAACGCGCTGGGAGCCCGGGGAGATTCGCCAGACAGCTTTCTAAAATATCTATCGGCGCCTAGTAGGCACCGACAGGCAGCGTTGCACTGCCTGCTGATGAGCGAGGCCGCTACGGGCCTCCTATCGCCTCTTACGCTGCACAGTAGCGCTTCACGGTAGCCGGGGAAATGTCGAAGTGTTCCGCAGTGGCTGTGATGCTCTTGCCGTTCTCAGCACGCCATGCCTTCACCGTAGCTGGGTCCAGCGCCTTAGCACGCCCTACATACCTGCCGTCGCCTGCTGCCTTGGCTATTTCGATCCCACGCTTCTGCATCTCCTTGCGGTTGATGTAGTCGGCTTCGCCTTGTGCAGCCATGAAGGCCAGCACTGCGTCACGGGTGGCCTTGAGCATTGGCTCGGTGGCTGTGCCGTCAAACTCCATGCCGTTCAGGGTGCAGACCACCTTGACGCCCATCTTCATCAGGGTTTGCATGACCGTGTGCAGTTCGTCATAGCGGCGGCTGATGCGGTCCAGCCAGCGCACATACAGCACTCCACCGTCAGACAGCTTGTCCATGACGCGCTTCCACTCTGCACGATTCGTAGGAGCTACGTGGTAGCCGCTCACGCCTTCGTCTATGTGGGTGTGCTTAGCTTCTACACCGTGCTTGGTGGCGTCCTCGTACTGGCTAGCGCTGGTCTGTCCTTCGGTCGTGCTAATGCGTCCGTAGTAGATGGTCTTCATGGTTGATTGGCTCATTGGGGTTTATGGCTCAATAATACCAAGTGGATCACATACAGTCAACCCTAATGAGCTAGGTTGGTGGCTCAATTTTCTAGGCGCACTGCGGTATACCCAATTGAGCTATCACCTCTAGTCTATGTTCCGCTGTAGGCGACAGTCTGAGCTGAGCACACTTTATAACGAATTCGAGCTACAACTAGCTACGCGCATCAAACAATAACTGAGCCTTACTAAGCAGCGTTTTCTTACCGTCCTCCGAAAGCGCATGGAATGCAACCAACAAAGTAGCTTCCGAATCATCTTCGGAGTAAAAATAGGCTACAGGTAAGCCAAGTACCTGTGCTATTCGTCCAATCAGTTCAATTGTAGGACTCCGCGTCCCTCTCTCATATCTGTTCATACGGGCACTGGCAGATGCCTCGTCAATTCCTGCTTGGACTCCAAGTTGCTCTTGTGACAATCCCACTCGAATTCGTGCTTCCTTGAGTCTCTTGCCCACAATGCTCATTCGCTACCTCGCCCTTAAAGGTTGAGATAGTCCAATTTCTAACTTGTACACATGCTACCAAATTGGTAGTATTCCGATTTGGAAACAATATCCGTATCTAGTGAACGTGCCCCTCCTCCTTAAATATACGATGTGGAATGGCATGGTTCTGCAACGTCGAGCAAGATGAGCTCGACAAACTGGCGCTGACTTGTTCCGCTTCCACACTCACTAAATAAATATATTGAAAGCAATCATGGCAAAGATTGATACAAGTTGCCCTAAATGCGGCTCATCAAATTCCCGCAAGCTCTCGCTGATCCATGCTGAAGGGTTAACTACAACGAAGGAAACGCAAACTTCCGTGGGTAAGTTCAATACGATTGGTGGACAAACTATAACTACAACGGGAACGAGCAGCGGTTTGCACCAGACGGCCGCTTCAAAGGCCGCAGCACCGCCACCATTGCCGCCAATAGAAACGAGAGCAAAAGCTCAAAAGATCGGAATCATTTTAGCTTCGTTTGCTATAAGCGGTTTACTCGTCGCCGCACCATTTATTGGCAACGTTACTCCTCTTGCATTTTTCTTTGCTGTACTGGCCCCCTTTATTGGCGTTGGTATTGCCACCTCTATAGATAGCACGCCAAAGGATGATGAGGTAGAGCAATGGCGTAAGCTATATCCGACAGAAATTGCGGCTTGGGAAGAATGGAATAATACTTTTTCTTGTGGCTCATGTGAACATAGATTCATACCACTAGAGTTATAGCCGAACAGCCACACAAAAATTCTATCAAGGTGGAATATGGAATGATTTCGACAAGTCTCAAAACCCTAATTCACATACTACACCTTTTTAGATTTCAAAAACCTAAACCTGCATTTACCCAACAATTTCTAGAAAATATTGGTTATTGTTTTATATACACAATGACGATATAAGATTATTTTTTTAGCATTTACGAACACGCGAAGATAATAAGAGCACATCTTCTTCTGTCGCCTTACCCGTGTTCAAAAAGTTCTTGAATTCCATCGCAATCGAGGAACAAGGGTCGGACATGTAGATCTTTCGGATCTGCACATGCAAACTACTTGGTGTCCATGGCTTATCCATAATAGAAAATACTTTATATTTATTCAATCTCTCAGCAAGAAATCGGGTGGGGTATTTTTTACGCAATCCTATGATAATGTGTTCCACAATTCTTTTAATTCTGAGTGGATCTTTCTTTCTCTTACACTTGTTAATATAACTTTCGTATTCCATAAAATTCCTTTTTTTCAGTTTACCTCTTATTGATTGCTTGATTTTCAGTAACTTATCATACTCCGTAGGGGTGCAGGTCTATGACCTATTTATTGCACCACTTTCGTATAAACGACTTACATGTAGTATTCTTTAGGAAACTACAAGCTTTCTTTATAAGTTTTCATTTAAATATTTATCAACTTCAACGTGTTTTTTAAGGTGCAGATCCAGATCTATTTTGCACCACTTACGGTTAATTTTCCATTCAATACCTCTCTAAGAATAATCTTACGATCTTATATATAGATGCGTTTAATTGGATACACAACTTTATGTCCCTAAGGGCGCAGATCAATAATCTATTTTTCACCACTTATGGTTAATCCCTCCCTCAACTTCTTTCTGAAAAATACTTTAAGTCCTTATATATAGGTGCGTTTAATTCGATTCACGAAATTTAGCTGCTAAGGGTGCAGATCAATGATCCATGTTGCAACACTTGAGATTAATTAACAAAATGTAGTTTTTTAGGTAGCTTCTACGATCCTTATATATAGGTGCGTTTAATTAAATATTGTAGGATGGAAATTATTGCCTTTTCTACGGTTAGAGGTCGCAGGCACTATCACATTCAAGGTCCTCATCCTCATCCTCATCCTCATCCTCATCCTCATCCTCATCTTTCACTGTAGGCCAAGAGTTCACGGTTCTCATCCCGAATGAGACTATTAATCTCAGGCATCGGGCAACCTTCGCGGCATGGCCTTTCGAGTAGCCTGCCAAATTGGCAATGCTTTTTGAACTGATTTCTTCCAGCTTGCAAAGAAAATAAAGCATGTCTGCCGTACTTAGAGGACGCGTGTTACCTCCTAAGTCAAGCTGCACCACTCCACATATGAAATTATCGAATTGCGGAACTAGCCGTAATATCTGTTTTGGATGCAAATAGCGCTCAAGATATGGCTTCAACAAGTTCGTCGTCACGATACGCGGGCGTCCACGCTTACGTTTAGCCGGGGCATCACCAGCGGACGAGGTGCAATCACCCTTGCGTGGGATAGAAACTTTGCTATTTAACTCTAGGACTTGCTGCAAAGATGGGGCGGTCAATGAAATAACCGGTTTTGATACGAAGTCGGCGTAGATTGAGGCGCTTGCCGGAGTACTGAAGATTTGGGGTGGGATTGATGGACGTGGAGAAGCGCTAACTGCTGGAGTCATAAATTAATTTCCTTATGTAAGTTACGTTGACGTCAAACATGTAGACGAAAATCGTTTTCATTGCATTTCTTTCAAAGTTAAAAAACCGGGCAATAAAGTACCCGGCAATCATTGCCAGCACAAGACTGGCTATTACTTATTGCTCCCCCAAAAGGTTGCAATATTTATCTCGCTTGGTAACGAGGGGCGGCACTATACACCAAATCATCAATAGCTGTCAAGCGAAGATGTATTTATCTTGCAGTATAATAATGGCAACTTTATGAGTATCCTCCTTCGAAATAATCCGAGATTGCCATATGATTAACTAGATATTCAAATGGAATTGGTTAGCAATTCGCTATTTTTCTATGCTCCGGATAGTCGGTTGTGTTGACTCTACCAATGGAATGAGCTTGAGCGGATTTCCAAGTTCCCGTAAACTCATGCAGAGCAGGACATTATCCTGTCCCAATTTTGTCCCAATCAGTGGGGCAAGAACTTCGAAACCGATGTCGAGCATTCCAGCGTCCACTGCAAGGCGCAAGTGGAAACCTACGGCAAGACCGGCGTCGAGATGGAAGCCCTGACCGCCGTCCAGGTCGGCCTGCTGACGATTTACGATATGTGCAAAGCAGTCGATCGCGGCATGGTCATGTCAGATATCCGCGTCACCGAAAAGCACGGCGGCAAGTCTGGCGACTGGAGCGCCACCAGCTAAGCAACACGGCAACGCGCCCTCACGCTGCTTCATGACCAATTAGCAATATGACGCATTGTCTGATTGTAACCTTTCATTGGCACGCATATAATTAATGTCGCAGAAACAATTTTTTGACGGTATTGTCACCGTGGCCGTTTTGCGTACATAAGAAAGAGTTTGCATGAGCAGCAACCCTCCGCCGAGCGAAGCCAAGACGCAGGAATACGAGTTCGAGCAAATGAATCTGCAGGTGGGCGGCAGAATCCAGTTCATCACCCATCGCACCATCAAACCGGTCCAGCACTTCTCCACCATCGTCGGCTGGGTCAAGGATGAGTATCTGATCGTCAAGGTGCCGTTCGAGAGCAACGCGCCGATCTCGATCAACGAGGGTGACAAGCTGACCATCCGGGTTTTCTCCGGCGTGAACGTGTGCTCGTTCTCGTGCATGGTGCAGCGCGTGTTTCCACGCCCGCTGTTCTATGCGCACCTGACTTTTCCGAGGTCTATCCAGGGCACCAGCCTGCGCGCGGCGATGCGGGTCAAGGTCGATATTCCAGCCCAGATCGCTACTGCGTCCGGGCATACCTCGGTGTTCCTGGTGAATCTGAGCGTGTCGGGCGCGCTGATCGAGTCGCCCAAGCAGTTGTCGGACGGCGAGGCGCAGGTGGCGCTGTCGTTCTACCTGATCGCCCAGCCTGGTAACCGCCAGGTGCGCGTCAATCCGAATGCGACGATACGCAACATCAATGTGGTCAAGCCGGCCACCAGCGACAAGCCGGAAGTGTTCACCTACGGATTGCAGTTCATCGATCTGGATCCGGTCCATTACACGATGCTGCAAAACCTGACCTACGAGGCGCTGATCGCCGACCGCCAGAAAATCGTCTGAGTCTGAGTAAACGACAAAACCCGGCAAGCGCCGGGTTTTTCATGCCTGTTGCAGACGCTTATGGCGTCACGCTGTTTTTCTCCAGCGCTTCCTTGGCGGCAGTATTGGTCACGTCTGACGCATTGATCGTCCACGTCAGGTTGGTTGCGCCGGCGGCGATGTTCGGCGTGTAGATCACTTTCTTGCCGTCGACATCTTTGCCCACGCCACTGGCAGCGAAGGTCGCGGTGATCACACCATCGGCGACGGCCGCGCTTGCAACTTCCTTGGTCGGAGTAAAGGTAGGAATGCCGCCGGAACCGGTCGTGCAACCGGTCACCGTGCCGCCGGCTTCCTGGGCGCACAGCGCCACGGCGGTCTTCAGCGAATCTACCGCGCCTTGCGCATTGGCGACCTTGGCCTTGACCGTGTAGTTGCTGTACGCAGGAATCGCCACGGCGGCCAGGATGCCGATAATCGCCACCACAATCATCAGCTCGATCAGCGTGAAGCCAGCCTGTGCCTGTTTTTTCATCATTTTCATGGATTTCATTTTGCGACTCCTCGGGATTGTTAAACACATTGTTGGGTACCACATCTCCATTACTGCAACCACCGTGCCAGCCTGTTTTTGCCTGATATTTCAGCAAACCCGACCAAAAACTGCCGTTTTTTGTCAGCCAGACCTGACAATTATTGTCAGGCGACACGGAATGTCATCTGCGTGCCATCCAGCTCGATGACGTCGCCGTCACTGAGCCGCTCGGCCACCTGCGGATCCAGCGCGGTGCCGTTCAGCAGCGGCGCCCGCTCACCCTCGGTGTGGCTAATCGTGTAGAACTCAGGATGGCGATGGATCGCCACCCGGCCCAGCGTGGTCAGTGGCTTCGTCAGCGCTACGTGCTGGCCGGCCTGACTTCCATTCAAAATAGACAGTTCGGCCAATACCGGCTGTGCCGCCGCCAGCGGCCGGATGCCGTCGGCCACAAACGCCAGCGCATACCCGGCCATCCTGATCGCGTCCTGATGCTGAAGGAAATGCTTGCCGATGCGGTGGCCGTTGACGAAGGTGCCATTGGTACTGTGCAAGTCTTCCAGGAAGGAATCGTCGAGGATGGTGACTATCGCCGCATGCTCGCCGCTGACCGCCGGGTCGGTCAGCACAATGTCGTTGCGCGGGTGGCGCCCCAGCGTCATGCGCTCCTTGCTGAGCTGAATCTGCTGTTCGACTTGTCCGTTGCGCGAGATGATGAGCTTGGCCAATCCGGCGACCTCCAAAAAATAAAGGGGAGCACACGGCTCCCCTTCATTATTCCACAGCTACGTGGCGGAAAATTACAGCATTGCTTTCAGCAGACGTGCCATTTCCGATGGATTTTTGGTGGCTTTGATGCCGCACTCTTCCATGATGTCCAGCTTGGCTTGCGCGGTGTCAGCGCCGCCCGAGATCAGCGCGCCGGCGTGGCCCATGCGCTTGCCTGGAGGAGCGGTAACGCCGGCGATGAAGCCAACGACCGGTTTTTTCATGTTGTCTTTGACCCAACGTGCCGCATTGGCTTCGTCTGGACCGCCGATTTCGCCGATCATGATGACCGCGTCGGTCTCAGGATCTTCGTTGAACATGCGCATCACGTCGATGTGTTTCAGACCGTTGATTGGGTCGCCGCCGATACCAACTGCCGACGATTGGCCCAGGCCCAGTGCGGTCAGCTGACCCACTGCTTCATAGGTCAGGGTGCCCGAACGCGATACCACGCCGATACGGCCCTTACGGTGAATGTGACCTGGCATGATGCCGATCTTGATTTCGTCAGGGGTGATCAGGCCTGGGCAGTTAGGGCCCAGCAGCAGGGTTTTCGAACCGGCTTTGGCCATGCGATCTTTCAGGGCCATCATGTCACGGACAGGAATGCCTTCGGTGATGCAAATTGCCAGTTCCAGTTCGGCTTCAACAGCTTCCCAGATGGCGGCAGCGGCGCCTGCTGGCGGCACGTAGATCACCGACACGGTGGCGCCGGTGTTCGATGCGGCTTCTTTGACCGAACCGAAAATTGGAATGCCTTCGAAATCTTCGCCGGCTTTCTTAGGGTTTACGCCTGCTACGAAGGCGTTTTTGCCGTTCGCGTATTCGCGGCACATGCGGGTGTGGAACTGGCCGGTTTTACCGGTGATACCCTGGGTGATGACTTTGGTGTCTTTGTTGATCAGAATAGACATATCGGTTCCTTAATTATTTACCAGCAGCAGCGGCTACGACGCTCTTAGCTGCATCTTCCATGGTGTCGGCAGCGATGATCGGCAGGCCGGAGTCAGCCAGCATTTTCTTGCCCAGATCTTCGTTGGTGCCCTTCATGCGGACCACCAGCGGTACTTGCAGCGACACTGCTTTCGACGCGGTGATCACGCCTTCGGCGATCACGTCGCAACGCATGATGCCGCCGAAGATGTTGACCAGGATGGCTTTCAGGCCTGGGTTTTTCAACATGATCTTGAAGGCTTCGGTCACTTTCTCAGCCGTGGCGCCACCGCCAACGTCCAGGAAGTTGGCAGGCTCGCCGCCGAACAGCTTGATGGTGTCCATGGTGGCCATGGCCAGGCCGGCGCCGTTCACCAGGCAGCCGATGTTGCCGTCCAGCGAGATGTAAGCCAGGTCGAATTTCGAAGCTTCAACTTCAGCTGGATCTTCTTCGTCCAGATCGCGGTAAGCGACGATTTCTGGTTGACGGAACAGTGCGTTGGCGTCGAAGTTGAATTTCGCGTCCAGGGCGATGATCTTGCCCGAACCGGTGACGATCAGCGGGTTGATTTCAGCCAGCGACGAGTCGGTTTCCCAGTAGGCTTTGTACAGGCCTTGCAGGTTGGTGACGGCGTCAGCGATCGAACCTTCCGGTACGCCGATTTTCGCGGCGATGCCAGCGGCTTCAGCGTCGGTCAGGCCCACGGCTGGATCGATAGCGATCGAGTGGATTTTTTCTGGATGGGACTCGGCAACTTCTTCGATGTCCATGCCGCCTTCCGACGAGGCCATCAGCACAACGCGCTGGGTCACGCGGTCGGTAACCAGCGATACGTACAGTTCTTGCTTGATGTCCGCGCCTTCTTCGATCAGCAGGCGACGTACTTTTTGACCTTCCGGGCCGGTCTGGTGGGTCACCAGCTGCATGCCCATGATCTGGTCAGCGTATTCTTTAACTTGTTCCAGCGACTTGGCAACTTTCACGCCGCCGCCTTTACCACGGCCACCGGCGTGGATCTGTGCTTTCACAACCCAGACTGGGCCGCCCAAGGTTTCAGCAGCTTTGACTGCTTCTTCTACGGTCAGGCACGGAATACCGCGCGGTACCGTCACTCCGTATTTTCGGAGAATTTCTTTGCCTTGATACTCATGGATCTTCATGCTGGCTTCCCTTCTGATGCTGATTGTATAAAATCGGTTGAATGATTAAGCAGATATTGTTGCTACGCGCTACCCGGTGCTGCTTTGTCCACCCAGCGCGGGTAAAACTTCGCCGCTGCGCCGAGATAACGGGGCAGGACTTGGAATTCTTCGGATTGAAACAGTTGATGCAGAGGGGCTGCCAATAACCCGTACGCCGTCCTCGCTGGGGACAGCTGTGGCGCGCGTGTACACAGCGCACGAAGGGTAACTGGAGTTAACAGAGACATAAGATCGACACCGCTCTCGCGGTTTTAGTTAGTTAGCAGCCTGGCGCATTTCTCTTATTAAAAACGCACGTTGCCGCAGCTTCTACGGACAACCACCGCACCCGCGGTGCTGCAAAAACCCGCAAAGTTTAGCACACAAGGAACCGAATTAGCATCTGCGTATTTTCAACTAATAACAAATCCATATGCGGGAAGGGGCTATTCCAGCTCGTCCAGGTCGGCGCCCTTGACGGCTTGCATCACTGCGCGCTGGGAGAAACCGCGCTGCATCAGGAAGCGGATTTGCTTGTTGCGTTGCTGGGGATCGGTGGCGACGATGCCGAATTTGCGCTGCCAGATATCGCAGGCGCGCTCGATTTCGGTGTCGGCGAGGGAGGATTTGAGTTCGGTCAGCGCTTCGCCCTGCACGCCGTGGCTTTGCAGCTCGGCGACGATGCGGCTGTTGCCATAGCGGGCGGCGCGGCGGTGGATCAGCGATTCGGAAAAGCGTTCTTGCGACAGCCAGTTGTTTTTTTCCAGCAGGTCCAGCAGGGCTTCGATGTCGTCGCCCTCCTCTGCGTACTTGGACAGCTTGCGGGCCAGTTCCAGACGGCTGTGCTCACGCATGGAGAGAAAGCGCAGCGCCCGCGCTTTCAGGCTGAGTTGTGGTGCAGGCATAAGTCCTCGGTAACGCGCCGTCACCCCGGCGAAAGCCGGGGCCCATGCTGAGCATGCGTTCTATGGGTACCCGCTTGCGCGGGTACGACGGTTAGGCAGCGTCGGCGTCCGGCTTGCCTGGCTTCAGCTTGACGACGGTGTTGTCGACGGCCAGCGGCGGCAGCGCGCGCACGCCCAGCGATTCGCGCACCTTGTTTTCGATTTCCCACGCCAGCGCAGGACGCTCCTGCAGGAAGATACGGGCGTTGTCCTTACCCTGGCCGACGCGCTCGCCGTTGTAGCTGTACCACGAACCCGACTTCTCGACGATCTTGGCTTCCACGCCCAGATCCAGGATTTCGCCTTCGCGCGAGGTGCCGGCGCCGTACAGGATGTCGAAGTGCGCTTCCTTGAACGGTGGCGCGATCTTGTTCTTGACCACTTTGACCTTGGTTTCGTTGCCGATCACCTCGTCGCCCGACTTGATCGAGCCGGTACGACGGATGTCCAGGCGCACCGAGGCGTAGAACTTCAGGGCGTTACCGCCGGTAGTGGTTTCCGGCGAACCGAACATCACACCGATCTTCATGCGGATCTGGTTGATGAAGATCACCAGCGTGTTGGTGCGGTTGATCGAGCCGGTCAGCTTGCGCAGCGCTTGCGACATCAGACGCGCTTGCAGGCCCGGCAGCGAATCGCCCATATCGCCTTCGATCTCGGCGCGTGGGGTCAGTGCGGCGACCGAGTCGACCACCACCATGTCCACCGAACCGGAGCGCACCAGCGCATCGCAGATTTCCAGTGCCTGTTCGCCGGTGTCCGGCTGCGAGATCAGCAGCTCGTGCAGATTGACGCCCAGCTTCTGTGCGTAGCCGACATCCAGTGCGTGCTCGGCGTCGATGAAGGCGCAGGTTCCGCCCAGTTTTTGCATTTCTGCAATGGTTTGCAAGGTCAGCGTGGTTTTACCCGACGATTCCGGACCGTAGATTTCCACCACGCGGCCGCGCGGCAGGCCGCCGACGCCCAGCGCCACGTCCAGACCGAGCGAGCCGGTCGACACGACCTGCACTTCTTCGATCGGTGCACTGGCATCCATGCGCATCACGGAGCCTTTACCGAATTGCTTTTCGATCTGGGCCAGCGCAGCAGCCAGCGCCTTGGCTTTTTCAGATGCAGGTACTACGCCTTTTTTATCGTCCATAATGTGCTTTCAGCCAGTGAGGTTGTTCGATACAGGTAGCACTGTATAAAAAAACAGTGCTTAATGCAAGCGTGTTTTGGGTATTTCTTTGAGATTGCACAAAAAGTCGCCAAAATAGGGACTTGTGCAGCTGGAGTGGTTTACATGCGTATTTTACTTGCCGAAGACGATGGTGTGCTGGCCGACGGGCTGACCCGCTCCTTGCGCCAATCGGGCTATGCCATCGATTGCGTCCGCAACGGCCAGGAGGCCGACACCGCCCTGTCGACCCAGGAATTCGATTTGCTGATCCTGGACCTCGGCCTGCCCAAGCTGTCCGGGCTGGAAGTGCTGCGCCGTCTGCGCTCGCGCTCGTCGCTGCTGCCGGTGCTGATTTTAACCGCCGCCGATTCGATCGAGCAGCGCGTCAACGGCCTCGACCTCGGTGCCGACGATTACATGGCCAAGCCGTTCGCGCTGTCCGAGCTGGAAGCCCGGGTGCGCGCGCTGACCCGGCGCGGCGCCGGCGGTGGCGCCACCGTCATCAAGCATGGCCCGCTGAGCTACGACCAGGTCGGCCGCAGCGCCTATATCAACGAGCAGATGCTGGACCTGTCGGCGCGCGAGCTGGGCCTGCTGGAAATCCTGCTGGCCCGCACCGGCCGGCTGGTGTCCAAGGAACAGCTGGTCGACCACCTGTGCGAATGGGGCGAGGAAGTCAGCAACAACGCGATCGAGGTGTATGTGCACCGGCTGCGCAAGAAGATCGAAATCGGCGGCATCCGCATCGCCACCGTGCGCGGCCTCGGCTACTGCCTGGAAAAATTCAACGAGGCCGCCGCGCGCGCCAGCGCCGAGGCCGAAGCCGGAAACGCCCACAAGTGACCCCATCTCAGGAAGCCGCCGAACTGGAGTACGAGCCGCCCGCCCCCGACGCGGACGAGGACATACAACATTCCCTGTTCGGCGAGATCCTGGACTGGATGCTGGCCCCGCTGCTGCTGCTGTGGCCGATGAGCATCGCCATCACCTACCTGGTCGCCAAGTCGATCGCCAACCAGCCGTTCGATCATGCGCTGGAAGACAGCGTGACGGTGCTGGCGCAGCAGGTGCGTTCGGTCGACGGCAAGCATGTTCGCAGCCTCAGCGGTTCGGCGCGCGACATCCTGCGCGCCGACGACATCGACAACGTGTATTTCCAGATCCAGGGGCCGCAAGGCGAGCACATCGACGGCGACCGCGATATGCCGCAGCCGGTGCTGGACGATGAGGACAAGACCAGCTCCGGCGGCGTGCGCTTCCGCAACGACGGCATGCATGGCACGCCGGTGCGCATCGCCTTCGCCTATGTGCAACTGGAGCAGAGCGACGGCAGCATGCCGCAGCTGGCGCTGGTGCAGGTGGCCGAGACGCTGGAGAAACGCGCCCAGCTGGCCAACGCTATTATTAAAGGCGTGATCCTGCCGCAGTTTATCGTGTTGCCGATTGTGCTGGCTCTGGTGTGGTTTGCGCTGTCGCGCGGGCTGTCGCCGTTGGCGCAACTGCAGGAGCGCATCCGCGCGCGCAGTTCCGAGGACTTGAGTCCGATCGCCTCCAACCAGGTGCCGGAAGAAATTTCGCCGCTGGTGCGGTCCTTGAACGAGATGCTGTCGCGCCTGTCTCTGACCATCGATATGCAGAAGCGCTTCATCGCCGACGCCGCGCACCAGATGCGCACGCCGCTGGCCGGCATGCGCATGCAGTCCGAGCTGGCCTTGCGCCAGACCGACAGCGGCGAAATCCACCGTTCGCTGGAACAACTGGCCAAGAGTTCGGAGGCCGCCACGCGGCTGGTGAATCAGCTGCTGGCCCTGGCCCGCGCCGAGAACCAGCCGCAGACCGGCAGCGGCATGCAGCCGCTGGACCTGGCCGAACTGGCGCGCACCGTGGTGCAGGATTGGGTGCAAGCATCGTTTGCGCATCGCATCGATTTGGGCTTTGAGGCGCCGCCGGACCCGCTGAGCATCACCGGCAATCCGACCATGTTGCGCGAGCTGCTGTCCAACCTGATCGACAACGCGCTGCGCTACACGCCGGCCGGCGGCAGCGTCACCGTGCGCGTCCGCAGCGACGAGCTGGAACATGCTTATCTGGAAGTGGAAGACACCGGTCCCGGCATCGCCCAGGGCGAGCGCGAGCGGGTGTTCGAGCGCTTCTACCGGATACTCGGCAACACCGCCGAGGGCAGCGGCCTCGGCCTGGCGATTGTGCGCGAGATTGCGCAGCAGCACGGCGCGGAAGTCGACATCTTCAGCAATCCGCGCGCCAGCCAGCCCAAGCTGCCCGGCGCGCTGTTCCGCCTGACCTTCGCGCTGCCGCCGCCGCCCCCGGACGACGCCGAGGAAGCCCCGTACTATGGATAAGCCAGTTCCGCCAACGCTATCGCGCGGCGCGCACTGGCAACGGGTGCACCGCATGACCATTTTGCTGCTACTGCTGTGGCTGCTCACCGGCTTCTGCGCCGCCTTCTTCGCGCGCGAGCTGGCCGAACTGAGTGTGTTCGGCTGGCCGCTGTCGTTCTACCTGGCGGCGCAGGGCGCATCGCTGGCCTACCTCGGCATCATCGTCTTCTACGCCTGGCGCATGCGCCAGCTGGACCGCGCCGCCGCCCAAGCCACTGCGCCGGAGCCCCACGCTTGAAACCGCCCCGCACCTTCTTCCAGCGCCTGCGCTATTACTACAGCCTGTTCACCCTCGGCTTCGGCTGCTTCCTGATCGCACTGGCCGCGCTGGAGCAGGAAGGCATGCCGCGCCAGTGGATCGGCTATCTGTTCATGTTCGCCACCATCGTGCTATACGCGCTGATCGGCGTCATCAGCCGCACCTCCAACGTGCTCGAATACTACGTGGCCGGACGGCGCGTGCCCGCCATGTTCAACGGCATGGCCACCGCCGCCGACTGGATCTCCGCCGCCAGCTTCATCAGCCTGGCCGGCGGCTTGTACCTGCACGGCTTCGACGGCCTGGCCTACATCATGGGCTGGACCGGCGGCTACTGCCTGGTGGCGCTGCTGATCGCGCCCTACCTGCGCAAGTTCGCGCAATACACCATTCCCGATTTCCTGGCCGAACGCTACGGCGGCGCCGACGATGCCGACAACGGCGGCCAGGGTGGGCGCGCAGTCCGCATCCTGGCGGTGATCGCCACCATCATCGTTTCCTTCACCTACGTGGTGGCGCAGATCTACGCGGTCGGCCTGATCGCCTCGCGCTTTACCGGCGTTGACTTCTCGGTCGGCATCTTCCTCGGTCTGGCCAGCATCCTGGTGTGTTCCTTCCTCGGCGGCATGCGCGGCATCACCTGGACCCAGGTGGCGCAGTACATCATTATTCTGGTGGCCTTCCTGATTCCGGCCATGTGGCTGTCGGCCAAGCACAGCGGCAATCCGATTCCGCAGGTGGCCTACGGCAAGCTGCTGCCGCAGCTGAGCGCACGCGAGCATGTGCTGCAACAGGATCCCAAGGAAGCCGAAGTGCGCGCCATCTACCGTCAGCGCGCCGACGAATACGAGGCCCGCCTCAAGGCGCTGCCGGCCTCGTGGGAAGTGGGCCGCAACGAAGCCCAGCGCAAGCTGGACCGCATGAAAGCGCGCAACGCCTCGCTGCTGGACATCCGCAACGCCGAACGCGAACTGGTCGCCTACCCGAAAAACGCCGACGAGGCCGAGCACCTGTGGACCGAGGCGCGCGAGCAGTACCGCCAGCGCGCCCAGCCGATCACGCCGCACGCCACGCCCTACCCCGGCGATAAGGCCACCTCCGACATCAAGCGCAACAACTTCCTGGCGCTGGTGTTCTGCCTGATGCTGGGCACGGCCGCGCTGCCGCATATATTGATGCGCGCCTACACCACGCCGTCGGTGCACGAGACCAGGGTCTCGGTGTTCTGGACGCTGTTCTTCATCCTGCTGATTTACCTGACCATTCCGGCGCTGGCGGTGCTGGTCAAATACGATATCTACAGTGCGCTGGTCGGCACCGATTACAACCACCTGCCCAACTGGGTGTCGTACTGGGCCAATGTCGACAAGCTCAACCCGCTATTCGGCATCACCGACGTCAACCACGACGGCGTGGTGCAGCTGGCCGAAATCACCATCGACGCCGACGTGCTGGTGCTGGCCACGCCGGAAATCGCCGGCCTGCCCTACGTCATCTCCGGGCTGGTGGCGGCCGGCGGCCTGGCGGCGGCATTGTCGACCGCCGACGGTCTGCTGCTGGCCATCTCCAACGCGCTGTCGCACGACGTCTACTACAAGCTGGTCGACCGCGGCGCCTCGACGCAGAAGCGGGTGACGATTTCCAAGCTGCTGCTGCTGGGCGTGGCCTTCATCGCCGCCTACGCCGCCTCAACCAAGCCGGGCGACATCCTGTCGCTGGTCGGCGCCGCCTTCTCGATGGCCGGCTCGACGCTGTTTCCGGCGCTGGTGCTGGGCGTGTTCTGGAAGCGCGCCAACCGTTACGGCGCCATCGCCGGCATGAGCGCCGGCTTCATCATCTGCGTGTTCTACATGCTGCACACCCATCCGGTGCTGGGCGGCGGCGCGGCCAACCAGTGGTTCCATATCGCGCCGATTTCGGCCGGCATCTTCGGTGTGCCGGTCGGGCTGTTGACGGCCATCGTGGTCAGCCTGCTGACGCCGGCGCCCGGCAAGCAAACCGAGGCGCTGGTCGACTACATCCGCGCTCCGGAAAAGCAGTAGCGGATTTGACAACTTGATGCTATCGTTGCGCGTGTTACCTGATTTGCAACGAGAACCATGCGATCCCCATCTTTACTGCGCGTCCTGGCGCTGAGCGCCGCCCTGCTGTGCGGCCACGCGCCGGCGGCCGACACCGTCCAAACCCCGATTGCCGACTTCTTCAGCAACCCCAAATTCAGCGACGCCGAGCTGTCGCCCAGCGGCAAATACCTGGCGGTCCGCCTCGGCAACAAGGACGACAAGCGCGACATGCTGGGGGTGGTCGACCTGACCAGCAACAGCGTCAAGGTGGTGGGCAACTTCAGCGATGCCGACATCGGCCACTACGCCTGGGTCAACGACAACCGCCTGGTATTCACCGCCACCGACCGCGACCTGGCCGAAGGCGATCTGCGCTATGCACCCGGCCTGTACGCCATCAACCGCGACGGCAGTGGCTTCCGCCAGCTCGCCATGCGCAACGGCAAAGCCTTCATCACCGACGGTTCCAGCCTCGGCACGCGCGACCTGCTGCCGTGGCACACCTATCTGACCGGCCAGGACGGCGCGCAGGATTCCGATTTCATCTACGTGCAAAACCACAACTACAGCAGCTCGGGCGAGCTGCTGGACGTCAGCCTGCTGCGCCTGAACACCGTCAACGGCCGCGTCAACGCCTCGGTCGAGCGGCCCGGCGACAGCTACTACTGGATGCTGGACCACAAGGGCGAACCGCGCCTGACCATCACCCGCAGCAAGAACACCAGCACCGTCTGGTACCGCGATCCAGACAGCAAGGCTTGGCGCAAGCTGACCGACTACGATGCCTATACCGGGCGCGGCGGGCTGTTCCGCCCGCTGGACTTCGCGCCCGACGGCACGCTGTACGTCACCAGCCACAACCAGCGCGACACCACCGAAGTCTACGCCTACGACCTCAAGACCAGCCAGCTGGCGGCCAAGCCGCTGGTGCGGCTGGAAGGCTATGACTTCCGTGGCGAGCTGATCATGAACAAAAACCAGCTGCTGGGCATCCGCCACCTGACCGACGCTGACGGCATCACCTGGATCGATCCGGGCATGAAGGCGATGCAGGAAAAGATCGACGCCATGCTGCCCAACACTGTCAACCTGCTGAGCGTGCCGTCGCGCGCGGAAACGCCGTGGGTGCTGGTGACCGCCTATGCCGACGTCTGGCCCAAGCGCATGATGTTGTACAACAGCGAGACCGGCAAGCTGACCATGGTGGGCGAATCGCATCCGGCCATCAAGCCCAACAACATGGCGCGCAAGGTGCAGGTCGACTACAAGTCGCGCGACGGCCTGGTGATCCCGGCCTGGCTGACCATGCCGCAGGGCGACAACAAGAACCGGCCGATGGTGGTGCTGGTGCACGGCGGCCCGTGGGTGCGCGGCGGCAGCTGGGAATGGGATCCGCAAGTGCAGTTCCTGGCCTCGCGCGGCTACGCGGTGCTGGAGCCGGAGTTCCGCGGCAGCACCGGCTATGGCAGCAGGCTGTTTCACGCCGGCTGGAAGCAATGGGGACTGAAGATGCAGGACGACATCGCCGACGCCACCCGCTGGGCGATCGGCAAGGGTTACGCCGACCCTAAGCGCATCTGCATCGCCGGCGCCAGCTACGGTGGCTACGCCACGCTGATGGGACTGATCAAAGACCCGGACCTGTACAAGTGCGGCTTCGAATGGGTCGGCGTCACCGACATCAACCTGATGTACGACGGCAGCTGGTTCTACCGCTCGGACATGAGCAACGACTGGAAACAGTACGGCATGCCGGTGCTGATCGGCGACCAGATCAAGGATGCCGAGCAGCTGAAAGCCACCTCGCCGCTGCTGCAGGCAAGCAAAATCAAGCAGCCGCTGCTGATGGCCTACGGCGGCGCCGACGAGCGCGTGCCGCTGCCGCACGGCACCAGGTTCTACAAGGCGATCAAGGACAGCAATCCCAACGTCGAATGGATCGAGTACCCGGACGAGGGCCACGGCTGGAAATTGCCGAAGACGCGCATCGACTTCTGGGGCCGGGTCGAGAAATTCCTCGACAAGAATCTCGGCACGCCCTGAGGATCGCGCTATAGTCTCGGTGCAGCAAGCCTTTCAACCACCACGGAGGAGCGCGCATGGCATCGGGAAAAATTCTGGTCGCACAGGGAGGCGGGCCGACCGCCGTCATCAACCAGTCGCTAGCGGGCGTGGTGCTGGAGGCGCGCCGCTTCCGCGACTGCACCCGGGTGTACGGCGCGCTGCACGGCGTGCGCGGCATCATCAACGAGGATCTGGTCGACCTGACGCGCGAAACCAGCCAGAACCTGGAGCTGGTGGCGGCCACGCCCTCGTCCGCGCTGGGCTCCACCCGCGACAAGCCGGACCAGGCGTATTGCGCCGACATCTTCAAGGTGCTGCAAGCGCATCAGATCGATCAGTTCTACTACATCGGCGGCAACGATTCGTCCGATACCGTGCGCATCGTCAGCGAGCAGGCGCAGGCTGCCGGTTACCCGCTGCGCTGCATTCATATTGCCAAGACCATCGACAACGACCTGGTCGGCAGCGACCACACGCCCGGCTTTCCGTCAGCGGCGCGCTTTGTCGCGCAGGCGTTTGCCGGCGCCAACCTGGACAACGCCGCGCTGCCCGGCGTGTACGTCGGCGTGGTGATGGGCCGGCATGCCGGCTTCCTGACCGCCGCCGCCGCGCTGGGCAAGAAATTCCCGGACGACGGCCCGCACCTGATCTACCTGCCGGAGCGCGTGTTCTCGCTGGAGCGCTTCCTGGCCGACGTCAAAGCCACCTACGAACGCTACGGCCGCTGCGTGATCGCCGTGTCGGAAGGCATCCACGATGCCAGCGGCGAGCCGATCGCCTCCCTGCTGGCCAAGGAAGTCGAGCGCGACGCGCACGGCAATGTGCAGCTGTCCGGCACAGGCGCGCTGGCCGACCTGCTGTGCGATGAAATCAAGGCCAGGCTGGGCATCAAGCGCGTGCGCGGCGACACCTTCGGCTATTTGCAGCGCTCGTTCATCGGCTGCGTGTCGGACGTCGACCAGCGCGAGGCGCGCGAAGTCGGCGAAAAGGCCGTGCAGTTCGCCATGTGGGGCGACCGCGACGGCTCGGTGGCAATCAAGCGCACCGGCTTCTACTCGGTGGATTACGAACTGCTGCCGCTGTCCGCCGTGGCCGGCAAGACGCGCACCATGGAGGACGAATTCATCAGCGCCAGCGGCACCGACGTCACCGACGCCTTCCGCATGTATCTGCGCCCCCTGCTCGGCTCCGGCATGCCCGACGCCTTCCGCCTGCGTCCGGCGCCGGTAGAGAAAATCCTCAAGAAAGCCTAGGCCGCTTTTCGCTCCGGCACGAAAAATTTCTTCACCGTACGCTTGTCCACAGCTTTGCGCGCCCACACCAAGCTGTGGGGCAAAAAGTGATTTACCAAGCTTTACAGCACCTTGACCGCAGCTAACAGCTCCCGGCTTAACAATGGCAACTCATTGTTATCGGAGGTTAGTCATGAAAGTTATCACGCACTGGATTCTGTGGGCGGCGCTGGCCGGCAGCACCTTGAGCGCTTCGGCCCAGAATAATCCGCCACCGGACGGTCCGCCACCTGGTCCGCCGCCGGAAGCGGTCGCGGCTTGCAAAGACAAGGCGGAGGGTGCCAAGGTGCAGTTCAAGGGCCATCGCGGCGATAGCGTCAGCGGCGTTTGCAAGAAGATGGGCGACGTCATGGCAGCGATGCCGGAGGGCATGCCGCCACCGCGCTGATCCCGCGTAGACGAAAAAAAAAGCGGACCAATGGGTCCGCTCTTTTTATGTCGCAGTCACTTACACGACGATGGTTTGATGCTCGTCGCCGACACGGGCGCGGATCTTGCCGATGGTGTAGACGGTTTCGCCGGCCGCTTCCAGCTGGGCGATCGCCGCCGCCGCGTTCTCTTGCGAGACGATCACGGTCATGCCGATGCCGCAGTTGAACACGCGATGCATCTCAGCGTCAGCCACGCCGCCGTGCTGTTGCAGCCACTGGAACAGCGGTGGCAGGGTCCAGCCTTTCGAATCCAGCTCGGCCACCAGGCCAGGCTGCAATACGCGCGGAATGTTCTCGACCAGGCCGCCGCCGGTAATGTGCACCATGCCTTTGACTTCGATCGACTCCATCAGCGCCAGCAGCGGCTTGACGTAGATGCGGGTTGGCGCCATCAGCACGTCCGACAGCTTGCGGCCGTGGAAGTCGCCTTCCAGATCCGGCTTCGACACTTCAATGATCTTGCGCACCAGCGAGTAGCCGTTCGAATGCACGCCCGACGAGGCCAGACCCAGGATCACATCGCCCGGCGCGATCTTGGTGCCGTCGATGATTTTCGATTTTTCCACCGCGCCGACCGCGAAGCCGGCCAGATCGTACTCGCCGTCCGGGTACATCGATGGCATCTCGGCGGTTTCGCCGCCGATCAGCGCGCAGCCGGCCTGTTCGCAGCCCAGCGCCACACCCTTGATCACGTTCGACGCGGTCGCCACGTCCAGCTTGCCGCAGGCGAAGTAGTCGAGGAAGAACAGCGGCTCGGCGCCCTGCACCAGAATGTCGTTGACACTCATCGCCACCAGGTCGATACCGACGGTGTCGTGACGGTTCAGTTCAAACGCCAGCTTCAGCTTGGTGCCCACGCCGTCGGTGCCGGAGACCAGTACCGGCTCCTTGTACTTTTTGCTGATCTCGAACATGGCGCCGAAACCGCCCAGGCCGGCCAGCACGCCCTCGCGCATGGTGCGCTTGGCATACGGCTTGATTGCTTCGACTAAGGCATCACCCGCGTCGATATCGACGCCGGCGTCACGGTAGGACAGGGAAACATTAGAAGTTTGGCTCATGGTGTATTTCGCAGCGGAGGCGGTAAAATAGAAGGCGGAGACCTTTTTGGTGCCAAAAACGCATGAAAAACCGCAAAAACAGCGTATTTTTCAGCGACACCACCCGGTCAATCCGCTATTTTATCAAAATTGCCCCGTCCAACCGCCTTTTTAACGATCGATTTCGCCTTCCATGCCATTTACCCCTCTGCTGACCACAAGCAGCTTTTATAATGCATGATGTGAAACAGATAAACGTTATGCTAAAGACCACAGGGCGAACGCCATGAAACAGCTGGTGCTCGATTTGGGCGCGGAAGCAGTGCACAGCCTCGCATCGTTCGAGGTGGGACAGAATGCCGAAGCGGCAGCGCTGATGAAGCAGTTCGCCGATCGCAGCTCGCGCGAGCACTTCGCCTACCTGTGGGGCGCGGTCGGCGTCGGCAAGTCGCACCTGCTGAAGGCGCTGGCCACCAGCGGCGGCGAGGCCGAGCAGGCGCGCGCGCGCTACATCTCGCCGTTTTCGATCGAATCCGAATTCGTCTACTCGCCGGAGGTGGACCTGTACCTGCTGGACGACTGCGAAAAACTGTCGCCGGTGGCGCAGATCGACGCCTTCGCGCTGTTCAATGAAATCCGCGCCAACAACGCCTTCATGGTCTGCAGCGGCAATGTGGCGCCGGCCGTACTGCCGGTGCGCGAAGACCTGCGCACGCGCATGGGCTGGGGCTTGATCTACCAGATCCACGGCCTGACCGACGACGAGAAGAGCGCCGCGCTGGCGGCGGCGGCGGCGGCGCGCGGCTTGACGCTGTCGGCCGGCGTGATACCCTACCTGCTGTCTCACTTCCAGCGCGACATGCGGTCGCTGTCGACCATCCTCGACTCGCTGGACCAGTATTCCCTTGAAACCCAACGTCCGATCACCCTGCCGCTGCTGCGCGAATGGCTGCAGGCGGAAGCGAAAGAATAATGAACCTCGCCCTCTTTGACCTCGACCACACCCTGCTGCCGATCGATTCCGACTTCGAATGGGGCCAATTCCTGGTGCGTATCGGCGCCGTCGACGCAGTGGAATACGACCGCCGCAACCGCGACTTCTTCGCCCAATACCAGGCCGGCACGCTCGATCCGGTAGAATACCTGGAGTTCACGCTGGGCACCCTGGCCGGCTTCCCGCGCGAACGCCTGCTTGCGATGCAATCGCAGTACATGGAAGAAGTGGTGGCGCCGGCGCTGCGTCCGGCGGCGCGCGCGCTGCTGCAAAAGCATCTGGACCAGGGCGATCTGGTGGCGATCGTCACCGCCACCAATCACTTCGTCACCGCGCCAATCGCCAAGGCGCTGGGCGTGGAACACCTGATCGCGGCGATGCCGGAAGTGGACGCCGACGGCCACCCGACCGGCAAGCTGCTCGGCACTCCGACCCAGGGGCCAGGCAAGATCGTACACACCAAGGCGTGGCTGGAAAAAATGGGCAAGACGCTGGAAGATTTCGATACCGTCCACTTCTACAGCGATTCGCACAACGACCTGCCGCTGATGTCCATCGTCAGCCATCCGGTGGCGACCAACCCGAACGAAAAACTGAAAACGCACGCCACCGCCAATGGCTGGCAATTAATTGAGCTGTTCAATGATTAAGAAACTGATCCGCAAAATCCTCGGCACCAAGAGTAAAGCGGTCCGCGACACGAATACACCGGTGGTGCTGGGCGCTGAGGCCCACGGCATCGACCCGCGCCTGCTGTCCAACAACGCCGTCCGCGTTACGAGCACGCTGCAGGAAGCCGGCTACGAAGCCTTCGTGGTCGGCGGCGCCGTGCGCGACCTGCTGCTGGGCGTCAAGCCGAAAGACTTCGACATCGCCACCAACGCCACGCCGGAGCAGGTCAAGCGGCTGTTCCGCCGCGCCTTCATCATCGGCAAGCGCTTCCAGATCGTGCATGTGATGTTCGGCCAGGACCTGCTGGAGGTCACCACCTTCCGCGGCACCACCTCGGACAACGCGCCGAAGGATGAACATGGCCGCGTCCTGCGCGACAACACCTTCGGCTCGCAGGCGGAAGACGCGGAACGGCGCGACTTCACCATCAACGCCATGTACTACAACCCGGCCAACCAGCAGGTGCTGGACTACCACGGCGGCATCGAAGACATCCGCGCCAAGACGCTGCGCATCATCGGCGCGCCGGAAGCGCGCTACCGCGAAGACCCGGTGCGCATGCTGCGCGTGGTGCGCTTCGCCGCCAAGCTGAAATTCTCGATCGAGCCGGCCACCGGCGCGCCGATCCAGGTGATGGCGCCGCTGATCAACAACGTGCCGGCCGCGCGCGTATTCGACGAAATGCTCAAGCTGCTGATGAGCGGCCACGCGCTGGCCTGTTTGCAGCAGCTGCGCAAAGAGGGCCTGCATCACGGCCTGCTGCCGTTGCTGGACGTGGTGCTGGAACAGCCGCTGGGCGTCAAGTTCGTGACGCTGGCGCTGGACTCGACCGACGCCCGCATCCACGCCGGCAAGACCGTCTCGCCGGGCTTCCTGTTTGCGTCGCTGCTGTGGCATCAGGTGCTGGAAAAGTGGACCGCCTACCGCGCGTCCGGCGAACAGACCATCCCGGCGCTGCACCTGGCCGCCGACGACGTGCTCGATTCGCAGACCGAGAAGCTGGCCTTGCAACGCAAGATCGGCACCGACATGCGCGACATCTGGTCGATGCAGCCGCGCTTCGAACGCCGCAACGGCAAGGCGCCGTACAAGCTGCTGGAACACCTGCGCTTCCGCGCCGGCTACGACTTCCTGCTGCTGCGCTGCGCCTCCGGCGAGATCGACGCCGAAATCGGCGACTGGTGGACCGCCTTCTACGAGGGCGACGAAATCACCCGCGAAGAGCTGATCGCCTCGGCCCACGCGCCGCGTGAAGGCGGCAGTGGCGGTGGCGCTGCGGGCGCTGGCGGCGCGGCCAAGCGCAAACGCGGCCCGCGTCGCGGCGGCCGTAACCGCAGCGGTCGTGGCGAAGGCGCCGGCGACAATGGCGACCAAGCCGGCGATGCCGGTGACGCGCCCCGCACTCGCACCCGTGCCGACGACAGCGGCGCCGACTAAGCTGCGCGCTCCGCACCATGAGTACCGTCATCACCGCCGGCCTTGGGCCGGCAACGCGGCAGGATGAGCAAGCGCCGTTTGCCTTCACCCTCGCCTACATCGGCATCGGCGCGAATCTGGGCGACGCCCTCGCCAACGTGCTGGACGCGCTGGAACGCCTGCAACGCCAGCCCGGTTGCACGCTGCTGGCGTCATCGAGCCTGTACCGCACCGCACCGATCGACTCCAGCGGCGACGACTACATCAACGCCGTCGCCCGCATCGCCACCACGCTGGACGCCGAAGCGCTGCTGCAAGCGCTGCACGGCATCGAGCAGGCGCACGGCCGCGAACGGCCCTACCGCAACGCCCCGCGCACGCTCGATCTGGATCTGCTACTGTACGGCGACGCCGTCATCGACAGCCCGACGCTGAGCGTGCCGCACCCGCGCATCACCGAACGCGCGTTTGTGCTGGTGCCGCTGCTGGAACTGGCGCCATCGATCCATATTCCAGGCTACGGCGCGGCATCGCAATACGCCGCCGGCGTGGCCGACCAGGGCATCAGCCCGATTTAATAAGTAAAGGATTTACCATGTCTGGATACCTGCAAGGCAACGAACTGGCCGCGAGCCAAAAGCCCGCCGACGCCAACGCACCTGCACCGGCCAAAGCGGTCGTCAACAAAGCCGTCACCGTCAACACCCTGGCCTCGCTGCGCGGCGCCGGCGAAAAGATCACCATGCTGACCTGCTACGACGCCAGCTTCGCCTCGCTGATGGACCGCTGCGGCGTCGAGATCCTGCTGATCGGCGACTCGCTGGGCATGGTCTGCGCCGGCCACACCTCGACGCTGCCGGTCACCGTCAACGACATCGCCTACCACACCGCCTCGGTGGCGCGCGGCGCCAAGAACGCCATGATCGTCGCCGACCTGCCGTTCGGCGCCTACGGCACGCCGGAAACCGCCTACGCCAACGCCGTACAAGTGATGCAGGCCGGCGCCCACATGATCAAAATCGAAGGCGGCGCCTGGCTGGCCGACACCGTCAAATTCCTGACCGACCGCGCGATCCCGGTCTGCGCCCACCTCGGCCTGACGCCGCAATCGGTGCACCAGCTGGGTGGCTACAAGGTGCAAGGCAAAACCACCGAAAGCGCCGACCTGCTGAAAGCCGACTGCCTGCGCATGCAAGCGGCCGGCGCCTCGCTGGTGGTTCTGGAAGCGATACCGTCAGCCTTGGGCAAAGAAGTGACCGAACTGCTGTCGATCCCAACGATCGGCATCGGCGCCGGCCCGGACTGCTCCGGCCAGGTGCTGGTGATGCACGACCTGCTGGGCGTCTTCCCAGGCCGCAAAGCCCGCTTCGTAAAGAACTTCATGGACGGCCAGACCAGCATCGACGCCGCCATCACCGCCTACGTCAGCGCCGTCAAAGACGGCAGCTTCCCCGCCCCGGAACACTGCTTCTAAATTTGGGAGGCAAGGCCGGTCAGCATCCGCTCGGCCTCGTCCCAAGGTAGTCTGCGGCCGCTATCGCGCATGCGCTGATATCCGGCCCGCGCGACCTGCGCTGAGATCCTCCCTGTGCGTGTCATTTCGGTTACCAGCCAAAGCGTGCCGCGTACTTCCACGCCTTCCGTCTCCGCCGCGATACGCAAATCCTTATCTCCGGTGAGCAAAGGACAATTTTCATTTGCCGCGAGCACTAACGCGAAGAGGTCATTGCGGCTCGGACGGCGATAGCGCTGGGACAGCACGGCAACTTGAGTGACCAGTTCTTCATCAAGCCCGACTGATTGCAGTCCCAGCCCTAACAAGTCAGCATGCTGACCGGCCAGTTCTTCAACATACAGAACATCTGGCACGGCAAAGCGGTATTCCATGCTAAACATTGACGCCAGCAAGCCGCCAGTATCTATATCAATCAGGATATTGGCATCACTGATAAGCAGCAGCATGGCTGCCCTCCAGCGTCCGCATCTTGCGAAACGAGCCGAGCGATATGCCCATTAATTCTGCCGCCTTGGACTCACCTATGTAATCCTCAGCCAGGGCATGAAAAACCAGTTGCTCAAAAACATGCGGCTGCTCGAAGGGATAAGGGGCACCGGGCTCAGTGATATGCCAACCACGTGAGCGGAACATGCGTGCCTGCGCGTCACGCCAAGCCGGCGTCACAATACCCAGATCACGCGCACGATACAGCACGCCCCCCATACTGAGTCCGAACTCCTCTTTCAATAAGGAGAGTTCTTTCAGCTCGATAAAGTTACGACGCTGTCCCAACTCTTGTAATGCAGATTGCCGAGGAAGGAGAAAGGCTCCTGCGAAACGATTGCATGCAAGCTCTTCATCGATGTCATCTGCAAGGCGGCCAGCCAGCATCAAATGGCCTAATTCATGTGCCATCGTGAACCGCTGTCGGTCTCCCGGCCAATTACCGCCAACCACGATCACCGGCAACCCGTTTACTGACGCTGCAAGACCATCGAACTGAAAATCCGCATTGGTCTCGATCATAAATACACGAATGCCGTGTGTCTCCAACACATCAATTAACTCACGAATCGGCGCATACCCAAGCGCCCAGGCATTGCGTACATTCTCCGCGACATCTTCAACCTGCACCAGGTCAGTCACCTTCAGAGGTAAGTTCTCGACAGGCGCGAAGTCCACCAACGGCGGCACAGGAAACAAAGCCTCAAGCTCCATCCGTCGCTCAATTTGATCGATTACTTCATGCTCGATCGCCTCAAGACGCTTTTTGGACATTGCACTACGTTTGCGATACTCAATACCGTCAAGCGCGGCAGTTTCCACGCGGAAGAAATATTCCGTCCGCACCTGCAACGTCTGAGCAAGTTTAATCAACGTTGCCGAGTTGGGAACGGCAAGCTCATCCTCATACTTTTTAATGGCCGCATGGGACAACCCGACCTTCGCCGCAAGCTCGCGCAAAGAAAAGCCTGCCGCCTTACGCGCTCGGTAGAGCCGTTGACCGATCATGATTACCTCCTTGAACCGTCCGATTGCGGTTTACATTTTTCGATATTTTAAACCATTTTGTAAACCATCGTTTAATTAACGTCAAGCGAATCAGATCTGGATCCAGGTGGTTTTGAGTTCGGTGTATTTGTCGAAGGCGTGCAGGGATTTGTCCCTGCCGTTGCCGGACTGCTTGTAACCGCCGAAGGGCACGGTGATGTCGTCGTTGTCGTATTGATTGACGTGTACCGTGCCGGCGCGCAGTGCGCGTGAAGTTTTGATGGCTTTGCTCAGGTCCGCCGTCCACACGGCGGCGTGCAAGCCGTAGGGTGTGGCGTTTGCCTGCCGCACCGCTTCCTCCACATCGCTGAAGCTCAGCACCGATAGCACCGGGCCGAAGATCTCTTCGCGGGCGATGGTCATGCTGCTGTCTACCTGATCGAACAGCGTCGGCTCGACGTAGTAGCCGCCGGTTTCGGTACGCGCCTGTTTGCCGCCGGCCAGCAGCCGCGCGCCGCCGTTCTTGCCGGCTTCGATATAGCCCATCACTGTTTTCAACTGCGTGGCGTCGACGATAGCGCCCATGACGGTGTTCTCGTCCAGCGGGTCACCCGGCTGGTAATCCGGCACCTTGGCCAATGCCTTTTCGATGAAGCGGTCTTTGATCGACTCTTCCACGAACAGGCGCGAAGGTGCGTTGCAGCTCTCGCCCTGATTAAAGAAGATCGAGCCGATCGCCGCCTCCACCGCCGCATCCAGGTCCGGGCAGTCCGCGCAAACGATATTGGCGGACTTGCCACCCAATTCGGTCCACGCCCGCTTCAGGTTAGATTGTCCCGCCATCTGCATGATCTGCTTGCCCACGCGCGTGGAACCGGTAAAGCCGATGCAGTCCACGTCCATGTGCAGCGCCAGCGCCGCGCCGGCCTCCGCGCCATAACCCGGCAGCACGTTGAACACACCCGCCGGCACGCCCGCTTCCAGCGCCAGCTCGGCCAACCTTAATGCCGTCAGCGGCGACTTCTCCGACGGCTTGAGCACCAAGCTGTTGCCCGCCGCCAGCGCCGGGCCGATCTTCCACGATGCCATCAGCATCGGATAATTCCATGGCACGACCGCCGCCACCACGCCCACCGGCTCGCGCGTGATCAATGCCAGGCTGTTGGCAGGCGTCGGCGCGATCTCGTCGTAGATCTTGTCGATCGCCTCGCCGTACCAGCGGATGCAGTTGGCGGCGCCGCCCACGTCCACGGTCTGGCTGTATTTGATCGGCTTGCCCATGTCCAGCGTTTCCAGCAGCGCCAGTTCTTCGACATGCTGCTGCATCAGGTCCGCGAACTTGATCAGCACGCGCTTACGCTGCGCCGGCGATTTTCCAGCCCAGCGCCGGTCTTCGAACGCCGTGCGGGCCGCTGCCACGGCAATATCCACGTCTGCGCCAGCGCAACGCGCCACCATGCCCAGCGAGCGGCCATCGATGGGCGACAGGTTCTCGAACTGCTGCCCGGATTTCGACCATACCCGCTCACCGCCAATGAAGGCGCGGCCGTCCGCTTTCAGCGCGGCTGCCTTGTCATGCCAGATACCCATTTGCGTCTCCTTAGAGCCAGCCACGTTCCTTTACATCGGCATAGGTCAGATCAAGGCAGTGACGTATGCGCGCCAGCATCTCGTCGATCTGCGCTATGGTCAGGACCAGCGGCGGCGCAATGATCATGCGGTCGCCGACGGCGCGCATGATCATCCCGTTGTTAAACATATAGCCGCGACACACCATGCCGACTGCCAGCGATTCGTCGAACGCCACGTTATCGTGCACGGTGGCGCCCTTGCTGCGCACCAGATTCAAGCCTGCGACGAAGCCGCAGCTGTCCGCATAGCCCACCAGCGGATGCTCCGCCATCTCCGCAAAGCGCTGCTTCAGATACGGCCCGGTTTCATTGGCCACGCGCTCGATCAGCTTTTCGTCTTCGATGATGCGGATATTCTCAAGCGCCGCCGCACACGCCACCGGATGGCCGGAATACGTGAAGCCGTGATTGAACTCGCCGCCCTGCTCGATCAGCACCTTGGCCACGCGGTCGCCCACCAGAACGCCGCCCAACGGCACATAGCCCGACGTCACGCCCTTGGCAAACGTAATCAGGTCCGGCTTGATGCCGAACAGCTCCGACGCAAACCAGCGCCCCAGCCGGCCGAAGCCGCAGATCACTTCATCGGCAATCAGCAGAATGCCGTACTTGTCGCAGATGCGCTGGATCTCCGGCCAGTAGGTAGCAGGCGGAATAATCACCCCGCCCGCGCCCTGTATCGGCTCGCCGATAAACGCCGCCACCTTGTCCGCCCCCACTTCCAGTATCTTCTGCTCCAGCCAGGACGCCGCCTCGATGCCGAATTCGTCCTCGGTCATGCCCTTGCCTGATTCCAGATAATTCGGCTGGCCGATATGCACGATGCCCGGTATCGGCAATCCGCCCTGCGCATGCATGCCATCCATGCCGCCCAGCGAAGCGCCGGCCACGGTGCTGCCGTGATAGGCGTTGTGACGGCTGATGATGGTGTGGCGCTCCTTGTATCCCAATACGTCCCAATAGCGGCGCACCATGCGCAGATTGGTGTCGTTGCCCTCCGAACCGGAACCGGTGAAGTAGACGTGGTTGAACTGCGGCGGCGAAATCTGCGCCAGCTTGGCCGCCAGCTCCACCGCCGGCAGATTGGTGGTGTTGAAGAAGCTGTTATAAAACGGCAGCGTCTCCATCTGCTTGTACACCGCCTGCGAAATGCTGGTGCGGCCGTAGCCAACGTTCACGCACCACAGGCCGGACATGCCGTCGATGATCTTGTTGCCCTCGGAATCCCACAGATAGATGCCCTCGCCGCGCACCATCACGCGCGCGCCCTTCTCGCCCAGGGCCTTGTGATCGGTGAACGGATGCAGGTAGTGCGCCGTATCCAGCTTCTGAATCGCGGTGGTATCGTACGTGCTCATATGCGCCTCTCGCTTAAACGTGCAGCAGCAGGTGCTCGCGCTCCCACGGACTGATGACGGTCATGAATTCCTGGTGTTCCAGATCCTTGATGGCGGCATAGACATCGATGAAGCGCTCACCTAGTACAGTGCGCAGCCGGTCTTCGCCGCGTAGCAGCTGCAACGCCTCCGGCAGGCCTTGCGGCAGCTCGACTTTCAGGTCGTAGGCGCTGTCGGTGGTCATCGGCGTCGGCTCCTCCTGATCGACCATGCCGAGATAGCCGCAGGCCAGCGTGACCGCCAGCGCCAGATACGGATTGGCGTCCGCGCCGATGATGCGGTTTTCCACGCGCCGGTCCTGCACGCCGGATTCCGGCACGCGGAAGCCGACCGTGCGGTTGTCCATGCCCCACTGGATGTTGATCGGCGCCGCCGTGTGACGCACGATACGACGATACGAATTCACATACGGCGCCACAATCGCCATCGCCGACGGCATATAGCGCTGCAAGCCACCGATGTAATGTTTGAACAACTGCGACGCCGAACCATCTTCGGCGCTGAAGATATTCTTGCCGGTGGTGGCGTCCACCACGCTTTGGTGCACATGCATCGCCGATCCCGGTTCGCCGGCCATCGGCTTGGCCATGAAGGTCGCATACATGTCGTGCTTCAGTGCCGCCTCGCGCAAGGTGCGCTTGAAAAAGAACACCTTGTCGGCAAGTCCCAGCGGCTCACCGTGCAGGAAGTTGATCTCCATCTGGCCGGCGCCGATTTCGTGAATCAGCGTGTCAACATCGAGGCCCATCAGATCGCAGTAGTCGTAGATGTCCTCGAACAGCGGATCGAACTCGTTCACCGCGTCGATGCTGTACACCTGGCGGCTGGTCTCGGCGCGGCCGCTGCGGCCGATCGGCGGTTTCAACGGCAGGTCCGGATCGCTGTTCTTGGCGGTCAGGTAGAACTCCAGTTCCGGCGCCACCACCGGCTTCCAGCCTTTGTCCGCATAGAGCTTCAACACACGGCGCAGCACGGAGCGCGGCGCGAAGTCGACCAGGCGGCCGTCGGAAAAATAGCAGTCGTGGATCACCTGCGCGGTCGGGTCGGTGGCCCACGGCACCATGGTGATGGTGGTCGGATCGGCCTTCAGTATCATGTCGCGGTCGGTGCTGGAAATGGCGCGGTCGTAGCCCGCGTCTTCGGTCGGATAATTGCCGGTGACGGTCATGCCCAGGACCGCCTCCGGAATGCGCATGCCGCGCTCCTGAGTGAATTTTCCGCGCGGGAGAATCTTCCCGCGCGCCACGCCCGTCAAGTCAGGCACCAGGCATTCAATTTCTGTGACGTGCTTCTCGTTCAGCCACACGTCCATATCGGTATAGGTAAAGTTTTCGCGAATTGCCATTTGCTTCTCTCGTTGTTGTTATCGATTGGCCTTGTGGGCGCGGCAGGCGTCGCCAAAGGCTCTGAATAATTTGACGGAGTCCGGGTTCTCGGAAAAGCGCCACTCTGGATGCCACTGTACCGCGAGCGTGAATTTTTGGGCGTCCTCTACGCGGAAGGCTTCGACCAAACCATCGTCCGCGCGCGCTTCCACCGCCAGGCCCGCAGCCAGGCGATTGATGCCCTGGCCGTGCAGCGAATTGACCATGATGTCGCCAGCCCCGCCGAGTATCTGCACAAGCCGCCCGCCAGGATCCAGCAGCACGCGATGCGATGGCGCGTACTGCTGGTCCAGCGTATCTTCCTTGCGTTCACGGTGATCGGCCATGCTGGCAACGCTATGCACGGATTGATGCAGCGAACCACCCAGCGCCACATTCATTTCCTGGAAACCGCGGCAAATCGCCAGCAACGGTATGCCGCGTTTGATGACGGCTCGTATCAACGGCAGCGTGGTGGCGTCGCGCGCCGCATCCTGCGGCAGCGATGGATCAAGCACGGCTTCGCCATACAGGCCGGCGTTGACGTTGGAAGCAGAGCCGGTCAGCATCACGCCGTCGGCCAGCGCAAGCAGCGCTTCGAAATCGGTGGCAGCGCCGAGTGCCGGCACAATCAGCGGCGTGCAGCGTGCACCCTCCGCCACCGCCGCCACGTATTTGAGGTGCGCGGTGTGGGACAGATGTGCGCCGGTTTGAGTAACGCACGCGGGAACCAGAACGATTGGGCTACGCATAGAAGCTTTCATCTATTTGGATTTGATTAAATGATAATCCTATTTTGGTATGATGGCGAACTCAAATCAGGAGCTCGCGCATGAAGAACATGCCATGGCGCGATTTCATCGCATTAGTCGCCAGTATCGGCGTCGTCGGCCTCGGGCTTGGCGCCACCATCCCACTGACCGCACTGACCTTGGATCAGCGCGGCGTCGGCACCGACATCATCGGCATCATCACCGCAGTCAGCGCGGTCGGCATCTTGGCAGCGGCGCCTTTCGTCTCGCGCTGGGTAGCCGGCCACGGCCCGCGCGGCTGCATGGTAGTCGCCATTCTTACCGCAGCCGTCTCCACCGCGCTGATGGAAACCACCGACAACCTGCTGGCCTGGGGCGTGTTGCGTTTTATCTTCGGCGCCTGCATGGGCGTGCTGTTCACCATCGGCGAAGCATGGGTCAACAACCTGGCGCCGGCCAACTCACGCGGCCGCGTGGTGGCGATCTACACCACCGCCTTCACGCTATTCCAGCTGATCGGTCCCGCTTTGGTGGCGGCGCTGGCCGGCAAGGTGGCGCTGCCGTTCGCATCCTGCGGCGCGCTGTTCCTGCTTGCACTACCGGGCATGCTGCTGATCGGCAGCGGCGCGCAAGACCATGAGGACGAGGCGCCGGTGGCCTGGCAGCGCATTCTGCCGCGCATGTGGATGATCGCCATCGGCGCCGCTTTCTTCGCCATGTTCGACACGGTAGCACTCAGCCTGCTGCCGGTGTATGCGATGCGCCACGGCATAGCGACCGAACTGGCGGTGCTGTCGGCCACCGTGGTGCTGATCGGCGACACGGCGCTGCAATTCTTCTTCGGCTGGCTGGCGGACCGCGTTGGCCGTCGCAAAGTGCATATTGGCTGCGGCATCGCCGTTTGCGTGCTGCTGCCTGCGTTGCCCTTCGCCGCCGGCACGCCGTGGCTGTGGTGGATATTGCTGCTGGCGTTGGGAGCGGTGGCCGGCGCCATCTACATGCTGTCGCTGGTGGCGTGCGGCGAGCGTTTCGAGGGACAGTCGCTGGTCGCGGCCAGCGCAGTGGTCAATGCCAGCTGGGGCATTACCAGCGCCGGCGGCCCTTTGGTGACGGGAGTATTAATGCAAACGGCCGGCGTGAATGCACTGCCGGCCGTTCTGTGGATAGGCGCGGCGATCTTCATCGCCAGCGCTGCATGGGACAGGAGTTAGCCTTTGGTGGCAGCCGCCAGCTGTTTCGAACGCTGGCGCTCGGCGCGGGCGATGTACAGGCTCGATGCGATCACGCCGATGCTCACCACCAGAATGGTCAGCGCCGCCACCGCATTCACGCGCGGATCGAGGCCCAGGCGCGCACGCGAGAAGATCACGATCGGCATGGTCGACGAGCCGGGGCCGGACAGGAAGGCCGACAGCACCACGTCATCCAGCGACAGCGTGAAGGTCAGCAGCCACGCCGAGCCCAAGGCCTGCTTGATGTTCGGCAGCGTCACCAGGAAGAACACCTGGAACGGACGGCAGCCCAGATCCATCGCCGCTTCTTCCAGCGACTTGTTCATCTCGCGCAAACGCGATTGCACCACCACCGTCGCATAGGCCATGCCCAACAGCGTGTGGCCAAGCCAGATGGTGACCAGGCCGCGCTCCGGGAAGCCGAACATCTTCTGCACCGACACCAGCATCAGCAGCAGCGACAGGCCAATGATCACCTCCGGCATGACCAGCGGCGCGCTCACCATGCCGGTGAACAGCGTGCGGCCTGAGAAGCGCTGATAGCGGTCGAGCACAAACGCCGCAAAAGTCCCCAGGATCACCGAACCGCAAGCAGTCAGCAGCGCGATGCGCAGCGACAGCCCGAAGCCGCTGATGATCTCCTGGTCATTCAGCAGCGCCGCATACCATTGCAGCGAGAAGCCGCTCCACACCATGTCCTGGCGCGAACTGTTAAACGAGAACACCACCAACACAACAATCGGGATATACAGGAACAGATAGCCCATCGAGAGCCAGCCGCGCCCGAACCAACGATGCAGGAACTGGGTCATTTGCGGGCCTCCTGGTCTGCCTGATATTTATTGAAGATCGCCATCGGCACAAGGATCAGCAGGATCACCACCACCGTCACCGAAGACGCCAGCGGCCAATCGTTATTGGTAAAGAATTCATCCCACAGCTGGCGACCGATCATCAGCGTCTCCGGGCCGCCCAGCAGCTCGGGAATCACATACTCGCCCACCGCCGGGATAAATACCAGCATGGTGCCGGCGATGATGCCGGACTTCGACAGCGGCACCGTGATGCGCCAGAAGGTCTGCCACGGCGTCGCGCCCAGGTCGGCCGCAGCTTCCAGATAGCGCACGTCCATTTTCACCAGGTTGGCGTACAGCGGCAGGATCATGAACGGCAGGTAGGCGTACACCAGGCCTATGATCAGCGAGAACTGCGTGTTCATCAGGTGCAGCGGCTCGGAGATCACGCCGAGGTTCAGCAGGAAGCTGTTGAGAATACCGTTGTTGGCAAGGATGCCCTTCCACGCGTAGATGCGCAGCAGGAAGGAAGTCCAGAACGGCATCATCACCAGCATCAGCAGCACCGGACGAATGGCCGGCCTGGCGCGCGCCATGAAGTAGGCGAACGGATAGCCGATGATCAGGCACAGCGCCGCCGTAATGGCCGCGAACTTCAGCGAATTCAGATAAGTGATCGCATACAGTTCATCCTGCAGGATGTACAGGTAGTTGGCGATCTTGACCTTCAGCGTCAGCACGCCGTCGGCCACCGTCACCAGGGAGCCGAACGGGCCGCCCTCGCCGCTATCCAGGTCGGCAAAGCTCAGGCGCAGCACGATCAGGAACGGAATCAGGAAGGCGAACGCCAGCCACACGAACGGCACGCCGATCACCACGGCGCGGCCGGGATGCTTGATCAGGTTTTTCAGGAAGTTCATGACTGCGGCGCCTTAGCTGGTCAGCACGACGACGTCGGCGCCGTCCCACCACGCGTACACGCGCTGATCGCGCTTCAGCGCCGCGTCGTCATGACGCGCCACGTTGGTGCGCGAGGCCTTGAGCACCATGCCGCTGTCCAGCGTGAGGTGGTAGCTGGTCTCGTTGCCGAAGTAAGACACGCCGGTGATCACGCCCTGCACACAGTTGTAGCCATGTTCGGCGGCCTTGGCGCGCTGCTCCTGCGTTGGCGTATCGCTCTGCACGGCGATCTTCTCCGGGCGCACCGCCACCGACACCGGCATGCCCATGGTGCCGGTAATCCCGTGGGTGACGTAATGCTTGCCTTCCGGCGTCTCGATGATGACGTGGTCCGGCTCATCCTCCGCCACCGAACCGTTGAACAGATTGACGCTGCCGATGAAGTCCGCGACGAAGCGGCAGTTCGGCGTTTCGTAAATCTCGTCCGGCGCGCCCACTTGCAGGATGCGGCCCGCGCTCATGACGGCAATGCGGGTGGCCATGCTCATGGCTTCGTCCTGATCGTGGGTGACCATCACGCAGGTCACGCCCACTTCCTCGATGATGCTGACCAGTTCCATCTGCGTGCGCTCGCGCAGCTTCTTGTCCAGTGCGCCCAGCGGCTCGTCCAACAGCAGCAACTGCGGACGCTTGGCCAGCGAACGCGCCAGCGCAACGCGCTGCTGCTGGCCGCCCGACAGCTGGTGCGGCTTGCGCTTGGCATATTCAGTCAACTGCACCAATGACAGCATCTTCTCCACGCGCGCTGCGATTTCGTCTTTCGGCAGGCCGTCGCGGCGCAGCCCGAAGGCGATGTTGTCCCATACCGACAGGTGCGGGAACAGCGCGTACGACTGGAACATCATATTAATCGGACGCTGATACGGCGGCACGCTGACGATGTCCTGACCGGCCAGCGTAATGCCGCCCGAGGTCGGCGTCTCGAAACCCGCCAGCATGCGCAGCAGCGTCGATTTGCCGCAGCCCGAGCTGCCCAGCAGCGCAAAAATTTCACCCTTGTTGATCCCAACCGATACATCATTGACGGCACGGACGCCATCGAATTCCTTCACCAGGTTGCGGATCAGGAGGAAAGGTTCAGCAGCTCGCTCTATGGTCATGTTATTAGAAAGGTAAAATAATATTTGCCAAACCGGTGATTATAAAGCCAGCAGGGGCCAAGACGACTCAAACATGCAGCAATAGGTGCTCCCGCTCCCACGGACTGATGACCGTCATGAACTCCTGATGTTCCAGCTCCTTGATGGCGGTATACACATCGATGAAGCGCTCGCCCAGCACATCGCGCAGGCGGTCCTCCTGCCGCAGCAGCGTGAGCGCCTGCGGCAACCCTTGCGGCAACTCGTAGAAATGGTCATAGGCGCTGCCGTTGATCATCGGTGTCGGCTCCAGTTGGTCGATCAGGCCCAGATAGCCGCAGGCCAGCGTCACCGCAATGCCGAGATACGGATTGGCGTCGGCGCCGATGATGCGGTTCTCCACCCGTCGCTGCTCGACGCCGGAGAGCGGAATGCGGAAGCCCACGGTACGGTTGTCCATGCCCCACTGGACGTTGATCGGCGCGGCCGTGTGGCGCACGATGCGGCGATAGGAATTCACATACGGCGCCAGGATCGCCATCGCCGCAGGCGTGTAGCGCTGCAGGCCGCCGATGTAATGGCGGAATTGCGGCGACGGCGAGCCATCGGCCTGGCTGAAGATATTGCGGCCGGTGGCGGCGTCGCTCACGCTCTGATGCACATGCATCGCCGATCCTGGCTCGCCGGCCATCGGTTTGGCCATGAAGGTTGCATACATATCGTGCTTGAGCGCCGCCTCGCGCAAGGTGCGCTTGAAGTAGAACACGTTGTCGGCCAGCGCCATCGCATCGCCGTGCTGGAAGTTGAGGCCCATCTGGCCAGCGCCGGTTTCGTGGATCAGCGTGTCCACGTCGAGCTTCATCAGCGCGCAGTAGTCGTAGATATCTTCGAACAGCGGATCGAACTCGTTGACCGCATCGATGCTGTAGACCTGGCGCGTGGTTTCGGCGCGGCCGCTGCGGCCCACCGGCGCCTTCAGCGGCAAGTCGGGATCGATGTTCTTTTCGGTGAGGTAGAACTCCAGCTCCGGTCCGACGATCGGCGTCCAGCCTCTGTCCGCATACAGCTTCAGCACGCGGCGCAGCACCGAGCGTGGCGCGTAGTCCACCAGTGTGCCGTCGGCGAAGTAGCAATCGTGGATTACCTGCGCGGTTGGATCGATGGCCCAGGGGACGGTGGTGATGCTGCCGGGGTCCGCTCGCAGGATCATGTCGCGGTCGGTGTTGGAGATGGCGCGGTCGTAAGCGGCGCTGTCGGTCGGATAGTTGCCGGTGACGGTCATGCCCAGCACCGCCTCGGGAATCCGCATGCCGCGGTCCTGTGTGAATTTAGCGCGCGGCAGGATCTTCCCGCGCGCCACGCCAGTCAGGTCCGGCACCAGGCATTCAATTTCGGTGACCCGGTTATCATTGAGCCACTGGTCCATATCAGCATCGGAGAAGTTTTCACGAATAGACATGTGCGCACTCCATTTTGCTGTCGACAGTCCAAGCTTACCATAATTACAACCTTTTCAGTCGTTCCCGCGCAAGCGGGAACCCATGCTGAGTATGGATTCCCGCTTGCGCGGGAATGACGGAAGTTACTTTGCTTCCGCTGCCTCCACGCGCGTCTGCACCAGGATCTTCTTGATCTCCGGGACGCAGGAACCGCAATTGCCGCCTGCCTTCAGACAGGCCGTCACTTCAGGCACCGTCTTCAGGTCTTTCTCGACGATGGCGTTGCAGATGGTGTTGCGGCCAACGCCAAAGCAAGAGCACACGGTCGGGCCGGTGTCGGCGCCCTTCTCCACCGGCATGCCAACCAGCAGGCCGACCCGGTCGATTTCGCTCAGCTGCTCCTTGGCGAACAGGCTGGCCAGCCATGCGCGCGACGGCATGTCCTGGCGCGGCGACATGAATATGCATTGCTCGATGCGGTCGTTCACCACATGTACGGCGCGGTACACGCCCGCCGTCTTGTCTTCGTATTCCAGCCAATCGGCATCCGGGTCGCCCACGCCCAACAGTGCGCGCGACCACTCAGCGTGATCCTTGACGGTATTGCGGCCGGCCAGCTCGTAGCGCGCGAATTCGCGGCCCTGGATGCGGGTCCAGTGGGCGATACTATCGAGATTCAGCGCCTCGCGGCTCAAGATGAAGCCATGCCAGTTGACGCGGAACTGCTCCACGCGCACCGGCGTGTGTTTGAACTCCGGCTCGCCGGACACCGGGTCCACCACCGGATTGACCACCGCGCCAACGCGCGCATCGGATGCGGTCTGGCCGTTCCAGTGGATCGGAATAAATATGCTGCCGCGCGGGATGCCGCCGCCATGCTGCACACGCGCCACCATGGCGCCCCATTCGGACGTCACGCGCGCCAGCTCGCCCTCTTTCACGCCGCTCAGCAGCGCATCTTGCGGATGCATGTCGACGAAAGACTCGGCGATGTGATCGGCCAGCGTGGCGGATTTCCCGGTGCGGGTCATGGTGTGCCACTGATCGCGCACACGGCCGGTATTCAGCGACAGCGGATAATCTTCGCTGACAGCGTGATGCGGCCGGCGTGGTGCGGTGGCGATGAAGCGCGCCTTGCCATCCGCATGAGCGAACACGCCATCCTTGAACAGCCGCGTCTCCACTTGCAATTCGCCGCATACGGTGCGGCGCACCGGCCACTGGATCGGCGCCAGTTCGTCGTACTCGCGCTGTTTGAGACCGGACAGGCCGGACATGTCGAACGCGCGCGGCACATCACCGATGGCGTTGCGGAAGCCGCTCAGGCGCGCGTGCTCGTCGAACACGTCTTGCTGGCCGCAGAAATCGAAACCGGTATAACCCATGCGCTGAGCGAACAGCGACAGGATCTGCCAGTCGGGCAGCGCCTCGCCTGGCGCCGGCAGGAAGGCGCGCTGGCGCGAGATACGTCGCTCGGAGTTGGTCACCGTGCCGTCCTTCTCGCCCCAGCCCAGCGCCGGCAGCAATACGTCGGCGTAGGCGGTGGTGTCGGTGTCCTGCATGATGTCGGAGGAAATCACCAGCTCGCACTTGTCCAGTGCGCGGCGCACCTGATCGGCATCCGGCATGCTGACCACAGGATTGGTGGCGATGACCCACACCGTTTTGACCTTGCCTTCTTCGATGGCTTTGAACAGGTCCACCGCTTTCAGGCCGCCCTTGTCGGCCATGGCCGGCGAATCCCAAAAAGTTTGCACCACATCTCGATGCTCGGCGCGCTCCAGGTCCATGTGCGCAGCCAGCATATTGGCCAGGCCGCCAACTTCACGCCCGCCCATGGCGTTCGGCTGGCCGGTGATCGAAAATGGTCCCATGCCCGGCTTGCCGATCCGGCCGCCTATCAGGTGACAGTTGATGATGGCGTTGGCCTTGTCGGTGCCGGCCGACGACTGGTTCACGCCCATTGAGTAGGCGGTGATGGTCTTGCTGGTGGCGGCAAATAATTCGTAGAACTCCAGCAGCAGCGGCAGTTCGATGCGGCAGATTTTCGCCACCACGGCGGGATCGGCGCAGTCGGCGCCGGCCACGTCCAGTGCGGCATCGAAGCCGTTGGTGTGCTGCGCTATAAATTGCGGATCGACGGCGCCGATGCGCGACAGGTAACTCAGCAGACCGTTGAACAACCAGACGTCGGTGCCGGCTTTGACTGGCAGGTGCAGGTCGGCCAGCTCGCAGGTGGCGGTGCGACGCGGGTCGATCACCACCAGTTTCATTTCCGGCCGCGCTTCCTTCGCCTTCAGGATGCGCTGGAACAGGATAGGGTGGCACCATGCGGTATTCGAGCCAACCAGCACGACCATGTCGGCCAGTTCCAGATCGTCGTAGCAGACCGGCACCAGATCTTCGCCGAAGGCGCGCTTGTAGCCCGCCACGGCGGACGACATGCACAGACGCGAATTGGTGTCGATGTTGGCGCTGCCGACGTAGCCCTTCATCAGCTTATTGGCAACGTAATAGTCCTCGGTCAGCAGTTGGCCGGAAACGTACAGTGCCACCGCATCCGGGCCATGTTCGGCGATGATGCGCTTCCATTCGCCAGCCACCTTGTCCAGCGCTTCATCCCACGACGCGCGGCGCAGGCCCACGCCACCCTCCTCGCGCACCTGCGGATACAGAAGACGGCCTTCCAGCCCCACCGTCTCGCCTAGCGCGGAACCTTTCACACACAGGCGGCCTTTATTGGCTGGGTGCTGCTTGTCGCCGGAGATGGCGAACGTGCCGTCATCCTTCGGCGTGGCCTGCACGCCGCAGCCTACGCCGCAGTAGGCACAAGTGGTTCGAATGGCCAAATGGTCGGTAGACAGGTTCAAAATAATCCTTCAGGCAGCCCGGTTGCACAGGGCTTCGCCAAATAACAGGGTTTGACGGATGGGCGTGATATCGCTGCGGTTCTGGATCAGGTTGAAATACCACGGACCATCCTTGACGTCGCCGTACAGCACGGCGCCGGTGACGCGGCCATCCCTGATAACCAGCCGCTTGTAGACGCCGCGTCGCGCATCGCGCAGCACCAGGTCTTCGCTGCCTTCGCCGCCGATAAAATCGCCCACCGAGTACAAATCGACGCCGGTGACTTTCAGCCGCGTTGGCGAGGTTTGCTGAACGTAGCGGCGCACGCCGGCGCCGGCCAGGTGGGCGCCGCAAACACGCGCCTGATCCCAGATCGGCGCGACCAGGCCAAAAGTGGCTCTGCGGTGCTGCACGCATTCGCCGACGGCGTAGATGCGCGGGTCATAGGTCTGCAGCGTGTCGTCCACTACGATGGCGCGCTCGCAGTGCAGACCGGAGGCCTTGGCCAGCTCGATATTCGGGCGCACGCCCGCGGTCATCACCACCAGGTCGGCCGGGATCTCGCTGCCGTCCTTGAAGCGCACGCCGGTCACGCGGTCCGGGCCGAGGATTTCCTCGGTCTGCGCTCCCATCATGAATTTCAGCCCCTTGGCTTCCAGCGCTTTTTGCAGCAGCAGCGCGGCGGGTTTGTCGAGCTGCTGGTTCATCAGCGCATCGGTCACGTGGATCACAGTCACGTTCATGCCTTGGCGTTGCAGACCGTTGGCCGCCTCAAGCCCCAGCAGGCCGCCACCGATCACCACCGCATTGCGGTGATTGCGCGCCATCGCCAGCATCTGCTCCACGTCCTGGATATCGCGGAAGGCCAGCACGCCTTTCAACTGATGGCCCGGCACCGGAATGATGAACGGCTTGGAACCGGTGGCGATCAGCAGGCGGTCGTACTTCACTTCCAGGCCGGATTTGGCACGCACGATGCGCTTGCGGCGGTCGATATGTTCGACCGGGTCGCCGGCGTGCAGCGTGATGTTGTGCTGCACATACCACTCACGCGTGTTGAGCATGATGTCTTCCATGCTCTTTTCGCCGGCCAGCACTGGCGACAGCAGGATGCGGTTGTAGTTACCGTGCGGCTCCGCACCGAACACGGTGATGTCGTACATGTCCGGCGCCAGCTTGTACAGCTCCTCGACCGTGCGCATGCCGGCCATGCCGTTGCCGATGACGACCAGCGCGGGTTTCACAGGCCGACCCAGACCTTGCCGCCGTCGATGCGGGCAGGATAGGTGCCCACCGAATGCTCCGGGGCCTCCAGGCACTCGCCAGTCTGCAGGTCGAAATGCTGCTTATAAATCGGCGAGGCGACTACGATGCGCTCGCCCAGCGAACCCACCAGCCCGCGCGACAGCACTGCGGCTTCGGAATTCGGATCATAGTTATCGATGGCGAACACGCGCGATTCGCCGGCATCGACGCGAAACACGGCCACCTGCATATCATTCAGCAGTGCGCAGACGCCGGTGTTGGGCACGATGTCGTCCAGGTTGCAGACGACGATCCAGTTATCGGTTTGAATATCACGGTGCATCATCTTCTCCTCAAGCTGCCTTGACTGCGATAGGAATAACGCGCTTGCGCTCTTCGATGGTGGCCGGACGAATCTGGCCACGTTCTTCCATGAACAACACGTTCTCGTCGCCCTTGTCGCTGTTGACGAAGTGGCGGAAGCGCTTGCGGGTTTCCGGATTTTCGACCGCCTCCTTCCACTCGCAAGCGTAGGTATCGACCACATGCTGCATATCGGCTTCCAGCTCGGCGCCGATGCCCAGTTTGTCCTGCACCACCACCTGCTTCAGGTAATCCAGTCCACCTTCCAGGTTCTCGCGCCAGGTGCTGGTGCGTTGCAGGCGGTCGCCGGTGCGGCTGTAGAACATCAGGAAGCGGTCGATGTACTTGACCAGCGTTTCCTTATCCAGCTCCGTCGCCAACAGCTCGGCATGACGCGGCTTCATGCCGCCATTACCGGCCACGTACAGGTTCCAGCCCTTTTCGGTGGCGATGATGCCAACGTCCTTGCCCTGTGCTTCCGCACACTCGCGGGTGCAGCCGGAGACGCCGAACTTGATCTTGTGCGGCGTGCGCAGCCCCTTGTAGCGGTTTTCCAGTTCAATCGCCAGGCCGATGGAATCATCGACGCCATAACGGCACCAGGTCGAGCCAACGCAGGATTTCACGGTGCGCAGCGACTTGCCGTAAGCATGGCCGGATTCGAAACCAGCGGCGATCAACTCTTCCCAGATCAGCGGCAGCTGTTCGACGCGTGCGCCAAACAGATCGACGCGCGCGCCGCCGGTGATCTTGGTGTACAAGCCGTACTTCTTGGCCACCGTGCCAACGGCGATCAGGCCATCGGCAGTGACTTCACCGGCCGGCATGCGCGGCACCACCGAGTACGTACCATCCTTCTGGATATTGCCGAGGAAGTAGTCATTGGTGTCCTGCAGGCTGGCGTGCTCCTTCTTCAGCACAAACTCATTGTTGATGGTCGCCAGAATGCTGGCGGCCAGCGGCTTGCAGACATCGCAGCCCAGGCCTTTGCCATGCTTGTGCAGCAGGTCGTTGAAGGTGCTGATCTTGCCGACTTTGATCAGGTGGAACAGCTCCTGGCGCGAATAGGCAAAGTGTTCGCACACATGGTTGTTCACTTCCATGCCCTGCTTCTTCATCTCGGCCTTCATCACCTGCGTCACCAGCGGCACACAGCCGCCGCATGCGGTGCCGGCGGTGGTGCACGATTTCAGCTCGCCGATGGTAGTGGCGCCATTCGCCACGGCGGCGCACAACTGGCCTTTGGAGATGTTGTTGCAGGAGCAGATCTGCGCGCTGTCCGGCAGCGCATCGACGCCCAGCGCCGGCTTGGCCGCGCCATCGGATTGCGGCAGGATCAGGAACTCCGGCGATTCCGGCAGTTCTATCCTGTTCAGCATCATTTGCAGCAGCGTGCCGTATTCGGCGGCGTCGCCCACCATCACGCCGCCCAGCAGATACTTGCCGCAACTGGACACTACGATCTTCTTGTAAATCTGCTTGCGCTCATCGATAAACTGATAGGAGTGGCTGCCCTCTTCCTTGCCGTGCGGGTCGCCGATCGATGCCACGTCCACGCCCATCAGTTTCAGCTTGGTGCTCATGTCGGCGCCAGCGAATTCCGCCGCCTCGCCCAGCATATGCCTGGCGGCGACGCGCGCCATCTCGTAGCCCGGCGCCACCAGGCCGAAGATCAAGCCGCCCCACAGCGCGCATTCGCCGATCGCATACACGTCCGGATCGGAAGTGACGCAGTTGTTATTGATTTCAATGCCCCCGCGTGGTCCGATGGTCAGGCCGGCCTCACGCGCCAGCATGTCGCGTGGACGTATGCCGGCCGAGAACACGATCATGTCGACTTCCAGGTAGCCACCGTCGGCAAACTCCATGCGATGCGTAGCGTCGACGCCGTCAACGATGGAGGTAGTGTTCTTGCCCGTGTGGACGGTGACGCCCAGTTCTTCGATTTTACGGCGCAGTACACGGCCGCCATGATCGTCCACCTGCACCGCCATCAGGCGCGGCGAAAATTCGACCACATGGGTGTCCAGCTTGAGATCACGCAGCGCCTTGGCGCATTCAAGGCCCAGCAGGCCGCCGCCGATCACCACGCCGGTCTTGGCGCGCTGACCGCATTCCATCATCGCTTCCAGGTCTTCGATGGTGCGGTAGACGAAGCAGTCCTTGCGGTCCTTGCCCGGCAGCGGCGGCACGAACGGGAACGAGCCGGTGGCGATCACCAGTTTGTCGTAGGGCAGAACCTCGCCTTCGCCGGTGGTGACGGTCTTGGCCTGAGTGTCGATGGCGGTGGCGCGGGTGTTCAGACGCAGCACCATGTCGTCGCGTTCAAAGAAGCCTGGCTTCACCAGCGACAGGTCTTCGGCAGATTTACCGGAGAAGAATTCAGACAGGTGCACGCGGTCGTAGGCAGGACGCGGTTCCTCGCACAGCACCGTCACCTGCAGGTTGGGGGGGCCGCTGTTCGCCAGGCTTTCCAGGAATTTGTGGCCAACCATGCCATGGCCGATAACGATGATTTTCATGATGCTGTTCCTTTAAGCGGTGGCGATTGCGGATTTTTCGACGGTGTCTGCGCTGAAGCGCGCAGCCAATGCGCACAGCGCGGAGATGGCGACCAGCACGCCGAGAATGCTCAGGGTCTGCTGTACATCGCCGGTGCCCTTCATCAGGAAGCCGGCAGCGACAGCGCCTACATTGCCGCCAGCGCCGATGATGCCGGCCACGCCGCCGAGAGCGCGCTTGTCGACGAACGGCACCACGGCGTAGGTGGCGCCGCAAGCCATGTGAGTGAACAGGCCGAACACCAGCATCGCGGCGATCGCCAGCAGGGCGTTGCCGGCGTGGGCAAACATCAGCAGGCCGGCGCCTTCGCCCAGCATCAGCACGAACAGCAGCGTGACGCGGTGATTCAGGTTGCCGCCGGCAGCCATCTTGTCGGATACCCAACCGCCCAGAGCGCGGGCGAACAACGCCAGCAGGCCAAAGCTGCCAGCCGCCATGCCGGCTTGTGCCAGCGTCAGATTGAAGTGATCGACGTAATAGATCGCGGCGATGTTGTGAATGAAAATTTCGATCCCGAAGCAGGCGCCGTAGGTGACGAACAGCAGCCATACGCGGTAATTGGCGGCGGCCAGTTTAAAAGACGACCAGCCGCCCTTCTTGGCGCCGCCATCGATGGCGATGCCGGCCGCGCGCAATTCGCTGAAGTTCCCTTGCGGGCAATCCTGCGTATAACGGTAGTAGACGAAGGCCATGACGATCATCAGCACGCCCGGCACAATCAGCGCGGCGCGCCAGCCGAAGCCCTCGCTCACGCCCAGCATGATCATGGCTGTCATCAGCAGCGGCATCAGGGCTTGCGCCACGCCGCCGCCGGCATTGCCCCAGCCGGCAGCAGCGGCGTTCGCGGTGCCCACCACTTTAGGGCTGAACATCACCGAGGTGTGGTACTGCGTGATGACGAAGCTGGCGCCGGCCGCGCCGATGGCGAGGCGGAAGAACAGGAAGCTCTCGTAGCTCTGCGCGAAGGCCACGCCGATCACCGGAATGGAACCCAGCAACAGCAAGCCGGTATAGGCTTTGCGCGGGCCGAAGTGATCGCACAGCGGGCCGACAATCAGGCGCACCAGGATGGTAACGGCGACGGCGGCGATATTGATGTTGGCGATCTGGCCGGGCGTCAGGCCGAACTCCCCTTTAATCACCGGCATCAGCGGCGCGCAGGCGAACCAGGCGAAGAAGCAGACGAAGAACGCCATCCAGGTCAGGTGAAACGCCCGCATCTGCGGCGTTGAAATCGAGAAGAGCTTGATGCTGGTAGCTTTGCTGGCCATTGTTTTATCCCGTTCAGAAAACAAAAAGGCGTCCGCGCAACCGCAGGCCTCAAAGACCGGGTTGGGCGGACGCCGTTGTCCTGCCAGTCCGTCCTTGGACCAGCTATGAATTCGTGTGCTTCCGGGAGATCGCCGTTGATCCCTTGCCCTATGCGTTGCAAGAGCCGTGCCACCCGTCGGAAAGTCCGTGTTCACAGGGAGACCTGCGCTGCGCTGCATCACGCGCAAGCGCGCGGTGCGAGGTTGCGGTGCATGGCGCACGCTATCGGTGCGCAATCGCGGTGCGCTATACTGAGTTATCAAAAACTTAAATGGATCGTGAATGCAGCAGCCGGACTACAGCAAGTACACAGAAGAAGAACTGCGGCAGATACGTAGAAATATCGATGCAGAGCGCTTCCCTGAGCGGGTAACGCAGATAGAACAGCAACTGACCGCGCTGGCTGCGGTGCCGCGCGCCAGCCATGCCAACACCGGCTCTGAATTGCCGTCAACGCAGATAGTCGCCGCCGGTGCGTGGCGACGCATCGCAGCCTTCGTCATCGACATGCTGATCCTCGGCCTGGCCGGCCTGGCTGCGGGCGCTATCCTGTCCAAGCAGTTTGCTGCGCTCGGGCTGTGGGGACGGCCGCTGGGCTTTGCCATCGCGGTCGCCTACTTCGGCATCACACAAAGCAGTGTGGGCGGTGGCCGGTCTCCCGGCATGCGCCTCCTGGGCCTGAAGGTAATCCGCCAGGATGGCAGCCTGCTTGATCCGCGCGCGGCAGCAGGACGCGCCGCGCTTTTCTGCTGCGCTTACTTCCTCAGCGGCTTGGTCGCCTACTTCAGCGGCGGCAACCCATGGATCAGCGGCATCCTGTCCACGCCTTTGTTCGCCGTCTACTTCAGCATCGCCTACCTGCTGATCTTCAACCGAAAAACCCGCCAGTCACTGCACGATCTGGCGTTCGGTGCGCATGTCGTCAGGGTGGCCGCCGGCCCGCTCGCGCTGCCGGTGGGATCGGTCTGGCGTGGGCATGCCATCATCGCCGGCACCGCAATCGTCGTACTGACGATCGCGGGAATGTTGTTTACGCTGCCAATCTGGCCTGGCAATCCCTTAAGCTCCATGCTTCAGTTGCAGCAGGCGGTGGCGCAGGTACCAAGTGTTCAAAATGTGGTATTGGCGGTCAACTTCTATCACTCCAAAGGCGTCACCGTTCCAAGTCTCAGAATCAGCACGATCGTTGATGCTTCCGTGTCGGACCGCGATGCCATGGCCCGCCGCATCGCCCAGACTGCGCTGAAAAACTATCCGGACGCGGATCGTCTGAGTTCCATCATGGTGACGCTGACCACCGGCTATGACATCGGCATCGCGCAATCCTTCCGCAGCTGGAACTATAGCCACACGCCGGCCGACTGGAAAGAGATGCCATGATGCTGGTTTAAGTAAATTGCAGCACTAGCCGGCGGCGGCCAGCGCGGCGGCGACCATTTCGTCGATTTCACCGGAGATGTTGGACAGCACCCCGGCCACCACCGAAAACTCCTTGCCGGCCTGTCCGGCGCGCGCGGCGACGATGCGCGCGTTGAAGGCCACCATGCGCGCCTGACGGTTGATGGTTTCGATGTCGGTGATCACGCCGCGCAGCTGCTTGCGCATCAACCGCGCATTCTGCTTGGCCTGCTCCTCGTAGATGCTGGTGATCGTATTCAGAATGCCCAGCGTCGGCGTGGTGATGCGCACCAGCTCCGCCAGCAGCTCGGCCGCCTGCGGCGACTCTTGGGCGATGGCTTTCAGCGTGCGCTCACCCAGATCGGCGAAGGCGACGATGCGCTTGTCGCCTTCCAGCTTGCCGAAATAGGCTTCGCGCAGCTCTGGGCAGAACACGCCCGGCAAGCCATCCGCTTCACTGAGCAGCGATTTGTGCGCGCCACGGAACAGCGACAATGCTTCCCGCGCCGTCGCCTCACTGCCGTCCTGTCCCTGCGACGCCAGCAACGCGTACAGCACGATGCGCTGCGACGTGAAACGGCGGCGGCCCGATAAATTAATCAAGGCGCTGAATACTTCACCGGACAGCGGCTTGCTGGCGGCGACAGGGGAAAGTCCGGCAGTCGACATGTCCATTAAGCGGCTTCCTTCGCAGGATGCGCCTGTTTCCGGTACAGGAATTCCAGCACCGCAGTGCGGTACTCCATGTATTGCGGATCGGACGCCAGCGCCACGCGGTCGCGCGGTCGCGCCAGCTGCACATCGACGATTTCGCCGATGGTGGCCGCCGGGCCGTTGGTCATCATGACGATACGGTCGGACAGCAGCACCGCTTCGTCGACATCGTGCGTGACCATCACCACGGTGGACTTGGTGGCGGCGACGATCTTCAGCAGTTCATCTTGCAGGTGGGCGCGGGTCAGCGCATCCAGCGCGCCGAACGGCTCATCCATCAGCAGCACTTTCGGCTCCATCGCCAGCGCGCGGGCGATACCCACGCGCTGCTTCATGCCGCCCGAAATTTCGTGCGGACGCTTGGCCTCCGCCGCCGTCAGTCCCACCAGCGACAGCGCCTGCATGGTGCGTTCCTTCAGTTGCGCTTTCGATTCGGTTTTGCCGAACACGCGCTCCACGCCGAGGTGGATGTTCTCATAGCAGGTAAGCCATGGCAGCAGCGAGTGATTCTGGAACACCACCGAGCGCTCCGGCGACGGCCCGGCGATTTCTCGATTGGCGCATAGCAGCACGCCATCGCTGGGCTTCAGCAGGCCCGCGATCAGATTAAGCAGCGTCGACTTGCCGCAACCCGAGTGGCCGATCAGCGTGATGAATTCGCCCTTGCGCACCGTCAGGTCGATCTCGCGCAGCGCGTGGAATACGCCCTTCTTGGTATGGAACACCATCTCCACGCCTTCGATATCGATGAATTTGGATTCGTCCATGATCGCCGCTCCTTAGTTCGATACTTGTTCGTAGGTGAATGCGCGGGCCAGCGCCATCAGCGCCTGTTCCAGCAGCAGACCAACCAGGCCAATCGAGACGATGGCGATGATGATGTGCGGTACATTCAGGTTGTTCCACTCGTCCCACAGCCAGAAGCCGATGCCCACGCCGCCGGTCAGCATCTCGGCGGCGACGATCACCAGCCATGCGGTGCCGATCGACAGACGCACGCCGGTGAGGATGTAGGGCAGCGCCGATGGCAGCAGGATCTTGGTCAGCACCTTCCATTCCGACAGATTCAGCACGCGCGCCACGTTCATGTAATCCTGCGGCACGCGCTGCACGCCGACAGCGGTGTTGATGATCATCGGCCAGATCGAGCAGATGAAGATCGACCAGATCGCGGCGGGATTCGCCGACTGGAATACCAGCAGGCCTATCGGCAGCCAGGCCAGTGGCGACACCGGTTTCAGCAGGCTGATAATCGGCCCGAACATGCTGTTGATGAACTGCACGCGGCCGATCATGAAGCCGAGCGGAATGCCAACCAGCGCCGCCAGGCCAAAGCCGATGCCCACCCGCTGCAAGGAAGCCAGCAGATTCCAGCCGATGCCCTGGTCGTTGGGGCTGTTGCGGTAGAACGGATCGGAGAACATTTTGATCGCTTCCGCCAGCGTGGCGGCCGGCGTTGGGAAGGTCGAGTTGTTCACGGTGATCAGCTGCCAGACGGCGACCAGCAAGGCGGCGCCCACCAGCGGCGCGACGATCTTCAGCACAGTGGCGGAGACCTGCTGGCGCACGCGCGCCGTGCCGTTGGCGGCGAGCGGCCGGCGTGGACGGCGGCCTGGTGCCGGTGGCACGACAGCAGCCACCGGTTCGGCACTATCAGGTTTGAGCATGGCGTTCATGGCTAACTCCCATCATCAGGCTTTGATCTTGAACGAGGCGGCGAACGCTTTCGGGTTCTTGCCGTCCCACACGGAACCATCCATCAGTTTCGACGTGCGCAGAGGGCTCTTGGGTACAGGCGTTTTGGTCATGGTGGCCGCATCCTTGTACAAGTCGATCTGGTTGACCGAGGTTGCCACGGCCAGGTAATCCGGATCGTCCTTCAGCAGGCCCCAGCGGCGGTGCTGGGTCATGAACCACATGCCGTCCGACAGGTACGGGAAGTTGACCGTGCCATCGTTGTAGAACTTCATGTGATTCGCATCGTCCCAGGTCTTGCCCAGGCCATTCTGGTATCGGCCCATGATGCGCTGGTCGATCGCATCCTTGCTGGTGTTGACGTAGGATTTATCGGCGATGACCTCGGCCATCTTGTTCTTGTTGGCCAGCGAGGCGTCGATCCATTTGCCGGCGTCGAGGATGGCGGCCATCATCGCGCGGCAGGTGTTCGGGTACTTCTTGGCGAATTCCAGCGTGGAACCCAGCACCTTCTCCGGGTGATCCTTCCAGATATCCTGCGTGGTGGTGGCGGTGATGCCCACGCCGTCCATGATGGCGCGATGGCCCCACGGCTCGCCGACGCAGAAGCCATCCATATTCCCGACGCGCATATTCGCCACCATCTGCGGCGGCGGCACGGTGATGACCTTCGCATCCTTCATCGGATTGATGCCGTTGGCGGCCAGCCAGTAATACAGCCACATGGCGTGGGTGCCGGTCGGGAAAGTCTGGGCGAAGGTATATTCTCGCTTGTCGCTCTTCATCAGCTTCGCCAGCGAGGCGCCATCGACCGCACCCTTGTCGGCGATTTTCTTCGACAGCGTGATGGCCTGGCCGTTGTTATTGAGGCCCATCAGCACCGCCATGTCCTTCTTCTGGCCGCCGATGCCCATCTGCACGCCGTAAAGCAGGCCATACAGCACATGGGCTGCATCCAGATCGCCATTGGCCAGCTTGTCGCGCACGCCGGCCCACGACGCTTCCTTGCTCAGCACGAATTTGACACCGTACTTCTTGTCAAAGCCCAGCACCGAGGCCATGACCACGGAGGCGCAATCGGTCAGCGGAATGAAGCCGATCTTGACTTCTTCTTTCTCCGGCTTATCCGAACCCGCTGCCCACACGCCACCCGTTGCCAATCCCAACATGCTTCCTCCCGCTACCAGACCTGCACCATGAATAATTTTTCTGCGTGTGACATCGACATTCGCTGCTTCGGTTTCCGGATGTTTCATGGTTATCCCTTCTGGTAGTCGTCAATAACTATGGGCCAAAAAAAACGCCTACCCTCACGAATGAATTCATGATGTGGTAGACGTCATTGTCTGGTGGGCCTCACCGCCGTTGGCAAGGCGCATCTGCGCATCATTGCGCTTGCCAGAAGCTATGCAATGTCCGTGCCAGTAGGTTTACAGGGGGAGCGAAGGGGGTTTGCGCAAAAAAAATGCACCGCAAATGCGCGCTGCATCATTTTGGGGGGCTGTTTTAGCCCAGCAGGTCTTCGACGTCGAGGATGCGCTGGGCGACTTCGGACAATTTCAGGTTTTTGCTCATGGCCATGGAGCGCAGCTTCTGGTAAGCCTGCTCCTCGGAGAAGCGTTGGCGCTCCATCAGCAGGCCCTTGGCGCGCTCGATGACTTTGCGCTCGGCCAGCTTGCTCTTGGTATCGGACAGTTCGTCCAGCAGCTTCTGTTCGCGCTTGAACTGCGCCAGCGCCACTTGCAGCACCGGTTTGATGCGCTCCCCTTGCAGGCCGGCCACCACGTAGGCGGAGACGCCGGCTTCCACCGCCGCTTCCATGCTCTCCGGATCCTGGTCTTCGGTGAACATGACGATCGGGCGGCGCTCGTCGCGGGTGGCGATGACCACATGTTCCAGCACGTCGCGCGTGTCCGACTCGGCGTCGACAATGATCATGTCGGGCTGCAGCTGGGCGATACGCTCCGGCAGGTACATATCCGGCGGCAGCGAGGCGATGATGTCGTAGCCCGCTTCAAGCAGGCCGATACGCAACACGCGCGCGCGCTCGGCCTGCGCGTGCAGCGCCTCGTCACCCTCGTCATGGATGACGGTGTTGACGACGACTATCCGCAAATTGGGCATGGCCGGCTTGGTTTTGGTGATCATGCGCAGATTCTATGTCAGAACCGACGCATTCTGCCAGCCTTGATCCTAACGTTGCATGCCCCAGCGTCGCACAGTCAAGGTTTCCAGTGGACGGAATACCACGTTTTCCACCAGCAGGCCGATGAGGATGACGGCGGCCAGGCCGGCGAACACTTTATCGGTGTAGAGCTCATTGCGGTTCTGGAAGATATACCAGCCCAGGCCTCCCTGCCCTGCCGTGGTGCCGAATACCAGCTCGGCGGCGATCAGCGTGCGCCAGGCGAAGGCCCAGCCGATCTTCAGACCGGACAGGATCGACGGCAGCGCGGCCGGCACCAGGATGTGCAGCACCAAGCGCAGGCCGCTCAGGCCGTAGTTGCGGCCGGCCATACGCAGCGTTTCGGGCACGGACTGGAAGCCGGCGTAGGCGCCCAGCGCCAGCGGCCATAGCACGGCATGCACGATGACGAACAGCAGGCTTCCCCGGCCCAACCCAAACCACAGCAGCGCCAGTGGCAGCAACGCGATGGCGGGCAGCGGGTTGAACATCGCGGTCAGCGTTTCCAGCAGATCACGGCCGATGCGGGTGGAAGCGGCCAGCGCGGTCAGGGCAAAGGCGGCAATGATGCCGAGCGCGTAGCCCTGCAGCAGGACGGTGAGCGAGACGCGCATGCGGTCCAGCAGCTCACCGCTGACGATACCGTCAACGAAGGCTTGCGCGGTTTGCAGGAAGGTTGGCAGCAGCAGGTCGTTGGCCTGGTAGCGGGCGATGGCTTCCCACACGACAGCCAGCAAGATCAGGATGAGCGACTTGCGCAGCCAGGATTGCTGCCATGCGCGCCGTGCCAATGGCGGCAGCGGATCGGCGGCGCGCAACGTCGGCGGCGCGACGATAAATTCGCGCTCCTGCCGAATCGGCGGATCAAGTACGAGACTCATAACCCGTCATTCCCGCGAAGGCGGGAATCCATGCACTGCATGAATTCCCTCCATGGAAGGTGGGCTTGGCCGCTCAGCATGGGCACCGGCGTTCGCCGGTGCGACGGAGGTGCGTGCGGTGGCGGCATCGCCGAACAGCAGCCCGTGGATACACTGCGTAGCAGCCTGGAACTCCGCGCCGCCGGCGCTGTCCAGATCAAACTGATGACTATTCAACTCCGCCCTAACCTGTCCCGGATGCGGCGACAGCAGCAGGATGCGATTACCGACCACCAGCGCCTCCTCAATCGAATGCGTGACGAACAACAGTGTGAAACGAAGCTCTTCCCACAAGCGCCCCAGTTCCTCCTGCATCTTGCGCCGCGTCAGCGCATCGAGCGCGGCGAACGGCTCGTCCATCAGCAGAATCTCCGGCTGCATCGCCAGCGCACGCGCGATCGCCACGCGCTGCTTCATGCCGCCGGACAGCGTATGCGGATGCGCATCCTCAAACCCGGCCAGGCCCACCTTGACTATCCAATGCATCGCCCGCTCCTCCGCCTCATGCCGGCTGACGCGCTTCGCCATCAGCAGCGGGAACATGACGTTCTCCTTCACTGTCTTCCAAGGCGGCAGCTGGTCGAACTCCTGGAATACAACGATGCGGTCCGGCCCCGGCCCGCGCACCGGCGCGCCGTTGACCGAGATGCTGCCCGCCGCCGGCTTGAGGAAACCCGCCGCCGCCTTCAGCAGCGACGACTTGCCGCAGCCCGATGGTCCCAGCAGCACAAAGCGGTCGCCGCGATACACATCGAAGCTGACGTTATGCGTGGCGCGCGTGCCGCCATATTCCAGACTCACACCATCGGCGCGCAGCAAAGGCGCGATGCCCCCGGTCGGGCTGACAACCTGCAAGCTCATGACCCGGCCGCGATCACAGGATCTTCAAAGAAGTAATCGCGCCAGCTGACCGGCTGCTTCTTGATCGCGCCGACGCGGTACAGGAACTGCGCCAGCCCATAGGTATTCTGCGGCGCCACGCTGAAATTCACCTGCGGGTTCTTGATAATCTTCAGCAGCAGCTCGCGGTCCACCTTGGCCTTGCTGACGCGCAGATAGGTATCCGCCGCGCCTTCCGGATTCTTGGTGATGTACTGTGCCGCCTCCGCCAGCGCGGCGGTGAAGGCGCGGTAGGTTTTCGGATTCTCGTTGCGGAACTTCTCGGTGGCATACAGCACGGTAGCGGAACTCGGCCCGCCCAGCACATCGTAGGAGTTCAGGATGATGCGCGCATTCGGATTGCCGGCCAGCTCCTGCTCCTGGAACGGCGGATTGCCGAAGTGACCGTTGATCTCCGTGCCGCCGGCGATGATAGCCGCCGCCGCATCCGGATGCGGCAAGGTCTGCGTAAATTTATCCAGCCGCGCATACTCTTTGTCGCCCCACTGCCTGGCCGCCGCGTATTGCAGAATGCGCGACTGCACCGACACCGTTACCGCCGGCAGCGCAATGCGGTCCTTCTCGCTCAGGTCCGCAATCGACTTCACCTTGGGATTGGTGCTCACCAGGTAGTAAGGGAAGCTGCCCAGCGAGGCCACGCCCTTCACATTCTGCTTGCCGTTGGTGCGGTCCCAGATAGTGAGCAGCGGGCCGACGCCGGCGCCGGCGATATCGATGGCGCCCGACAGCAGCGCATCGTTCACCGCCGAGCCGCCGGACAGCTGCAAGCGCTCCACGGTGATATCGACGCCCAGCTTCTTGCCCTGCTTCTCGATCAGTTGCTGATCCTGCGCGACATTCAGCAGCAGGTACACCACGCCGAACTGCTCGGCGATGCGGATACGGCCCTCGGCCTGCGCCGGTGTGGCGAAAGCCAGGCTTAGCACCAGCGTGGCGGCGGTTAGTTTGAACATGGTATTCCTCGTAGAGTTAGAAAGGCGCGTCGCCTTCGATGGTGGTGCGATACAGCTTGCGGCGCAGATGCGCCGGCGTGCCGGCCGCCAGATGCATCAGCGAGCGGTTGTCCCAGAAGATCAGGTCGTGCGGTTGCCAGCGGTGGCGGTACACATGCTCCGGCCTCACGCTGTGCGCGAACAACTCATCGAGCAGCGCGCGGCTCTCGTCTTCCGGCACACCGACGATGCGGGTCGTGAAATGCTCGCTGACGAACAAGGCCTTGCGGCCGGTCTCCGGGTGCGTGCGCACCACCGGATGCACCACCGGCCTCACCTCATCGATCTGCGCCTGCGTCAACGGCGGGCGGAAAGGACTGCGACGGCGCAGCTCCTCGTACTGCGCGAGGTAGCTATGTTCGGCACGCGCGCCCTGCACCGCGTGCCGCAAAGCGGCGGGCAGCGTGTCGTAGGCCAGATGCATATTGGCGAACAGCGTATCGCCGCCCTCGGACGGCAGTTCCTGCGCGTGCAGCATCGAGCCCAGGCTCGGCGTCTCCTTGTACGACAAATCGGAATGCCAGAAATGGCCGGCGTCACCCAGACCAATCGGCTGGCCGTTCTCGATGATGTTGGAAATGATCAGCACCTCCGGCTGCGAAGGCAGCTGAAAATTGCGCAGCACATGAATTTGCAGCGGCCCGAAACGGCGGCTGAAGTCCACTTGCTGCTGCGGCGTGATCCGCTGGTCGCGGAACACCAGCAGGTGATGGTCCAGATGCGCCTTGTGAATCCGCTGGAAGTCGCGCGGCGGCAGCGGGCGGTTCAGGTCCAGCCCGAGAATTTCGGCGCCCAGCGGCGCATCAAACAGCTCAAGCTGAAAAGCATCCTGCAGAACGGCAGCCATCGCACATACTCCGACAATAATGTGCGATACAGTCTATGCCGCGATCCATATTTAGAAAACGAAGCTTATCCGATATCGTTATTACCTAAGCGCCTGAGGAGTCCTATCGATGCTGAGTGCCATCCAGGAACTGATGAAGCCTCCAGCCGGCATAGCGTTCGACTTCAGCCAGCCGGCAGGCGAGCCCGCCCTGTCGCCAGCAGATGGCGTCTCCTGGCGGATATTCGCGAATCCGATCGCGCTGTTTGTCGGTGGCGTGACAGCAGTGCTATTGGAACTGGCCGAGCCGTCGGTCCGCACCGGCGTGTGGGACCACAGCAGCTTCCAGCGCGATCCGCAGACGCGGCTGAAACGTACCGGCTTTGCGGCCATGATGACGGTGTACGGGCCGCGCTCGGCGGCCGAGAAACTGATCGCGCATGTGGTCCGCATGCACGGCCATGTGCAAGGCACCACGCCCGATGGCACGGCCTACCAGGCCAACGATCCGCGCCTGCTGGACTGGGTGCACGCCACCGCCGGCTTCGGCTTCACCGAGGCCTATCACCAGTATGCGCAACGTTTGTCGCCGGAAGAGAAGGATGCTTCATTTGCGGAAGGAGAATCGTCGGCCAGGCTGTACGGCGCCACCGGTGCGCCACGGTCTTGGGCGGAATGGGAAACGCTGCTGGCCGCAACCGCGCCCGGCCTGGAAGGCTCGGACATCCTCGAAGATTTCATGAACATCATGGCGGAGGCCAAGATCCTGCCGGCGCCGCTGCGCTGGGTGCAGCGCCTGCTGGTGCGCGCCGCTGTGGAGATCACACCGGAACCGGTGCGCTCGCTGCCGCAACTGCGCGGCCGTGGCCTGCGCTTCGGCGAAGCCACACTGGTGCGCGCGCTGGCCCGCGCCGCCACCCTGGTGCCGCTGGGCGACACGCCGCCAGTGCAGGCCGCGCGCAGGATCGCGACGGCCCGCAGCAAGGCGGTTTAGGCCGTTTCGTACTTCGCCAGGCGTTGCGCCACGGCCGGTGCCAGCTGGTCCAGCGCGCTGACGGCCAGGCCCATGTCTTGCAGCTTGCCATTGTTGATGCCGTAGACCCAGCCGTGCACGGTCACGTCCTGGCCGCGCTCCCAGGCGTCGCGCACGATGGTGGTTTGCACCACGTTCGATACCTGCTCGACCACGTTCAGTTCCACCAGGCGTTCCGAGCGCTTCTGCTCGTTGACCACGGTGCCCATGTAGCGCTCGTGCTTCTGGTGCACGTCGGTGACGTGGCGCAGCCAGTTGTCGACCAGGCCGACGCGGGTGCCGGTCATGGCGGCGTGCACGCCCTTGCAGCCGTAGTGGCCGACGATGATTACGTGCTTGACCTTCAGCACTTCAATCGCAAACTGCAAGACCGACAGGCAGTTCAAATCCGAATGCACCACCACATTGGCGATGTTGCGGTGGACGAACACATCGCCCGGCGCCAGGCCCAGCAGTTCATTCGCCGGTACGCGGCTGTCCGAGCAGCCAATCCACAGATATTCCGGCGCGGCCTGGTTGGCCAGCCGCTGGAAGAATTCGGGATCGCGCTCGACTTCCGACTCCGCCCAGCGGCGGTTGTTCTCAAGCAGGCCGCGCAGCGGGGACGTGCTGTTTTTCAGACTTTCCATGATGTTCCTCTCGTACATGAAGAGACCGCCGGTCTGCCTCAAAAAAAGGCAGCGCGGCGGTCTTGATACTACCAATCCAGCGTGACAGCAAAGTTACTCAAAAAAGTCCTTGACCTTGTCGCGCCAGGTTTTCGTCTGCGGGCTGTGCTTGTTGCCGCCCTCGGTGGTGGATTTCTCGAATTCACGCAGCAGATCTTTCTGCTTGTCGGTCAGCTTGACCGGCGTTTCGACCGCCACATGGCAGAACAGGTCGCCGGCGAAGCCGGAACGCACGCCCTTGATGCCTTTGCCCTTGAGGCGGAAGGTCTTGCCCGACTGGGTGCCTTCAGGAATCGTAAACGCTACTTTACCAGACAATGTCGGCACCTCGATTTCGCCGCCCAAGGCCGCTTTCGCGAACGAGATCGGCATTTCGCAATGCAGGTCGTCACCTTCGCGCTGGAACACCGGATGCGCCTTGATGTGGATTTCCACATACAAATCGCCCGACGGCCCGCCATTGGTGCCCGGTTCGCCGTTGCCGGACGAGCGGATACGCATGCCGTTGTCGATACCGACCGGTATCTTCACTTCCAGCGTCTTGTTGCGCTTGATGCGCCCCTGGCCCGAGCATGCCGCGCATGGCTCAGGAATGATCTTGCCGGTGCCGTGGCATTTCGGGCAGGTCTGCTGGATGCTGAAGAAGCCCTGCTGCATGCGTACCTGGCCGTGGCCGGCGCAGGTCGAGCAAGTGACGGGCGAGGTGCCTGGCTTGGCGCCGGAACCGTGGCAGGTGTCGCACTTGTCCCACGACGGCACGCGGATGGTGGTGTCGAAGCCGTGCGCTGCCTGTTCCAGCGTGATTTCCAGGTTGTAGCGCAGATCGGCGCCGCGGTAGACCTGCGGGCCCTGGCTGCGGCCGCGTCCACCGCCGCCGAAAATGTCGCCGAAAATGTCGCCAAAGGCGTCGCCGAAACCGCCGGCGCCACCGAAGCCGCCGCCGCCCGCATTCGGATCCACGCCGGCGTGACCGTAACGGTCATACGCCTCGCGCTTTTCCGGATTGGTCAGCATCTCGTAGGCTTCTTTGACTTCCTTGAATTTGTCTTCCGCGTCTTTGCTATCCGGATTGCGGTCCGGGTGGTATTTCATAGCCAGTTTGCGATAGGCCTTCTTGATCTCGTCTTCGGTGGCGCTCTTGGCGACACCAAGTATTTCGTAGAAATCACGCTTTGCCATAGTTCGGAATCCTGCTTATATTCTGTACTGATTTATGCGAAAAAGCCGAGCCGGCGGCGGTGCCACACGACTCGGCGTATCGTCATACCCGCGCAAGCGGGTATCCATGCTGAGCGTCCATATTCGACTCAGCATGGATTCCCGCTTGCGCGGGAATGACGGGGATTACTTGCTGTCTTTGACTTCTTTGAAGTCAGCGTCCACCACGTCGTCTTGTGGCTTGGCCTGCTCGGCGCCGGCGCCTGGGGCTGCGCCTTCAGCGCCGCCAGCGGCTTGCTGGGCTTGCATGTCAGCGTACATCTTCTCGCCCAGTTTCTGCGAAGCGCTCGACAGTGCAGCTACCTTGGCGTCGATCTCGGCCTTGTCGCCCGATTTGATCGAGGCTTCCAGGTCGGTGATCGCAGCTTCGATCTTCTCTTTCTCGCCAGCGTCCAGCTTGTCGCCGTATTCGGTCAGCGATTTGCGGGTCGAGTGCACCAGCGCGTCAGCCTGGTTGCGCGACTCAGCCAGTTCTTTCACTTTCTTGTCTTCTTCAGCGTTGACTTCGGCGTCTTTCACCATTTTCTGGATTTCCGCTTCGGTCAGACCGGAGTTGGCCTTGATCGTGATCTTGTTCTCTTTGCCGGTGGCCTTGTCTTTGGCGCCGACGTGCAGAATGCCGTTGGCGTCGATGTCGAAGGTCACTTCGATCTGTGGCGTGCCGCGTGCTGCTGGCGGGATGCCTTCCAGATTGAACTCGCCCAGGCCTTTGTTGCCGGCCGCGATTTCGCGCTCACCCTGGTAGACCTTGATGGTCACTGCAGGCTGGTTGTCATCGGCGGTCGAGAACACTTGCGAGAACTTGGTCGGGATCGTGGTGTTTTTGTGAATCATCTTGGTCATCACGCCGCCCAGGGTTTCGATACCCAGCGACAGCGGGGTCACGTCCAGCAGCAGCAAGTCTTTGCGCTCGCCCGACAGTACCGAACCTTGAATCGCAGCACCAACCGCAACCGCTTCGTCCGGATTCACGTCTTTACGTGGATCTTTGCCGAAGAACTCTTTAACTTTCTCTTGCACCTTCGGCATACGGGTCATACCGCCGACCAGAATGATGTCGTCGATGTCCGAAACTTTTACGCCCGCATCTTTGATCGCGGTTTTGCATGGTTCGATGGTAGCGATGATCAGCTCTTCCACCAGCGATTCCAGCTTGGCGCGGGTCATTTTCAGGGTCAGGTGGACCGGCGCGCCGTTCGCCATGGCGATGTACGGCTCGTTGATTTCGGTCTGCTGCGACGACGACAGTTCGATCTTTGCGCGCTCGGCCGAAGCCTTGATGCGCTGCAGGGCGATCGGATCTTTTTTCAGATCCAGGCCGTTGATCTTCTTGAACTCTTCGATGATGTAATCGATGATGCGCTGGTCGAAGTCTTCGCCGCCCAAGAAAGTGTCGCCGTTGGTCGACAGCACTTCGAACTGCTTCTCGCCATCGACGTCGGCGATTTCAATGATCGACACGTCGAACGTGCCGCCGCCCAAGTCGTACACGGCGATCTTGCGGTCGCCCTTTTCGGTCTTGTCCAGGCCGAACGCCAGCGCGGCAGCGGTAGGTTCATTGATGATGCGTTTGACGTCCAGACCGGCGATACGGCCGGCGTCCTTGGTCGCCTGACGCTGCGAGTCGTTGAAGTACGCCGGTACGGTGATGACAGCCTCGGTGACTTCTTCACCCAGATAGTCTTCGGCGGTTTTCTTCATCTTGCGCAGCACTTCGGCCGAGATTTGCGGAGGCGCCAGTTTCTTGTCGCGCACGCCGATCCACGCATCGCCGTTGTCGGCTTTGGTGATCGAGTAAGGCATCAGGCCGATGTCCTTCTGCACTTCCTTCTCGTCGAATTTACGACCGATCAGGCGCTTGACAGCGAACAGCGTGTTTTTTGGGTTGGTCACAGCCTGGCGTTTGGCCGGCGCGCCGACCAGAATTTCACCATCTTCTTGGTAAGCAATGATCGATGGCGTCGTACGTGCGCCTTCGGCGTTTTCGATTACCTTTGGCTGACCGTTTTCCATGACGGAAACGCAGGAATTCGTGGTTCCCAGATCGATACCGATAATTCTACCCATGATTTTCTTCCTTAATTTGCTAAAGTTCAGATGGTACTAATATGTGGAAAAGCTCAGTAATTTCAAGAGCTTAAAATTTATTTTGCTTGCGCTGCGGTGACAATCGCGGGACGCAGCAGGCGGTCGGCGATCATATAACCTTTTTGCAGCACCGCGACCACGGTGTTGGCTTCCTGGTCCGCCGGCACCACGGCAACGGCCTGGTGCTTGTTCGGGTCCAGTTTCTCGCCCTGCGCCGGTTCGATGGCGATCAGGCGGTTGCGTTCGAAAGCCGAGGCCAGTTGCTTGAGCGTCATTTCAACGCCTTCCTTCAGCGATTCGACGGTGGGCGCTTCGACTTTCAGCGCCATTTCCAGGCTGTCCTTGACCGGCACCATGGCTTCGGCAAAGCTCTCCACGGCGAACTTGTGGGCTTTGGCCACGTCTTCCTGGGCGCGGCGGCGGATGTTTTCACCGTCGGCCTTGGCGCGCATGAAGGCATCGTGCATTTCAGCCAGTTTGGCCTCGGTCTCCGCCAGTTGCTGTTCCAGCGGCGACAGCAGGGCTTCCGGGGTCGATGGTGGGGCCGACGCAGCGGCTTGTGCCGCCTCTGGATTAGGTGGTACGGCTTGGTTTTCCTGATCTTGCATCTAGAGACTCCTACAATCGTATTTGTTTGACATTACTTTTGTTACCGCTGTGGCAGTAAATGGGGCAATAACCTACGACTTCAAGGGTTTATTTTGCCTGCCATTTCGGCAACGTTAAGCTTGCATCAGGCGGCTATTTTAACAGGCTGGCACTCGTCACCCGCAAGTGCTGATTATCGGGTGACGGTGTAGAGACGGCGGGAATGTTGCTTTTCAGTCGGCTGCGCCGAGCGCAAGGGCTTTGGCGCGGCCGGTTTCCGCATCTTTTTTCAGCAACTCGCGCTCGGAGGGCGGCAACTGGGTCGGCCAGCCGATGATGTGCTGCTCGGCAATTTCCGCCAAGGCGGCGATCCAGGCCGGCGACTCGTTCAGGCAAGGAATGTAATGGAACTCCTTGCCGCCGTTGGATTCAAAATCGTGACGCACTTCCATGGCGATTTCTTCCAGTGTCTCCAGGCAGTCGCTGGTGAAGCCGGGGCAGATCACGTCCAGCTTGCGCACGCCATCGCGCGCCAGTTGCGCCACGGTGGGCGCGGTATAGGGCTGCAGCCACTCGGCCTTGCCGAAGCGCGACTGGAAAGTGACGATGTACTGCTCCGGCTTGAGCTTGAGGGCGGTTGCCAGCAGGCGCGCGGTCTTCAGGCATTCGCAGTGGTAGGGATCGCCCAGCATCAGCGTGCGTTTCGGCACGCCGTGGAAGGACATCACCAGCTTTTCCGGCTGGCCGTGCTGTTCCCAGTGGTTCAGCACCGAGTCGCGCAGCGCGCGGATATAGCCATCGTGGTCATGGTAGTTGCGCACGAAGCGCAGCTCCGGGATATTGCGCACGCTGCCATAGTGCTGGAACACGGCGTCGTAGATCGAGCCGGTGGTGGTGCCGGAATATTGCGGATAGGCAGGCAGCACCAGGATGCGCTCGGCGCCATCGGCTTTCAGCTTGGCCAGCACGTCCGGCAGCGACGGCGAGCCGTAGCGCATCGCCATGGCGACGGTGAGTTCCTCGTGGCCGCGCTCGCCGAGGGCGGCGCGCAGGCCGAGCGCCTGGGCGGCGGTATGGGTGCGCAGCGGCGAGCCTTCGGCGGTCCAGATCGACGCATATTTCTTGGCCGACTGGCCGGAGCGGAACGGCAGGATGATCAGGTTGAGGATGAACCACCAGACTGCGCGTGGAATCTCGACCACGCGCGGGTCCGACAGGAATTGCTTCAGATAGCGGCGCACGGCCGAGCGGGTCGGCTCGTCCGGCGTGCCCAGGTTGACCAGGACGATGGCGCTGCGGCCGACTGCGCCGTGCTTGTGGGGAGGTTCTTTTTGGAAGGTCATGTAGGGCTTAGGTTTTACCGTAAGCCACTATCTTACTATTTAATGAGTAAATCGCACCGTTGCAAAGACGATAGCGCTCATAACCGTGGTCATCACGAAAGCGGTGGCGGTAAACCACTTGACCAGCCGGGTTTCCATCAACGCCAGATCTGCCTTAGTCACCATTTGGGACGCCTCGCCGCCAAGCCATGCCTCAATCCGCTCCAGCCGCTGCCTGGTATCGGCCCGAAAAACTTTCAGACTCTCAAACCGCTGCTCAATTTCCATAGCACACCTCCATCAAAGCTAAATAAGCTTGACGATCACGACTGCGGCGCCGGTCATCACGGTAGTGATCGCAAACGCGGTGGCAATAAACCATTTAATTAGCCGAGTCTCCAGCAAAGCCAGATCGGTCTTGGTCGCCATTTCTTCGAGGCGTGTCTCGATACGTACCAGCCGCTGTCTGGTATCGTCCCGGAAATCTTCCAAGCTATCAACTCGCTGCTCCAGATCCATGTCGGCCTCCATCGAACAAGGATAGCCCTTTTTTGTGGCGCTGAACTGATCTATATCAAGATGCCAGCAGCTCGCGGGCGTGTTTGCGGGTGGTGGCGGTGATTTCCAGGCCACCCAGCATGCGGGCAATCTCTTCCACCCGCGATTTGGAATCCAGCACGTCGATGCGCGAGGCGGTCTTGCCGTTGTCCAGCGTGCCCTTGGCCACCTGGAAGTGCTGGCCGGCCTGGCTCGCCACCTGCGGCAAGTGCGTTACGCACAGCACCTGGCGTTCCTGCCCAAGACGACGCAGCAGGCGTCCCACCACTTCCGCCACGCCGCCGCCAATACCGCTGTCGACCTCGTCGAAGATCAAGGTCGGCACCGTGGTGGCGTTGGAGGTGATCACCGAAATCGCCAGCGAAATCCGCGCCAGCTCGCCGCCCGACGCCACCTTGGCCAGCGAACGCGCCGCCACGCCGGCATGGCCGGCCACCAGGAATTCCACCTGCTCGACGCCGTACGCGGCCGGCTCGCATGGATGCAGCGCCACTTCGAAACGGCCGCCGGTCATATTCAATTCCTGCATCGCCCGGGTGACAGCCTCGCCCAGCGCCGCCGCCGCTTTGGCGCGCGTGGCCGACAGCGTCTGCGCCTCCGCCAGATAGGCTGCCTTCAGCTTTTCCTCCTGCTTGCGCAAGCCGTCCAGATCGGTGGCGTCGGCCAGCTGCGCCAGACGCGTCGCCAGCCGGGTGTGCTCCTCCGGCAGTTCCTCCTCCGGCACGCGGAACTTGCGCGACGCCGAATGAATCGCATCCATGCGCGCCTCCACCGTGCGCAGGCGCGACGGATCGAGATCGACCCGGTCCAGATAATCGTTGAGCGCATACACCGCCTCCTGCAGCTGGATGCGCGCCGGCTCGATCAGATCGACAATCGGCTGCAGGCCGGAATCGATATCGGCCAGCTTGCCCAGCTTCTGATTCAGCGACGACAGCTGCGACAGGATCGGATGATCCTCGGCTTCCGAAATCACTGCCAGCGCCTCCTGCGCGCCATCCAGCAGACTGGCGGCGTGCGACAGGCGGCTCTGCTCATTGCTGACCTCGGCCCACTCGCCCGGCTTGACCGCCAGCTTCTCCAGCTCGTTGACCTGCCACTCCAGCCGCTCGCGCTCGTACCGCACGTTGGCCGCGTTGCTCTCGAACTCCTCCAGCTGCCTGGCCAGCGCGCGCCAGGCCTTGTAGGCGGTGGCCACCGTGCGCGCCTGCGCGGCGGCGCCGGCCTGGCCGTCCAGCAGATCGCGCTGCGCGTCGGTCTTCATCAGCGACTGGTGCGCGTGCTGGCCATGGATGTCGACCAGCAGGTCGCCCAGCTCGCGCAACTGCGCCGCCGTCGCCGCCACGCCGTTGATATAGGCCTTGCTGCGGCCGGCGTTGTCGATCACGCGGCGCAGCAGCGCACCGCCCTCCTCCAGCGCGAATTCATTGGCCTGCAGCCAGTCGCGCGCCTGCGCGCTGACCGCGAAATCGGCCGTGATGTCGGCCTTGGCCGCGCCCTCGCGCACCACGCTGGCGTCGCCGCGCCCGCCCAGCGCCAGCGTCAGCGCATCGATCAGGATCGACTTGCCGGCCCCGGTCTCGCCGGTGAACACCGTGAAGCCGGCGGAGAATTCCAGTTCTATCGTATCGACAATGACGAAATCGCGGATGGACAGGGTACGCAGCATGGAGGCCTGTAGAGTTGGTTAATTGAGTTTGCCCTCACCGGACGGATACTCGTTCCAGTGCAGCTTTTCACGCAGGGTGTGGTAGTAGCTCCAGCCTTCCGGGTGCAGGAAGGTGATCGCGTGCGGCGAGCGCTGGATCACGATCTGGTCCTGCGACTGCAGGCTGGCGAAGGTTTGCATATCGAAGTTGACGCTGATGTCGCGCCCGCGCACGATTTCCACCGTGATCGCGCTCGACTCCGGCAGCACGATCGGCCGGTTGGACAGCGCGTGCGGCGCGATCGGCACCAGCACGATGCCGCCCAGCGACGGGTGCAGCAGCGGCCCGCCGGCCGACAGGGCGTAGGCGGTGGAGCCGGTCGGGGTGGAGATGATCAGGCCGTCGGAGCGCTGGTTGTACATGAACTGGCCGTCGACGTCGACCCGCAATTCCGCCATGCCGGCGCCGGCGCCGCGCGACACCACGACGTCGTTGACCGCCATGCCGACATGGATGGTCTCGCCGGCACGCAGCACGCGCCCTTCCAGCAAGGTGCGGCGCTCGGCCTTGTAGCTGCCGCGCAGGATGCCGGACAGCACCTCCAGCATGCCCTCCTGCGGAATATCGGTCATGAAGCCGAGGCGGCCCTGGTTGATGCCGATCAGCGGCACGTCGAACGGCGCCAGCTGGCGCGCGATGCCCAGCATGGTGCCGTCGCCGCCCATGACGATGGCGGCGTCGCATTCGGCGCCGATGCCGGCTGCGCTGAGCACGCGCTGGTCGTCCAGCTGCATGCCGAGGTGGGCTGCGGTCTGCTCCTCAAACACCACCTCGACCCCGCGCTGGCTGAGGAAATCGACCACGCTGCCCACCGACTCGGCAATGCCGTCGGTATTCGGGCGCACGACCAGTGCGATAGTGTGAAAAACAGCGTGCGTGGCGGTCATAAAAATCTCGGCTTTTGGCTAGGGGCGGGAACACGCAGCAGGGTAACCCATAAACCCGCCGCGTGCCATCACCTACCGGCCTTGCCACTGTACATTTAAACAGTATTTAATGCAAGCCACGAATTAGTGCGCGGTCGCCGCGCCCAGCGCGCCGGCGATGCCGAGCGCCACGGCAATCGAGATTGAGTAGAAGAACATCAGCACCGCCCAGCGCGCGAAGGTGCCGGCACGGCTGCTGTGATACACGCGCCGCATCGCCCACGGCAGGTAGCCCAGCAACCAGCACCACAGCAGGAAGTCGATCAGGCCGACCGGTATCAGCAGCATCAGCCCGAACAGCAGGAAGGCAAACGCATTGGTATGCAACGCGAACAGCACATGCTCGCCGAAGCGGCGGCCGGAGCCGAGATACAGAATCTTCAGGTACAGCGCGAACACCGGCATCAGGCAGAAGATCGCATATGGCGCATAACGGTAGAAGCCGGCCTGCAAGGCCTCCTTCTGCTTATCGGCAGGCAGGGCATTCAGCCTGTTCCACTGATGCTGCAGCTTCTCCAGGCCGCGCGCGCCGAGCCACTGGTCGACTTCATCCTGCGCCATCTTGCGCTCGGCGCCGGTCGGCGCGCCCGGTTCGATGACGCGTTCGGGGGCGGCGGACGCCGCCTTGGCGCTCTCCCGCGCTGCTTTACGCGCGGCAGCCCTGGCGTCTTGCTCGCGCTCGCGGGCATCGGCCCGCTGCTCTTGCTGCATCGATGCAATGGCCGCTTCGGCGGCAGCGGCGCTTTCCGCCGCCGCCGGGTCGGCTGGCTTCAGCTGTTCCATTTTCCGGGCCTGGTTGACCGCCTGTTCCACCACCGCCATCTGGGCGGTTTCCGCCTGGCTGTCCTCGTCGCCGGTGATGACGCCGTGCCCGCCCAGCTTGAGTATCACAAAGAACAGCAGACTGAACGACAGGTACAGGCGCAGCGGCTGCACGAAGCGCACGCGGCGGCCGCGCATGTATTCATTGGTCAGCAGGCCGGGCCGGAACAGCAGCCGCCCCAGCGAACCCCACAGCTTGCCTTCCAGCGCCACATAGTGGCCGACGAACTCGTGCAGGAACTCGCGCGTGCTGGCGTGGTGCAGCACCGCCTCCTGGCCGCAGTTGGCGCAAAAGTGGCCGCCCAGCGGCGCTTCGCAATTGGCGCAATTGGCCGGCGTGACAGCAGCAGTGCTCATGCAGTATCCCATCAAGAAAGATGGTCTAAATGATAAACGACTTCGCGCCGGAGTTGTCGAAATTCAATGTGGCGACTGACGTAAAACCAACTGGCTAAGATGGACTTATGACAACGCCAAGGAGGCCATCATGAAAGATCAACACGTCAATACCGACGCCAAGGTGGAAAACGACGGCGTCAAGCGCATGCCGCACGAACGTGACGAAGCGCCCGACGGCCACGGCAACAAGCAGCACAGCATCATCGAACAAGCCGCGCGCGACATCGACAGCGGCCTGGTTGACACCGACCTGCACAACCAGCGCGGCGTGCAAAAGCCGCGCGACGGCGCCAAGGCGCAACCGCAGCCGCACGTCAAACGCGACTAAGCCACTCCCCATCATTTTAGAAAGCCACCCCGTATGCGCCAGCCAACCGCCCTCGCCCTGCTCCTCGCCGCCGCCTTCATCCCGCCACTGGCGGGCGCCCAATCGTATCCGGTCGGCTTCGGTCCACAGCCCAGGCTGCCGGAACCGGAACGCAAGATCGTGCCGACCGTGAACGTGGCGCCGGCCGCGCCGTGGTCGTCGGCAGCGGAGGCGCCGGTGCCGGCGGCCGGCTTCAGCGTCAGCGCCTATGCGCGCGAGCTCGACCATCCACGCTGGGTCTACACGCTGCCCAACGGCGACGTGCTGGTGGCGGAAACCAACGCCCCGCCGAAGCCGGACGATGGCAAGGGCATCAAGGGCGCGGTGATGAAGCACATGCAGAAGAAGGCCGGCGCGGTCAGCGAATCGGCCAACCGCATCACGCTGCTGCGCGGCGTCGACGCCAAGGGCGGCGCGCAAAGCCGCCACGTCTTCCTCAAGGACCTGCATTCGCCGTTCGGCATGGCCGTGGTGGGCAATCAGCTGTACGTCGCCAACACCGACGCCGTGCTGCGTTTCCCGTATGAAGAAGGCGCCACCAGCATCACCGCCGCCGGCACCAAGGTGATGGACCTGCCGGCCGGCACGCTGAACCACCACTGGACCAAGAACCTGGTGGCCAGCCCGGACGGCAAATTCCTGTACGTGACGGTCGGCTCCAACAGCAACGTGGCCGAGAACGGCATGGAGGCGGAACAGGGCCGCGCCGCGATCTGGCAGCTGGACATCGCCACCGGCCGGTCGAAACTGTTCGCCACCGGCCTGCGCAATCCGAACGGCATGGACTTCGAGCCGCAGACCAAGGCGTTGTGGACCGCCGTCAACGAGCGCGACGAACTGGGCAACGACCTCGTGCCCGACTACATGACCTCGGTGCGCGAGGGCGGCTTCTACGGCTGGCCGTACAGCTACTTCGGCCAGCATGTCGACCGCCGCGTCAAATCGCCGAAGCCGGAGCTGGTGGCCAAGGCCATCGTGCCGGATTACGCGCTGGGCGGCCATACCGCCTCGCTGGGTCTGGCGTTCTACACCGCCAAACTGTTCCCGCAGGCCTACCAGGGCGGCGTGTTCATCGGCCAGCACGGCTCGTGGAACCGCAAGCCGCACAGCGGCTACAAGGTGGTGTTTGTGCCGTTCGCCAACGGCAAGCCATCCGGTCCGCCCCAGGATTTCCTCAGCGGTTTCCTCGACAAGGATGACAAGGCGCGCGGCCGTCCGGTGGGCGTGGCGGTGGACAAGCAAGGCGCGCTGCTGGTGGCCGACGATGTCGGCAATGTGATCTGGCGGGTGGCGCCAAGCGCCGCGCCGCCGGCGAAAACCGCCAGCCGCTGATAAAATCCTTGTTTGGCTTTCATCAACAAGGATTTACCATGCGCATATTGCACACCATGTTGCGGGTCGGCGACCTGCAGCGTTCCATCGATTTCTACACCAAGGTACTGGGCATGCAGCTGCTGCGCACCAGCGACAATCCGGAATACCAGTACACGCTGGCCTTCCTCGGCTACGGTTCGAATCCGGACCACGCCGAGCTGGAGCTGACCTATAACTACGGCACCACCAGCTACGACATGGGCAATGCATACGGCCACATCGCCATTTCGACGGAGGACATCTACAGCGCCGCCACCGCAGTGAAAGCCAATGGCGGCGCGGTCACCCGCGAGCCCGGCCCGGTCAAGGGCGGCAGCACGGTGATCGCCTTCGTCACCGATCCGGACGGCTACAAGATCGAGCTGATCGAGCGCAGCTTCACCGGCAACGGCGCCGGCCTGTAAGCGCTAGGCAGCGGCCTTGCGCCGCTGCAGCCACGCCGCGCAGTAGATGGCGGCGAACGGCACCAGCATCGGGTACAAGCCCCAGATGGCGCGGCCATCGACCCGCACGCACAACGCCGCGTACAGCGGCGGCAACACCATCAGCAGCAACAAGGATTTCAGCGGCCGCAAAGCCGGCGCCGCGTTCCGCATGCCCAGCAGCGCCAGCGGCAGCACCAGGCCGACCGCCGTCGCCAGCGACGCCAGCGAGCGCACATCCTGCAGCGCCGTGATCACCGTATGGATGCTCGGCGCCCACACATAGCTGGGCAGACCGGGAATCAGCCACCAGCGTACCGCCACCATCCAGGCGCCGGCCAGCGCCAGCGCCGCCAGCCCGGCTGGCATGCCGATGCGGCGCGTCGCCAGCAGCCACACCAGCAGCAGGATATTTTCCTCGCGCACAGCGGACGCCGTCACGCCGGCCAGCGCGGCCAGCCACGGCTGGCCGCTCAGCACCGCCAGCACAAACGCGGCGCGGCCGCAGATCGAGGCCGGGTCGGTCAGCAGATAAGGCGCATACCAGAACGTCGGCACCGCCAGGATCATCAGCAAACCGGCGATCACGGCGGCCTTGCGGCTGGCGCCCACCTTCAGCACGCTCAGCGCCAGCATGACGGCGCTGGCGCTGATGCACAACCAGTTCAGCAGCGCGAAACTGTTGCGCGTGTCGCCGGGTATCGCGGCCGCCACGGCCGGCGCCAGCAGCCGATACGGGAATGGCGCGCGCAACTCGCTGGCCGCCACCTCGCCGCGCAGATAGCGCGCGGTATCGAAATACGCCTGCGAATCCTCCACCGTGCCGCCCCAGCGCCACATCATGACCAACAGCGCCAACACGGCAAAACTGCCGGCCAGCGCCATCCACTGCTTGCTGCTTAATTTTTCGGAGGGAGCCATATGCGTTTGATTATTTACCAACTTCAACAGCCGCGCATACTACCCCCATCCCGGTGTTTAGTCCAACACCGTCCTTGACGGCTTCAGCAGGTCGACGATGCCGATACGTTCGGCAAACTCCTGGCGTACGCGCTCCGCCACCTCGGTCACCGCCGTCACGCCGTCATCGACAAAATCGGTGATCGAGCGGAACGGGCGGCTGCCGTGCGGCAGGCCGACGATGTAGGCAATGTCGGCCGCCACCGCCGCCGGATCGGCTTCCGGCGGAATCAGCGCGCTGAGGCGCGCGCCGATCTGGTCCATCAAGCCGTCGTACACCGCATAGGCGGCGCTGGTCGCTTCATCGGCCGGCCTGCCGGCGTTGGCGAAGTGGTCGGTGCCGGAAGTGAAGGCGCCCGGCACCACGATCGAGGTTTCGATATTGAAGCGCGCCAGCTCATACGCCATCGTCACCGCCAGCGCATCCATGGCCGCCTTGGCTGCCGCGTACGGCCCCAGGAACGGCGGAAAGCCGCCGCGCGTGGTCGAGCTGCCGACCCACAGCAGCAAGCCCTGCCGCTGTTGCCGCATCACCGGCAGCACCGCCTTGTTGACGCGCTGCGCGCCAAGCACGTTGGTGTCGAACACCTTGCCGATCTCCTCCGGCGTGTAGGCCTCGGTGGGGCCGATCACCAGATGGCCGGCGTTGTGCACCACCACGTCCAGCCGGCCGCGCTCGGCCACGATGGTGGCCACCGCGGCATCGGCCGAAGCCTGCGACAGCACATCCAGTTCCACCGCGCGCACGTCGGCGCCGTTGGCAAAGGCCCAGTCGCGCAGCTCGCGCACCCTGGCGGCGTTGCGGCCGTGGATGTCGCGCATCGAGGCGTACACCGTGTGGCCGGCCAGCGCCAGCGACTTCACCGACAGGTGGCCGATGCCGGTGCCGGCGCCGGTAACCAGCACAATCAATTTTTCCATGGCGCCGCTCCTTACACCATGCCGCCGTTGGCGCGCAGCGTCTGGCCGTTGACCCAGCCGCCATCCTGGCCGGCGAAGAAGGACACGGCGTTGGCGATGTCCTCCGGCTGGCCCAGGCGTTCCAGCGGCGGCATCTTGGCCAGGCGCTCGATGGTGTCCGGCGTTTTACCGTCGAGGAACAGTGCGGTGGCAGTCGGGCCCGGCGCGACGGCGTTGACGGTGATGTGCTTGCCGCGTAGTTCCTTGGCCAGAATATTGGTCATGGCTTCCACGCCGGCCTTGGTGGCGGTGTACACCGCATAGCCCGGCAAGCGCGTGCCGACCAGGCTGGACGAAAAATTGATGATGCGGCCGCCATGCTGCAGCCGGGTCGCCGCCTCGCGCATGGTGTTGAAGCTGCCTTTGAGGTTGACCGCCACCAGGCGGTCGAAGGTATCGTCGTCGGTGGCGGCCAGGTGCGGCAATTGCGGCGGCATGATGCCGGCGTTGTTGACCAGCACGTCCACCCGGCCCAGCTGGGCGATGGTCTGGTCGAACAGGCCGCGCACGGCGGCGGCATCGGCCACGTCGGCCTGCACCGCGATGGCGCTGCCGCCGTCAGCGGTGATGGCGTTGACCACTTTCGCGGCTTCGGCGGCGTTGCCGGCATAGTTGACCACCACGGCAAAGCCGTCCCTGGCCAGGCGCTGAGCGATCGCAGCGCCGATGCCGCGCGAGGCGCCGGTGATGATAGCGACTTGTTTCATGGTCTTGCTCCTTCATTGTTGGTTGCGATGGAAGTAGTATCCTCCGCCCAGCAAATCGAATAAATCCATGAAACCTGCGATGACTATGCAAATTTCGCTAATAATCAGCGCAAAAATAATGCCGGCGCCAAGGCCGGCATGTCTGCTTAGCGTTGCAGCAGCGCGTTGACCGGCTGCAGGTCCTCTTCCTTCAGCGAGCCGGCCGCCGATTTCAGGCGCAGGCCGTTCATGATGGTGTCGTAGCGGGCTTTCGACAAATCCTTCTGGGTCGAATACAGCAGCTTCTGCGCATTCAGCACGTCGATATTGATCCGCACGCCAACCTGGTAGCCCAGCTTGTTCGATTCCAGCGACGACTTGCTCGACACTTCGGCCGCTTCCAGCGCCTTCACCTGCGCCAGGCCGCTGTTCATGCCAAGGAAGGCCTGGCGCGCATTCTGCGACGCCGCGCGCTTGGTGGCTTCCAGGTCGTTGCGGGCCTTGTCTTCCAGTGCGATGGTTTCGCGCACCTTGCTGGTGATGGCAAAGCCGTTGAAGATCGGGATATTCCAGCTGACGCCGATCGCATTGTTGTTGACGGTGCTGCCGCCGCCGGTCTGGCTGTTGTGCGAGGTGCTGGCGACCAGGTTGGCGGTCGGCAGGTGGTTGGCGCGGTTGCGCTTGATCTCGCGCTTGGCGATTTCCAGATTCAGGCCGGCCGCGACCACCGAGTAGTTCTGCGATTCAGCCGAAGCGATCCACGGTTCCGGGGTCTCCGGCGACGGCGGCGCGATGGTCACGCCGGTGCGCAGCGGCGCCAGCGCGGCCGGCGCCTGGCCGATGATCACCTGCAGCGCGGTGCGCTTGTTTTCCAGATCATTGATGGCAGCAAACTCCTGCGCCACCACCAGATCGTAGGCTGCCTGCGCCTCGTGGGTATCGGTGATGGTCTGGGTGCCGACCTCGAAGTTGCGCTTGGCCGACGCCAGCTGCTCGGTGGTGGCGACTTTCTGCGCCTGGGTCGAGGTCAGGTTGTCCTGCGCCGTCAGCACGTCGAAGTAGGCCTGCGCCACGCGCACGATCAGGTCCTGCTGCGCCTGCGAGAAGGTGGCTTCGGCGGTGGCCTGCGACAGCTTGCTCTGCTGATAGGTTTCCCACGCCGCCCAGTTGAACAGCGGCTGCGACAGCGACACCGTGTAGCTGTTGGTATGGTTGCGGACGTCGTTCTTGATCATGTTCCCGGTCAGAAACTCCGCCGACGTGGCATCGCCCGTATTGCGGGTGCTGCCGCCGCTGGCGCCGATCACCGGCAGCAGGCCCGAGCGTCCCTGGGTGATGCGTTCCTGGCCCGCGGCCAGCGACGAGCGCGCGCTGGCGTAGGTCGCGTCATTGGCCAGTGCTTGCTGGTACACCTGGATCAGGTCGGCCGCCTGTGCGTTGAGCGTCAAGAAGGCGCTGGTGATCAGCACGGCGATAAGGGGTCTCTGCATTGCAATCTCCGTTGGAGTCATCTAAAAAGTTGAACAAATCAAAAACACACGTCAGCGCCGCGCCGGCCGACCAGCGCGCCGGCCATCAGTACCTGGCCATCGTGCTGTCGACTTGCAGCGCCCAGGCGTGGATGCCGCCCGTCAGGTTGACCATCTTGCCGAAGCCGTTACGCTCCAGGAAGGCGGCCACCTGCATACTGCGCGCACCGTGATGGCAGATGCAGACGATCGCTGCATCCTCATCGAGGTCATCGATGCGCGCCGGTATGGTATTCATCGGGATCTGGACCGAGCCGTCGATGCGGCAGGTCTCGAACTCCCAGTTTTCACGCACGTCCAGCAACACCGGCTTGGGACGCGCGTCGTCTGCCAGCCAGTCGGCCAGTTCCAGCGCGGTAATCTGCTGCATGGCGAGCCCGCTCAGAAGCTGAACTTCGACGGCGCCACTGCCGATTCCAGCGCCTTGACGTTGGTTTCGAACAGGGTGCGGGTGTCGTAGCCCGCCTCGCCGGTGCGGGTGACCAGCTGTGCCTTCATCGCCGGCGCGTTGCCGATGATGACCGCCAGACGGCCGCCCACTTTCAATTGTTGCAACAGCGCTTCCGGCAGCACCGGCAGCGAGCCGCCGACCACGATCACATCCCACGGCGCGCCGCTGCTCCAGCCCTGCGCGCCATTGCCCAGCTCGACGCTGACATTGGTGACGCCGTTGGCGGCCAGGCTCTGCTCGGCCAGCGCCTTCAGTTCCGGCGAAATTTCCACCGTGGTCACATGCCGCGCCTTGTGCGCCAGCAGCGCCGTCAGGTAACCGCTGCCGGTGCCGATTTCCAGGACCGACTCATGCTTTTTCAGGCCCAGGTCCTGCAGCAGGCGGGCTTCGATCTTCGGCGCCAGCATCGCCTCGCCGCCCGGCAGCGGGATTTCGATGTCGGCAAACGCCAGCGCCTTGTGCGCGGCCGGCACGAAGTTTTCACGTTTAACCACGTGCAGCAGCTCCAGCACCTCGGCGTCGAGGACGTCCCAAGGGCGGATTTGCTGTTCGATCATGTTGAAGCGGGCTTGTTCGATATTCATCTTATGACTCAGGTCGGGATTAAATAATCCGTCATTTTATCGTTGAACTGGCATGGAGGCACATATTAACGATTCGACGGCCGGATCGCGGGAAATTGCGACAGTCTGCAGTTTAAGGGGGGTGAACCTGCGAAAAAGGCAAGCTGGATGGAAAAGTAGCGGCGCGGCGCTCACGGCGGATCGGCCTTCAGGCCGCGCAAAGTGGTGCCGATCAGCGTCTCCATGAACGCCTCGGCCGGGATGTCCGGCATGTCGCAGGTCGGCATGAAGGAGTGGGTCCACATCATCAGCATCAGCACCGGCGCGATCAGCACCCGCGTCATGACCACCGGATCGACCGCGCGGAACTCGCCGCGCTCGATGCCGCGCGTCAGCACGCGGATGAACAGATTGCTGCCGCGCGCCACCACCTCGTCGTTGTAGAACTGCGCCAGCTCGGGGAAGTTATTCCCTTCGGCGAACATCAGCTTGGTGATGCCGCCCAGCGGCGTGGCGCAGATTTCGCTCCACCAGCGCATCATCAGCGCGCCCAGCAGCTCGCCGCTGGGACCGTCGTGGCTGGCGGCGTCCTGCTCGGCCTCGCCGATGGTGGCGACGATATTCGCCCGCACCACCGCCTTGAACAGTTCTTCTTTATTGGCAAAATATAAATACAGCGTCCCCTTGGAGACGCCGGCGCGTTTGGCCACGTCTTCCAGGCAGGTGGCGGCATAGCCGCGCTCCACAAACTGCTCCAGCGCCGCCGCCAGCAACTCCTGCGGCCGCGCATCCTTGCGCCGCTCCCAGCGTGGCTTGGTGTCTTGAGGGGCTTGCATCGGTGGGTATGATCGTAACTTACTCGTAAGTCATTAATATAAGCGCAAGACTGGCGAGCGTCAAGCAGCATCCCGTTGGACTGGCCATCGTCAAAATTACCCGCACAAATCGTCAAAGTTATCTCATTCCTGGAATTGGGCGCCCCATCCCCTCAACCGTAGCCACACCTTCGCGGTAAATCACGCTGACTTTTTGCCCGACCGTTGGGGTGCCGTTCCAGCTAGATGAATCGTGGATAACGAACACATCGGCCTCAACTTCCTGCACAACTCGGTTTGCAGCCGCGTAAAGAATGTCGCCAGTGTAGTGGTGATCGTCGTCCGACAGATTGGCAATACGTATTTGAGGATATGACCGCAGGGTTGCGAGCAACTCATGCCGTAGCGTGCCATCCTCATTGCGTGCAGCGCGATGTGATCGAATGCCGTTGTGGACTCGGCGCTTATCATCTTCGCCAGGGTAGTCCACTCCAAACTGGGCTCGGCCTTCGATGATGTCGAGGTCGAGCAAGCCTGCCTCCAGGCCAGCATCGATCCATCGGAAATCATTCTCAGCACTACGCACATATTTGGAAATCGCGGTGTCGTTAACATCAAGGAAATAGGCGTGAATGCTTCCGAATTCCAGCATCACCAGGCGCTCCACCCAACTGGGAGGCAGCACCAGGATGCTACTGCTGATCGGGTCGAGATAGTAGCCATGCTGCTCGTGAAAGGCCGAGTCCTCACCCAGTTCAGCGACGATATCCTGTACGTGCGTGGGGTCACGCAATGGGAAGAAATCAATGTCGATCGAGATGGACATCAACTCGGGAGGTACCTCTTTGAGGCCCAAGACTGAAAGGCTGCCAGCAATGACGAATTCAGTATGTCGGCCGTATCTCGCAGCCTCTTTTAAGGCAAGCAGGAGCTGCTCACGCCGCATTCGCTAATGCTTGGAACTTGCGAACAGAAGCAACGAAGGGGGAGTTTTGACGCAATGCAGCCGCACGGGGTGAGCGCTCTTCAAGAATCTGAGCTGCTCGCTGCGGGTGCTGTAGCAACTCCTTCCAAGCGTCTATATAGTCCTGGCTACACAGGTGTCCTTGCTCCCAGAGCGCAACCTGGCCATGCGCGAGCGCCAGCACCTCATCAGCACCGGCTACGGCGCCACCACGCAACGCGCTAGCTACCGGGCGATGTTTGTCGAGGCGACGCTCGTCAACGTCGGTGGCCGATACGGCGGCTCTGACTGGATTGTAATGGCGGTTTTCCATCGGATAGCTTTGCGATTCAAGGATGGGCACAGATCCCACTGCACCTATCGTATCACGATTCCGCTTAAAAATTGAGCAAGGCAAATTAAATACTCCCAGGGAATATACTGGCTCCGGTCGCCTGTTGAGACCATGCAAATGTCGCCTTAAACCGAATTCCGCATCATTGCATCAGATCATCCTCTAGCAGCGGCGCTTGGAGCGAGTGCATCTGGCCAGATTCAATGCTGTACCCCATCGCTCTATAGCCGCGTTGACGCTTTTCCCACATACGTGAGAGCTGAGCATTATCGAGCTCTACGTAGTCATGGATCAAAATATCAGATTTTGCGGCATGCTCGCGATGCAAACGCCCGGCATATTGCTGCAGCGTCCCCTCCCAAGATATTGGAAGGGTCAGAATCAAGGTATCCAGCGGCGCATGGTAAAACCCCTCGCCGACCAACTGCGCGCTCGCCAGCATTAGCGCTCATGCAACAAGTCGAGGTGCTCGGTACGTTTCGTCAGCAAGAGGACCTTACGCCTAGCAGCCAAGGCCGCTATTGCGTCGTCCACAATGCGGACATTGCGCCTCTCATCCTCCGAGAGCAATCGAATCACCTCCTGGATACTGGCGTGTGGTGGGATTGGCGACGTCGGAACATAGCGAACCTGGACCACCAACTCCTTCGGTACATGCGTTGGGCGTTTAGCCACATGACGGATCGGTCCGCACTGCATGAAAATAATGGGATGGTGCCCATTGCTCCTGACCGGTGTAGCACTAAGTCCTAACACATACCGAGCGCCTGCCTCATTTAAGACTGCTTCAAACGACTGCGCCGACAGGTGGTGTGCCTCGTCGATGATGATCTGCCCATATTGACTAAGCAATTCGGCTAACTCTTCCCGGCGGCTCAAATTTTGGATCACGGCAACGTCGAGGAGACCTGTAGGCTTCTTTTTTCCAGCGCCAATCAATCCAATTTTCTTGTCACCCAACTCCAAGAAACAACGCCTTGCCATACGGTGATTATAAGGTGATGACGCCGGCCAGTAGCCTCCCATTGGCCCATCGGTAACGGGCTACACCATGCAGGTCATGACTGAAATTACTGCGATGAGGCTGAACATTTGGCAACAAGTGGCGCAGCCTATCATTGAGTTGGGTAACTTTGACGATGGCCAACGACACATAAGCTTGCACGCAACGCCCAGCTCGATGTGATCCGGACTAGCGTGCCGGCGCAGCGGGTGAGAACTATCCGCCTGTATGGATATGCCCGAGGAACCGCTGATGGACTCGCTAGGTCTGCCACGCGCGACGGTCAGCCGCAAGGTGCAGCGCGCGCAGCCACTGTCGTTGGAGGAGTCGGATCGCGTCATGGGCATGCAATCGCTGATCGGAGAGCAAACCATGACTGACCCGGATTTGGCGCCGGACTTCGATGCTGCTCGCACGTTGGCTGGCAGAACCACTCCCGGCTCTCGCTGTGGCGTATCGCAACGTCGTTGCGCAACTGGCGCGACGATCCGCGCTTCTTCCCGTAATTAGTTCATCAGCCCGCTTTCAAATTTGGGTATGCTTGCGGTATGACAGCCACACCTCCCGAATACCAATGCTGAGCATGCTTCTGTATGTCACAGGACTGATCAGCGCGCTGCTGGCCGGTGCGGTTGCGGCCACGCCGCCGGCGCCGCAGCCGACGCTGGCGCAAACCTACCACCACCACGCATGGAAAGCGGGCCAGGGCGCGCCGGTGCAGATCCAGGGCATGGCGCAAAGCAGCGACGGCTATTTATGGCTGGCCAGCGACTACGGCCTGTACCGCTTCGACGGCAGCCACTTCGACCGCATCGACGCGATTGGCGGCCATCGCTTGCGCTCGCCTCACACGGTGGCGGTGCTGGCGGAGGCCGACGGCGGACTCTGGGTCAGCTACCGCGGCGACGGCGTCAGCTACTTCAAGGACGGCCGGGAAATTTATTACGATAAGGAAACAGGCTTCCCCGACGGCTTTGCGTTTCAGCTGTTGCGCGGTCCCGACGGCCGTATGTGGATGGCCACCACCCGGGGCGTGGCCAGCCTGGTGAACGGCCGCTGGGTCATGAGCGGCGCCCAGGATGGCATCAGCGCGGCGCCGGATGAAGTGATACGCATGCTGTTCGCCCGCGACGGCACGCACTGGCTCGCCGGCAGCGCCGGCGCCTATTATCGCGCGCCGGGCGACACCCGCTTTCGCCTGGCCTGGCCGCGCGGCGTCCGGCTGGAGAATCTGAGCGAGACCGCGCGCGGCGAGATTCTGGCGGGCGACGGCCTGAACCAGATCTACCGCATCTCACGCACGCCTCAGCCGGCCCGGCCGGTTTTTCAAGGCTCGGCGGCCTGGAGCGACAGCGCCGGCGCGCTATGGCTGGCCCACGCCGACAATCTCGAATGGCTGCCTGGCGGTGTGGCCGCCGCGCCGCGCCTGCTGATGGGGCCGGCCCAGGGCTTGAGCGGCAGGGAACCCCAGGCCTTCTTCGAGGACCGCGACGGCAACCTGTGGATCGCCACCAACAACGGCCTGGACCGCCTACGCCGCTGGCGCGTGGCGCCGGTGCCGGCCGCCATGCGCATCGTCTCGTCCGCCATGGTGGCCGGCCGCGACGGCACCATGTGGCTCAGCGAGAACCGGCTGGCGGCACGCCGCTTCGACGCCCAGGGGCGGGAATGGCAGCGCGTGCCCTATTCCTTCGCCAGCGGCCTGAGTGACCCGGATGGCCGCGTCACGCTGGGCAGCCGAAAAGGAATCTGGAGCGAACAAACGGGAAAGTTGCTGCCAGCCACGCCCGAGGCCGTGCGCCAGGACACCGATATCAGCACCTTCGCGCGCGACGATCGCGGCATCTGGTGGGCCAACTTCCGCGGACTGGATTTAATGCGCCGGGTCGGCGATCAATGGCAGCCGGCACGTAACGGCGTGGCCGGCCTGCCGCCGGGCCGGCCACGCGTGCTGCGCACCGATAACGACGGCCAGCTGTGGCTCGGCTACCTGCACAATACGGTGGCGCGCTATGCCAACGGCGCCGTCACCGTATTCGATGCGGCGCACGGGCTGCACCTGGGCGAAATCAATTTCATCCATGCACGCCGTGGCCGCCTGTGGGTGTGCGGCGCCGACGGCGTGGCCTGGTTTGACGGCCAGCGCTTCCAGCCGCTGTCGCTGGCCGGCGAGCAGCCGCTGCGCGCCGTCAGCGGCCTGGTGGAGACGGCCAGCGGCGAACTGTGGCTGCGCAGCCAGGACGGCTTGTACCGCATCGATGCGGCCGCAGTCGGCGAATTTATCCGCAGCGGCAAGCCGGTGCACGCGGAACTGTTCGACGCCGACGACGGCGTCGGCCCGCCGGTGTCACCGGTCGGCCCCTTCCCTTCAGTGGCCGAGGCGGGCGATGGCCGCCTGTGGGTCGCCAGCAACGAGGGCGTCGGCAGCGTGCTGCCCGGCGCCATCCGCCGCGACCCGCACGCGCCGCCGGTGGAAATCCGCGCCATCAGCAGCAACGGCAAGCACTACGTGCCGGCGGCCACGCTGCGCCTACCCGAGGGCAGCAACAATCTGCAGATCTCGTTCAGCGCCCTCAACCTGACGCGGCCGGAGCGCACGCAGTTCCGCTACCGCCTGCGCGGCGTCGACCGCGACTGGCAGCCGGCCGGCGCCCGGCGCGAAGCCTTCTACACCAATCTGGCGCCCGGCGACTATACCTTCCAGGTGATCGCGGCCAACCAGGACGGCGTCTGGAATCAGCACGGCGCGACGCTGCGGATCGAGCTGTTGCCCGAGCTGTGGCAGGCGAGCTGGTTCCGGCTCGGCGGCCTGCTCCTGCTGATTGCCCTGCTGATCGCCTTCCATCGCTGGCGCCTGGCCGCCGTCGCCGCGCGCTCGGCCGAACGCAACGCGACCCGGCTGGAAGAGCGCGAGCGCATCGCCCGCACGCTGCACGACGATCTGTTGCAGGGCGTGCATGCGCTGATGCTGAAGTGCGCCGCCATTCTGGCCCGCCTGCCCAAGAACAGCCAGGAAGAGCGCATCCTGGAGTCGGCGCTGGATCAGGCCGAGCAACTGGTCGCCAACACCCGCGATGAAGTGATGGCGCTGCGGGCAAGCCTGTCGGCGACGCAGATCGTTGCCGAGCTGCATGACCAGCTCGCGCGGCTGGAGCCGGCCTCGACGGGCCGCCTGAAGCTCAACGTCTCACGCAAGCTGTTGCATCTGCGCCCCGAGGTGGTGCGCGAGATCTGCCAGGTATTCAGGGAGGCGGTCACCAATGCGGTCCGCCATGCGCACGCCAGCCGCATCGTCGCCACCATCGCCATCACCGAGGAGCTGGCGGACGTGTCAGTGCTCGACGACGGCATCGGCATCGCGCCGGCGGTGGCGGCAGCCGGCGTCAGCGGCCACTGGGGCATTGTCGGCATGCGCGAGCGGCTGGCCAGGCTGGGCGGCGTGCTGGCAATCGCGCCGCAGCCGGACGGCGGCACCGCCGTCCGCTTCACCCTCGACATCCGCGCCTGCTACAACTAGCGCGCCGGCGCCATGGCTGGCCCGGCGCTGCAATCGCGGCTTGAACCAGACGAGCTTATGTTATAGCCTATTGTTTTTCCAGCCATTTCGCCGGTATGAGTGTTCTTTGGGCGCAGCCACTTCTCATCTTGTCGCTGGTGGTGGCAAGCGCCGCCGCCGAGCCGCTGCCGTTCTGGCACTCCAGCCTGTCGCACCAGGCGTGGATCAAGCGCGACGGCGCGCCGTCCGATGGCAGCGCCGTGGTGCAGGACCGCAGCGGCATGCTGTGGTTCGGCGCCTCCAACGGCCTGTTCCGCTTTGACGGCGTGCACTTCGAACGGATCGACGAGATCGCCGGCCACCAGTTGCTGTCGCCGAACGTGTACGCGCTGGCCCTGTCCGGCGACGCGCTGTGGGTCGGCTATGAACACGGCGGCATCAGCGTGTTCGAGCATGGCCAGGTGCGCCACTACGGCGAGGCGCAGGGCGTGCCGGCCAGCGCCGTCATGCAGTTCGGCCAGAGCGGCGACGGCAGGCGCTGGTTTTCCAGCACCGCCGGCATCTACTGGCTGGACGGCGCGCGCTGGCGCCAGGTGTTGCCGGCCGACGGCTTGCCGGCCGGCGATCAGCCCAGCCTGAATGTGCTGCGCGATGGCGGTTTGCTGGTCACCCACTTCAGCGGCCTGTACCGCAACCTGCCCGGCACCCACCGCTTCCGCAAGGTGGGCGAGTTCGGCAGCATGCAGCGCAGCCAGCTGACCGCCGACGGCAAGCTGATCATTTTCAGATTCGGCGCGCCGCCGCAGCTATTCGATCCGGACACGGAAACCCTGACGCCGCTGCGCCTGCCGCCGACCGGCGGCGCGCCCTACAGCGTCCACCGCGACCGCCGCAACGCCTGGTGGATCGGCCCCGGCGACGGCATGCGCCTGTACACGCCGGACCTGCAACTCAAGCGGCAGTTCCTGGCACCGCACGATTTCAGCGCGGTGCGGGTGTTCCGCGCGCCGTTCGATGACCGCGAAGGCAATCTGTGGTTCATCAGCGAGAACGGCGTCGACCGCATCCGCGAAAGCCGCCTGTCGGTGCAGAACATGCCCGCCGCCAGCACCGATTTCAGCATCACCGCCGGTGCCGGCGGCGAGGTGTGGATCAGCGCCCACTCGTCGCGCGATCCGATCTCGCCGCCGACCTTCGCCATCGCCGCCGACGGCCGCCGCATCGACGACCCGGCGATGCGCTCCGCCACCGCCGGCACGCTGGCCACCGACGGCAGCCTGTGGTTTGGCGATCCGCACAGCGTGTGGCGCCGGCAGGACGGCAAGGTGCGGCACTGGCCGCTGCCGCCGGCGCTGCAACGCCAGCCCACCCAGGCGCTGGCGGTGGCGGACGACGGCCGGCTGTGGGTGTCGGTGGCGCGCCGCGGCGTGCACACCTTCCAGGACGGCGTCTGGCACGCCGGCGGCGGCCATGCCGAACTGGCGACCCGCACCGCCATCGCCCTGCACGCCGATGGCCAGCGGCGGCTGTGGTTCGGCTACACCGGCAACAGCATGGCGATGCTGCACCAAGGCGAGATCCGGCAGTTCGGCCCGGCCGACGGCCTGAACGTCGGCAACGTGCTGACCATGTTCAGCCGCCGCGGCACGCTGTGGATCGGCGGCGACCAGGGCCTGGCGCGCTTCCACGACGGCCGCTTCGTTGCGCTCAACGACAGCGGCGGCCGGCCGTTCGCCGGCATCTCCGGCATCGTCCACAGCGCCGACGGCGAGCTGTGGCTGCACGGCGCGGACGGCCTGATCCGCATCGGCGCCGCCGACCTGGCCGCCGCGCTGGCCGGCAAGCAGGAGCGCGTCGCCGCCGAGCACTTCGGCTATCTGGACGGCTATGCCGGCGCGCCGCAACAGCTGCGGCCGCTGAACACGCTGATCGAGGCCGGCGACGGCCGCCTGTGGTACGCCACCTCCAGCAGCGTCGGCCTGATCGACCCGCGCCACATCGCCCGCAACCCGGTGGCGCCGACGCCGCTGATCACCTGGCTCAACACCGACAGCCAGCGCCAGCGCGCCGTCAACGGCATCGGCCTGCCGCGCCACACCCACAACCTGAATATCGAGTTCACCGCCGCCGTGCTGTCGGTACCGGAGCGGGCCCGCTTCCGCACCCGGCTGATCGGCCAGGACCACGCATGGCGCGACGCCAGCCCGCTGCGCCAGGCCTTCTACACCAACCTCGGTCCGGGCGACTACCGCTTCGAGGTGCTGGCCGCCAACGAGGACGGCGTGTGGAGCGTGGCCCCGGCCAGTCTGAACTTCAGCATCGCGCCGGCCTTCTACCAGACCACCTGGTTCACACTGGTCTGCGCGGCGCTGCTGGCCGGCGCGCTGTACCGGCTATACCTGTGGCGGCTGGGACAGATGACGGCGCGCGTGATCGACCGCATGCGCACCCGCCTGGACGAGCGCGAGCGCATCGCCCGCGCGCTGCACGACACCTTCCTGCAAAGCGTGCACGGCCTGAGCCTGCGCTTCCACGGCATCAAGGCGGTGCTGCCGAAGAACGATGCCATCCACCAGCAGATCGACGAAGCGCTCGACGCCGCCGACGCGGTGGCCGAGGAAGGCCGCGAGCAGCTGATGGACTTGCGCGTCAACCATGCCTGCCGGGGCGAGCTGGCGCCGGTGCTGGAGAGCGTCGGCAGCGCCGCCGCCGCCCAGCATGGCATGACCTTCGCGCTGCAGGAGCAAGGCACGCGCCGCCCGTTGCAGGCCGATGTGCAGGACGAGCTGTTCGCCATCGCCCGCGAAGCGGTCGGCAACGCGCTGCGCCACGCCGGCGGCAGCGCGGTGACGGTGCTGCTCGGCTACGGCGCCTCCAGCCTGACGCTGGAAATCCGCGACAACGGCACCGGCCTGCCCGACGAGGTGCGCAGCGCCGGCCACCGCGAGCGCCACTGGGGCCTGGCCGGCATGCGCGAGCGCGCCGCCCGCATCGGCGCCAAGCTGGCCATCCTCAGCACGCCAGGGCGCGGCACCCGCGTGCTGCTGACGCTGCGCGCGACGCTAGCGTATCGCTAGTCTGACGTTTATGGCAAAATTGCCATCATGAGCAATTTCAAGCCCCTGCCGATCACCATCCTGACCGTGGATGACCACCCGCTGTACCAGCAGGGGCTGGCCGGCGTCATCACCGCCGAAACCGATTTATACCTGGTCGGCCAGGCCGCCAGCGGCGCCGAGGCGATCGCCATGTACCGCGAATTCCGTCCGGCCGTCACGCTGATGGACCTGCAACTGCCGGACATGAGCGGCATCGACGCCATCACCGCCATCCGCGCCGGGTTCCCGGCCGCCCGCATCGTGGTGCTGACCACGCTGGAGGGCGACGTGCAGGCGGCGCGCGCCATCAACGCCGGCGCGGTCGGCTACCTGTTCAAGAATTCGGTACGCAAGAACCTGGTGGAAACGCTGCGCAATGTGCACGCGGGCGGGCGCAGCATTCCAGCGTCGGTGGCGCATGCGCTGGTGGAAACCCGCAACGGCCAGAACATCACCAAGCGCGAAGTCGAAGTGCTGAAGCTGGCCGCGCGCGGCAACTCCAACGCACTGATCGCCGAGGCGCTGGGCATATCCAGCGAAACCGTCAAAGGCTATATGAGCAGCATCCTGCTCAAACTGCAGGCGCGCGACCGCACGCACGCGGTGATCATTGCGCTCGAACGCGGCATCCTCAGCCTCTGATACGCCGCCCCTCTCCCCGATGGCCATGCCGGATCCCCCCCATTTCAGGGGGTGTAGCGGACGCCATCGGCGCCGCCGCCGGACCTGGCCGGCGCATAATCATGCACACTGATTCCTGTCACTACGTCTTCGCCACCGTTCTATCATGGATCAGATACATCTCATGCGGGTATTCGTCGCCGTCGGCGAACAGGAGAGCTTTGCCGGCGCCGCCCGCCTGCTCGGCCTGTCGCCGGCCGCCGTCACGCGCGCAGTCGGCGCGCTGGAAGCGCAACTGGGCGTGCGGCTGCTGTTGCGCACCACGCGCAATGTGCGCCTGACCGAAGCCGGCAGCCGCTACCTGGACGACAGCCGCGACATCCTGGCCCGCATCAGCACCGCCAACGAGGTGGCGGCCGACATGAATGCGGCACCCAAGGGCCACCTGTCGGTCAGCGCCTCTACGCTGTACGGCAAGTCCTTCGTCATGCCCTGCCTGGTGGAATTCCTGAAGCGCTACCCGGAGGTGGAGGTGTCGGCGCATTTCCTCGACCGCACCGTCAACCTGGTGGACGAAGGGATAGACGTGGCGGTGCGCATCGGCCACCTGCCCGATTCCAGCCTGCGGGCGCTGCGCGTCGGCCAGGTGCGGCGGGTGTTGTGCGCGTCGCCGGAATACCTGGCGCGCAACGGCGTGCCGCAGCATCCGGCCGATTTGCTGCGGCATACCATCATCGCCGCCGCCAGCGTTTCGCCCAGCGTGGAATGGAAATTCGGCAGCGACCGCCTGCCGATCATGGTGCGCCTGAAGCCCTGCCTGACCGTCTCCAGCGACGCCGCCGTCGGCGCCGTGCTGGCCGGACTGGGGATCTGCCGCCTGCTGTGCTGCCAGGTGGCCGACCAGGTGGCCGAGGGACGCATGAAAATCATCCTGTCCGACTACGAGGAAGCGCCGTGGCCGGTGCACATCGTGCACCGCGAAAGCAGCTACGGCTCATCCCGGGTGCGCAACTTCATCGACCTGCTGGCCGCCTCGCTGCGCGCCCACCCGTATATGAACCACGCCAGCTGATGCTTAATTCGGACAAGGCATGCCGGCGTCCGCCCACTGCTGCAGCACGCGGATAAATTCCTCATGCGACAGCGCCGGCGTGCTGCGGTTGGCGCCCGGCTTCCAGGCCCACAGCACCAGCGGATCGGTCTTCATGTGCTCGATGACCTGCTCGCCGGTCTTGCGGTTGCCGTTGCGCGCCGGGTCGCGCATCTGGCGGCACACCGCCGGCTTGTCCAGCCCCTGCCAGCGCATGCTGAGCGGCGCCAGATGCCAGTTCGACGCGCCCGGCACCTTGCCCTGCGCGGTATTGCCGCCCTGGTGGCAGGCCGCGCAATGCAGCACGGCCGAACCGTGGCCGTCCTTGCCGCGCACCACCTGCTGCGCGTGAATCACGCCGCTATCCTTTTGGCGCGGCGCATCAGCCTGATGGCAGTTGATACAGCGCGGCGACATCACCACGCTGGCGACAGGGTCGAACAGCTTGTCTTTTTCCGGCGCGGCCTGCGCCAGCCCGGCCAGGCCAACGCACAGCAGCAAGAACCAGCGGCGCATCATGCCTGCCCCGCCGCTTTATGGATCGCCGCACGGATGCGCGGATAGGTGCCGCAGCGGCAGATATTGCCGGCCATGGCCTGGTCGATATCCTGGTCGGTCGGCTTGGGGATCGCCCGCAGCAGCGCGGTGGCCGCCATGATCTGGCCGGACTGGCAGTAGCCGCATTGCGGCACGTCGATCTCGGCCCACGCTTGCTGCACGCGCTTGCCCACCGGCGTGGCGCCGACCGCCTCGATGGTGGTGATCTTCTTGCCGACGGCGGCCGACACCGGCATCACGCAGGCGCGCGTCGGCTGGCCGTCGAGATGGACGGTGCAGGCGCCGCACAGCGCCATGCCGCAGCCGAACTTGGTGCCGGACAGATGCAGCTCGTCGCGCAGCACCCACAACAGCGGGGTGTCCGGCTCGGCCTGCACGGCAACCGGTTTGCCGTTGATATTAATTGAAATCATGTGTGCTCCTGTCAGGTTGCTTGCAAGGCGGTGGCAATCGGCAGCTTGCGGATGCGTTTGCCGGTGGCGGCGTGGACGGCGTTGGCCAGCGCCGGCATCAGCGCCGAGGTGCCCGGCTCGCCCATGCCGCCCGGCGCTTCGTTGCTGGCGACGATGTGGGTTTCGATCTGCGGCGTTTCATGCATGCGCAGCACGCGGTAATCGTGGAAATTGCTCTGCTCGACGCGGCCGTTCTTGAACGTGATGTCGCCCCACAGCGCGCCGGAGATGCCGAAAATAACCCCGCCCTCGACCTGCGCCCGAATCGTGTCGGGGTTGACCACCACGCCGCAGTCGAGCGCACAAACGACGCGCTTGACGCGCACCTCGCCATCCTCGACTTGGGCATCGACCACCATCGCCATATACGTGCCGAAAGCGAACTGCACCGACAAACCGCGCCCGATGGCACCCTGGCGCGGCCCCTGCCAGCCGGCCTTTTGCGCCGCCAGCTTCAGCACGTTTTCCGCGCGCGGATTATGCTTGAGCAGCGCCAGCCGGTATTGCAGCGGATCGATGCCGGCCGCCGTCGCCAGTTCGTCGATAAAACTCTCGACCACAAACACATTGTGGCTAGGCCCGACACCGCGCCAGAAGGCAGTGGGAATCTGCGGCGGCTCGTGCCGCGTGTAGTCGACGCGGATCGCCTTGAACGCATACGGCGGCGCATCGGCGCCATCCACGGTTTCCGGGTCGAAGCCATTGTTGAAGGCCGGCGGCAGGAAGCGCCCCAGCACCGACGAACCGGTCAGATGATGGAACCACGCCACCGGCATGCCCTGCTCATCGAGGCCGGCGCGCATGCGGTCGTAGAAATACGGGCGATACATATCGTGCTGGATATCTTCCTCGCGGCTCCAGATCACCTTCAGCGGATGCTTGACCTCGCGCGCGATCCGCACCGCGCGTTCGACGCCGTCGATTTCCAGACGGCGTCCAAAACCGCCACCCAGCAGGAAGTTATGCACGATGACTTTTTCTTCCGGCAGGCCGGTAACCTTGGCCGCCACCGCGCGCGCGCGGGTGATGACCTGGGTGCCGGTCCACACCTCGCAGCGGTCCGGCTGTACATGCACGGTGCAGTTCATCGGCTCCATCGCCGCGTGCGCCAGGAAAGGTAGCTCGTAGCTCGCCTCCACCACACGGTGGGCTTTCGCCAGAACCTGCTCCGGCTCGCCGTCGCTGCGCACTTTTGCTGCGCCCGCGCCGGCAGCGCGCGTCATGTCGGCCACAATGTCCGCAGTGGACAGCTGCGCATTGGCGCCGTCGTCCCAGCGCAGCGCCAGCAGCGACAAGCCTTTCTGCGCGGCGCCATAGTTGTCCGCCACCACGGCGGCGCAATCGTCCAGCCGCACCACCTGGCGCACACCCGGCACTTTCAGTGCCGCCGCTTCGTCCAGTCCGACCAGGCGACCGCCATAGCTTGGCGTGATGGCCAGCGCGGCCACTTTCATGCCCGGCAGCTGGATGTCGATGCCATATTGCGCCGAGCCGTTCAGCTTGCCCGGCGTGTCGAGCCGGCGCGCGGCCTTGCCGATCAGGCGGAAATCCTTGGGCTGCTTGAGGACGATGGCTTCCGGCGCCGGCAGCGGCAGTCTGGCGGCGGCGTCGACCAGCGCGCCGTAGCGCAGCTTGCGGCCGGACGGCGCATGCATCACCACGCCATGTTCAGCGCGGCAGCTGGCCGGATCGACCTGCCATTGCTGCGCCGCCGCCTGCACCAGCAGCAGGCGCGCTGCGGCGCCGGCCTGGCGCATCGGCAGCCACGCGGCACGGATGGTGGTCGAGCCGCCGGTCACCTGGAAGCCCAGCGCCGGATTGATGAAGCGCTTGTCGTCGGGCGGCGCGTGCTCCAGCACCACGTCCTTCAGATCGACTTCCAGCTCCTCCGCGATCAGCATCGGAATCGAGGTGTAGGTGCCCTGGCCCATTTCGACGTACGGCATCACCAGCTGCACCTTGCCGTCGCTGGTAATGCGCACCACGGCGTTGGCCTCCCATGCCGCTGCGCTTTGGCGTGCCCGCGCACTGGGAATCGCCACCGACAGCATCAGGCCACCGCCTGCTGCGGCCATGGCCTTGAGGAATAATCGACGATCGGTCATGCAAGCTCCTTGCGCATCAGCGCTGGGTAAGTATCGTTTTGATTATACGAATGGCTTGCAATACCAAATGGACAAACATGCCGCAAAAACGGCCATCACTGGCTGGCCGCTGGTCCGTCTCAGACCACGATGGCCAGCTTGCGCGCGCGCGAGTCGCGCACCAGTTTTTGCGGCACCTCGCCCAGCACGCGCAGGAAGGCGCGGCGCATTCTTTCATCGTCGCCGAAGCCGGTCAGCAACGCGACCCGCGCGGCCGATGCGTGGCCGCTTTCAATCAGCACCTGCGCGGCTTCCACGCGCAATTTCTCGATCGCCTTGGCCGGCGTCATGCCGGTCTCGGACTGGAAGGCGCGGCTGAAGTGGCGCGGGCTCCAGTTGACGTGATCGGCCAGCTGCTGCACCGACAACGGTTCGCGCAGATTGTCCTTGATGAAGGACAGCACGCGGCGAATGCGCTCCTGCTTGGGATCGATTTCGGCCAGCACCGAGAACTGGCTCTGGCCGCCGGGGCGGCGGTGGTACAGCACCATGGTCTTGCAGATCTTCTTGGTGATCTCGTGGCCCAGATCGGCCTCCACCATGCCCAGCACCAGGTCGACGCAGGCGGTCATGCCGGCCGAACTCCACACATGGCCGTCGCGCACGAAGATCTTGTCGGGTTCCACCCTGGTCTGTGGAAAGCGCCGCGCCAGCAGGTCGGCAAAGCTCCAGTGGGTGGTGACCGAACGGCCATCGAGCAGGCCGGCCTCCGCCAGGATGAAGGCGCCGGTGCAGATGCTGGCCATGCGGCGCGCGCTGAGCGCCGCCGTTTGCAGGCTGCCCAGCAATTCCGCATCCGGCGCCGGAATGCCCGGCGTGCTGCCGAGGATCACGGTGTCGTAATCGTCCGGCTGGAACACCTTGGTCTGAATGCCCACCCCGGAAATACTCTGTACCAAGCCACCGGTGGTGGATACGGTCTCGACCGCGTAACTGCCCGGTGCGAAATGGTTGGCGATGCCCAGCACCGACAGCACCGACAGGTCGAGGATGTGAAACATGGGAAATACCACCAATGCAATCCTGGCTGTCACGCTTGCCTCGCCTTCAAAGAAAATCGGATGTGGTTCAGGATAACAGGTCGGCCAGCATGCCGCGCTGTGTTGCCAGCACCACCGCATGCGTGCGGGCGCGCGCGCCCAGTTTGCAGAGCAGCGACTTGATGTGGGTTTTGACCGTGCCGACGCCGATATCCAGCGCCAGCGCAATGCGCTTGTTGCAGCAGCCGGCGGCCAGCAGTTCCAGCACCTGGCTTTCGCGCACCGTCAGCGCGCTGTCGCCCAGGTGCGCCGTGGCGCGCTCCAGCAGCTCCTTGTTGAAATAGCGCCGCCCCTGCGCCAGCGCGCGCATGGCGTAGCGCAGCTCGTCGGCGTCGCTGCGCTGCGGCAGATAGCCGTGCACGCCGGCCGTCATGGCGGCGCGCACTTCCCATTCGCGCTCGCGCTGGCTGACGATCACCACCCTGGCCATTTCCGGCCTGGCAGCCGACAGGCGCGCCATGCCATCGGCATAATCGGTGATCACCACCGCCGCCGCTTCGCCGGCGACGGCAAGGCGCACCTGCGGACAGTCGGCCAGCAGCCGCACCAGCCCGGCGTTGACGATCGCCTCGGCATGGCGGACGCTGACCGGGATCGGCATGCCGCCAGGCTCAGGCGAACTGAATTGCACTGACATCGATCGCTACCACCACAGGTTCCGCCTGATGTCCGCCGTCGGCATCGCGCACATACACCCGGTGCCGCGTCGGCAAGGTGAGGCCCTGCACGGTCGCATGGTCCGACAGGTAATGCACGGCCGGCGCGCCGCCGCTGATGTCAACCTCGTAGTCGTGCCGGCGCAGCAAGCCGTCCTCCGAGAAATAGAAAGTCTGCACCCGGCTGTGCGTCGCGATGTGGTCCGGGAAAGTCACTTGCAGGCGGCGCCAGGTCTGGCCGTCTTCCTGCCACGGCGACAGTTCGGCTAGCGCAAAGCCGTCGCCGGCCAGGCTGTACGGCACGCTGAAGTAATTCCAGATCGCATAGCCGACAAAATAGGCCAATTGCAGATCGCTCCACGGCGTGTCCAGCTGATGGCCGGCAAACGAGGCACGCGGGTCGGTCGCCGATTCGATCGTCGCGCCGTCGGCGCTTTCAATCACGGCCTGCTGCGGCGTGACGGCGGTGCGGCGTCCGGGTGCGCCGAACGGGCTGTGCGAGGTCCATGGCGTGTGCAGCCTGATGCTGATATCCACCTCATCCAGCATGCCACCCTTGCCTTTCAGCGGCCACAGGATGCCGCCTTGCGACAGATGGGCCGACAGCGTGCTGAATTGCTTCCAGCGCGCCATGCCGCCGTGCGCTTCAATCGCCTTGTCTAACAGTTCATGCATGATGTGTCCTTGCTTGGGTGGGAAAAGGAATCGCTCAGGCGCCGGCCAGCCAGCGCGCCGCGTTGGCGGCGTAGCGCTGGATGTCGTGCAGCGCGCCCGGATTGGCACTCATGCCCTGACCCGGCGCTTCGCTGACAAAGCTGGGACAGCCGGCGCCGGGCTGCCAGTTGTAGTCGGCGAAATGGTGGAACGAGCTGTACGCGATGGCGCGGCCGCGCTGGCCATGGCGCTCGAAAGCCACCACCAGATTGAAGGCCGCGCCGCTGCTTTTGCTGCGCCCGCAGGCGATCACTCGCGCATTCTCGTCCGGCGGCGCGCTGATCGCGCCTTCGTGCGGATGGGCCGGGAACAGGCGGATCGCGCCGGTCGGCGAGGCGGGATCGGCCAGCACCGGATGCACGGCGCCGCATGCGCTCACCTGCTGGTAATCGCCGTTTGCGCCCGAATGGTAGTTGGGCCAGCGGATGTACGGCGTGCCGGTGTCGTCGTTCACCTGGCGGCGCGGGTCGGCTTCCGGGTTCGTCGTGTGGAAATGATGCGCCTGGCCGATGCCCGGCAGCGCGCAAACGGACGAGCCCAGGTCCATGTGGTCGCGCGCCACCAGCAGGCCGCCGCCGCGCTGTTGAAAGCGCGCGATCGCCTGGCATTCGCCGGCGTGCAAGCCCTGGCCGGTATCCACCGCCAGCAGCCATAGCACATCGACATCGCTTTGGTCCAGCCGCGACAGCACGCTGTCGGGCTGGTCGCCGACCTCGCGGTTCCTGGCGATGACGTTAAATTCGGGGCGTCCCTGCGCGTCCCGCAGGCCGGCCAGCAGCGTTGTCAGCTGGCTGAAGCGCTCGATCGCCCAGTCGTTACTATCGTGCGCAATCGTGGTCTGGAGCAGTATGGTGCGCGGAGACGGAGGGCGGGTCATGTGCTCTTTCTTTGCTAATGCGTCACAAATTATAGGATCGCGTTAACATTTGAAAGGGACAAAAAACCCTCGCTTTCGGCCATGTCCATGGAACATTCATTCCATGGCATTTGGCTGGCGCTACGGGGAAAATACTGCGACTTGATCACTCCTTCCCCCATCCAGAGGTCTCTCCCATGAAAAATCTTGCTTCCTTGATCGTGCTGGGCGCGATGTTGTCCGCCTGCGGCGGCAGCGACGATAAAACCGCCAGCAATCCGACACCGACCAATCCAACCGCGCCGACCACGCCGACGACCCCGACCACACCAACCACCGACGCCGTCACCACCGCCTCGCAGGCCGTGGCCGCACAGGCCGGCCTGACCGTCATCGCCGGCGCCAACGCCAACGAAACCGTGTATGACGTCGCGGCCGACATCGGCGACAGCTGGCGCGTCACCTTCAACAGCGCCACCAAGGCCTTCACCGTCAAGGTGATCGCAACCCAGTTCGGCCTGACCGACACCAGCGGCAGCTATAGCGCGAGCACCGACGGCAACCTCACCACCTACACCGGCATCGGCCTGCAACTGACGGTTGACGCCCGCACCCGCCTGCTGACCGGCAACCTGACCGTGGGCGGCAAAGCCTCAACGGTCAGCGGTACCGGCTATGCCGTCGGCGACGTCGCCAAGCTGGCGGGCAGCTACACCTTCCTCGGCGCGATGCGCAATGCCGGCAACGGCGCCTGGCCGTTCAACCCGAAAGGCGCGCTGAAGGTCAACGCCGACGGCACCGTGCAACTGTGCAGCAACGGCGCCTTCAATGCGCAAGGCGTATGCGCCGCCGTGGCCGGCCTCGGTGAATTCGACAGCGCCACGCTGACGCTGAGCAAGGACGCGCTGCGCGGTGTGCTGGTGGCGCGCCAGGGCCAGCGCGAATTCGGCATTGTCCACGTCCACGCCGGCGATCGCGGCCTGGCGCTGATCATCGACCGCTACGGCGTCAACGATGACAACGTGATGCGCGTCGGCACCCTGGTTGCCGCCAAGGCGGCCAAGCTGGGCAGCGAGCTGGATGGCAGCTACGCCTGCGCCGACCAGGGCGGCACCAGCGGCACCATCGCCATCGCCGGCGCCAGCGCGACCATCACCAACAAGAGCAACGGCAAGGTGCATACCGAAAGCGTCACGCTGAACAAGATGGGCGTGGGCAAGCAAGCGGTCGACTTCGACGGCGTGGCGGTGCTGAAGGACCCGGCCGACGCGCAGTCCGACTACTCGATGTTCATGCCGGTATCGTCCAGCCTGGCCGTTGAATACTCGACCGACAAGTCCTACCTGACGGTCTGCCTGAAGAAATAAGCGGCAGCGCCCGCGCCGGGCAAGCCCAGGCCGCAGCGTGTATGATCGCAGATCATTTACGGAAAGCTTGCTCATGGCGCGGGACAACATCAACGATATTCTGGTCTTTCTGGCCGTGGCCAGGGAGCGCAGTTTCACGCGCGCCGCCGCCAAGCTGGGGATGACGCAATCGGCGCTGAGCCACATCATCCGCGCGCTGGAAAGCCGCCTCGGCGTGCGCCTGCTGACGCGCACCACGCGCAGTGTCTCGCCGACCGAGGCCGGCGAGCGCCTGCTGCAAAATGTCGCGCCACGGCTGGAGGAAGTCGAGGCCGAAATCGCCGCCATCAGCGACCTGGGCGACAAGCCGGCCGGCACCGTGCGCATCACCGCCATCGACTTCGTGGTCGACAGCCTGCTGTGGCCGCGCATCGCACCGCTGCTGCTGGAATATCCCGACCTGCAAGTCGAAATCCATTCCGACTACCGTCTGATCGACATCGCCGCCGAACGCTTCGACATCGGCGTGCGCCATGGTGATCAGGTGGAAAAAGACATGATCGCGGTGCGCCTGACCGACGAGGTGCCGATGGTGATCGTCGCCGCGCCGGCGTATTTCGCTCACCGACCGCAGCCGCAGTCGATTGCCGAACTGCTGCGCCACAACTGCATCGTGATGCGGCTGCCGAGCAGCGGCGGCATCTATGCCTGGGAACTGCAAGACCAGGGCCGCGCAGTGGACGCCAAGGTACGCGGCCAAGCCGTCTTCACCAGCGTCTACCCGATGGTCGACGCGGCGCTGGCCGGCTGCGGCATCGCCTTCCTGCCGGGCAGTCTGGCGGCGGAACACATCCGGTGCGGCCGCCTGGTCCAGGTGATGCCGCAGTTCTGCAAGCCCTTCGAGCCGCTGTACGCGTTCTACCCCAGCCGCCGCCATTCATCGCGCGCCTTGGGGCTGGTGATCGACGCCATCCGTCATCCGGGCTGAACGCGCCGCCAGCCAGGCGAACACCGCTGCCAGCGCCAGGACGGCCGCGCTCAGGTGGAAGGTGGCGCGATAGCCGCTGGCGTCGAACACCAGGCCGCCCAGCGTCGCGCCCAGCATGATCGCCAGCTGCACCACAGCTACGATCAGACCGCCACCGGCTTCGGCATCGTCCGGCAGAGTATTCGCCAGCCAGGTCCACCAGCCCACCGGCGCCGATGTGCCAACCAGCCCCCACACCATCAGCAAGCCGGCCACCATCGCCAGCGATTGACCGAACACCACCAGCGCCATGGCGATTGCCACCATCACCAGCGGAATCACGATCAGCGTGCGATACAGTGCCGCGCCAAGGAATCGGCCAATCAGCGTGGTGCCGACAAAGCCGGACACGCCCAGCATCAGCAGCACCAGCGACAAGCTGGAAACGCCAACATGCGTGACGGTTTCGAGGAACGGCCGCAAATAGGTGAACAAGGCAAACTGCCCCATGAAGAACAGGCTAACGGCGATCATGCCCAGCGCCACCACCGGCCGCTTCATCAGGCGGAACACATTGCCGGCGCCGCTACGCTGTTCGCTGCGCATGACTGGCAGGCTGGCGAACTTCCACGCAAAGGCCAGCGCCGCCATCGGCACCACACAAAAGAAGGCACCGCGCCAGCCGATGACGCCACCGAGAAAACTGCCGAGCGGCGCCGCCACCACGGCCGCCAGCGCATTACCGCCGTTGAGGATGGCCAGCGCGCGCGGCACCTGTTCGGCCGGCACCAGCCGCATCGCGGTCGCCGCCGACATCGACCAGAAGCCGCCAATGGCAACGCCGATCAGCGCTCGGCCCAGCATGAAAATCAGATAGTTGGGCGCGAATGCCGCCACCGTGCCCGACACCATCATCAGCAGCGACATCAATAGCAGCAGGCGCTTGCGGTCCATGCTGCCCGCCACCGCCGGTATGAGCAGACTGGTCACCAAGGCAAATGCCCCGGATATGGCGATCGCCTGGCCGGCCTGGCCTTCGGTGATGTGCAGGTCGGCAGCGATTGGCGTCAGCAGGCTGACCGGCATGAATTCGGAGGCCACCAGTACGAAGGCGCCCAACGACATCGCCAGCACTGCGCCCCAGGACGCGCCTTTCCTGCCTTGCATCAAGCGGCCAACGAGGCGTTGTCGATGACGAAGCGGTATTTCACGTCGCCCTTGAGCATGCGCTCGTAGGCTTGGTTGATTTCGTCGGCGCGTATCAGCTCGATGTCGGCCACGATGCCATGCTCGGCGCAGAAGTCCAGCATCTCCTGGGTTTCCGGAATGCCGCCGATCATCGATCCGGCAATCTGGCGGCGCTTCATAATCAGGTTGAACACCTGCGTCGACGGATGCGGCGTGGCGGGCGCGCCCACCAGCGTCAGCGTGCCGTCGCGCTTCAGCAGCACCAGGAAGGCGTCCAGATCGTGCGGCACGGCCACGGTGTTGAGGATGAAGTCGAAGCTCTTGGCATGCGCCGCCATTTCGTCGGCGTTGCGCGACACCACCACTTCATCGGCGCCCAGCGCCTTGGCGGCTTCGCGCTTCGATTCAGAGGTGGTGAATGCCACCACATGCGCGCCCATCGCGTGCGCCAGCTTGATGCCCATGTGACCCAGGCCGCCAATGCCCACCACGCCGATCTTCTTGCCCGGACCGGCATTCCAGTGACGCAGCGGCGAATAGGTGGTGATGCCGGCGCACAGCAGCGGCGCCACGGCGGCCAGATCCTGTTCCGGATGGCGGATACGCAGCACATAGCGCTCGTGCACCACGATCTGCTGCGCGTAGCCGCCCAGCGTGTGACCCGGCGCATCGGCGGTTGGACCGTTGTAGGTGCCCACCATGTTGTCGCAATAATTTTCCAGGCCATCTTCGCAATCGGCACAATGCTGGCAGCTGTCCACCATGCAGCCGACGCCGACCAGATCACCGACCTGATAACTCTTCACATGCGTGCCGACTGCGGCAACGCGGCCGACTATCTCGTGGCCCGGTACGCAAGGGAATAGCGTGCCGGCCCATTCCGCGCGCACCGTATGCAGATCCGAATGACAGACGCCGCAGAACGCGATATCGATCTGCACGTCATGCGCGCCGGGTTCACGGCGCGTGATGTCCATCGATACCAGGGGTTGATCGCCAGCGTGGGCGCCGTAAGCTTTAATCGTCATGAGAGTTCCTTGATTTTCAATGGCAGCATCTTAGCGACAAAGGCGGAGGTAAAACGAGCTGGCTTTTGCATGGGTTTATTAATGCGCTTCATGAATCGCGGCCACCGGACTCAGATAATCTTCATCAGTCACCTTGTCCAGCCACACTACTGCCACGCCGTCCAATGCTTCCTGAATCGCGATATGCGTCATCGCCGTGGTCGCGGTGGCGCCATGCCAGTGCTTGTGGCCCGGCGGGCACCAGATCACATCGCCGGCGCGGATTTCCACCTTGGCCTCGCCCTCGCACTGCGTCCAGCCGCAGCCGGAAGTGACGATCAGCGTCTGCCCCAGAGGGTGCGTATGCCAGGCCGAGCGCGCACCCGGCTCGAAAGTGACGCTGGCCGACGACACGCGCGCCGGCGCAGCTGCGCTGTGATGCGGATCGATACGCACGGTGCCGGTGAAATACTGTTCCGGTCCTTTGACCGAAGGCTGCGAGCCTGCACGTTTGAGTTCCATGATTATTCCTTTCGTTTAGCGAAAACTTCTTTAAACACCGGCATGGCGGAAAACACATTCGGCCAACCAGCGTAGAACGCCAGCTGCGTTAGCATTTCGCCGGCCTCGGTTTCGGTCAGGCCGTTATCCATCGCGCGGTTAAGGTGATAGGTAATCTGCGCCACCTGGCCCGACGCCACCAGCGCGCTGACCGTCACCATGCTACGGTCGCGCGGCGCCAGGCCGGGGCGCAGCCACAGGTCGCGGAACAAGGCGTCGGTGGTGTACTGCACCACACCTGGCGACACCTTGCCGAAGTTGGCCTCGACCATGCTGGCACGCGCCTCTTCGGCCTTTTCGTCCAGCGGCAGCTTCTGCACTTTGGCCGACGGCAGCTGATCGACGCCGATCTTGCGTTCTTCAAACACCGGGCGCGCCGCATGCACCGCCGCCATCGCATTCGGCCAACCGGAATAGAACGCCAGATGGGTGATAATCTCCGCGATCTCGCCCGGCTTGACGCCGCTGTCCAGCGCGCGCCTCAGGTAAAACGGCAGTTCCTGCGGCTGACTGCGCGCGATCAGCGTGGCAATGGTGACGATGCTGCGGTCGCGCGGCGACAAGCCGGGACGCTGCCACACCTCGCCCAGCAGCAGGTTCTGCGTGTAATCTTCCAACGCCGGCGCGATGGCTATTTCTTGCGCCGGTGCCGAGGCGGCAAGCGCTAGCACAGTAGCGGCAATGGTGTTCATACCTACTCCTTTGTCTTGATGATGCAGCCAATATAGCTGTCAACAAGTCATCGCAGTAGCGGGTATCGGATCAATACCGATATGAGAAATACTCATGAATCAAGTGCGTAGCGCGTCAAGCACCAGCGAAAACACCGGCGAGGCTTGCCGTCGGCTCGGGTAGTACAGATGATAGCCGGGATAGCTGGGATTCCAGTCATCCAGCACGCGCCGCAACTGCCCCGCCGCTACATGCGGCGCGGCCAGATCCTCCGGCACCTGGGCGAAGCCATGGCCGTCCAGCGCGGCCTGTAGCTTTTGCGGCGTGGTGTTGAAGACGCACTGGCCGTCCAGCCGCAACTCCAGCGTGCGGCCGTCCTTCATGAACTCCCATGGCGACACATGGTCATAAGTCGGCAGGCGCAGGTTGATACATTGATGGCTGGCCAGGTCCTGCGGCGTCTGCGGCAACGCGCGTCCTTGCAGGTAGGCCGGCGACGCCACGACAACCATCCGCAAGTCGGGCGAGATGCGCAGCGCGATCATATCCTTGGCCACCTGGTCGCCCAGACGCACGCCAGCGTCGTAGCGTTCGGCGACGATATCGATCAGCCCATAATTGATGTTCAGTTCCAGCTTGAGGTCCGGATACTGCTTGAGCAACGGCGACAACTTCGGCCACAGCACCATGCGCGCCGCATGATCGTGGGTGCTGATACGCACCGTGCCGGCCGGCTTGTCGCGCCCCTCGTTCAGCAACGCCAGGCCGGCCTCGATGCCTTCGTAGTGCGACGCCAGCGATGCGAACAGGCGCTCGCCGGCCTCGGTCGGCGTCACGCCGCGCGTGGTGCGCGCCAGCAGCCGCACGCCCAGTCTGGCTTCCAGCGCGCGTATCGTGTGGCTCAGTGCCGACTGCGACACACCCAGCTGCAAGGCCGCGCGCGTGAAGCTGCGCTCGCGCGCAACCAGCACAAAGGCCTGCAAGTGATTGAAGTCGGTCTTTGCCATAATGACCAGTGTACACCGGCGATTCATGAACAATCCTCATAAGGTCAAGCAAGGAAGAAGGCTAACTCCGCCACCGGCGGCGCGCTATGCTCGCGCGTTGACATCAAGTCGGATCTCCCATGCATACCCTGGCTGAAGCAATCGCGCACTGGACCAGCAACCACCGGGACTGTGCAACGCCCATCCCTAATCTGTCGCTCTACCGGCGCGACGAGCCGACGCCGCCCATCGCCTGCCTGGTGGAACCGAGCATCGTGCTGGTGGCGCAGGGCGCCAAGCAGCTGGTGATAGGCGAGCAGTCCTACCGCTACGACGCCGCACGCTTCATGGTCACTTCCCTCAACCTGCCCGGCATTTCGCAGGTGCTGGAAGCAGCGCCAGACCGTCCCTGCCTGGGCCTGGTCTACAAGCTGGACCTGCGCACCATCACCGAACTGGCAACCCATGGCAGCCTGCCGCCACCGGCCGACATTGCCACGCAAGGCGCCGCCGCCATCGGCCGCCTGACGCCGGCGCTGGCCGATCCCTTCCGCCGCCTGATCGCGCTGCTCGGAGAGCCGGAAGCCTGTCCGGTGCTGGCGCCGCTGATCGAACGCGAAATCCACTACCGCCTGCTGCTCAGCGACCAGTCAGCACGGCTGCGCCAGATCGCTGCCACCGGCAGTCACAGCTTCCGCATCGCGCGCGTGCTGGACTGGCTGCGCACCAATTACGCACAGCCGCTACGCATCGAGGAGCTGGCCGCCCATGTCAGGATGAGCGCCTCCAGCCTGCACCTGCATTTCCGCCAGCTGACCGCGATGAGTCCTTTGCAATACCAGAAGTGGCTGCGCCTGAACGAGGCGCGGCGGCTGATGCTCAACGAGCATCTGGACGCGGCCAGCGCTGCCTTCCAGGTCGGCTACGAAAGCCCGTCGCAGTTCAGCCGCGAATACAGCCGCCAGTTCGGCGCGCCGCCTCGGCGCGACATCGACACCATGCGCCGCGAGGTGGCGCTTGCCATCTGAAGAGAATCAGGCAAGAAATCGATGGGATCGTGTTACCGGCCTCGCGCGCCCGCTTCGTAGAATGCAAGCTTGCATTTCCAAACCAGCGGAGAAATACACATGATCACACTGAACATCAACGGCAATCTCAAGCGCGTTGACGTCGCCGCCGACACGCCCCTGCTGTGGGTGCTGCGCGACTCCCTGCAGATGACCGGCACCAAGTACGGCTGCGGCATGGGCCTGTGCGGCGCCTGCACCGCCCATCTCGACGGTGAGGCGATCCGTTCGTGCAGCACGCCGGTATCGGCTGCCGTCGGCAAGAAAATCGTCACCATCGAAGCGATCGACCGCGCCCAGGTCGGCCAGGTGGTGCAGGCGGCGTGGCAGAAACTGGACGTGGTGCAGTGCGGCTACTGCCAGTCGGGCCAGATCATGAGCGCGGTCGCGCTGCTGGAACACAACCGCAAGCCGAGCGATGAAGACATCGACGCCGCCATGGCAGGCAATATCTGCCGCTGCGCCACTTATGTCCGCATCCGCGCCGCCATCCACGAAGCCGCGCAGGCGCTGGCATGAAAGGACACATCAACATGGACACTCCACGTATTGAAAACGGCAGCCGCCGCGACTTCCTGCGCGGCGCGCTGCAAGGCGCGGCCGGCCTGACGCTGGCGATCTACCTGCCTGGCGCGGCCAACGCGGCGCCGGCCGGCGCCCCTTTCGAACCGAACGCCTTCGTCCGCATCGGCGCCGACAACACGGTGACGGTGATCGCCAAGCACGTTGAAATGGGCCAGGGCGCCTACACCGGCCTGGCCACACTGGTGGCCGAGGAACTAGATGCAGCCTGGTCGCAAGTGCGCGTGGAAGGCGCACCGGCCGACGTCAAGCGCTATAACAACCTGGCCTTCGGCCCGGTGCAAGGCACCGGCGGCAGCACCGCCATCGCCAACTCGTTTGAGCAGATGCGCAAGGCCGGCGCCAGCGCGCGCGCCATGCTGGTGGCGGCAGCCGCCGCGCAATGGCAGGTGCCAGCCGCCGAAGTCCGCGTCAGCGACGGCGTCGTGTCGCATGGCGGCCGCAAGGCCAGCTTCGGCGAACTGGCGAACGCCGCCGCGCAGTTTCCGGTGCCGGCCGAGGTCGCGCTGAAATCGCCCAAGGACTTCAAACTGATCGGCAAGCAGGCGCCGCGCAAGGACAGCGGCGACAAGGTCAACGGCCGTGCGCAATTCACGCAGGATGTGCACCTGCCCGGCATGCTGACCGCCGTGGTCGCGCATCCGCCGCGCTTCGGCGCCACCGTCAAATCGTTCGACGCCGGCAAAGCCAGGGCCATCAAGGGCGTGGTCAACGTGGTGCAGATTCCGAGCGGCGTCGCCGTGCTGGCCAGGGACACCTGGAGCGCCAGGAAAGGCCGCGAGGCGCTGAAGATCGTCTGGGACGAATCCAAGGCCTTCAAGCTGGGCAGCGAGGAAATCTTCGCGCAGTTCCGCGCATTGGCGCAGAAGCCCGGCCTGGTGGCGCGCAACGACGGCGACGCCGACGCCACGCTGACCGGCTCGACACGCGTGCTGCGCGCCGCGTATGACTTCCCCTACCTGGCCCACGCCGCCATGGAGCCGCTGAACTGCGTGGTACACATCCGCGAAAGTGAATGCGAGCTGTGGTACGGCGCGCAGTTCCAGTCGATTGACCAGCCATCGGTGGCCGGTGTGCTCGGCTTGCCGCCGGAAAAAGTGAAGATCAATATGCTGTACGCCGGCGGCAGCTTCGGCCGCCGCGCCAGCAAGGATGCCGACTACGTGCTGGAAGCGGTGCACGTCGCCAAGGCTGCCAAGGCGCGCGTGCCGGTCAAGCTGGTCTGGCTGCGCGAAGACGACATGAAGGGCGGCTACTACCGTCCGGCCTTCCACCATACGCTGGAAGCATCGCTGGGCGACGATGGCCGCCCGGCCGGCTGGCGGCACCGCCTGGTGGGCCAGTCGATCCTGGCCGGCACCGCGTTCGGCGCCATGGTCAAGGATGGCATCGACGCGGTATCGGTCGAAGGCGCCAGCAACCTGCCATATGGCATTCCGGCGCTGCGCGTCGAGCTGCACACGCCGACCAACATTCCGGTGCCGGTGCACTGGTGGCGTTCGGTGGGTTCGACCCACACCGCCTATTCCACCGAAACCTTCATCGACGAACTGGCCGCCGCTGCGGGACAGGATGCGGTGGCCTACCGTCTGGCGCTGCTGGGCAAGCATCCGCGCCATGCGGCCGTTCTCAAGCTCGCCGCCGAGCAAGCCGGCTGGGGCCAGCCGCTGGCGGCCGGCAAGGACGGCGCGCGTCGTGGACGTGGTATCGCGGTGCACGAATCTTTCGGCACCTATGTCGCCGAAGTGGCCGAGGTGACGGTGCAGGCTGACGGCAACTTCACGCTGGATCGGGTGGTGTGCGCGGTGGACTGCGGCATCGTCGTCAATCCGGACGTGGTACGGGCGCAGGTGGAAGGTGGCGTCGGCTTCGCCTTGTCGGCGGCGCTGCACGGCGCCATCACGCTCAAGGACGGCATGGTGGAGCAATCCAACTTCCACGATTACGCACCGATCCGCATCACCGAGATGCCCAAGGTGGAAGTGCACATCCTGCCGTCGGCCGAGAAGCCGACCGGCATTGGCGAGCCGGGCGTGCCGCCGCTGGCGCCGGCGCTGGCCAATGCGCTGGCCGCCGCCACCGGCAAACGCCTGCGCACGCTGCCGATCCGTACCGACGAGCTGAAGGCCTGATGGAAAGCATCGACCTGCAAGTGCTGCTGAGGGCTGCAGGCTGTAGGCTCGAACCGGGCCTCCGCTAAATCCGCGATTTATTTCGTTTGGCTATAATGTCGGCATGATCAACCTGGCCAAGCGAAAAACGCTGTACCTGTGGATCGCCATGCTGGCCATCCTGTTCGGCGCGCTCGCGCCGACGGTCTCGCATGCACTGGCGGCCGGCCAGGCCGACGACAGCGCGCTGATGCTGTGTACCGTCAACGGCTACAAGATGATCAAGCTGCCCGGCGATGACGGCAAGGCGCCGACCGACGCCAAAAATATGCAGCATTGTGCGTTCTGCACCATCCACGGCGGCGCCGATGCGCTGCCGGCTTCCGCTGCCGTGGCGCTCGCGCTGAGCGCCGGCCGCGATATTTACCCGCCACTGTTCTACCGCGCACCGCGCGCCCAGCACATCTGGTCTACCGCGCAGCAGCGCGCACCGCCTTTCCTCGCCTGATTCGTCTCCGCTCTTTCCATCGCGCCGGCCCGGCCGCGCGCGTGGCGCTGCACCATGCCGCCGCGCCTGATACGAACATCACGAGGAATATCATGAAATCGCTTTACCTGACCATCTGCCTGGCTGCGGCCGGCATCGCCCATGCACAGACCGACGTCGCCCCCATTACCGATCCGAAACTGAAGGTCATCGTCTCCGCGCTCGGCGAAAGCTGGCTGCAACGCCCCACCGGCCCCAGCGACGCCGCCCTGCTGCTCAGTTCCACGCCCGGATACAGCGTGGCGCAGGCCGGCGGCGTCTCCGGCCTGCCCGTCATCAACGGCCTGGGCGACGATCGCCTGAAAATCCGCATCGACGGCATGGAAATCACCTCGGCCTGCGCCAACCACATGAACGCGCCGTTGTCCTATCTCGACCCCACCCAGGTCGGCCGCATCGAAGTGCTGGCCGGGGTGACGCCAGTCAGCGCCGGCGGCGACAGCATCGGCGGCACCATCACCGTCAAATCCAGCGCGCCGCAGTTCGCCGAGACGGCCGACCGGCTGCGCACCTCGGCCCGCCTCACGCTGAGTGGCCGCAGCAACGGCGAAGCGCTCAACGGCGGCGTCTCGGCCGGCATTGCCAGCGACAGCATGAGCTTCGGCTACAGCGCCGCCTACGCGCATGGCCACAGCTACGAGGATGGCGACGGCAAGCGCGTACTGGGCAGCCTGTACGAAAGCATCAACCAGTCGGCTGTGCTGGCCGTACGCGACCAGGAGCAGCAACTGACCGTACGCGCCGGCGTGCAGCACATTCCGTATCAGGGCTTCCCCAATCAGTACATGGACATGACCGACAACACCGGCAAGTTCGTCAACACCGACTATCTGCGCCGCTTCGGCTGGGGCGAGCTGGAGGCCAATCTTTACTGGCAGCGCACCGACCATGAAATGGGCTTCTTCTCGCCCGAGCGGCCCGGCACCATGCCGATGGTGACGCATGGCCGCAACCTCGGCTACGCGCTGAAAGCCACGCTGCCGCTCGGCGACGCGGTCAAGCTGCGCATCGGCCAGGAATACCATACCTTCCGCCTGGAAGACTTCTGGCCGGCCGTCAGCGGCTCGATGATGATGGGGCCAAACACCTACGTCAACGTCAACCATGGCCAGCGCGACCGCATTGCTTTGTACGGCGAAGCGGAAACCGTCCACAGCGCGCAATGGACCTCGCTGTTCGGCGCGCGCTGGGAATCGGTGCGCATGGACGCCGGCGATGTGCAACCCTACTCTACCTCGATGATGAACGCCGCCGACGCGGCCGCCGCCACTGCGTTCAATGCGCGCGACCGTCGTCAGCGCGACGGCAATCTGGACCTGACCGCGCTGGCGCGCTACGAAGCCAATGCCTCGACCACGCTGGAACTGGCGGCCGCCCGCAAGACCCGCTCGCCCAACCTGTACGAGCGCTACTCGTGGGGACGCGGCACCATGGCCATGACCATGACCAACTGGTTCGGCGACGGCAACGGCTACGTCGGCGACATCGACCTGAAACCGGAGACCGCCTACACGCTGGCCTTCACCGCGCATTGGCATGGCGGCGAAGGCTCGCAGGCGTGGTTTGCCAAGCTCAATCCCTACTTCAACCGCGTGCGGGACTACATCGATGTCGACCTGCTTGGCAGGTTCAACCCCTATATGAACATGAACGCCAACGGCAGCCTGCTGCGCTTCGCCAATCACGATGCGCGCCTGTACGGCGCCAATCTGTCATGGAGCGTGCCGCTGGCCGCCCAGCTCAAATTCACCGGCAACGCCGCCTACACGCGCGGCAAGCGCAGCGACGGTGGCGGCGACCTTTACCACATCATGCCGCTCAACGCCCTGCTGACGCTGGAACATACCAGCGGCCCCTGGACCAACCAGTTCGAAGCCAGGCTGGTGGCCAACAAGGACCATGCCGACCAGCGCCGGCTGGAACCGCAGACTGCCGGCTACGGCCTGCTGAACATCCGCACCAACTACCAGCTGCAAAAGAACCTGCGCATCTCGGCCGGCGTCAGCAACCTGCTGGACAAGACCTACGCCGACCCGATGGGCGGCGTCTACCTGTCCGGCCTGCAGCGCAACGGCGGCACGCTGCAACCGCTACCCGGCTACGGCCGCTCGGTCGATGTCGGGCTGACTCTGACTTTCTGACGTCTTGTCGCGTTGCGGGTGAATAAACATGCTTAGGCTTGGTGATTTTCGCAATTGCGGTATAAAGGTGCTGGTTGCAGAATATTGGTCAATAAAATGAGAATGGAGGTTGTACACCCATGGTAGATCCGACCCGCTTCGCCAGCCTGTTTGCCCTTGGGCTGCTGGCCGCTTCGGCCAGCGCCGAAACCGTCACCGTTAAGTCACCGGACGGCCGCAACGCGGTCAGCATCGACGGCGATAAACTCACCTGGTCGCTGAGCCGCGACGGCAAACGCATCATCGAGCCGTCGCCGCTGGGCCTGAAGCTGCTGGAGATCGGCCCCATCGGCCCAGGCGCCAGGCTCACCGGCCACGCCGAGAGCAGCGTCAAGGACACGTACGAGATCGTGCTGGGCAAGGCGCGCAGCGCGCCCGATCATTACAACCAGTCTGAAGTCAGCTTCGCCGGCAAGCTGCAATTCAAGCTGCTGGTGCGCGCCTACGACAACGGCGTCGCCCTACGCTACGCCATCCCGGAACAGGAAGGGCTGAAAACCGTCAAGGTGATGAGCGAGGCCACGCAATTCAACTTCGCCAAGGACTTCGACTGCTGGGGCGCCAACATGGGCCGCTACGACACCAGCTTCGAAGCCGAATACGACCAGACCAAGGCCTCCGGCATCCGTGCCTTCCACAACTATATGGCGCCGCTGGTGTGCAAGACCGGCGTCAATACCACCACCTTCGCCATCGCCGAATCGGACGTCAAGGACTATCCGGGCTTCTTCCTGTCCGGCCGCGGCGACGCTGGACTGGGCGTATCGGTCACGCTGCCGCAGCGCTTCGACAACAACCGCGATTTCCGCTCGCGTAAAAGCGTCTCCGCCAGCGTCGAGCTGAAGGGCCAGGGCTTCAAGACGCCATGGCGCGTGGTGATGCTGGGCGATACGCCGGGCGACCTGGCCGCGTCGTCGCTGATCCCGACGCTGGCCGCGCCGTCGCAGATCAAGGACACCAGCTGGATCAAACCGTCCAAGACCGCGTGGGACTGGTGGAACGACTGGGCGGTCAACGTGCCGAACGCCGGCATCAACACCGCCACCTACAAGGCTTTCATCGACTTCTCGAAAGAAATGAAGCTGGACGATATCCTGATCGACGAAGGCTGGTCGGTGGGCAGCGACATCGAGCCCAATCCGAAGGCCGACATCACCAGGGGCAAACCCGAGATGGACATGCCGGAGCTGCTGCAATACGCCAAGTCGCAAGGCGTGGGCGTGTGGCTGTGGGTGCAGTGGCACCAGCTGGACAAGCAGATGGACTCCGCCTTCAGGAAATACGCCGCCTGGGGCATCAAGGGCGTGAAGGTCGACTTCATGAACCGCAACGACCAGGAGATGGTCGACTGGTATCACAAGGTGCTGCAAAAGGCCGCCGAGTACAAGCTGATGGTCGACCTGCACGGCGCCTATCCGCCCAACGGCCTGAATCGCACCTGGCCCAACTACGTCACGCAGGAAGGCGTGCTGGGGGCGGAGTACAACAAGTGGGGCGCGCGCATCACCGCCACCCACAACGTCACGCTGCCGTTCACCCGCATGATCCTCGGCCCGATGGATTACACGCCGGGCGGCTTCCATAACGTCACGCCGGGCAACTTCGCCCCGCGCAACCGCGAGCCGATGGTGATGACCACGCGCGGCCAGGCGGTCGCCATGTTCGTGGTCTACGACAGCCCGTTCCAGATGGTCTCCGACAGCCCCGCCGCCTACAGGAGCGCCGACGGCAAATGGGCCGACGGCGCGGAGTTCGTCCAGCAGGTGCCGACCACCTGGGACGAAACCCGCATCGTCGCCGGCGACATCGGCGAGTACATCGTCTCGGCGCGCCGCAAGGGCGATGTCTGGTACATCGGCGCCATGACCAACGAATCCGAGCGCACGCTGAAGGTACCGCTGGCCTTCCTCGGCAAGGGCGAATACAACGCCCATGTGCTGCAGGACGGCAGCGACGTCACGCGCCTGGAGGCCAGCGACAGCAAGGTCACCGCCACCCAGACCATCACGCTGAAGCTGGCGCCATCCGGCGGCGCGGTGGCGGTCATCAAGCCGTAGCGGCGAGGCGCAGGCGGCTGGTGAGGTGCAACGCTTGCAGGAAGACTTCGTCATGCGACACCACCACCAGCGCGCCTTTATACTGGCGCAGCATGGCTTCCAGCGCTTCCAGCGAGGCCAGGTCGAGATGGTTGCTGGGTTCATCCAGCAGCAGCAATTGCGCCGGCGGATGCGCGTACAGCGCGCAGGCCAGCGCCACCTTCAGGCGTTCGCCGCCGCTCAGCGTACCGACCGGCGCGGCGGCCAGTTGCGCATCCAGCCCCATTTGCGCCAGATGCGTGCGCAACGCCGCCTCGCCGGCTTCGCGGTTGGCGTCCAGCAGATGCTGGATCGCCGAGCGTTGCGGCGCCAGGCCGGCCAGCCGTTGATCCAGATACGCGGTGCGGGCGCGTACTTCGCAGCGTCCCGACAACGGCGACAGTTGCCCATCCAATATCTTAAGCAGCGTCGACTTGCCGCTGCCATTCGGCCCCACCACAGCGATGCGCTGCTGGCCGGTGATGGTCAGATCGATGGCGGACGTGGTGGGCGGCACGTAAGGCAGCACCACCTGCGCCAGTTCCGCCAGCACTTGACGCCCCGCCTGCGGCCCCGCCAGTGCATGCATGGCGATGGCGGCGTCTGGCGCCACCTGCTGCGCCGCTTCCTGCACCCGTTGCGACAACAGCTGCTGCTGGGTTGCATGCTGCTGCCGCAACTTGCCGGCCGTGCCTTGCGCGCGGTTCTTTTGCCCGCCCAGCAGGATTTTGGCCTGATTGGCGTCGCGCCCATCGCTGGCGCCTTTTGCCAGGCGACGCTCCTGACGTTCCTGTTGCTCGCGCATGGCCTGCGTCTCGCGCTTGCGTTCCCGCTTGCGCTGATCTAGCTGACGTTGTGCGCTCTCGCGCTCCACCTGCTTGCATCCGGCGTAGAAAGAATAGCCGCCGCCGTAGCTGCGCAGACCAAACGGCGACAGTTCGACGATGCGCTCCATCTGCTCCAGCAGTTCGCGGTCATGGCTGATCGCCAGCAGCCCGTTCGGCCAGCGCCGCAACTGCGCCAGCAATGCGTCGCGATTGGCGCGATCCAGATGGTTGCTGGGTTCATCGAGAATGAGGAAGTCCGCGCCGGACAGCCATGCCGCCACCAGCGACACGCGCATCGCCTCGCCACCGCTGAGCGCACATGCCGGCGTATCGGGATCCACATGTTCCAGTCCGCAGCGATCCAGCTCGGACTGCAAACGCTCGCGCGTGTCCCAGCGCTCGCCGACAGCATCGAAGTCCGCCGGATCGGCGCTGCCGTTTTCGATGCGTGCCAGCGCATCGAGCAATGGCTGCACGCCGGCCAGCGCGGCCACCGTGCCTTGCGGCGCAAGGTGCTGCGACAGGTAATGCACGCTGCCGCCGCGTGTGATGCGGCCGGACGACGGCGCCAGTTCGCCGGCCAGCAGGCGCGCCAGCACGCTCTTGCCGACGCCATTGCGGCCGACCAGGCCGGTGCGGCGCTGATCGAAAACTTCGTGCAGATCGTGGAACAGAACGCGGCCATCGGCCAGCGTGAAGGAGACGCCTTCCAGCGTCAGACAGATATTCGTCATGGCAAGCCCAAATAATGATGTGTCGAAGCCGTCCCGGAGAGGGAGCAGCGGTTAAACAGACAACAGCATTAATTGCGCATCGGACCAATACCTCATGTGATGTGATGAGCGAATACTATAGCACGATCCTGCCGGACCGGCCCGCATCGGCGTATAGTGGCGCACAACCAGCCATGGCGCCAGCGCCCGCAGCCATCCTGGCCCCAACCAGCAACGGGCGCCTGGAGTAGACATGTCTACCGAACGAAGAATCAATCTGCAGTGCGCGCGGGTGATCAATGCCGCGATTGAAGTTGATGCGCTGTGGGGGTGCGTGCGCGCTTGGCGCTATCTGCATCTGCGCCAGGTGACGCCCGGCGTTGCCGTGCGGGTGCTGTCCAAGGCCGGGCCGCGGCGCGACACCGACGCTGTGCATCCCGCCGTCCGCGATGCGCTGGCGCGCTCGCCGGCGCAAGGCATCGCACAGCGTTCGCACGGCGCCGATGCCGGTCCTCAGACAATGCGCCGTCGCAGCAATGTGCCGGTGGCGCTGGTGGTGGAGCAGGCCATCGGCCTGTCCGCCACCGCCGGCCGTCACTACGCCGAAAGCCTGCTGCGCATTTACGGCCTGGATACCACCACCGTGATGCGGGTGCTGTTCCAGCCACACCGCAGGCGCCGGGCCAGCGCCCCGGTGATGCAGGACGCGCCGGTTTAGTCCCAGGCGGGCGCCAATCCGGCGGGACTGGTCAGGCGCTCGTTGCGGTCCAGCGTGGCGATCTGCGCCATGTCGTCGTCGCTCAGCTTCAGGTCCAGCGCTTTCAGATTGCTGTCCAGGTTGGCCCGTTTGGTCGACGATGGAATCACCGCATAACCCAGCTTCATCGCCCAAGCCAGCACCACTTGCGCCGGGGTTGCGTGGTGGCGTTCGGCGATCTTCGCGATTACCGGATCTCCCAGCACTTTGCCGTAGGCCAGCGTCATGTAGGACGTGATGTGGATGCCCTGCTCCTGCGCGAACTGCGCCACCTTGCAGTTTTGCAGATACGGATGCAACTCGATCTGGTTGGTGGCGATTGCCTCCGCGCCGACCGCGTCGATCGCCTGCCGCATCAGCTCCACGGTGAAGTTGGAGACGCCGATCTGGCGCGTCAGCCCTTGCGCCTTGGCTTCCGCCAGCGCCGCCATGAATTCCGCCACCGGCACCTCACCGCCCGGCGACGGCCAGTGGATCAAGGTCAGGTCGACATAGTCGGTGCGCAGCTTGGCCAGGCTTTCCTTCAGACTCGGAATCAGCTTGTCCTTCGACAGGTTGTCGATCCAGATCTTGGTGGTGATGAACAGCTCCGAACGCGGCACGCCGCTGGCCGCAATCGCCGCGCCGACTTCCGCCTCGTTACCGTAAATCTGCGCGGTGTCGATCACACGATAGCCAGCTTGCAGCCCGTTGCACACAGAGTCGGTTGCCACCTCGCCCTGCAAGCGGAACGTGCCGATACCAAGCGACGGAACCCACATGATCTTTTCCTTCAATGCCTGCAGACCGTCGGTATAAATGCCGTGGAAGTGGCGCGTGATTTCCTCTTCGCTTACGCCCACCGGCGTAAAGCTGCCGGACCATTCGACCACCGAAGCCGCATCGCCATCCGGCTTCACGCGCAAGGTGGCGAAATAGTTCTTGGCCGCGAACGGCGCCTTGAGGATCGAGTAGCTGTAGTAGCGTTCCTCGTCATTAAATGCTTTCAGCCGTTCGACGATGGCATCACCGGCGGGATTGGCCAGCGTGCGTACGCGGCCGCCTTCACTCAGTTCGCTGTGCGGGATGTAAGGCAACCAATCGGGCAGCGAATTGAAGCCGCCGATCAGTTGCCATACACGGCCAGCAGCCACGGGAAGCGCAATGCTTGCAATGGTGTTGGCCATGTTATTACTCCTTATCGCCAGGCAGTGGAGCGTTCACAGCGACCAGCTGCTGCGCGCGCATCTCTTGCCAGAAAGCCGCAGGGATCTTCTCGTTCAGCGCGGCGATATCTTCCGCGATGCGCTCCGGACGGCTGGCGCCTGGAATCACCGCCGCCACCGCAGGGTGGGCCAGCGAGAACTGCAACGCGGCGGCCTTGACGCTGATGCCGTGCTTTAGCGCGATGGCCTTGATGCGTTCCACCTTGGCGACGATCTCCGGCGAAGCCTTCTGGTATTCGAAGTGCGTGCCGCCGGCCAGAATGCCCGAGCTGTATGGGCCGCCAACGACGATGTCGACACCGCGTTTGGCGGCGGCCGGCATCAGGCGTTGCAGCGCACGCTCATGATCGAGCAGCGTGTAGCGGCCGGCCAGCAGCGACACATTCGGTTGCGGCTCGTTCAGATCCAGCAGCGTTTCCAGCGCTTCGACGCGGTTCACGCCCAGGCCCCAGCCCTTGATCACGCCTTCGTTGCGCAGGCGGTCCAGCGCGCGGAAGGCGCCGGTGCGGGCGGTTTCGAATTGCTTCAGCCATTCATCGCCGTAGAAGTCCTGGGCGACGTCGTGGACGTAGACGAAGTCCAGATAATCGGTCTTCAGGCGTTTCAGGCTGTCTTCGATGGAACGCAGCGTGGCGTCGGCGCTATAGTCGTTCAACACCTTGTTGGGACGACCGTGTTCGAACACACCGCCTTTTTCGCCCAGCTCGCGCTTGGACGGATCTTCGATTTCATCGAGGATCAGGCGGCCCACCTTGGTGCTCAGCACATAATCCTGGCGCTGACGCTTGGCCAGGGCTTCGCCCAGACGGATTTCGGCCAGGCCGGCGCCATACAGCGGGGCGGTGTCAAAGTGGCGGATGCCCTGATCCCAGGCGGCGTCCACCGTGGCCAGCGCTTCGGCCTCAGGAATGTTACGGAACATATTACCCAGTGGCGCGGTGCCGAAGCCCAATTTGCCGTTCAGTTTGTCGCGGATGCTCATCTTGATTCCTTTAAGTAATGAAGAGAAAGTGATGCCAGTTTATGTTGACGAGATCAGACTGTCCAAGACATAATTTGCACAGCTTAAGTCCCTAAAGGTCTCAAATGTTAGATATCCGCCAACTTCAATACTTCGTCGTGGTCGCCGAGGAAGAGCACGTGGGGCGTGCCGCCGAAAAGCTGCACATCTCGCAATCGCCGCTGTCGCGCCAGATCGCCCAGCTGGAAGAACGACTCGGGCTGACCTTGTTCGAGCGCAGCCAGCAACGCATCCGCCTGACGCGCGACGGCCACACCTTCCTGGCCGAAACCAAGGCCTTCCTGACCCACGCCGCGCGGCTGGAAGGCCTGGCCAGGCGCCTCGGACGCGGCGATGAGGGCGGGCTGTGCGTCGGCTACATCGAAAACGCCATGCACGCCGGCGTGCTGCCGGCCGGCCTGCGCGAGCTGCGCGCCGCGCGCCCGAATGTGCATGTGGCGCTGTATAGCCTGCACTCGTCCGAGCAGCTGGAAGGCCTGCGCCAGCGCAGCCTGGACATCGCGCTGATCTGCGATCCGCCGCCGGCCAGCGATACCGACCTGGAAGCCATCAAAGTGCTCAGCGATCCGATGATCCTGGCGCTGCCCGAAGGCCATCCGCTCAGCGCCGTGGAGGAACTGCAAGCGACCGACCTGGTGGGGCAGGAACTCATCGTCGTGCGCCATCACGAAACCGGCGACCATCACCACCGCTTTGTCGCCGCCTGTGTGGAATCCGGCTTCACGCCCAACATCAAGATGGAAGCCAGCGAGCCGACCACCGCTTTGGGCCTGGTGGCGGCGGGCCTCGGCATCGCGCTGGTGCAGCAAGGCTTGCGCCATCAGGCGCCGCCGGGTGTGGTGCTGCGCGAGCTGCCGTGGTTCAGCTACCGCGCGGCGGTGTGGGTCGCATGGCACCGCATCAACCTGCGGCCGCTGGTCGGCACCTTCCGCGAAACACTGCTGGAGCTGGCGACGAAACGCTAGGAATATCGGCTACACTGGCGGTCATATCTTTTTGCGTACCCGTCATGCCCGAGAAGAACCTGCCCGAACTCATCACCCTCAAACGTCTGATCGATGAAGGCGGGAAGCATCTTGAAGTCAGCACCTCGTGCACGGTAGCGATGGACGGGCGCCAGTTCCCGGTCTACACCATCACCCTCGGCAATCCGAGCCTGGATGTGCCGGCGCTGGGTTTCTTCGGCGGCATCCACGGACTGGAACGCATCGGCACCCAGGTGGTGCTGTCGTTCATGGAAAGCCTGCTGGCGCGGCTGCGCTGGGACGCCACGCTGCATCAGCAACTGGAGTCGATGCGGCTGGTGTTCATGCCGCTGGTGAACCCGGGCGGCATGTGGCAAGCGACGCGCTGCAATCCGCAAGGCGTGGACCTGATGCGCAACGCGCCGCTGAGCGCCGTCGAAAAAGTACCGTTCATGCTGGGCGGGCAAACCTTCAGCCACCACCTGCCGTGGTATCGCGGCGAACGCGGCGCGCCGATGCAGCAGGAAGCCGAGGCGGTATGCGACATCGTCAAGCGCGAGCTGCTGCCGCGCCAGTTCTCCATGGCGCTCGACTGCCATTCCGGCTTCGGCCTGCGCGACCGCGTGTGGTTCCCGCACGCGCACACGGCCACGCCGATTCCGCACCTGGCCGACATCGGCGCGCTGGAAGAATTGTTCAGCCAGAGCTACCCGAATCACAACTATGTGTTCGAGCCGCAGAGCCGCCAGTACCGCACGCACGGCGACTTGTGGGACTACCTTTACCTCAACAGCGACAACGTGTTCCTGCCGCTGACGCTGGAAATGGGTTCGTGGCTGTGGGTGAAGAAAAACCCGCGCCAGATCTTCGACCGCATCGCCATGTTCAACCCGACCGCGCGGCATCGGCTGCAACGCGTGCTGCGGCGCCACCTGATCCTGTTTGACTTCCTGATGCGCGCGGCCAACAGCCACGGACGCTGGCTGCCGGAAGGCATGGCGCGCACCGTCCAGCATCGTCGCGCGCTGACGCAGTGGTATCACACATGAGCAACTGGGTTTTGCTGCGCGGCCTGATGCGCGAGCAGCGGCATTGGGGACGCTTTCCCGGCGAACTGGCGCAGGTGCTGCCGGAGGCGCACATCATCACGCCCGACCTGCCGGGCAATGGCGAACGGCACGCGCTGCGCAGCGCCACCACCGTGGCCGAGATGGTGGAATTCTGCCGCGCCGATTTGCGCGCGCGCGGCGTGCCGGCGCCGTGGTCCTTGCTGGCGCTGTCGCTGGGCGGCATGGTGGCGGTGGAATGGGCCAGCCGCTATCCGCAGGAGATCGCACGCTGCGTGTTGATCAACACCTCGATGCGGCCCTACAGCCGCTTCCACCAGCGGCTACGCTGGCAGAACTACCCGGCCATCGTCAAGCAGCTGTGGGATGGCGGCGTGGAAAACCAGGAGCGCCTGATCCTACGCCTGACCAGCCGCGAAGGCGACATTGAACAACGCAAAGGACTGCTGGAGCGCTGGCTCGTCTATCAGCGCGAATACCCGGTTACGCGCGCCAACGCGCTGCGCCAGTTGTGGTCCGCCGCCCGCTTCCGCGCGCCGGCCGCGCGGCCAGCGGTGCCGCTGCTGGTGCTGAGCAGCGCCGGCGACCAGTTGGTCGACCCGCGCTGCTCGGCCAACCTGGCGCGCGCCTGGCAGACGCCGCACGCCACGCACCCAAGCGCCGGCCACGACCTGCCGCTGGATGACGGCGCGTGGGTGGCCGGCGAAATCGGCAAATGGTTAAACGACGGCGTGGCGCGCAAAGCGCGGTAAAATACCGCCCCTATGAATCCGACCGCCCCTCCTCTGGAGTGCCGCCCCAACTGCGGCGCCTGCTGCACGGCCCCCTCCATTACAAGCCCGCTTCCCGGGATGCCCTTCGGGAAACCAGCGGGGACCCGATGCATCCAGCTCGGACAAGACAATCGGTGTCTAGTCTTCGGCAAGCCCGAACGCCCAGCTTTTTGCGCCGGCCTGCAGCCGGCCGAAGATATGTGTGGCACGAGTCGGGAACACGCCATATTCTGGTTGGAGGAATTAGAGCGCGCTACTACCCCTTCAGTGCGGCAAATTCGAAACTAGCTCCCGCATGCCGGCAGCTAGCACGCTCATACTTCTTTTATTTTTAACGGCGATGGTGCATCTGCGCCAGCATCCGGGCCAGCTCGGCGCGCCAGCGCGCGGCAAACGCCGAGCGCTTCGATTGGGTGGGAATAACTGTTTGAGGGCAAGTGATAACATGAAACATGATGAACTCCCGCGAAGAAAACTTATGCGTTATATTCTCCGCCTGGATTAAACTGTTATCAAACGAGTTATTTTTGGCTGTTGCATAAGAAAATCTTAATCATGACCAAGCCTTTGCGCTCTTTGTCCGGCCTTCTCGATTTCGATTGCGCTGCGCGCTGGGGCAGCTTCAAGCTGGCCGCGCAGGAGCTGCACAAAACCCCGGCGGCGATCAGCCTGCAGGTGAAGCAACTGGAGGAGGCGCTGGGCTTCGAGCTGTTCGTGCGCCACCCGCGTCATATCGCGCTCACCGAAAAAGGCCAGGAACTGGCAGCCACCGTGCGCCGCACGCTGGCCGATCTGCATAACAAAGTGGCCGCGCTGCAGGGCGGCGATGAAGAGAAGATCCTGCGCCTGTCGACCACCCAGTCGCTGGCGATCAAATGGCTGGTGCCGCGCATCGCCCGCTTCACGGCGCTGTATCCGGAACTGGACATCCGCATCGACTCCAGCGACCAGCTGGCCGACATGAGCGACGGCGGCACCGACATCGCGCTGCGCACCTACAACGTAGTGCCGGGCGATCCGGACCTGCTGTTTCACGACCGTCTGGTGGCGGTATACAGCCCATCGTTGCTGGCGCCCGGCGAAACCGAGATCACCGTGGCCGACCTGGGACGCTATCCGCTGCTGCACGAATTCACTACCGACACCTGGATCGCGCTGCTGCGCGCGAACCATGCGCTGAAGGGGAACTACCAATTCTCACGTAGCTACACCAATTTCGCGGTGATGGTACAGTCGGCGCTGGCGGGACAAGGCATCGCGCTGGTGTCGCACGCCATCGCCAGCGAAGACTTGCGCAGCGGCGCGCTGAGAATGGTCCGTTGCGAGAGCGCGCCGTACGACCGTGGATACCGTATCATTGTGGCCCGCGACAAGCGCGGCATGAGCAAGATCACCCACTTCTGCGACTGGCTGCGCGAAGAGGTCACTACGATGCAGAAAGGACTAGACTGACATGCCAAGGCTATTGTTATGCGCGTTGCTGCTGGCCGCCGCCACGGCGCAGGCGGCCGACAAGTCGCCGCTGCGCTACGTGGTGAAAACAGACGCCATGCTGAGCGCCGACCAGCAGAAGCCGACCGAATTCCAGCAAAAGATGGGCGCCGCTCTGGCGCGCCAGCTGGGACGCCCGATCAAGTATGTGCAGCTGCCGCGCACGCGCATCATGACTGCCCTGCAGGACGGCAGCGGCGATGTGCTGTGCAGCTATCTGCCGGAATGGACTCCGGGCGATGTCGATTGGACCCGTGCTTTCATCCCGGTGGTGGAAGTCCTGCTGACAGTACCGCACGCCAAGCCGCCGGCATCAGTTGAGGAATTGCGCGGCAAGCGTGTCGGCACGGTGCTGGGCTTCCGCTACCCGACTCTGGAGAAGGCGCTGGGCAAGGACTTCATCCGCGACGACGCGCCTACCAGTTCGCTGTCGATCAAGAAATGGACCGGCGGGCGCTTCGATTACCTGCTGACGACGCGCAACGTCATCACGCAGCACGCCGACGACGGCATACTGCCGCAGGGTTACCATGTGATGATCGTCTCCGAAGTGAAGACCATGTGCGCCGTCTCCCGCAAGAGCAAGATCACCATCGACGAAATCAATGCGGCGGTGAATGCGCTTGAGAAGAACGGCGAACTGCCCGGCATACTGAAACTGCGCTAGCGCAGCGTCAGCGTGCTTTCGAGGCGGATATCGTCGGAAGCACTGCCCACCATCAGCTTGAACTCGCCCGCTTCCGCGCCCCACGCCAGTTTGCTGTTGAAGAAGGACAGCGTGTCGCGGTCGATGGTGAAGCTGACGCGGCGCGTTTCGCCCGGCTTCAGCTGCACTTTCTGGAAGCCCTTCAATTCCTTCAGCGGACGCACCACCGACGACACCATGTCACGCAGGTACAGCTGCACGATTTCCGTGCCCGCCACTTTGCCGCCGTTGGCCAGGTCGAACGACAGCGTCACCTTCTGCGCGCCGCTGATGGCCGGGCTGCTCAGCGTCAGGCCGGTGTATTTAAAGTCGGTGTAGCTGAGGCCATGGCCGAAGGCGTAGCGCGGCGTGTTGACCGAATCGATGTAGGCCGATTTGTAGACCACATTCTTTTCGTCCGTGACCGGACGGCCGGTGTTGTACTGCGCGTACGAAATCGGAATCTGCCCAACGCTGCGCGGGAAGGTGGCCGGCAGCTTGCCGGACGGGTTGTAATCGCCGAACAGCACATTCGCCACCGCGTTGCCGCCTTCGCTGCCGGGGAACCAGGCATAGAGGATGGCGTCGGCTTTATCCGCAATGGTGTTGAACACCAGCGGACGGCCGGCCAGCATCACCACCACTACCGGCTTGCCGGTGGCCTTCAGCGCGTTGAACAGCGCTTCCTGCTGGCCCGGCAGCGAGATGTCGGTGCGCGACTTGGCTTCGCCGCTCATGTCCCAGGTTTCGCCGACGGCCAGCACGATGACGTCCGAGTTCTGCGCCGCCGCCACCGCCTGCGCGAAGCCATCGCTGGTGGCGCAGCCGGGCGCGCAAGCCTGTGCGTAGCTGATTTCGGCCTTGCCGGCGTGGCCGCGCATGCCTTCGAGGATGCTGACTACCTTGGCGCGCTCGCCATTCACCACCCAGCCGCCTTCCAGGTCGCGCTGCGAATCGGCCAGCGGGCCGATAACGGCGATGCGCTTGGCGTCGCGCGACAGCGGCAGCAGCTTGCCCTGGTTCTTCAGCAGCACCATGGATTTCTGCGCCACATCCAGCGCGGCGGCGCGGTGCGACGGATCGTTCAGCACCGCCTTTTCACGCGCGGCGTCGGAGTAGCGGTAAGGATCGTCGAACAGGCCCAGTTCAAATTTCTTGTACAGGATGCGGCGCACGGCGTCGTCCAGCGTCGCCATCTTGACCTTGCCGGCTTTGACTGCGGCTTCCAGATGCTGGCTGTAGGCATAGCCTTCCATGTCCATGTCGCTGCCGGCATTGATGGCCTTGACGGCGGCGTCGGACAGATCGGCCGCATAACCGTGCGGCACCATCTCGCGCACCGAACCCCAGTCGCTGACGATGAAGCCCTTGTACTTCCAGGCGCCCTTCAGGATATCGCGCTGCAGGAAGCTGCTGCCGGTGGCGGGAATGCCGTTCAGCGTATTGAAGGAGTTCATGAAGGTGGCGGCGCCGGCATCGGCGGCGGCCTTGAACGGCGGCAGATACACTTCGTATAGCTGCTGCTCGCTCATGTCGACCGCATTGTAATCGCGGCCCGCCACCGCAGCGCCATAGGCGGCGAAGTGCTTGGCGGTGGCCATGACGGAATCGGTGGCGCCCAGCTTCTTGCCCTGGAAGCCGTGCACGCGGGCGATGGCGATCTGCGAGCCAAGATAGGTATCTTCGCCCGCGCCTTCCATCACGCGGCCCCAGCGCGGATCGCGTCCCACGTCCACCATCGGCGCGAAGGTCCAGTGGATGCCGGCGGCAGCGGCCTCCTTAGCGGCGATGCGGGCAGACAGCTTGATCGCTTCCAGATCCCACGATGCGGCTTCACCCAGCGGCACCGGGAACACGGTCTTGTGGCCGTGGATCACGTCAAGGCTGAACAGCAGCGGAATCTTCAGGCGCGACTGCAACGCCAGCGCCTGAATCTCGCGCGTGTCGGCCACACCGACCACGTTCAGCATCGAGCCGACTTTGCCTGCGCGGATGTCGGCCAGCTTGTCGGCGTACTCGCTGCTGGTGGGGCCGGTGAACTGGCGGCCGGAGAGCTGATGCAGCTGGCCGACCTTCTCGGCCACCGTCATCTGCTTCATCAGGTCCGCGACCTTACGGTCGATCTGTGCGTCCTGCGCGTGCGCGGCCAGCGCCAGCATGGCCGCGCTGACCGCGGCTGCAATGTGTAGTGTCTTCATTTGTACTGTTGTTGTTTTTGGTCGTAGTAGGACTTCAGCGTGTAGAAGGCGAGCTTCTTCTTGCCGGTCTCCGAGATCAGGCCCTTGCGGTTCCAGTAGTCCTGGTATTCAGGGTGCGGACGGCGCGGCGAACGGAAGTCGGTCAGGATCCATGGCGTAATGCCGCGCAGGCCGGGAATCGCGTCCAGCAGCTTGAAGGTGTTCTTGTACAACTGGTCCTGGTATTCCTCGCTCCATTTGGTATCCACATCGGCGTGGTAGCCGCCCAGCGCATCGGCGCCGAATTCGGTCACCAGCACCGGCTTGTTGTAATCGACCTTGAAGGAGAACTTCAACATCTCCTTGTTATTGGACCAGTACCAGCCGGCATATTGATTGAAGCTGGCCAGGTCGATCTTGTCGGCCAGCGGATCTTCCACCGTCACCACATCGCCGTTGCGATGCACTTCCAGCGCGGCGCCTACCAGGCGGGTGCTATCCAGCTTGCGCACCGTGTCGGCCAGCCTGCCCATGAATTCCGTGCGCACCGGGCTTACCGGCGTCTCGTTACCGATCGACCAGATCACCACGCTGGCGCGGTTCTTGTCGCGCACCACCAGGTCGGTCAGCTGCTGCGCGGCGTTGGCGTAGACTTCCGGCTTCTCCCACGAGATGGTCCAGTACACCGGCACCTCGGCCCACACCATCAGGCCCATTTCATCGGCCAGGCGCATCATTTCCTCGCTGTGCGGATAGTGCGCCAGACGAACGTAGTTGCAGTTCATGTCCTTGGCCCATTGCAGCATCATGCGCATATCGCCCTCGCCGCGCAGCCGGCCGGGGATCAGCGGATTTTCATCGTGCAGCGAGACGCCGCGCATGAACACGGATTTACCGTTCAGCAGAATGTCGTGGCCGCGCGTGGTAATGGTGCGCAGGCCGACGCGGTCGCTCAAGGTATCGGTGGCGCCGGCGATGGACACCGCATAAAGTTTCGGATCTTCCGGCGACCAGTAGCGCACCTTGTTCTTCGGCAGCGCGATGCTGACGGCGGCGCGGCCATTGGCATCGGTCTTCACGGTGGTCTTCACGCCCAGTTCCGCGATGGCGATGGTGACGTCCTGCGCGCGTTTGGCGCCGGCCATCTGCACATAGCCCTCGACGCGGCCCATATCGCCCTTGGCCAGCTGGATCTGATAGTCCTCGATGTAGGTGTCCGGCGTTTCCGCCAGCAGCACGTCGCGGGTGATGCCGCCGTAGTTCCACCAGTCGGTGTTGACGGTCGGGATATCGTCCTGATGGCGGGTGTTGTCGGCCTTGACCACCACCCGGTTCTCGCCCTTCAGCAGGCGGTCGGTCACTTCAAACTGAAACGGCGTGAAGCCGCCCTTGTGGCTGCCCAGCTTTTTGCCGTTCAGGTAGACATGCGCTTCGTAATTGACGGCGCCGAAGTAAAGGAAATAACGCTTGCCCTGTTTCGGCTCGGCGTTGAATTTCTGCCGCAGCCACACCGTGCCTTCGTAGAATTCCAGCTTGGCGTTCTGCGAGTTCCAGTCGGCCGGCACCGCCAGCGTCGGCGAGCCGTCGAAGTCGTATTCAACCGCATCGTCCTTGGAACGGGGCTTGCGGTCGTCGTAGAAACCGCCGGCGCCGGTGGCCGACTGGTCGAACGGCTGGCGACGATAGTTGTAGAAGCCCGTCTCGTAAGGATCGACGATGTAATGCCAGCGGCCGTTCAGCGACAGGTGCTGGCGGCCATAGATGTTTTGCAGCGTCGGCAGCCGCTGCGCCAGATCGGCGCGTTTTCCCGCTCCCTGATTGGCCTGCGCCTGCCCCGGCGCCTGATCGTCCTGCGCGCCCGCCACCATACTGGCGGCAAGGCAGCCTGATAACAACAGCAGCTTCCACACTCTACGCATTCTTTGTCTCCTGATGTATTTTTAGTTGGTGAATTTGCCTTCGTACGCCGGCGGTGTCTCGTCGATGTGCAGCGTCAGGCGCAGCGGCAGCTTGTCCATGACCGGCGCCAGATATTCCCTGGCGGCCGACAGTACGGTATCGCCGATGGTCTTGACCAGATCCGGGCTGCGGCCCGGCGTGATGCGCAGGTTCAGATAGAGGAAGATCCTGCCCTGCTCCCCATCGGCGACCGCGTATTGCACGGCCGGGTGAGCCAGCACGCGCGTGCCATACAGAGGAAAGACCAACGCGCCGGTCGCGTCTTTCAACGTGACCAGCGTGTGCGACAGCGCCTTGCACAAGGCGCCGACATCGGAATGCGCATCCAGGTTAGCGGTGTACTCGATAGTCAGATGCGGCATACAACTCCTTTATTGATACTTGATGGTCCACTTGATCGCCAGCGGTTCCCTCATCGACAGCTTGCCGGTGCTGCAGGTCACCAGGGTTTTCATCGCACCATACGGTGCCTGGAAATCCTTGCTGCCGTTGGTCGGCGCAGACTGGCATTGCTGAAGGCCGCTGACACTGTACTCCTTCACATCGCCCTGCGCGAAAGTGACGGTATTGCCCTTAATAGTAGCCTGATCCGAGAACGACGCGAATTCCAGTACGATCTTGTCGACTTCCTGCGTGCCCACCGGCGTGTAGACATCGGTGCGGGTCATCACGCCGTGCTCCAGCGTGTAGGTGGTACTCAGCTTGATGCGCGCATCCTTCACCGGCGCGCGCTTGCCCAGCTTGTCCAGTTCATCCTGACGATAGGTGATGGTGTGGCGCTGGCCGCTACTGCTGGTCTTGATGTCCTTGATCCAAGCGGCGCCGATCAGCTGCGCGCCATCGGCCATGGTGAACTTGGGCAGCAGCTGCGCGTGCGCGCCGCCGCCATCGGCCACGCCGGAGACAATGCCGGGCGCGAACGGCAGCGGATAGTAAGGGCTGTTGTCATGCTGGCTGGCGCCGCCGTTGATCATGTTCAGGCTGACCACATGTTTGCCGTCGCGGAAAATCGCCAGCGCACGGTCATAGTCGCCTTGCGCAAAGGTGGTCACGCTGAACTGCGGACGGTTCTTGTCCAGCCACGCCTGCAGATCGGCCTTCGGCTGCGCATCCTTGAAGCCCGCCTCGTTCCACGTCTCGTTGGTGGACAGCAGTTGATGCAGCAGCGAGAAGTTCTCGCCCAGGATGCGGTGCTTGCCGCGATAGGTATCGGTGCGGCGGCCCTTGCCCCACATGTCGATCGACTGCATCGACGGGTCGTACCAGAAGTCCATGTAGCGCGCCGCCACGCGCGACGAGAAGGCGTAGGCATACTGCTTCTCTTCCGGCGTCAGCACATTCAGATAGGCGGATACGGAGAGGATTTCCACCAGCGCCGTCTCGCCGTAAGGCCCCAGGCTGCGACCGAAACTAAAGCCCTCGCCGGCGGTATTGGTCACATTCAGCGCGATGTCGGCCGCCTTGCGCAGCAGGATTTTCAGCTCCGCGTCCGGCTGCAGGCCGGTTTCCAGGAAGCGTTCACAAATCTCGGCGATCAGCAGGATGCTGTAACGGTCGAAGCGTCCCTCGCCGTCCGTCTCGTCGGAGAAGCCGAACTTGCCCGAGTATTTTTTATAGTGGGACATCATCTTTTCCAACAGCACCTTGCCGGCGCTGTCGTCTTCCCAGCCCATCATCATGCGCAGGCGCGCGATGCTGAAGGCGACGCCGTAGTAATTGGTCGGCAGGCTGATCAAGTCCCACTGCGGCGTGACGAAGGTGCGCCAGTCCAGCTGCTTGCGCAACTTCTCCAGCGTCTCCGGGCTGACGGCGCGCTCCAGCAAGCCGGCCTGCTTCAGCTTCACCAGCGTGCCGATGTAGTAGTAGATGCCCCAGGTATGGTTGTCCATGCCGACCGTCATGTCGGCGATGTCGCGGTAATCCTTCAGCTTCTGCGCCAGCGACGGATCGTCCTTGGCGGTGTTGAGCAGCACATGACCCAGGCCAGCGGCCACTTTCCCCGGCAGGAATTTGTCGCCGCTCTTGAACGGCGAGGCGCCGTCCAGCAGCATCGCTTCGCGTTCCGCCACCAGCTTCTTGAAGAAGAAGTCCAGCTGCTTGTACGCGTTGTCCTGCACGATGCGGTTCATCGGCGTGGCGGCCAGCGGCGGCACATAATTGGCGGGGGTGGTTTGGGCGATTACGGCGGCGGCGGGAGCGAAGGCCAGCAACACGGCCAGCGCGGTGGAATTCAAGGATGTCATGTGGTGTCTCGGTTATTGTGGAAAACGTTTTACAAATGGTATGTGATTTTTCTGCGCAGGTAAAGCGCCGCAGCATACGTTTAGATTGACCGCAGCGGCAAAATGGTTATACTTGCGATTAAACGTTTAACTAAACACATAAAAACCATGACCCCTACTTCAAACCAAAAACCCTTCAAACGCATCCTGCTGACCGGCGCTGGCGGCGGCCTGGGAACCGTGCTGCGCGAACGCGCCAAGGCCTGGGCCGACGTGGTTCGCCTGAACGATGTCAAGGACCTCGGCCCGGCGCAGGAAGGCGAGGAAATCGTTATCGGCGATCTGGCCGACCGCGATAAAGTGATGCAGATGATGGAAGGCGTGGACGCCGTGCTGCACTTCGGCGGCATCTCGGTCGAAGACAAGTTCGAACCGATCATGAACGCCAACATCCTCGGCCTGCACCACCTGTACGAGGCGGTGCACAAGTGCGGCGTCAAGCGCGTGATCTACGCCAGCTCCAGCCATGTGGTCGGCTTCTACCCGACCACGCAACTGGTGGACGCCCAGATGCCGCTGCGGCCGGACGGCTTTTATGGCGTGTCGAAAGCCTTCGGCGAAGCGCTGTCGCGCTACTACTACGACCGCTTCGGCACCGAGACCGTGTGCCTGCGCATCGGCTCCTCCTTCCCGGAACCGAAGAACCCGCGCATGATGGTCACCTACCTGGCCTATGACGATCTGGTGGAGCTGATCCGCTGCTCGCTGTTCACGCCGCGCGTCGGCCACACCATCACCTTCGGCACCTCGGACAACGCCACCAAATGGTGGGACAACAAGCACGCCTCGCACCTGGGCTATGTGCCGCAGCACAGCTCAAAAAATTTCGCCGGCCACTTCCCGGATAATGCAGACTACCCGGCGGCGGGCGACGCACCGACCATCTTCCAGGGAGGCCCGTTCGTCACCGCAGGACCGATGTACAAATAAAAACCCATAGAGGAGACACAACGCATGACATCATCGCATCTACGCATAGCCGTATTGGCCGCCCTGGCGGCACTGTATCAAGCCGTTCCCGCCTACGCCGCCGAGACGCCTGCCGCGCAGGCGGCCGCACCATCGGCGGCCATCAATCCGAAAGCCGTGCTGTCGGTGATGGAGCGCGTGGCCGACTGGCAGTTGGCCAATCCCAGCAAGCACCGTCCGGACGACTGGACGCAAGCGGTAGGCTACAACGGCATCATGGCGCTGGCCGGTATTTCCGGCGACCGCAAATACCGCGATGCGATGATCGCCATGGGCGAAAAGAACAACTGGAAGCTCGGCCCCAACTACTATCACGCGGACGATCACATCGTCGGCCAGACCTACGCCGAGCTGTATCTGCAAACGCATGATCCGAAGATGATCGCGCCGATGCGCGCGCACTTCGACAACATCCTCGCCAACCGCCGCAGCGGCACGCTGGAATTCACCGTCAAGGGCAATCAGGACCGCTGGTCGTGGTGCGACGCGCTGTACATGGCGCCGCCGGCCTGGCTGCGCCTGTGGTCCATCACCGGCGACCAGCGCTACCTCGACTTCGCCATCAGCGAATGGTGGGTGACCTCGGACTACCTGTACGACAAGGAAGAACACCTGTACTTCCGCGACTCGAATTACTTCGACAAGCGCGAAGCCAATGGCAAGAAGGTCTACTGGAGTCGGGGCAACGGCTGGGTGATGGGTGGCCTGGTGCGTGTGCTGCAGTATCTGCCGGAGCATCATCCGGAGCGTGCGCGCTTTGTGCAGCAGTACCAGGACATGGCGGCCAAGCTGCTGACATTGCAGCAGCCGGACGGTCTGTGGCGCGCCAGTCTGCTCGATCCGGCCACTTATTCGATGAAGGAATCCAGCGGCTCGGCCTTGTACACCTATGCCTTCGCCTGGGGCGTCAATCAGGGCCTGCTGGATGCGAAGGCTTTCAAGCCGGCGGTGCAGAAAGCATGGACCGCGCTGGTGGCCAACGTGCAGGCGGACGGCAAGCTGACGCACGTGCAGCCGATCGGCCTGGCGCCGAAAGTCTTCGATGACAATCTGACCGAAGTGTATGGCGTTGGCGGCTTCCTGCTGGCCGGCAGCGAGCTGTATCGGATGGCGGCGCTGGAGAAGGCGAAGCCGCAGACGGTCAGCGTCGGCAATCCGACCGGCGGCGTGCGCGGCGACGAGCTGGCGGAAGTCGCAGTCGGCAAAGGCATCAGCAAACCGGTGGTGATGGATGCCGCCACTTCGGCCATCGTCAGCTCCCAGGTGATCGGCAAGAACATCCTGTTTCCGGTGAACCTGGCCGCCAACGAAACGCGCCGCTATCTGGTGCTGCCGGCCGCGCAACTGGCCGCCGTGCCGCCGGCTGACGTGAAAACCCATGCGCGTTTCGTGCCGGAGCGTCTGGACGATTTCGCCTGGGAGAGCGACCGCACCGTGCACCGCGTCTACGGCCCGGCCATCATCAACGACCCGAAGGAACAGCTGATCAGCAGCGGCGTCGATGTGTGGGTGAAGAAGGTACGCACGCCGGTCATCGACAAATGGTACAAGCGCGGCGAGTATCACCACGACAAAGGCGAAGGCCTGGATTACTACAGCGTGGGCCAGAGCCGTGGCTGCGGCGGCACCACCATCTACGCCGACGGCAGGCTGCATAACTCGTCCAACTTCAAAAGCTGGAAGGTGCTGGCCGACGGCCCGCTGCGCTCCGTGTTCGAACTGACCTACGGCGAGTGGGACGCCGGCAATGGCCGCAAGGTCTCCGAAGTAAAACGCTATTCGATCGACGCCGGCTCCAACCTGACGCGCGTTGAAAGCACCTTCAAAGGCGGCAGGGCGCCGTTGAACGTCGGCGTCGGCATCGTCCAGCGCGATGGCGAAGGCCACTACGTCACCGACGCCGATGGCGGCTGGGCGAGCTACTGGGAGCCGGCGCACGGCGACGACGGCAACACCGGCTGCGGCGTGATCCTGCCGGGCGGCGCCAAGGAGTTCGCGGTGGTCGACAAGCAGCAGCTGACGGTCGGCAGCGCGCAACCGGGCAAGCCATTCGTCTACTACTTCGGCGCCGGCTGGAGCAAAGGCGATTTCGCCGACGCCAATGCCTGGGATGCCTATGTCCGCAATTACGCACAAAAGCTGAAAGCTCCGCTCAACATCAGCAGCAAGTAAGTCCCCTAGCCCCGCCGGTCATTTCACGATACCGGCGGATTTTTTTAACACAAATGGAAACGTTACCACAATCTACTTTAATAATAACGGAGACTACAATATGCAACCGAAAAAACTGAAACTGCGGCGCATCACCGCTGCAGTCACTTTAGCGCTAATAGGCGGCGCGGCCGCCGCGCAGGAAGCCGACAGCGGCAAGCTGGAATCGGTGATCGTCACCGCCAACAAGCGCGCGCAGAACCTGCAGGACGTGCCAGCCTCGATCACCGTGCTGAGCGACGCGGTCCTGCAACGCGCCAATGTGCGCGACCTGGAAGACGTGCCGGCCCTGTCGCCGGCACTGACGCTGTCCTACGGCACCCAGCCGGGCAACTTCAGCATCAATATGCGCGGCATCGGCACCTTCTCGCTGGGCATCGGCGTCGAGGCCGATGTGGCGGTGATCGTCGACGACGTGCCGCTCGGCATGCAGGCCGGCGCCTTCAAAGACCTGGCGGACGTCGGCCGCATCGAGGTGCTGAAAGGCCCGCAAAGCACGCTGTTCGGCAAAAGCTCGATCGCCGGCGCGATCAACATCACCACCCAGCCGCTGGGCGGACCGTGGAAAACCAAAGCCACCACCTACGTCACCAACGACGACGAATGGCGCATCGGCGTCAGCACCGGCGGTGCCGTGTCGGATACGTTGCGCCTGCGCGTGGCCGCCAGCAAGACCAGCTTCGACGGCACGCTGAACAACCTCACCACCGGCAAGAAGCTCAATGGCAGCAAAGGCGACAACATCAGCGGCAAACTGGAATGGCAGCCGCTCGATCAACTGACCCTGACGCTGACGCCGCACTACAACCGCACCGAAAAATTCTGCTGTTCGACCGCGTTCACCTCGATGTCGCCGGGCGCGCTGTACCGCAACGCGCCGCAGCTGCCGCCGTCGGTGGTACTGGCCGGCATCCACATCAGTCCGGACAACCGCGACGTGCGCAACGACTATCCGACCGGCGGCAAGTTCCACGACGCCGGCACCGGCGTCAAGCTGGACTGGGCGTTCGACGACAACAGCGCGCTGGCCGGCCACACGCTAAGCTCCATTTCGTCCTACAGCAAATACCATATGGACGGCTACTAGGACAATGACAACACCGACGTCGACATCCTGCCCTTCCTGCTGCTGCCGAACGGCCAGCCGACCAATATGCACGGCGGGCTGTACCAGTACGGCTTCTTCGACGTCAAATCGACCACGCAGGAATTCCGCCTGACCTCGCCGGACAAGGGCGCGCTGCGCTACGTGGCCGGCCTGTGGTACGGCAAAAACGACCTGACGCGCGAGCTGACCAAGGTACCGCTGATCCAGGCCTACGGCACCTCCTACGGCGCCGACGCCTGGAACACCAGCAAGGCCATCTACGGCCAGGGCACCTGGGACTTCCGCGCCAATACCAGCCTGATCGCCGGCGCCCGCTACAACGACGAAGACACCGGCTACAACTTCCGCCGCTACACAGTGCCGCCGCAAGCCTTCGCCCAGACCGAGTTCTACACCAAGTCCGACAACGACAAGAGCAGCACCTGGAAGCTGGGCCTGGAACACCGCCAGAACAAGGACACCATGTTCTACGCGATGGCATCGACCGGTCACAAGGGCAAAGCCTACGACCTGACCTCCGGCTTCACGGCCGCCACCGCCAAACTGCCGGCAGTGGCGCCGGAAACCGCGAAGAGCTACGAGCTGGGCTGGAAGCAAAGCCTGTGGGACAACCGCGCGATGTTCAGCGTGGCGCTTTTCAGAACGAACTTCAGGCACTTCCAGCAATCGTCCAGCTTCTTCGACGACGACGGCACCTTCCGCACCGGCCTGAACAGCATCGGCGGATTGCGCACGCAAGGTGTGGAAGTGGAAGGCAATGTCCGCGTGACGCGTGCGCTGCAGCTGAACGGCAGCCTAGCCTATACCGAAGCGACGATCCAATCGTTTGAGAACGGGCCATGCTACAACGTCATCAACGCCGCCGGCACGGCGGGCGTACCCGGTCCGGGCTGCGCGCAAAATCCCAAGTACAACAACACCTTCGTGCAGAACCTGGCCGGCAAGACGCTACCGAACGCGCCCAAGGTCAAAGTCAACCTGGGCGGGCAATATGACCTGATGCTGGCCTCGCAAAGCTTCAACGGCTTCATTGCCGGTTCGACGCGTTACCAGAGCCGCACGCAATTTTCGCTGAACCAGGATCCGGGCACGATCCAGGGCGCCTACAGCATCACCAACCTGAGCTTTGGTGTGAAAGACAAGCAAGACCGCTACAAGCTCACCTTCCTCGTCAACAACGTCTTCGACAAGCGCTACGCGACCGGCCTGAATAACGCCATCGCCAACGGCACCTGGAGTCCGAAGGCGCCGAACACGCCGGTGGCGGTCAACACCACTGAATGGATGCCGCCGCGCGACTTCCAGCGCTACTACGGCGCCCGCCTCGACCTGACCCCGGAGTGATCTCCCTCGCGACGCGGTTGGGGTCGCACTTTGCCCTCGCGGCACCGCTGCGGGGGCTTTTTTTCGCTTGTCAGACAAAAACGGGGGTATTACGGTTGAGTCATAATCAGAAAACAACATGCTGAACATGTTAAGCTTCGACGGTTTGCTCCTACTTTCACACGTAAATACTTAATTTCATGGATATTGTTCTCGCGCTGAAAGCCCTCATCATGGGCCTGGTTGAAGGTTTTACGGAATTCCTGCCGATCTCCTCCACCGGCCATCTGATCCTCACCGAACACCTGCTGGGCTTTCAGGGGATGGAAGAAAAAATTAATGTATTTGAAATTGTGATCCAGGCCGGCGCCATCTTCGCCGTCTGCTGGGAATACCGCGCCCGCATCGCCAAGGTCACCACCGGGCTGACCTCCGACCGCAAGCAGCAACGCTTCGCGCTGAATATCGCCATCGCCTTCCTGCCGCTGGCCATCCTCGGCCTGGCGCTGGGCAATCTGCTGAAGGAGCATCTGTTCAAACCGGTGCCGGTGGCGCTGGCGCTGATTATCGGCGGCATCGTCATCCTGATCGTCGAACGCCATGTGGCCGCCAACCCGGTCTCGGTGCGTATCCATTCGGTCGACGACATGACGCCGCTGGATGCCTTAAAAATGGGCGTCGCCCAGGCTTTCGCGCTGATTCCCGGCACCAGCCGCTCCGGCTCCACCATCATCGGCGGCATGATGTTCGGCTTTTCGCGCCAAGCGGCCACCGAGTTTTCCTTCCTGCTCGGGATTCCGACCCTGCTGATCGCCTCGGCCTACTCGCTGTTCAAGGCGCGCGACCTGCTGGCGCTGTCCGACCTGCCGATGTTTACCATCGGCACCGTGTCGGCGTTTATTTCGGCGTTCTTCTGCGTGCGCTGGCTGCTGCGCTATGTCGCCTCGCATACTTTCACGATTTTTGCGTGGTATCGCATCGCTTTTGGCCTGCTGGTGCTCATCACAGGTTACACTGGCGTGATCGTCTGGAAGGACTAAACCTTTTATAAAGTAGTTGCAGTAGCATCATGATTCATCAGGATAATAACGAACGCGCCCTCCACTTGTTGCAAACCGTGTTTGGCTACCCGGCCTTTCGCGGGCAGCAAGGGGAGATTGTCGGCCACGTTGCCGGCGGCGGCGATGCCCTTGTCCTGATGCCAACCGGCGGCGGCAAGTCGCTGTGCTACCAGATTCCCGCGCTGCTGCGCGACGGCGTCGGCGTGGTGGTCTCGCCGCTGATCGCGCTGATGCAGGACCAGGTTGACGCGCTGGAGGAAGTCGGCGTGCGCGCCGCCTTCCTCAACTCCACCCAGACCTACGAAGAGGCCAGCCGCATCGAGCGCCTGGTGCGCACCGGCGAGATCGATCTGGTCTACGTGGCGCCCGAGCGCCTGATGACCGAGCGCTGCCTGAACCTGTTCCAGAATTCGAACATCGCGCTGTTCGCCATCGACGAGGCGCACTGCGTGTCGCAATGGGGCCATGACTTCCGCCCCGAGTACATCAAGCTGTCGATCCTGCACGAGCAGTTCCCCGACGTGCCGCGCATCGCGCTGACCGCCACCGCCGATCCGCAGACCCGCGCCGAAATCGTCCACCGCCTGCAGTTGCAGGACGCGGCGCAATTCGTGTCGTCGTTCGACCGCCCCAACATCCGCTACCAGATCGTCGAAAAGGCCAACGGCCGCAAGCAGCTGCTGGACTTCATCACCACCGAACATAGCGGCGACTGCGGCATCGTCTACTGCCTGTCGCGCAAGAAGGTCGAGGAGACCGCCGAATTCCTCAATGAGAACGGCGTGCGCGCGATGGCGTATCACGCCGGCATGGAGCACTCGGTGCGCGCCGCCAACCAGGCCAGGTTCCTGCGCGAAGAGAACATCGTCATGTGCGCCACCATCGCCTTCGGCATGGGCATCGACAAGCCGGACGTGCGCTTCGTCTGCCACCTGGATCTGCCGAAGAGCATCGAGGGCTACTACCAGGAGACCGGCCGCGCCGGCCGCGATGGCGAACCAGCCAACGCCTGGATGGCCTATGGCCTGCAGGACGTGGTGCTGCAACGCCGGATGATCGACGAGTCAGAGGCCGACGAAACCTTCAAACGGGTGTTGGGCAACAAGCTCGATGCGATGCTCGGCCTGTGCGAGACCTTGAGCTGCCGGCGCGTGCGCCTGCTCGATTACTTCGGCGAACAGGCCGGCCCTTGCGGCAATTGCGATACCTGCTTGATTCCGCCGGTATCGTTCGACGGCACGGTGCCGGTGCAGAAGATATTGTCGACCGTGTACCGCGTCGACCAGCGCTTCGCTGCCGGCCATGTGATCGACGTGCTGCGCGGCCAGGAGACGGAGCGCATCAAGACCTGGCATCATGACTCGCTGTCGGTGTTCGGCATCGGCGCCGACCGCAGCGAACAGGAATGGCGCGCCATCCTGCGCCAGGTGATCGCGCTTGGCCTGCTGACGGTCGATCACGAGCAATTCAGTTCGCTGAAGCTGACCGACGCCGCCCGTCCGGTGCTCAAGGGCGGCCAGAAGGTGCAGCTGCGCCAGTACCAGAAGCCGGTCAAGGCGTCCAAGCCGAGCCGCGCCGCCAAGGGCTATGTGGAAAGCGACCTGTCGGCGCACGAGCAGCGGATATTCGATCGCCTGCGCTCCTGGCGCATGGGCACCGCGCGCGAACACAACGTCGCCGCCTACATCATCTTCAATGACGCCACGCTGCGCGAAATCGCCAAGGCGCGCCCGACCGCGCTGGATGAACTGCGCGGCATCTCCGGTGTCGGCGAGAAGAAGCTGGCCTCCTACGGCGAAGAAATCGTCGACCTGATCAACGAGATGGAATGACGGTTCAGCTGTTGACGATGGCGCGGTAGCGGCTCGGCGCCGCGCCGACGGCATCGCGGAAGCGGTGGCTGAAGTGGCTCAGGTCCGCGTAGCCGCAGGCATCGGCGACCTGCTGCAACGGCTGCGCGCCGGTCTTCAGCAACCGGCGCGCGCGGTCGATGCGGCGCGCGGCGATCCAGGCGGACGGCGTCATGCCGAACGATGCCTTGAACATCCGCAGCAGATGGTATTCCGACAGGCACGCCAGCTCGGCCAGCATGCCCACCGTGATGGTCCGCGCCAGATGCGCCTCGATGTATTCCGCCAGACGACGGCGCACCACCGGCGCCAGGCCGCCGCGCACGCGCGGCTGATGCTGCGGTATCGACTGCGCCAGCAGCAGGTCGCTCAGCGTCTCGTGCGCCACTTCGTTGGCGCGCAGCTGCGCGTCCGCCCCTTCCCACGGCATCGCTGCCAGCATGCCGCACATCCGGGCGATGCGCTCATGTTCAAAATACGTGCGGTCGCTCAACGTCAGTTCGCGCGGCTCACGGTCCAGCGCCACCACCGCGCGCCGCGTGAAATGCTCCGGCAGGAAGTACAGGTGCATGAAGTGCATATGCCCGCGCACCGTCCAGCTGGATTCGTGCCAGTCCGGCAAAGTGCACAGCCGTTGCGGCCCGCCGTAGATGCCTGGCAGTTCCCAACGCTCGGTGCGATGGCCGCCGTCCATATAGCACGACAGCGTATGGTGTCCCGGCTTGTCGTAACTGGTCTCCGCCACCACCGTGTCGCGCCGCCAGATGGCAACCGCCAGTTCATCCCCCAGCCAGGCGAAGCGCTCCAGCGTCGCATCGGTCTCCGACATGGTCTTGAATACCGAGCGCGACAGCGCACCATCCGGCAGCGGCGTCGATTCGAGGGCGTTGGCAATGGCGGGACGGGTCGTCATGATGAGGAAAGTCTAGCACGCGCGCCCGGCGGGCGCCGGCCGCCGCCGCGATATGCGCAATTTCAGACAAGTCGCCGCGCCGCCATCCCGGCAAGCTGGCGGCATGAATATTTTTCTCTACCTTGTCACCGTCCTGATCTGGGGTACCACCTGGATCGCCATTACCTTCCAGCTCGGCGTGGTGCCGGCGCCGGTGTCGATCGCCTACCGCTTCTGGATCGCCGCCGCCGTCCTGATGGCCATCCTGCTCATCGGCCGCAAGCCGTGGTGGCCGCCGCGCCAGGCCTGGCCGTGGCTGGTCGCGCAGGGGATCGCGCTGTTCTGCCTGAACTTCCTGTGCTTCTACTACGCCAGCCAGTGGATCACCAGCGGCCTGGAAGCGGTGGTGTTCTCCACTGCGCCGCTATGGATCGCCATCACCGGCCGCCTGTTCCTCGGCCGACCGATCAAGCCGCAGGTGATGCTGGGCGCGCTGTTCGGCCTGGGCGGCATCGTGCTGCTGTTCGCGCCGCAGATGGCCGGCCACTGGCAGGACAGCCATACGCTGCTCGGCCTCGCGCTGTCGCTGGGCGGTACGCTCTGCTTCGCGTGCGGGAATCTGCTGTCGAGCCGCATGCAGTCCATGGGGCTGGGCCTGACGCCGCTGCTGACCAATGCCTGGGCGATGCTGATCGGCGCCACCACGCTGGGCCTCGGCGCCCTGGCCCTGGGCATGCCGTTCACCATCGATCCGGCGCCGCGCTACCTCGGCGGCCTGCTGTACCTGGCGATTCCCGGCTCGGTGATCGCGTTTACCGCCTACCTGATGCTGGTGGGCCGCATCGGCCCGGACCGCGCGGCCTATTCCACGGTCTTGTTTCCCATCGTGGCGCTGACCGTGTCGACCTTCTACGAAGGATATCACTGGACCGCGCCGGCCCTGGCGGGCCTGGCGCTGGTCCTGGCGGGCAACCTGCTGGCATTTCTGCCGCCGCTGCGCCGCGCCACATCGCTAAAAACTTACTGAACCGAGATCAGCTCGATGGTGAACACCATGCCGGAGTTGGCAGGAATCCCGCCCGAGCCGGTGCTGCCGTAGGCCAGCTTGGATGGCATGGTGACGGTGCGCTTGCCGCCCACCTTCATGCCGGTCACGCCCTGGTCGAAGCCTGCAATCACCTGCCCCGAGCCCAGCTTGAACGCGAAGTTGGTGGTGGCGGTGGTGTTGGTATCGACCAGAATGCCCTTGTGATCGGCGGCCGTGCTGCTGTACAGGTAGGCGCTGTATTTGACATTCGCGGTGTTGCCGGTGGCGGCGGTGGTGCCGGTGCCGACGACGTTATCGACAAAGCCGAAGGCCTGCACTTCGGCCAGCGTCTGCACATCCGTCAGCTGCACGTCAAACACCAGACCCGAGTTGGCCGGCACCGTAGCCGAGCCGGTCGAGCCAAACGCCAGGCTGGCCGGCAGGATCAGCGTGCGTTGGCCGCCAATCTTCATGCCGGTCACGCCCTGGTCCAGGCCTTTCAGCACGCTGCTCGAACCGAGCGTGAACACATACGGCGTGGCGCTGGTCAGGTTGCTGTCGATCTTGGTGCCTTTATGATCTGCCGCCGAGGCGCTATACAGCCACATGGAGTAGCGGATGCCAACGATATTCGTATTGCTTGCCAGCGTGCCGGTGCCCAGCGTGGTATCGCTCTGGCTGAAACCACTCGGATTGTCGGCAGGCTTGGTGGTGTTGCCGCCATTGGAGCCATTGGAACCGGAACCGCCTCCGCCGCAAGCAGTGAGGGTGGACAATACAACACAGGCGGCAATCACAGACGATTTCAATTTCATGGCACAGTTATCCTTATAGGGTGGCAAAATAATAAGAGGCCAGACAATAACTGATAGCAACTACTAGTGCGCCGCGAATTTGTAATCGTTTGTATCACCCAGGAGAGGAACGCATGACCAGAATCGGCTGTTTTGCCGCTTTAACCCTGACGCTGTCGGCCGCCTGCGCCGCCGAGAAACCGGCCGATGTGGTCTACCGCAACGGCTATGTCTACACCGTGGACGCCCAGGACAGTGTGCAGCAGGCGCTGGCCGTGCGCGCCGGCCGCATCGTTTACGTCGGCGACAATGACGGCGCCAGGGCGTATGCCGGCAGGAACACCGAAACCATCGACCTGCAAGGCCGCATGCTGATGCCCGGCCTGATCGACGGCCATATGCATCCGCAGTCCGGCGGCAGCCGCCTGCTCAATTGCAGCCTGAATTACGAGTCGCTGACGGTGGCGCAGTTCCAGTCGCGCATCCAGGCCTGCCTGGACAACAACAAGAAGGCCGCGCCGGAGCGCTGGATGATTGTGGTGAACTGGTTCCAGCAAGGGATGCAGCCGGACGGCGTGGCAACCACCGCCGCCATGCTGGATGCGCTGAAGACCGAACGGCCGATTATCGTACGCTCGTCGTTCGGCCACTCCGCGCTGCTCAACACCAAAGGCATCCGGACGGCCAAAATTGAGCGCGACACGCCCAATCCGCCGGGCGGCATCATCACCCGCGATGCGCAAGGCAACGCCACCGGCCTGCTGGAAGACGCTGCGCAGGATCTGGCGATGAACCTGCTGCCGCCGCTGACGGTGGCCGAGAACCTGTCTGCCTCCAAGGCGGCCTTGGCGGCGATGCGCCAGCAGGGCATCACCAGCTTCCTCGACGCCTATACCGATCCGGAAACCATGACCGCCTTCACCGACCTGCAAAAGCAGGGCAAGCTGACGGCGCGCGCGCACTTCGCGGTGCTGATCGATCTGGATAAAGGCGGCACGCCGAAAAGCACGGTGGCCGAGCTGCTGAAACAGCAGAAGCAGTTCGACCAGGGGCGGACCAAAGTAGCGCCGTCGATGCAGGTGCGCCACGCCAAACTGTTCATGGACGGCGTGATCGCCGCACCAGCCTTCACCGGCGCGATGATCGAGCCATACCTGGTAAACAAAGGCACGCCGGAAAAACCAAGCTGGCAGCCCGGCCCGCACAACGGCCCGCCCAGCTACTTCTCCGCCGAATCGCTGCGCGCCACGCTGACCGAACTGGCGCGCGCCAGAATCGATCCGCACATCCACGTCGACGGCGACCGCGCCGTGCGCGAAACGCTGGACGCCATCGAAGACCTGCGCGCCACACCGCAAGGCAAGCGCGTACGCCCGGCGCTGGCGCACGATGAAATCGTCGACCCGGCCGACTATCCGCGCTTCGCCAAGCTGGATGTGACGCCGGTGTTGTCCTTCCAGTGGGGCAAACCGGCGCCGGATACGGTGGAGGCGCTGAAGGACTACCTCGGCCCGCAGCGCTACGCGGTGGTGCAGCCGCAGGCGCTGCTGCTCAATGCCGGCGCGCGCGTCGCCTATGGCAGCGATTGGCCGGTCGATCCGCTGGACGAATGGTTCGCGCTGAAAGTCGGCGTCACCCGCACCTCCGCCCCCAACACCGGCCAGGCCTACGCCGGCAAGCTGACCGCGCAACCGGGCATGCCGCGCGCCGACGTGCTGCGCGCGATCACGCTGAATGCCGCCTACACGCTGCGCCAGGAAAAGGACACCGGCTCGCTGGAAGTCGGCAAGCTAGCCGACATGATTGTGTTGGACCGTAACTTCTTCACCATTCCGGCCGAGGACATCGCCAACATCAAGGTATTGCAAACGGTGGTGGGCGGCAAAATCGTCTATCAGTCCAAGGACATGCGTTAAGATGTCGGCCTTTGTCCCAACACGGTAAGCCATGCAGCTCCTTATTTCCCTGCTGATCATCGCCGCCACGGCGGCGGTGGTCTACGCCATCATCAAGACCAATCCGAACCAGCCTAAGCCCCTGCCGCTGCCGACCGGCGTGCCGTATGAGCCGACACTGCCGGATAGCGCGCCCGCGCTGCACTGGGCGGACGGCGGCCACTTCATGGTGGAGGTGATGAACGAGTCGCGCTACCAGGCCACGCTGCGCGAACTGGCCGGTGAGCATGGCGAGCAGGCCGCCGCCACGCCATATGTGGCGACGCTGATGCCGGACGATCACAATGCCTACGAAAACGAAGCGGTAGCGGTGTTCATCGAGGGCCGCATGGTCGGCTATCTGTCACAGAAGGCGTCGCTCAAGTTCCGCGAACTGCTGCGCCGCAAGGAGGCCGCCGGCCAGTTGAGCACCACCGACGCGCAGGTGCGCGGCGGCGCGCTATGGCAGGGCAAGCGCTTGCAGTACATCGTGGTGCTGGACGTGGAGCGGCTGGAGAAATGAGGCGGATCGCCGCCGCGCTGATGGCCGTGGCCGCGCCGGTGACGGTGGTGGCCGCCGAGCCGGCGCTGATCATCCACTACAACGAGCGGCCGCCGCAGCACTTTACCCAGTACAGCATCGCGCAAGGCCCGGCAATCGAAAAGGTAAGCGGCGCACTGACCGCCGCCCGCATTCCGTACGAAATACGCAGCACGCCGGCCAAGCAGCAACTGGTGATCTTGAAGGCGAACAGCCAGCACGCCTGCATGCTGGGCTGGGTGGGACTGGCAGGACGCGAACGCACCGGCAAGCTCTCGGTGCCAGTCTACGATGAACGGCGCCTGTGGTGCACCAAGTCCGTGCCGGACGAGACGATGCAGCGCCTGAACGCGGCGCTGCTCAAATGACTTACTTCCTGGTGAACACCAGATCCCACACGCCGTGGCCCAGTTTCAGGCCGCGGTTTTCAAACTTGGTCAGCGGACGATAGGCCGGCTGCGGCGCGTAGCCGTCAGCGGTGTTCTGCAAGCCCTCTTCAGCGCTCAATACTTCCAGCATCTGCACCGCGTAATCTTCCCAGTCGGTAGCCAGGTGAATATAGCCGCCCACTTCCAGCTTCTGCACCAGATGCTTGACGAACGGCGCCTGGATCAGGCGGCGCTTGTTGTGGCGCGCCTTGTGCCATGGGTCCGGGAAGTAGATATGCACGCCGTGCAGCGAGCCGTCGGCAATCATGAAGTTCAGCACTTCCACTGCGTCATGCTGGATCGCCTTCAGGTTGGTCAGGTTCTGTTCGCCGATCAGCTTCAGCAGGCTGCCCACGCCCGGCGTGTGCACTTCCACGCCGATGAAGTCCTTGTCCGGCATCACGCCGGCGATGTGCGCCGTGGTGCCGCCCATGCCGAAGCCGATTTCCAGCACCACCGGCGCCTTGCGGCCAAATGTCTGCTCATAATCCAGCGGCGCCTTCTGATACGGGATCAAAAACTGCGGACCCAGTTCTTCCAGCGAGCGCGCCTGCGCGGTCGACAGGCGGCCGGCACGGGTGACGAAACTGCGGATGCGGTGTTCGGTCGGGTCGTACAACATGGCCCGCGCTGGGGCGTCTTTAGGCGTATCGGAAGACATGGTCGGAATGGTCGATAAATTTTATTGAGGCGGCATTATATCAGGCTTGCCAGGGCGTTTTTTAAATCGATTGACACCCACATTCAGTTGAGGTCTAATCATCATTCGAGGCGTGAAATCGTTTTCAAACGTCGCTATGCCCTCCCTTTCTACCTGATAAAACCACATAAAAATGACCGATTTCACGCAATTTCCTCCATCGTTCACCTGGGGCGTTGCCACCAGCGCCTTCCAGATTGAAGGCGCCTGGAATACCGACGGCAAAGGCCCGTCGATCTGGGACACGTTCACCCACACCCCCGGCAAGATCATCGACGGCACCACCGGCGACATCGCCTGCGACCACTACCACCGCTACCCGGAAGACGTGGCCATCATGGCCGGCCTGGGCGTGGACGCCTACCGCTTCTCGATGGCCTGGTCGCGCGTGCAACCGCAGGGCAAGGGCGCGTGGAACGAAGCCGGCTGGGACTTCTACGACCGTCTGCTGAAGGAACTGGAAAGCAAGCACATCGACGCCCACGTCACGCTGTTCCACTGGGATCTGCCGCAGGGCCTGCAGAACGAAGGCGGCTGGCTGAACCGCGACACCGCCTATCATTTCGCCGACTACGCCGCCGAAGTCGCGCGCCGTTTCGGCAATCGCGTGAAAACGATTGCAACTCACAACGAGCCGTGGTGCTCGGCCAACCTGGGCTACGGCAATGCGCAGTTCGCGCCGGGCGTGGCCGACCTGAAGCAGTCGGTGCAGGTGTCTCACCACCTGCTGCTGTCGCACGGCCTGGCGATGACGGCGATGCGCAAGGTCGGCAGCTCGGCCCAGCTGGGCATCGTGCTGAACCAGTGGACCGCCGACCCGGCCACCGACAGCGAGGCCGACCGGGCCGCCGCCGCCTTCGAATACTCGCGCTCGGTCGAATGGTTCATGGACCCGATCTTCAAGGGCCGCTACCCGGAACTGGCGCTGAAGGTGCACGGCGACAACGCGCCGGTGGTGCAGGAGGGCGACCTGGCCATCATCCACCAGAAGATCGACTTCATGGGCCTGAACTACTACTTCCGCGCCTTCTGCTCGACCGAAACGCCGCCGCGCCAGCCGGAGTTCAAGCTGGGCAAGACCGACATGGGCTGGGAAATCTACCCGGACGGCCTGACCGAACTGCTGCTGAAGCTGCACGCCGATTACCAACTGCCACCGATCTACATCACCGAAAACGGCATGGCCAATCCGGACAGCATCGTCGACGGCGAGATTGCCGACCAGGCGCGCATCGACTTCGTACTGCGTCACTTGAAGGCATTGAACGACGCGCGCCTGCAAGGAGTTAATATTCAGGGTTATTTCCTGTGGAGCCTGCTGGACAACTTCGAATGGAACTCCGGCTACGCCAAGCGTTTCGGCATCGTCCATGTGGACTACGCGACGCAGCAGCGCACGCTGAAGCACAGCGCCCACTGGTACCGCGATTACCTGATCCAACAGCGTCCGCACAACACCGCGAACGCCGCCTGAGCAACGCAACCGTAGTACCGCCGCCGGCCCTCGGGCCGGCGGTTTCCTTATAAACTGGCCGCAGAGCCGGTGAAAAATTGAGAACAACGAGGATGACACTATGACCGCACAATCGACTGTGCAGCAATCGCAGGATCCCCAGCCGGCGCCGGCCGCACAACCGCCGTCGCTGCTGCGCGCCATGTTCGCGCGCAACACACCGATGCTGTGGGTGCCGAGCGGCTACTTCGCCATGGCGCTGACCTACATGATGCTCACCAGCGTGACTTCCATCATGTTCAAGAACCTCGGCATGGACAACGGCCAGGCGGCGCAGTACGCCAGCTACCTGATCCTGGCCTACACCATCAAGCCGCTGTTCGCGCCGTTCGTCGAAATGTACCGCACCAAGAAATTCTTCGTGCTGTGCGCACAGCTGATTGTCGGCATCGGCTTTGCCGGCGTGGCGCTGGCGATGTCGCTGCCGGACTACATGGTGATCATGGTGTTTCTGTTCGGCCTGCTGTCGCTGGTGGGCGCGACCCAGGACATCGCCTCGGACGGCGTCTACGTCACCTCGCTGGACAGCAAGACGCAATCGCTGTTCTGCGGCATCCAGAGCCTGAGCTGGAACGTCGGCCCGATCGTCGCCTCGGGCGGCATGGTGTACCTGAGCGGCTGGCTGCACACCCACTACTTCAAGCACGAGGCCGGCGTGTTCGGCCCGGCGTGGATCGATTCGTGGCGCATCATCTTCTATCTGGTGGCCGGCATCACGCTGCTGACCGCCGTGTGGCACCTGCGCGTGATGCCGGACGGCGCCAAGGCCGAGAACGCGCCGAAGTCGGTGGCCGAGGCCGCCTTCATCCTGCGCGATTCCTTCCTCACCTTCTTCCAGAAGCGCGACGTCTGGCTGATGGTGGCGTTTGCCTTCGTATTCCGCCTGAGCATAGGCCTGCTGGAAAAGATCGGCCCGTTCTTCATGGTCGATCCGGTCGCGCAAGGCGGCCTCGGCTTGTCGAATGAAATGCTGGGGCTGATCTACGGCACCTACGGCCTGATCGCCGTGCTGCTCGGTTCGCTGCTGGGCGGGATCTTCGTCGCCCGGCGCGGCCTGCAAAAGACCCTGTTCACGCTGTGCTGCGCGGTCAACATCCCCAACGTCACCTTCCTGCTGATGAGCTACTACCAGCCGGACAACCTGATCGTGATTTGCGCCGGCGTGGCGATTGAAAAATTCTTCTACGGCTTTGGCTCGGTGGGTTTCATGATCTACCTGATGCAGCAGCTGGCGCCCGGCAAGTACAGCACCACCCACTACGCCTTCGGCACCGGGCTGATGGGCTTGTGCATGATGGTGACGGGTGTGGTCAGCGGCCACCTGCAACAGCTGCTCGGCTATGTGCACTACTTCTGGCTGGTGATGGCAGCCACCATCCCGTCCTTCCTGGTCACCTGGTTCGCGCCCTTCCACCACCAGGACTGACCCCGATGTTTCAGGCGTCGCCGGTCAGCGTGTGCAGGTCTTCGGAGCGGATCTTGCGCTCGGGCGACAGCACACGGGCGATCACTTGCGGATTCAGTCCCATGTTTTGAAGCAGTTCGACCGCGCCGGGCGTGCCGATGTCGCGCTGTACTTGCAGCGCTTGCCGCACTATAAAATCAAATGAGTGCCAGCCGGCGGTGTCCGATGTTGCCGGGCGCGGCTGGCGCCGGTCGTGGTTCGGGATCATCGTGATCTCCTCGTCTTTGCGTCCGCATAGGGTAACGCAAGATCAGGCCGGATGCGCGTCCGATTTGTCTATTCCCTGGACGGGTCGTAGGACAGCTGCGGTTGGTAGCCTTGCGGTGCGATCGAGGTATCAAAAGGATAGCCGGCCAGGTTCTGCTGATCCAGCATGCCGAGCTTGACCAAAATGGTGTGCGGCTGCTCGGTGGCCCGCCCTTCCAGCAGGTTGACGGCGGCATTGATCGCCACCCGCGCCTGGCTGACGCCCTTGGTGTCGGCCGCCGCGACAATTTCCTTGCTGCGGATCAGGTGCATGATGTCGCCGGTCAGGTCGTAGGCAACCACCCGCACCTTGTCGCTCAGCCCGGCCGCCTTCAGCGGCCCCAGCGCCGCCGGCGCGCAGCCGGTGCAAGCCAGCAGGTAGTCGAGCCGATTGCCGTGGCGCGCCAGGATGCGTCCGGCCAATTGGGCCTGCAAACCGCTCTCGCTGTCGCCGTAGCGGATGTCCAGAATATTGACTTCAATCGATGCTTCCTGCGCGGCAATGCGCGTGCCGTCCACCTCGCCCTTGACCCAGCCCGCGCCCATCGGTCCCGGCAACAGGGCCAGATTGATGGTCTTCAGGCCGCGCTGCTCGGCGTCGCGGATCACCCAGCGCGTGGCCTCCAGCCCCATGCCGCGCAGCGAGGTGGTCACCTTCAGATGCAGGTCGTCGCTGCGGCTGTCGTTGGCCAGTTGCAGCACCTTGATGCCTGCCGCGCGGGCCTTGGCGATGGAGGCGTTGTTGGCAGTCATGCTGATGGGCGACACCACGATCGCGTCGTACTTTTCGGCAATGGCCTGCTCCATTTTCCGAAGTTGGCCCTGCAGGTCGTTATAGCCGCTGGCAGGCAGGATGTCGGCCACCACGCCCAGCCGTTTGGCCTCGCTGAGCACGCCATACGCGACGCCGCTCCAATACGGATCCTTCATGTGCGGAAACAGAAAGGCGATGCGCCAGCGCTTGCTCGCATGCATCCCCGGGGCGTACACGCCGGTCGCCACGCGGCCGCTGGCCAGCGCGTCGTCGGCGGTGCCTCTGGCTTGCAGCGGGCGGAAGACGGACTGTATCGGGATCGGCGCAAACCTGGCTGGCAGCGGCTGCGCCAGCACCGGCGCCAGCCACAGGCTGAGCAGCGCAAGCAACGGCCATCGGCGCTGCTTCATCGGATGTGCTCCGCGCAAGCAGCCGCGTTGCGGGCGGCGCTGTCGTTCTGCGGCACCAGCACGCCGTTACGCGCGCCCAGCCGGGCCAGCTCGCCCGAGCGCACCATCTCGGCAAACAGCGTGTTGTAGCGGTCGCGCACGGTGGAGTATCGGGGATCGCGCGGAAACGCCAGATAACCGTCCAGTTGCGCGATGTCGGGACACAAGGGCGTCACCGCCTCGTTCAGCCGCAGGCTGCCGACCATGCCGGCGATATTGCGTTCATTGGTCGCCAGCAACTCGACGCGGCCGCGCGCCAGCATCTGCAAGCCATTCTCCAGCTGCGGCACTTCATTGATGTCGAACAACGGCCGCGACTGCTCGAACTGCGGGCCGTAGTGCCAGCCGCGCACGGTGGCGATGCGCTTGTCCTTCAGCAGCGCCAGATCGCCGCGCCACGGCACGTCAGCGCCCCGACGGCCATAGAACACCACGCGATCGCGGTAGAACGCATGGTCGGTATAGGACAGGTTTTTCATCCGCGCGGGCGATTTGTACGGCCCGACCAGGATGTCGGCCTGGGCCCGCTCCACCATCGCCATCGCGCGCGGCCATGGATACAGCCGGAAACTCAGGGTGTCGCCGGCACGCGCGGCCAGCAGGCGCAGCACGTCAACGCCCAGCCCCTGCCAGCCGCCGTCGTCGCGCTGCTCGTAGATGTGGTTGAAGGTGGCGCCGACCACCACCCGCTCGACGGCATAAGACAGCAACGGCGCGCCGGCGCCGAGTACCAATGCCAGCAGGAGTAGGATGGTCTTGTGCATAGTGCTCAGATACTAGCATGAGCTATGGCAAGTTCTGATGCAGGAATGCCACGCTGGCGTCCACCGTTGTTTGCAGCCACGGATCGAACAGCCAGAACGCGTGCGGGGTGTCCGGCAGAATGATTTTGTCGCTGGCGACGCCGGCGGCGGCCATCTTCGCCATCATCGCCTCGCGCCCGGCGGAGAAGCGCGGCTGGCCGCTGCCGATGAACAGCATGGCCGGCATGCCGGCCCGCACGTAGCGGATCGGCGAGGCTTCCTGCCACAGCGCCGCCTGGTCTGCATAGCGGCCGCCGAACCAGGCGCCGGCCGCAGACGGATTCTTGTTCGGATCGTCCTCATGCCTGAGCGCCAGCTCGGTGGTGAAGTCCGACAGGCCGTCGATATTGATGACGGCCTTGACGCCGTCGCCGGTAACGCCGGCCAGGCTGGCAATCTGTCCGCCGGCCGAACCGCCGGCCAGCGCGATCCGCTGCGCATCGAGGCCGTAGCCGGCCGCATGCGCGCGCACCCAGCCCACCGCCGCCTGCACATCCTGCACCGCCGCCGGGTAACGCGCCTCGCCGGACAAGCGGTAGCTGACGGTTACCGCCGCATAGCCGTGCTGCGCCAGCCGCAGCGCCATCGGCACGAACTCCGAGCGGAAGCCCGCCTTCCAGCCGCCGCCATGCACAAACACCACCACCGGCAACTTGTCGCCCTGCGGCCGGTACAGGTCCAGCGTCAGGCAGCGCGCGCCGTATTGCGCATACACCAGATCGGCCGTCTTGCTGACGCCGGGCGGCAACACAGCGCTGGCAATGCGGATGGCGGGATAGTCATGCACCAGCTTGGCGTAAGTATGCGCGGCGTCATAGGTATTGGCGGGATCGGGCGGCGGCTCCACACAGGCAGGCGCAGCGGCCAGTGCAGCGGCAAGAACAACACTCAAAACAGGCATCGACACCTCGGCAGAAAGACAGCAATCGAGTATCGCATAAAAAAGCCCCCCGGCCGGTGAAGGCGCGAGGGGCTGTAAAACCACAGACAACACTGGACTACATGAAAACTCTTTCTGAAATCGTTTTCTCGATTTCTGAAAACGATTTCATAATACCAGTCCCATTTGGAATGTCAATTTAAAAATGGTGGATTTTTTAGCTCGTTTTGGCGGCCCCGAGCCGGGCGCTGGCGGCGATCAACAACATGAAGCAACCCAGCCCGCCGAACGCCAGCGTGAGGCTGGACGCATGGGCGACAAAGCCGATCAGCGCCGGCCCGGCCAGGATGCCGGCATAGCCCAGCGTGGTCACCGCTGCGATCGCCAGGCTGGCCGGCATCGCGCTCTGATTGCCGGCTGCGGTGAACAGGATCGGCACCACGTTGGACGCGCCCAGCCCGATCAGCACAAAACCGACCAGCGCCAGCGGCACCGACGGCGCCAACACCGACAGGAAGAAGCCGGCCGCGCCGCACAGGCCGCCCAGCAACAGCACGCGCTTGCCGCCCAGCCTGCCCACCACGCGGTCGCCGGTCAAGCGGCCCAGCGTCATGGCGATGGCGAAGGCGGCGTAACCGAGGCCGCCACGGCTGGCGTCCAGACCCTGCTCTGCCGTCAGCAGCACCGCGCTCCAGTCGAGAATTGCGCCCTCGGCCAGGAAGCACAGGAAACACAGCGCACCAATCAGTATCACCGCGCCATGCGGCACGACGAACAGCGGCGCATCGCGGTCCGCCACATCCGGATGGCGCAGCAGGTGCGGCGCGGCCAGCAACAAGGCCAACGCCACCAGCATGACGATGACGACGGTGGCCGCAGTCGGCGTCATGCCCTGCCACAGCATCAGCGCCATCAGCCCGGCGCCGAGGAAGCCGCCCAGGCTGAACAGGCCGTGGAAGCCGGACATCAGCGCGCTGCCGCTGTCGCGCTCGACGATCACCGCCTGCACATTCATCGCCACATCCATCGTGCCCATCGACGCCCCCACCAGCAGCAGCGTGGCGCCCAGCCACATCGGCGTCGGCGCGAACGCCAGCCCTGGCAGGATCAGGCAGATCGCCGCGCCGGACAGCAGCACCACCAGCCGGCAGCCATAGCGCGCGGTCAACATGCCGGTGAACGGCATCGCCACCAGCGAGCCGCCACCCAGGCACAGCAACAGCAGCCCCAGCTCCGCCTCGCTCAGGCCCAGCCGGGATTTGGCGAACGGCACCAGCGGCGCCCAGGCCGCCATCGCCAGGCCGGATGCAAGAAAGGTGAGACGGGTGGATAAGCGTTGCAGCGGACCGACGACATTCATGCAGTTGCCCTGTGTGGAATGGCCTCACAGTATAGACGCATTATGTTGGTGCACGAACATACTGCGAGGGCGCGGCACTGCATGATGGGGGCACCAACAATAAGGAGCCATCATGCAAACACAACCTCTCAACGCCGGCGTGGCAGTGACCGCAACAGCGGCCGGCGACGGCTACGCTTCCGGCGTCTCGTGGGGCGCGATCCTCGCGGGCGCCGCCGCCGCCGCCGCGCTGTCCTTCATTCTGCTGATACTCGGCATGGGCCTGGGCCTGTCATCGGTCTCGCCCTACCAGTACAACAGCGTGCCGCTGGGCACGGCCAGCATTGCGTGGATCGCCTTCATGCAGCTGGCCGCTTCCGGCATCGGCGGCTACATGGCCGGCCGTCTGCGCGTCAAGTGGGCGCGGGTCCACACCGATGAAGTCTACTTCCGCGACACCGCGCACGGCCTGCTGGCCTGGGCAGTGGCAACGCTGGTGACGGTGGCCGTGCTGGCCGGCGGCGCCCGCGCCGCGTTGAGCGGTGCGATCGACACCGGCGCCGCAGTCGCCACTGCCGCCGCGCCGGCCGCAGCTGCTGCCGGCGCCAGCGCTGGCGGTGCCGCCGGCAGCGGCCGCGCCAACAGCTACTTCGCCGACCTGATCCTGCGTTCGCCGGACGGCGAAGTGGCAACCGACTCGCAGCGCGCGGAAATCAACCGCATCCTGCTGGCCGATCTGGCCGCCGGCAAGATCAGCGGCGAGGACCGCCTGTACCTGGCGCAAGTGATCGCCAAGCGCACCGGCCTGACGCAGGCCGAAGCCGAACAGCGCGTCGACCTGGTCTACGCCCAGGCCAAGCAGGCGGCCGATGAAGCCAAGGCCAAAGCCCTGGCCGCAGCGGAAGAAGCCCGCAAGGCAGCCGCCCATTCGGCGCTGTGGATGTTCGTTGCCCTGCTGCTCGGCGCCTTCATCGCCGCCGTCAGCGCCATCGCCGGTGGCCGCAACCGCGACCACGCCCGCGTCATCATTTAAAACAAGGAGAACACCATGCGCTCAATCTTACTGTGGATGCTCGGCGTACCGCTGCCCATCATCATCCTGATTGCCCTGATCCGTTAAAGCTTGCCGGCATCCAGCACAGCCTGCGCAAAGGCCTCCGGCGCCTCTTGCGGCAGGTTGTGGCCGGCGCCGCCGGTAATCGTCACATGCCGGTACTTGCCGGTGAAGCGTTTCGCGTACGTGGCAGGGGCCGGATGCGGCGCGCCGTTGGCATCGCCTTCCATGGTGATGGTCGGTACGCTGATATTCGGCAGCCTGGCCAGCGTGTCTTCCAGCGCCGCGTATTTCGCCTCGCCCGGCTCCAGCCCGAGACGCCAGCGATAGTTCGACACTGTCACCGCCGCGTGGTCCGGATTGTCCAGCGATAGCGCGCTGCGTTCGTAGGTGGCGTCATCGAATTGCCACTGCGGCGACGCCAGCTTCCAGATCAACCTGGCGAAATCCCGATAGTTCTTTTCATAGCCGATGCGGCCCCGCTCGGTGGCGAAGTAGAACTGATACCACCATTGCAGTTCCGCCGCCGGCGCCAACGGCTGCTTGCCCGCCTCCTGGCTGCCGATCAGGTAACCGCTGACCGACACCAGCGCCCTCACCCGCTCCGGCCACAGCGCCGCCACGATGTCGGCGGTGCGCGCGCCCCAGTCGTAGCCGGCCAGCGTGGCCTTATCGATTTTCAGCGCATCCATCAGCGCCACCACGTCCGCGCCCAGCGCGGCCGGTTCGCCGTTGCGCCGCGCCTGCGGATCGAGGAAACGCGTGGTGCCATAGCCGCGCAGGTGCGGCACAATGACGCGGTAACCTTGCGCAGTCAGCTTCGGCACCACTTCGATGAAGCTGTTGATATCGTACGGCCAGCCGTGCAGCAGGATCACCACCGGGCCGTCGGCCGGGCCTTCATCGACATAGCCGACATTCAGCTCGCCGGCGTTGACCTGCTTGATGTGATGGAAGGTGGCCGGCGCGGCGGCGTGGGCCTGGCCGACCAGGGCAGCAACAGCGAAAGCGGTGGCGGCAACGAGTTGACGGTGGGTGGTATTCATTATGCGTCCTCCAGATTAACGGTAGACAGGCTGGCGCCGTCACTGACGCCTGCATCGAAAGAATAAGGATCGACGCCATCCAGGCAGCCGATATTCACGCGCGACATCAGCGACCGCCGTATCGGCCGGCAGTTTCACTTTTAGATTTAACACGCATTCGATCAAAGCGTATGCGACTCATATTATCAGCACCGCCGGGCATGTCAAGCACTTTCGATTAAATCGCATCCGATATATACTGAGGCTAAAGGAGAACTATCATGAGCAAATCTGGCACGCCGCAGCTGGCGGATTTCCTGTGCTTCGCGGTCTACTCGGCCAATCTGGCGTTCGGCAAGGCGTACAAGCCGATCCTGGACAAGCTGGGGCTGACGTACACGCAGTACATCGCCATCATCGCGCTATGGGAAGAAGATAACCAGACCGTCAGCGGCCTGGGAGAGAAGCTGTTCCTGGAATCGAACACGCTGACGCCGATCCTGAAAAAGCTGGAAGGCATGGGTTACGTCCACCGCGCCCGCGATGCGGCCGACGAGCGGGTGGTGCGCGTCGGCCTGACGCCTGAGGGCCGCGCGCTGCGCGAAAGCGCCATGAATATGAATCTGCGCGACGCCACCGGCCTGACGCCGGAAGAATTCCTGGTGCTGCAAAAGGCTGTCGTCAAGCTGCGCAACAACCTGGTGAAAGCAGCGCCGGGCAAGTCTTAAGCGTTGACGGGACCGGCGGCGCGGCGACGACGCGCCACGAAGCCGATCATGCCCAGGCCACCCAGCAGCATAGCGTAGGTGGACGGCTCCGGCACGGCCGTCGCGATGTAGCCCTTGAACGGCTCATAGCCGATTTCCACCGTGCCATTCATCGAATTGGCGATGATGTTGCCCTCCAGATGGCCGCCGCCGCGCAGCTCGGCGTAGTTGGCCAGCACCGTGCCGTAGACGAAGGTGTTGACGTTGACCACGTTCGCATCCAGCAGGTTGTAGATCACGTTGGCGCGCAGCGCTTTCAGCTGCCCGTCCTGGCCGCCGGTGAAAGTGACATCGGAGCCGGTCACATTGATCACCACCGTGGAACCGGCCTTCACATTGTTCAGCACCATATTGTGCAGGTTGCCGCTGCTCAGGTTAAACACCTGCAGGGCGGAACTGTTGTCGCCATTCAGGTACATGTTTTCGCCGTCGATTTGCATACTCCCATTCGCGGCGGCGCTGCCCAGCGTACTGGAAAGTGACGTGAAGCTGGTCTTGGCGGCGTTGAAATCCAGCACGCTGCTGACGTCATTGCTCTTGTTCAGCGCCAGGTAGCTGAGCGAGCTATTGTTGCCGCCATAAATACCATATCCATACCAGTTTTTCTTATATTCCGTAATCGGGCCGATGCTGGCGTTGGTGTCGATGCCAGCCCCGGGGGAGGCGTAGATCGTGCCGCTACCGAGCGCGACGTTATGTCCCACTACCAGCGACGGCAGGCTGGTCGAAACCTGGGTGCGGTAGCCGAAAGAGAATCCCGACGTCGTCAAATCCCCGCCAACCGCCAAACGCCCCTCGACGTCGCGTACCTGGCTCACGTTGCCATAAAACACAGCGCTATAGCCGGAGGCCACGCCGAGGTCAAAACTAGGTACAGCAGCTTGGGCAGCGCACATGGCACCCGCGCTCAGACTTGCCGCAATCAAACGGCCCATCAGCGTAGCTTTTTTCATGGTATTGAAGTGGTATTGGTTCGAGACAGGTGGAATTATATATGCGAAGCAATACCTATGCTCATTATGGCAATTAATTTTTTGAAAGGAAAAATGCGCTGGGAATGGCGCTGGGACGTGGAGCGGGTGAAGGGAATCGAACCCTCGTATGAAGTCGGGTAAGGAGACGACCTCGCGGTCATCCCCTCCCCTAAGAACCGTACGTGCAAGTTTCCCTGCATACGGCTCAAGCAATCCATCAGTATCCTATTTGTACATAGAGATGTTAAATTGCACTGAATCTTGACCCGGGATTTGCATCCAAATTCGACCCGTCCTTTTGATGCGATTATCGTTCGTATTTAAGTCGAGACCTCCTTCCTGTTCGTTTGCTCGATGAATTGACCCACTCAGTTTGACCCGCCTTCCACTGCCTGGCGAACGCCGCCACGCGGTCATACGACCCTTCATATCCCAGCTCTTGCAGCTCTGCATGGAGTTGTTTCAAATTACGGCGCTGCTTACGCGGCTTGCTCGCCTCGCTCTTCAGCCATCCCGATAATTGCAGAGAATATTTGTCCAGTCCGCTCGCGATATGGCGTTCGGCGTAGCTGGGCTCAGTGATCTCCGAACGCAGGTAGCGCCGGACAGTATTGCGAGAGATGCCCAGTCTCCTGGCGATCTCGCGTAGAGGAATCTGGTCACGTATGTGCCAGCGTCGAATGATGCCTAGTAAAGCCACGTTGATCACTCCGTTGTCCTGCCGATAAGACAGGTCGAATTGTGCTCTTCACGTGGGTCAGATTCAGTTGCAAATTACTGGGGAAAGTGGGTCACTTTTCGATGCAAATCAACACACTTCGTAAATTTATCTATTTATTTATATGATGAGTGAACATATTTCAAAAGACTTTACAAGTGGATTTCTCTGGGGTTCCCCCCGTTACTTCAACTTGTAAACCTGTTGAAGTAACGATGTAAATTTTCTTATTTAGGGCTTCGCCAAAAGTGAGAAATGTCAAATCTTCGATATGGATATGTATTTCATCTTCGATATAGAATTTAATTCGAAAATCTATTTATTGAAATGGTTTTTTATTTCAATAAATAGATTTGACTCCAATTTATTGGAGTAGGTTTTCTGTGTCTTATTTAATAATACAAGAGAGAAAAAAATAAACCTATATAGATATTGACCTATTTTACTTGACAGTTGGTAAATTTACCATATATTGATGGTATATTAACCAACTGGAGATAGTATGGCAGTTCAAAAAAGCAAAATTAAACAGCCAGAAAATGGAAATTATTTAGATAATTCTGGAAAAGAAGTTAAGGCAACGGAATTTTTAACTGTTCTAATACCAAAAAAATTAAAATGGACAAGAGGAGATTACATAGTGGGACTACAAGAAAGCTTTATTCATCTTTCAAAAATAGGTTTAACAGGTGAGCAATGGAACGTTTTAACCTATCTTATTGGAAAAACTGATTTTGAAAATTACATCAACATAACTCAAAAAGAGATGACTGAGCATTTAGGCATAAATAAGGCGAACGTTTCGAAAGCAATTAAAACACTTGTCGAGAAGGAAGTAATAAAAAAGCTAAAACAAGGAACTTCGAACTTCTATCTTTTTAATCCTGAGATAATTTATAAAGGAAAACATAAAAATTACGACAATGTGATAGATTTGTTCAGGTCATAATAGAAAATGCCACCAAATAGGTGGCATTTTCTTTACTTAGGTAGTTTTTCTGAAAGCCATTCTAAGCTTTCAATATCTCCTTCTTCTGTAAAGCTTTTCATCAATCTATCTTTCAGAGATGGGGAAATTGGTCTCATAAAAATCAAAGTATCTCGGCTTTTAATTAAAACCCGAAATGGTTCGATTAATTGGTCATCTGAAAAATGACCATATGGGATTGTTTGGGACATGATTCCCTCCGTTCAGTTAAGGAAACCAAATGCTAGGACGAACTTCTAGAAAAAGCAAACGAACGGTCGTTCGAAATGCATCATATTTAATGCATATGCATCAAATATAATGCATCTGCAAAAATATATTTTTAGGAAGTTGAATGAAAGAAAGAAATTGCTCATAAATGAGCAATTTAGATTGGAAGAAAAAGAGGGGAAGACCAGGCGACAAAAAATTAGAAATTATTCTTCTCAACTTCGAACTTATTCTTTTTGGAACGGCTAGAAAAAATTCAGAAATAATTCTCATTGGAACCGAACTTATTCTTTTTGGAAAATAGGTTCATCTGAAGATTTTCGTTTGGTTTTTTTACTGTTAAAAGACACTTTATCATCACAACTTAAATATCGTGATAATTAACAATCCAAGTTGTAAGTTGTCGAAATAACGAGAAATGAAGGGCTAGGAACAACTTATTCATCACTAGGCAACTTAAAAAACAAGCTTTTGAACAAGTTGTTAAAATCTCCCATTTTGTTATCGCGTAGCGATAACGTAGAATAGAAACAATTGAAAATTGTTGCAAATGTCTAAGAAAATTGCTTGATAATTTTCGTAGGGAGATTTTGGTTTCTGACTGGCTTTTCTTCTGGTTTAGCTTGGTATGTTCTTCTACCCTGAGAGAGGCTAGAAAATAGCATTATAGTTGGCAAGTTAACACCGTGATTGTTACCTGTATACTTCCCTGTCTTCTACCTTTATTTTGGTATGAGAACCTATCCGAAGTTTATAAACTTCCTTATAGATTTTATACCTATGAAGAGGAAATGATATGGTAGATATTCTATAAAAGAATAGCTAGTTTAAATATCCCGAGGGGGGTCAATATCAAGTATAAAAAAAGCCATTGGGGACGTTGACTTTATGATATGCTTGTGGGTCAGTTTGGTGGGTCAGTTGGGTTATGTAGTTTCGGCGTTGAGCCATCAAAAACCTCAATAAAATCAAGGTCTTATGTGGGTTGTTTGGTAGAAAGAAATTCTACCATTGAACTACACCCGCGTGCCCCGCATTCTATGCGGGTTTGCACGTTGTTGGCAACCTTACTAGATGGTCAGTTAAAGCAGATCCACGAGGACCTAAGGGAATTGGGTTTTGAGGGGTCTTACGACAGGGTTGTGGCGTTCGCGAGGGTAAAGCTGCCTTACTAAACGCCGATTCCGGCGAACTCTTCATACACCACGTCGTGGACACAATCCAGATCGAAAACTTGCGCTATCTGAAACTGGTCACCGATTCGTAAGCGTATCTGCGAAGAATGTCAGTCACCCGAGCATCGTTTTTGTACTGCGCAGTGAGTTTTTTAAGCTGCTTCTGTGCTCGCTGGCAGTATTTCACGACCGAGCGCTCGATTTCCTTTTTTCTCGCTTCGCCTAAATCGCTATCAAACTCACCGGCAAAGTGCTCACAGGATTCAGCGTTCCGAATGAAGGCTTGTACATCCTTGGGGACCACCTCACCGGCCAACGCGATAGTCGCCAAGGGAACAAGAAGGACTAGTATAAAAATTTTCATCTTCGCGCTCCTAGCGACCGTTGTTTGACCAATGCGGCACGTCTCTGCCACTCCCGTCGTACTTCTTGACGCCGTACGTGGCGCCAACTTCAATCAACTTCCGGTTCATCCCGCTACGCGGCCCAGTTTGAATTTGTACGACTTTGCCGGCCGCATCCTTGATCGAGACCATGCCTCGCCACGAAATTGACATGTCAATGGCCAATCCAAGATTGTGCTGAGAGCGCAGAGCGGGTCTGGTACGTAATCGCCGAAGAGATAAGGCTGTCACCATATCTCTGGCTGCTCTCACGGATGCTGATGCCGTAGCGTGCGACCACTCGATTTCCAGTCCAGCCATGGGAGGAATCGTAGACGTATCAACACCGTCATTGACGATCCGCCAGCACCAGTGCATCAAATAAGATCTTTTGATCGGCCGGTATGTCGCATCTATGGAAACACGAATCCCGGCTGCCTTCATGGCAGCGATAAAGTCTTCTACTGCATAACGGAATGTGCCGGAGAGATCCCTGGTATCCTGGCTGCCGCTAAAACGCCTTGCCCAGTGAGCGCCGCTGAGTTCTTTGGTCATGTTGAACCTCATATCTTGAATGAAGAGCTTCAAGAGTAAGGCTGGTATCGCTCGCCATTATTGATCTACGCCGAATCCGCGCGCTGTTAGTGATCGTCCTGATCCTCCCACAACGCCATGTACTCCGGCGAGCGATTCATCAGGTTCTCGTCCATGTCAGCCATGCGCTGTGCCGGCGGCTGCGCGGGATGCGCGTTGAAGCCGCTGTAGCCGAGTCCCATGCGGCCTTCCGGCAGGTCGTAGCCGATGAACTCCAGGATGGTCGGCAGCATGTCGAAGTGCAGCATCTGCGCGCGGTTCGGCTGTGGCGCGTCGTTGGAGATGAAGCGGTTGAAGATGGTGCGCTCGCTCACCTGCGACAGTTTCTCCGTCAATGGATTCTTGCGCGACAGGTGATCGCCGAGGATGACGATGTTGGTGTGCTCCAGATAACCGTTGTCCTGCGCGTAGCGCACGAAATCGGCCACCTCCTGTGCCGTGCACGACACCACGCCTTCAAACCCGCGGAAGCCGCGCCGCGCGCAGTGGGAAGACAGGTGCCCTTTCGGTTCATGCGTATCCACCGTCAGCAGCGTCAGATTGAATTGCGCGCCGGACGCCGACAGCTCGCGCAGCTTGCTGCGGGCGCGCGCGAACAGATCGGCGTCGTACAGGCCCCAGCCGTTCATGTCGCTTTCCTTCACCCCGCTCTGCAGCCACTCCTCGCGGCCATACACCTCATGGTATTGATGCTGACCGAGGAATTTGTCCTTGCCGGCAAACGCGGTCGCCGCGCCGCCCATGAAGACGTTGCGGTAGCCGCGTGCCGCCAGCAGGTCGGTCAGGCATACCGCGTTCTTGAGGAAGGAGTCCATCATCTGACCCTGCGTATTGCCGTCGAAGATGGTGACCCGCTCCAGCGGCACACCGCACTGTGTCGCCACCATGGCGGCGATGGTCCAGCCGGTGCCGGCCACCTGTTGGTAGCTGCGGAAGCTGGTCCCCGGCAGATTGTTCAGCGGCGCCAGCAAGTCGCGCCCGAACACCGCGCGCTGGCTATAGCCCTGCTCCAGGCTTTCCACATAGATCAGCACCAGGTTCTTCGGCTTGTGCGCGTCGACCTTCACCACATCGGGACGCACGTAGTGGGCGCCGAAATAATCCGGGCCGAAATCCGCTGTTACATACTTAAAGGCCGAGACGTCGGACATCCAGAACATCATCGCGCCCATCATCATTAGCTGAGGGAACCAGCGATGCAGGCGATACAGCAGCAGGCGCCCGCGCTGCGGCGTCTTCTCGATCACGCGCAGCCAGCGCTGTTCCGCGTAGTACAGCAAGGCCAGGCACACCAGCGGCGCCAGCACGCACCAGCGCACGAAGCGCCGCACGATGACGGGATCGACGCTGTCCACCAGTTCGAAGCCGAAGTTGAGGTGATAGGCGATCTGCCCGAGGTCCGGCTGGCCGAACGAGCGATGCAGCCAGTAGCTGAAGCAGAGCAGGAAGATGGCCAGCAGGTACAAGCCGCCACGCCAAAGAAAGTTAGCAAAGGAAGTCATTCCGCCATCTTCCATACCGTAGTTGTCTGTAACGTTGCCAACCGCTTCACTTTTGTATCGGAGTGTTGTTCGGCGCTTACATGGATTTACGTCCGCCCGCATCTGATGCAGAATGTCCGGGTCAACTCCCAAACACCATAAGGATGTCCCATGAAAGCAGTTGTAGCTTTGAGCGTAGCGCTGGCCTTTGCCGCGCCGATGGCGTCGGCACAGGCGCCGGCCGATCCCATCTCGCAGCTGGTCAAGCAGCTGGAACTGGAACGGTACAAGGCCACCATCAAAAGCCTGACCAGGTTCGGCGACCGCCGCCAGGGCACGCAGCGCAACCGCGATGCGCTGGACTGGATCGAAGCGCAACTCAAGTCCTATGGCTGCACTAACACCGAGCGCCTGCAATATCAGTTCACCCAGCCCGCGCCTGGCGCGCCGGCGCCGAAGCGCGCGCCAGGCATTCCGAGCGGCGGCGCCGGCGGTCCGCCGGGACAGGGCGGCAGCACGCTGTTCGGCCACCGCATCCCGACCGGCGTCAACGCCGATCCGATGCGCCAGCCGGACGAACGCCTGCGCGCGCTGAACGCTGAGCAAACGCCGGTCGGCACCTCGCTGCGCGAGAACGTCTACTGCACCAAGGTGGGCAGCAAGCATCCGGAAGAAATGTATATCGTCAGCGCCCACATGGACGGCATCGGCTTCGGCGAAGCGGCCAATGACGACGGCTCGGGCACGGCGCTGGTGATGGAGCTGGCGCGCATCTTCAGCCAGCCGGGCGTGGAGACCGACCGTTCGATCCGTTTCGTCCTGTGGAATAACGAGGAAACCGGCCTGAATGGCGCCGCCGCCTATGTCGAGCAGCGCAAGGATTTGCAGGGCATCGAATCGCCGAAAGGTTCAGGCAAATATCCGGAGCCGAAGTGGCTGGGCATGATCCAGCACGACATGATGATGTATGACCATGGCATGCCGATTCCCAAGCTGGACGCCAGCGGCAAGCCGGTGCTGGACGAGAAGGGCCAGCCGGTCTATGTGTCGCCGCCGGAGCAGCGCCTGGAGGCCGACGTCAACATCGAGTACCAATCGGTGTCGCAGCAGGCCGAGGCTTCGGCCAAACTGGCCTGGGCCTTCCGCGCCGCCAACGACAAGTACGCGACCAACTACCCGGCCGCCGTCGGCTTCCACATGACCAACACCGATTCGACGCCGTTCATGAATCTGGTGCCGTCGATCTCGCTGCGCGAGAATGAGCGTGGACAGCAGATCGGCTCCGGCTGGAATCCGAACTGGCACCAGCCGACCGACAACTACGACACCTACTCCGACAAGGACTTCCTGCTTGGCCTGAATGCGGCCCAGACCACGCTGGCCGGCGTGGCGCAGCTGGCAGGCGTGCGCGTGAAAGCCAAATGACGGAACTGGCAGACAAGCTGGCGCAGGCCACCGGCCTGCACACGCGCGGCGAGCTGGATGCGGCCGCCGCGCTGTACCTGCAGATCTTGCGCGTCGAGCCGCAAAACTACGACGCCCTGCACATGCTGGGCGTGTATTCCTACCAGACCGGCGACCTGGCCTCGGCACACAGGCTGATCGCGCAGGCGCTGCGCATCGATGCCAGCGATCCGCTGGCCCATGTGCACCATTCGGCCGTGCTACAGAAACAGGGACGGCTGGAAGAGGCGCTGGCCGCCATCCGCCAGGCCTTGCGGCTGGCGCAGGACCATGCGCTGGCGCTCAACAACGGTGCCGCGCTGCTGGCCAAGGAACTCAAGCGGCCGGCCGAAGCGCTGCCGCTGCTGGAACATGCGCTGCGCCTTGACGACAGCGACGCCAGCGCGTGGAACGGCATGGGCTACGCGCTGGTCGAGCTGCGCCGCTACGACGATGCGCTGCTTTGCCTGGCGCGCGCGCTGCAGTTGCGGCCGGACTACGCGCTGGCCCTGTACAACCAGGGCAACGCGCTGCAATTCCAGAACCGGCTGGAGGAAGCGATGCGCAGCTATGACGCCGCGCTTGCGCTGGCGCCGGACATGGCCGACGCGCAGTTCGCGCAAAGCACCTGCCGCCTGTTGATGGGCGACCTGGCACAGGGGCTGCGGCAGTACGAATGGCGCTGGGTCAAACCGGCCTACCTGGCGCTGGCGCAGCAGTACACGCAGCCGCAATGGCAGGGCGAATCGCTGGCGGACAAGACCCTGCTAGTCCATGCCGAACAAGGGCTGGGGGATACGCTGCAAATGGTGCGCTACTTGCCGCTGCTGTCGGCGCAGGGCGTGCGCGTGATCCTGCAGGTACAGGAGCCGCTGACCGCGCTGCTGGGGGGACTCGGCGGCGCCACCGTCATCGGCAAGCAGCAAGCCTTGCCAGCGCACGATCTGCGCATTCCGCTAATGAGTTTGCCGGCGGCGCTGGACCGCATTCCCGCCGACGTCCCCTATGTGCAGGCCGACGCGGCCCGCAGCGCGCAATGGCAAGCCAGATTGGGCAAAGCCTCCGCGCCGCGCATCGGCCTGGCGTGGGCCGGCAATCCGAAACACGACAACGACAGCGCGCGCTCCATCCCGTTGCGCAAGATGCTACGCCTGTTGCAGCCCGGCCTGGAATTCATCGCCCTGCAACGCGATCTGAGCGCGACCGACCGTTTGCTGCTGGCAGGCGAACCGGCACTGCACAGCCACGCCGCCGCGCAGACGGATTTCGCCGAAACCGCCGCGCTGCTGGCGCAGCTGGATCTGGTGATCTGTGTGGATACTGCGATCGCCCATCTGGCCGGCGCCATGGGCAAGCCGGTATGGCTGCTGCTGCCGCACGCGCCGGACTGGCGCTGGATGCTGGAACGCGAAGACAGTCCGTGGTATCCCACCATGCGGCTATTCCGCCAGCAGCGCCCCGGCGATTGGGACGAGGTGCTGGAGCGCATCGACGCCGCGCTGCGCGCCTAAGACCAGGCGGGACATCGGTCGGCGCCGGCTTAATTCTTGTGCGTGTAAGGCGTGTTGTTGTCGCGCATCGATTTCTGGGCTTCGGCGGCGCTGGTGGAAGACACACTATTGCTGCGCGTGCCCGGAATACGACTTCCGGTAGTAATCGACTCGTCTCTGAGCTTGTTCTTGGACGTATCGGCGGCAGCCAGCAGCGGCGCCTCCGGTTCTGCGGTGGTCGCGCATCCGGTCAGCCCCAGCGTCGCGATCAGCGTTGCGGCCAGTATCATCTTGGTCATCATATTCCCCAACTGGTGGTTAAGATTTACCAATCTTACAATGCTTCCATGCGGTCCCGCACAATTGCCAGCTGAGTGTTGTCAAGGCGCGACGCCGCATGCTTCAGGTAACGGGCGGCGGCGGCAAAACCGCCGCGTTCGGCCATCGTCAGCCACAGCCACGCCTGGCTGGCGTCCGCCGGCACGCCCTGACCGGCCAGATACATCAGCCCCAGGTTGAACTGCGCGCGCGCATGGCCCTGCGACGCGGCCTGCAGATACCAGTGATGCGCCTGCGCGTAATCGCGCGCCACACCGAGGCCGTTGTCATGCCGCAGGCCCAGCGCAAACTGCGCCTGCGTGTGATTCTGTTCCGCCGCCTTGCGATACCAGTGATAGGCCTGCATGCAGTCGGGCTGCGGGCCGTTGTCGTTGTCGTACAGCAGACCGAGGCTGTATTGGGCCGCCACATAATCCTGCTCGGCGGCGCGCCGGTACCAGCCCATCGCCTTGCGATAATCGCGCGGCACGCCGCCGCCGGTTTCATAGCGCAGGCCCAGATCGAACTGCGCGCGCAGGTGGCCCTGATCGGCTGCCTTGCGATACCAGAAGATCGCCTCCTGCTGATCCGGCGTCACGCCATGGCCGGCGTCGTACAGCAAGCCTAGATGGTACTGCGCGCTGGGGAAGCCCTGCTCCGCCGCCTTGCGATACCAATGGTGCGCCTGCTGATAATCCTGCTGCACGCCCTGGCCATGGTGGTAGCGCAGGCCCATGGTATTCTGCGCCGCCGCGTGTCCCTGCTCGGCCGCCTTGCGATACCAGTCCAGCGCTTTTTGCTCGTCGCGCGGCACGCCTTGGCCGTTATCGTAGATCAAGCCCAGGTTGAACTGCGAACTCGCATGGTCCTGCTCCGCCGCGCGCCGGTACCACAGGATCGCCTTCTGCGCGTCCTGGGCGATGCCGTCGCCCTTGTCGAAGCGCAGCGCCAGGTTGAACTGCGCCGGCGCATAGCCCTGGTCGGCCGCCTTGCGATACCAGGACATCGCCTGCCCCACATCCTGCGGCACGCCCTGGCCATTGTCGTAGCGCAGGCCCAGATTGAACTGCGCGCGCGCGTAGCCCTGCTCAGCCGCCTTGCGATACCAGAAGATCGCCTGTTTGAAATCCTGCGGCACACCCTTGCCGGTGTCGTACATCATGCCCAGGTTGTTCTGCGCGCCGGCGTCGCCCTGCTCGGCCGCCTTGCTGAACCAGTGCATCGCCTGCTGCGTGTCATTCGGCACGCCGTGGCCCTTGGCGTACAGCCAGCCCAGGTTGTACTGGGCCGCCGCGTAGCCCTGCTCGGCCGCCTTGCGATACCATCCCGCCGCCTCTTCGAAATCCAGCGTGACGCCCTGCCCCTTCTGATACATCACGCCCAGGTTGTACTGCGCGTGCTCCAGCCCCGATTGCGCCGCCTGCCGATACCACACCACCGCCAGCTCGTAGCTCTGCGCCACGCCCTGGCCGTTGAAGTACATAAAGCCCAGGCTATGCTGGGCGTTGGCGACGCCGCGCTCGGCCAGTCCCTTCACGCGCAGGAATTCCGCAGTATACGTGCTGCCGTTACTGGCGTCGGCTTCGGTGGGACTGTACTTCGTCATTTCAGGCCTGGATCGCAATCATCGCCGGGTGATAATCCACCGCCGCCGCATGCGTCAGCGGCGACGACGCGCGGCGGTTCTGCTCCTGCAGCACATCGATAAAGCTGTGCAGCGAAATCGGCCGGTGATACAGATAGCCCTGCATGGTGGTGCAGCCGTTGGCTTCCAGGTAGCGCGACTGCACCTCGGTCTCCACGCCTTCCGCCACCAGGTGCAGGCCAAGGCCGCGCGCGATCGAGATGATCGCCAAAATCACCGGATAGTGGCCGTTCTCGTCATGGATCTCCTTGACGAAGGACTGGTCGATCTTGATGGTGTGGATCGGGAAGCGGTGCAGATACGCCAGCGAGGAATAGCCGGTGCCGAAATCGTCGATCGCCACCGACACGCCCAGCTGGCATAGCTTGTTCAACTGGTCGATCGCATACTGCGGATTGCGGATGCAGATATTCTCGGTGATTTCCACCTCGATCTGCGCCGGCGAAATGCCGTAGCGCGTCAGCGCGCCGCGCATCTTCTCGAAGAAATCGCCACGGTCCAGATACTGCGGCGACAGATTCAGCGACAGGCGCAGCGCCTCGCCGCCAGCCGCGTTCCATTGCAGCAGGTCGCGGCACAGCGCGCCCAGCATCCAGTCGGAGATCGGCAGCATCAGGCCATTCTCCTCGGCGAACGGCAGGAACTCGCCGGCCGACAGCAGGCCGCGCTGCGGATGGTTCCAGCGCATCAGCCCCTCGGCGCCGATGATGCGGCCGGTGATCACGTCGAGCTGCGGCTGGTAATACATTTCCAGCTCGTTGTGCTCCAGCGCCTTGCGCAGCGCCTGTTCCAGCGCGATCTTCTGGTGCGATACGTCCAGCATCGAGTTGTGATAGAAGCTGTGGCCGTTCTTGCCCTGCGCCTTCACCTGGTACATGGCGATGTCGGCATGGCGCAGCAGTTCGTCGATGGTCTCGCCGTCGGTCGGATACACGGCGATGCCGATCGAGGCCGAGATGTGCACCTCATGTCCATCGAGGTCGAACGGCCGTTGCAGGCTTTCGAGGAATTTGTCGGCGATGGCTTTCGCATCCTCGCGGTCGCGCAGCTCCGGCAGCACGATGGTGAATTCGTCGCCGCCTTGGCGCGCCAGCGTGTCGCCGCGGCGCAGGCAGTCCTTCAGGCGCGCCGCCACCTGCTGCAGCAGCTCGTCGCCCTTGACGTGGCCCAGCGTATCGTTGACCAGCTTGAAACGATCGAGATCGACGAACATCACCGCCAGCTCGGTCAGCTTGCGCTTGGCCTGGATCACCGCCAGCCCAAGCCGGTCCTTGAACAGCATGCGGTTCGGCAGGTCGGTCAGGATGTCGTGGTAGGCCTGGTAGGAGATCACTTCCTCGGCGCGCTTGCGGTCGGTGATGTCGCGCGCCACGCCATAGGTGCCGAAGAACTCGCGCGTCCTCACTTCGTGATCCGGGACGTGCATGCCGATCGCGTTCAGCGAAATCGTCATCAGCGTGTTGTTGAAGGTGCGCTCGATGCCGCCGCCGGCGCCGGTGCCGGGATTGCACTTGAGCCGCAGCTCGACGTTGCGCGAGGCCCTCTCGTCGACGCGGCGCTCGTTGAAGGCATAGCGCGCGCGCTCCTGGTCTTCGTCGTGCACCAGCAGAGAGTAGTGGCGGCCGATCAGTTCCTCGCGGCTGAAGCCGAGCAGCTGCTGCACGCGGTCGTTGACGAAGGTGAATTTGCCCTCGTGGTTCAGCGTGTAGATGATGTCCGGCGACGAGTCGACCAGGTAGCGGTACATCTTCTCCGAGTTTTCCAGCTGCGAGGTGATGCGCTCGTTTTCGATGGCGAGGCGGCGCTTTTGCAGCGCGTTCTCCACCGTCTTCAGCAGCTCCTCGCGACTGTACGGCTTGCGCAGGTAATCGTAGGCGCCGCGCTTCAAAGCACCGATGGCGGCTTCGATGCCGACATCGCCGCTCATCACGATCACGTCGCCGTCGATTTCGCGCGCGTTGATATAGTCCATGATCTCATGCCCGCTCATGTCCGGCAGGCGGAGATCGAGCAGGATCAGATCGAATTTAAGTCTGGTCAGCTGGGCCAGCGCTTCGCTGCCGCAGGTCGCGGTCACCAGATGGTAATCACGGTCTCGCAGCAACTCATATAACGACGACAGCAGGCGCGGTTCATCGTCGACAAGCAAAAGACGCGGGCGATAATCAGAAGACAGAGATTCGACGGGGGCTAGGTCGAAAGAGTTCAGGTTCATCATGGCCTTAAGCGGAATCCATCACCTGCGTTTTCACGCCGGCGACTTGGCTGTTACTGCCCTTGGCGGGCAGCAGGATTTCAAAAGTGGTACCCGTTTTTCCGGAACGGCAGGTAATCAGGCCTTGCATTTTCTTCACCAGGCCGTGGACGATGGACAGTCCCAGGCCATGGTGAGCGCCCTCCTTGCCGCTGCGGACAGGAGAGAACAGGTTGGCCAGCACGTCTGCCGACAAACCAGGACCGGTGTCGCTCACCACCAGTTCCAGATACAGCTTGCGTTCACGGTTGACGTGACCGCGGTTGGCAATCTCGATCTTGCCGCCATCGGCCAGGGCTTCGATGGCGTTCTTGATCAGGTTCATCAGGATCTGCTTCAGCATGTCGGCGTCGCCGTCAATCTCCGCCGGTTCCTCCAGCATGCGCACCACCAGCTGCACCGAGGCCGGCACGAAGTCGGTGGCGCGGAACAGGCGCAGCACGTCGTCCACCACCTTGGTGACGTCGGTGACGCGCGAGGTCTCGGTCGGCTGCAGGTCGGCCAGGCCGTTGATCAACTGGCCGACGCGGTCGATCTCTTCGTTCAGGATCGACATCTCGCCGACCACCGGCTCGCGGCGCGCCAGTTTGCTGTCCAACACCGACAGGTAGTTCTTGATGATCGACAGCGGATTGTTCACCTCATGCACCACGCGGCGCGAGGCCTCGCGGTATTCTTCCGCCACATGCGCGATCTGGCGTTTGGCGTGACCGCGCTCGCTCATCGCCGTCTCCAGCGAGGCGGCGGCCTGGGTGCCGAACGACAGCAGGAAGCGCTCGCGCTTCTGCAGCAATTCCAGCTGCCAGGCCGGCGCGCCGCCGATCAGCACACCCAGGCAGCGCTGGTTGGCCACCAGGGGCAGGCACACCATGCTGTCGCTGCCGAGGATGCGGAACAGCTGTTCTTCGGCGACGTTGTATGCCTGGCCTTCGCGCGCCACATAGGCCAGCTTGCGCTCCAGCGCCGACTGCGCCACCGGGCCGCCCTTGTTCAGCGGGATGACGAATTCGGCCAGCCGCTGCTGGCCTTCGCCGGTGGCCATGCCGTGCAGCGCGTGGCCGGTGGGATTCTCCAGCAGCAGCACGGCGTTTTCCAGATCGAACAGGATGCGCGCCGAGCGCGTGATGGCCTCCAGCAGGCTGGCCTCGCCGTTCTGGCGGGCGAAGGTCTGGCCCATCTCGGACACCAGCATGATGTTGCGCACCTCTTCCGACAGCCGCTGCTGCACCGGATCGACCGGCGGCGGCGCGAACGCAGTGGGCGCGACGATGTCGTCGGCACCGGCCAAATCGATGCCCAGGTAGTCGGCCGACTTTTCGACCTGGCGGGCGGCGTTCTTGATGATCAGTTCCAGCTGGTCGCTATCCAGGTTGCACAGGCCGGCCGCGTCTTCGATGGCCTGCTCTTGGTCCTCGTGGCAGCACAGCAGGTGCGCCAGGCGCACGATGCGGATCAGCGGATGCGCCGCCTCCAGGCGCGTCAGCGGCTCGTGGTGATACAGCACGCTGTCGGCCAGGAAGGAATCCAGGTTCCAGCGCTCGATCAGCCAGGCGCCGGCTTCGGCGTGGGTAATTTGCAGCGTGCGCTGCTCGACCGCGCACAAGTCCTCGTCGTCGCGGGCGGTGAAGTTGAAGCTGTACTCTTTGGGCGCGGTGGCCAGCAGCGCCAGGCGGCCGACATTGTGCAGCAGGCCGGCCAGATAGGCTTCCTCGGCGTGCGGATAATCGGTCTGCTTGGCGATGTCGCGCGCGATGACGGCGGTGGTCAGCGAGCCTTTCCAGAAGCCGCGCAGGTCGGTGCTGGCGGAATGCGGGAAGCTGTTAAAGGTCTGGAACACGGATTCGCTGATGACCAGCGTCTTGATCATGTCGGTGCCGAGCGACACCAGCGACTGCTCCAGGCCCACCGTGCGCTGGTTGCGATGGTAGGCCGAGCTGTTGGCGACGCTCAGGATCTTGCTGGTCATGGCCGCGTCCTTGGCGATCAGCGCGGCCAGCTCCGGCATGCCGGCATCGTCGGCTTGCAGGTGCTCGATCAGCTTGATGAGGATCTGCGGCATGGCCGGCAGACGGGCTATCAGCAGCCGATTGCGAATATCATGGTCAGATTGTTGATGCATCGTATCAAACATTGCCGCCAATAGACATCGATCAAGGGACGGAGCGCCACGGCAAAATGCCGTCAACGCTAGGTTTCATGCGGGTTGTGCGACCTTTCAGGCCTCAAATAACCCGCGCCAAAAAAATTATCTTAGCATAAAGTCTCATGCACACTTAACACGAGGAAAAATTTCTTTCTCAACCATTATTGCGCGCTAGCATGCTCCGGTAACGGCGCGACGTCAACCACAAAGCGAGAGCAGAGGCACTAAACGCCATCTGTCCTGCGGCTAACCACAGCGCCGAGTGTGATAGCACGGGCGCGATGACGCCCGCCACGATGGCGCCCAGCAGCGTCACGGCGAACGACTGCACCGAGGCGACGGTGCCGCGAATGTGCGGGAACAGGTCCAGCGCCAGCAGCGTCGCCCCCGGCGCCACCACCGACATGCCGAAGGTGTAGAACAGCATCGGCAGCACGGTCCAGGGCAGCGCCGGCGGCAAAAAACTGTGGTACAGCAGGTTGATGGTGGACGCCGACAGCAGGAAGCAGAAGCCGATGCCGATCTGTCGCGCAAACGTCACTTTGCCGGCGATGCGGTTGGCCGCCAGCGCACCGAGGAAGATGCCGCCTACCGAGGGAATGAACAACCAGGCGAATTCCGACGCGCCCAGGTGCAGTTGCTCCGGCAGGAACACCGGCGCCGCCGCGATATAGATAAACAGCCCGCCGAAGTTCAGCGCCACCACGCCGGTCTTCAGGTGGAACAGCGGCGAGCGCAGGATGTCGCCGTAGTTGCGCGCCAAAAAGCGCGGGTTGAACGGATGGCGCTTTTCCGGTGGCAGCGTCTCCGGCAGGCGCCGGTAGCAGTAGATAAACAGCAGAATGCTGTAGGCCAGCAGCGACAGGAAGATGGCGCGCCAGTCGAACAGCGTGACGATCCAGCCGCCGAGGATAGGCGCAATGGCGGGGGCGATCGAGAAGATCATGGTCACCAGCGACAGCAGGCGCGCAGCGGCGGCATCCTCGTACAGGTCGCGGATGATGGCGCGTCCCACCACCACGCCGGCGCCGGCCGAGATGCCCTGCATGATGCGGAACACCCACAGGTAGTGGACGGTATGGGCGGCGGCGCAGCCCAGCGTGCCGATGGCGAACATCGCCAGCGAGACCAGGATGACGTTGCGGCGGCCAAAGGCGTCGGACAGCGCGCCGTGCCACAGCACCATGCCGGCAAAGGCCAGCATGTAGAAGGTGAGGCTTTGCTGCACTTCCAGCGGCGTGGCGTGCAGCGTGGCCTGGATGTTGGGGAAGGCCGGCAGGTAGGCGTCGATCGAGAACGGGCCGATCATCGACAGGCCGGCCAGCATCACCGCCAATGCGGCGGCGGTGAGCGGCTTGCGGTGCGGTGGTTCGGGTGGCGGGACGTCGTGCTCGATGTCCTGGTCGGGCAGGTCGGCGGGAGGGGTGGGCAGCATGAAGCGCGATCCTTACGAATGATCCGGAACCTTCCGCCGTCATTCCGCCCACTGGGCGAAATGACTTCCGGCGCAAGCCGGAATCCATGCCGAGCCGGCCGGCATGCTCGGCATGGGTTCCCGCGTTCGCGGGAACGACGGTAGCTTACTCTTTGGGCTTGGCGGCTTCGCGGCGGTTGAAGCCGGCCACCATGTCGAAGCGGAACAAGCGGCATTCCAGAGCGCCGTTGAAGAACGGCGTCTTGCGCGATTCCTTCAGGCGCAGCAGCTTCGGCACGCCCAGATCGGCCGTGAACAGATACACCGTCCAGCCGGCGAAGCGCTGCTTCAGCGTCGAGCTGAAATCCGCATAGAAGCTGTTGGCCAGGTCGTCCTGCGCCAGACTGCTGTCGCCGCGCACGCCGATCCGCTCGCCGTACGGAGGATTGGTCAGCAAGATGCCCGGCTGCGCGGTCGGCGCCTGCACCTGTTGCGCCTCGATCTGCTTCAACGGCACATCGAACAGGATGCAGGCGCTGCGCAGATTGTGACGCGCCATCGCCACCATGTCGCCCGAAATATCGGAACCGAAAATGGTCGGCTCGGCCGGCAGCGGATTTGGCTTGATGGCCGCCTTCATGTCCTGCCACACCTGGGTTTCGAAGTCGTGGAATTTCTCGAACGCGAAACGGCGGCGCGCGCCCGGCGGCACGCCCTGCACCATCTGCGCCGCTTCGCACAGGATGGTGCCGGAACCGCACATCGGGTCGAACAGCGGCATGCCCGGCTTCCAGCCCGAGACGCGCAGCAGGCCGGCGGCCAGGTTTTCGCGCAGCGGCGCGTCGCCGGTCTCGTTGCGCCAGCCGCGCTTGAACAGCGCCTCGCCTGAAGTATCCAGATAGACGATGAACTGGTGTGCATCGACGAAACCGAAGATACGCATATCCGGTTCCTTGGTGTCGACCGAAGGGCGCTTCTTGTATTGATCGAGGAAGCGGTCGCAGATCGCATCCTTGATCTTCAGCGTGGTGAACTCCAGGCTTTTCAGCGGCGACTTCACCGCCGTCAGATCGACGCGGATGGTGTGGTCGTAGCTGAACCACTCTTCCCACGGCTGCTCCAGCGTCAGGTCGTAGATATCGTTCTCGTTCTTGTAGCCGCCGGCCGCCATGCGCATCAGCACGCGCGAGGCGATGCGCGAGTGCAGATTCATCAGATACGAGTCAGTCAGCTCGCCCGAGGCGTGCACGCCGCCCGGGACTTCGTTGTGCACCTTCATGGTGGTGCTTTGTTGCGCGATCTCGCGCAGTTCTTCGGCTAACGCCGCTTCCATGCCACGCGGGCATGGGCAAAAGAAGGATGCCATAGGTGTACCTTTTGTCCGTTAAAAAAAATATCCGTCCTGCGGTCAGAACGGCTTTACTACTACAAAGATGATAATGCCCAGCATCAGGAATACCGGCACTTCGTTAAATACGCGGAACCACTTGTGGCTACGTTTGTTTTCACCGCGTTCAAACTTTTTCAGGATCGGACCACAGGCGTGGTGGTAGCCGATCAGCAGCACCACCAGCGTCAGCTTGGCGTGCAGCCAGCCGCCCGGCAGGTGCCAGCCGTACAACTGGTAAATCAGGCTGATCCCGAGGATCACCGCAAACACCGCAATCCACATCGAGAAGCGATACAGCTTGCGCGCCATCAGCAGCAGGCGCGCGGTGGCGTTTTTGTCGGTCTCCATCGCCAGGTTGACGAAGATGCGCGGCAGGTAGAACACGCCGGCCATCCAGGCGATGACGAAGAAGATGTGCAGTGCTTTGGTCCACAGGTACAGCATAACGATCCTTTATTGTCGAACTTCTCCGTGGCCGAATACCACGTATTTGAGCGAGGTCAGACCTTCCAGTCCAACCGGGCCGCGTGCGTGCAGCTTGTCGTTGGAGATGCCGATCTCCGCGCCCAGGCCGTACTCAAAACCGTCGGCGAAGCGGGTCGAGGCATTGACCATCACCGACGACGAATCCACTTCGCGCAGGAAGCGCATCGCCGCCGTATGGTCTTCGGTGATGATCGCCTCGGTGTGCTTGGACGAGTAGTGGTTGATATGCTCCATCGCCTCGTCCATGTCCGCCACCACTTTCACCGACAGGATGGCGGCCAGGTATTCGGTCGACCAATCCTCTTCGGTGGCATCCACCAGATGCGGGTAGCCTGCCGCCGCGAGGATGGCCTTGGCCTCGGCGTCCGCGCGCAGCTCGACTTCCTTGGTCGCGTACAGCTTGGCCAGTTCCGGCAGCACTGCCGGCGCAACCGAGCGCGCCACCAGCAGCGTTTCCATCGTGTTGCAGGTGCCGTAGCGGTGGCACTTGGCATTGAAGCCGATGTCCAGCGCTTTTTTCAGATCGGCCTTGGCGTCGATGTAGACGTGGCAGATGCCGTCCAGGTGTTTGATCATCGGCACCGTGGCTTCGGCCATCAGGCGCGCGATCAGGCTTTTGCCGCCGCGCGGCACGATCACGTCCACATACTGCGGCATGGTGATCAGCGCACCAACGGCGGCGCGGTCGGTGGTGTCCACCACTTGCACGCCGTCGGCCGGCAGGCCTGCCCCTTCCAGTCCTTGCTTGACCAGTTTCGCCAGCGCGCGGTTGCAGTGGATCGCTTCCGAACCGCCGCGCAGGATGGTGGCGTTACCGCTCTTGATGCACAGGCCGGCCGCGTCCACCGTTACGTTGGGACGCGATTCGTAGATGATGCCGATCACGCCCAGCGGCACGCGCATCTGACCGACCTGGATGCCGGTCGGGCGGAATTTCAGGCCGGAGATTTCGCCGATCGGGTCCGGCAGCGCGACGATCTGGCGCAGGCCTTCGACCATCGTGGCGATGGCTTTGTCGGACAGCGCCAAACGGTCCAGCATCGCCGGTTCCAGGCCGTTGGCGGCGGCGGCGTCCATATCCAGTTTGTTGGCGGCGCGCAGCGCGTCGGCGTCGCGTTCGATGGCGTCGGCGATCAGCGTCAGCGCGCGATTGCGCGTGGCGGTGTCGGCGCGGGCCATGGCGCGCGAAGCCTTGCGCGCCTGCTGGCCCAGTTGTTCCATGTACTGCTTGATGTCCATTAGTTATCCCCTGCCGTCGTCCCCGTGAAAGCGGGGACCCATAGAACATTAGCTCAGCATGGATCCCCGCTTGCGCGGGGACGACGGCGTGTTTAGCCGCGGGCGACCTTGAGGGCCAACTGCAGCATGGCATCCCAAGCATCACCGGCAAACGCTTTCGCGCGCAGCCCTTTAATCATCTTGTCCACTTGCGCGGCCTCTTTCATTGCCGCTTCCAGCGTCGGCAAGGAAATACGGCGCAGCGCCGGGTCCATCATGCGTTCCTTCGGTCCCCAGATGCGGTGCTCCTTCAGCAGCGCACCCAAAGGCCGGCCCTGCGCCATGCCCGCCTTCAGCTTGAGCAGCGTGCGGATTTCCTCCGACACCGCCCACAGCACCAGCGGCAGCGCTTCGCCCTCGCCTTTCAGGCCGTCCAGCATGCGGATCAACCGCGCCGGATCGCCTGCCAGCATCGCCTCACTGAGCTTGAACACATCGTAGCGCGCCACATTCAGCACCGCTTCGTGCACCTGCTCGTAGGTCAGCTTGCCCGGCTCGTGCAGCAAGGCCAGTTTTTGAATCTCCTGATGGGCCGCAAGCAGATTGCCTTCCACGCGATCGGCGATGAAATCAATGCTCTGCCGGTCCGCGCTTTGCCCCTGTTGGGCAAGGCGCTGGCCTATCCAATTGGGCAAATGCGCCCGTTCCACCTGCGGGATGTCGATATACACCGCCGCTTGCTGAAGCGCAGCCACCCAGGCCGCCTTCTGCGTCTGCCAGTCCAGCTTGGGCAGGGTGATCAAAGTCAGGTTGTCCGGACTCAGATCCTTCACATAATTCTGCAACGCCGCGCCGCCATCCTTGCCCGGCTTGCCGGTCGGGATGCGCAACTCGATCAGCTTTTTATCGCCGAACAGCGACAGCGCCTGATTGGCCGCCAGCAGCTCGCCCCATTTGAAGCTGCGCTCCACGGTCAGCACGTCGCGCTCGGAATAGCCCTGCGCGCGCGCGGTCTTGCGGATCTTGTCCGCAGCCTCCAGCGCCAGCAGATGCTCGTCGCTGGTAATGACGTACAGCTGCGACAGCGATTTGCTCAAATGGCCGTCCAGCGCCTCCAACCGTAATTGCATGCGGCGCCTTTATTGAATCGGCACGGCCGGCGGTATCGTCGACGGCTGGCCCGAAGGCTGCTGGCCGGACGGCACCGGTCCAGGCGGCGGCAGCGACACGCCGGCAGTCTTGACGGCGGCGATGCGGCGCATCATCTGCTGTACCAGGTCGGTCTGCATGTCCTTGTACAACAGCGCCTCTTCCTGCTCCTTGGCCAGCAGCTGGGTTTCGTTAAAGTCGATCGGACGGGTCAGCGTGATGTTGGTTGGTCCCAGCAGCTCCTTGCCCTGCTTGTCCAGGATGCGGAACACGATGTTATACGTCAGCAGGTACTGGCTTACACGGCCGTTCCGGTTCAGCGACAGAATGGTTTTGGTCTTGGTCTTTTCCGGATTGGTCAGCACCTCGATCGTGCCGTCCGCATCCTTAGGACTGGCGACCACGGTGGTGCCGCCGTTGGCGCGGATATTGCGCTTCAAATCAATCGCCAATGGCGACGACTCCGGCAGCCCCACATAAATCGTCGGGAACGGCAGCGTGTAGTGGCCGCTGTCGCCGCGCAGGTGGAAACCGCAGCCCGACAGCGTCAGCGACGCCGCCAGCACTGCCGCACACAAAAACTTCGAAGTAGTCGCCATAGCTCTCTTTACACCACGATGTTGACCAGCTTACCCGGCACCACGATCACCTTCTTCGGCGTGCCCTCGATGAACTTCTGCACCGCCTCGTTGGCCAGTGCGGCGGCTTCGATGGCTGCCTTGTCGGCGCCCTTGGCCACCACCACGCTGCCGCGCAGCTTGCCGTTCACCTGGATCATCATCTCGATTTCCGACTGTTCCAGCGCGGCCGGATCAACCTGCGGCCAGGCCGCATCCAGGATGTCGCCGGCGTAGCCGAGTTCTTTCCACAGCACGTGGGTGATGTGCGGCGCCACTGGGTTCAGCAGGCGCAGGAAGATCGCGTAGCCTTCCGACAGCACGGCCGCTTCCACGTCCTTGGCCGACTCCAGCGTGTTCAGCATCTTCATGCAGGCCGACACCACGGTGTTGTACTGGATGCGCTTGACGTCGTAGTCGGCCTGCTGCAATACCTTGTGCACTTCGCGGCGCAGGGTCTTGCCGGCGTCGGTGCTGGCGGCTGCGCTCAGCGGCGCGCCGGCGGCGGCGATGGCTTCACGCTGCGCGTAGCCGAACGCCCACACGCGGCGCAGGAAACGGTTGGCGCCTTCCACGCCGCTGCCCGACCATTCCAGCGTTTGCTCTGGCGGCGAGGCGAACATGGTGAACAGGCGCGCGGTATCAGCGCCGTATTGTTCGATCTGCGCTTGCGGGTCGATGCCGTTGTTCTTCGACTTCGACATCTTCTCGGTGCCGCCGATCTGCACCGGTTGGCCATCTTCTTTCAGGATCGCGCCTTGCGGACGGCCCTTGTCGTCCAGCGACAGGTCAACGTCGGCCGGGTTGAACCAGATCTTCTTGCCGGAGTCCTCTTCGCGGTAGTAGGTCTCGTTCAGTACCATGCCCTGCGTCAGCAGGTTGGTGAACGGCTCGTCGAACTTGACCAGGCCGAAGTCGCGCATCACCTTGGTCCAGAAGCGCGCGTACAGCAGGTGCAGCACGGCGTGTTCAATGCCGCCGATGTACTGGTCCATCGGCATCCAGTAGTCGTTGCGGCTGTCGACCATGGCGTCGTTCGAGCCTGGCGAGGTATAGCGCATGTAGTACCACGACGAATCGACGAAGGTATCCATGGTGTCGGTTTCGCGACGCGCAGGCTTGCCGCATTGCGGGCAATCGCACTTCAGGAAAGCTTCGTATTTGTTCAGCGGGTTGCCGCTGCCGTCCGGTACGCAGTCTTCCGGCAGCACCACCGGCAGATCTTTTTCCGGCACCGGCACCGAGCCGCAATCGGCGCAGTTGATCATCGGGATCGGCGTGCCCCAGTAGCGCTGGCGCGAGATGCCCCAGTCGCGCAGACGGAAGGTGGTCTTCTTCTCGCCCAGGCCTTGGGCTGCCAGGTCGGCGGCGACGGCGTCCAGCGCGTCCTTGTAACGCAGGCCGTCGTATTTGCCGGAGTTGGTCACGACCGACACTTCCTTGTCGCCGTACCATTCCTGCCAGGCGTCGGTCGAGTATTCCGGCGCGTCGGCAGTGGTGATCACTTGCTTGATCGGCAGATTGTATTTCTTGGCGAACGCGAAATCTCGTTCGTCGTGCGCAGGCACACCCATCACGGCGCCGTCGCCGTAGGTCATCAGCACATAGTTGCCGACCCAGACTTCAACCTTGTCGCCGGTGATCGGATGGGTGACGAACAGGCCGGTCGGCATGCCCTTCTTCTCCATCGTCGCCATGTCGGCTTCGATGACGGAGCCCAGTTTGCACTCGGCGTTGAAGGCGGCCAGTTCGGCGTTGGTCTGCGCGGCCAGCACGGCCAGCGGGTGTTCCGCAGCCACGGCGCAGAAGGTCACGCCCATGATGGTGTCTGGACGGGTGGTGAAGACGTACATTTTGCCGTCGCCGATCAGGGCGCCGTCGGCGTCTTTGATCTCGTGCGGGAAGGCGAAGCGCACGCCGGTCGATTTGCCGATCCAGTTCGACTGCATGATGCGCACGCGCTCAGGCCAGCCAGGCAGCTTGTCGTCGACATAGCCCAGCAGCTCATCGGCGTAGTCGGTGATGCGCGCGTAGTACATCGGGATTTCGCGCTTCTCGATCACCGCGCCCGAGCGCCAGCCCTTGCCATCGATAACCTGTTCGTTGGCCAGCACGGTCTGATCGATCGGGTCCCAGTTCACGGTGCCGGTTTTTTTGTAGATGATGCCTTTTTCCAGCATCTTCAGGAACATCCACTGGTTCCACTTGTAGTATTCCGGCTTGCACGCGGTCATCTCGCGCGACCAGTCGATGGCCAGGCCCATCAGCTCCATCTGCGAGCGCATGTGGGCGATGTTGGAGTAAGTCCACTGCGCCGGCGGCACGTTGTTGGCCATTGCCGCGTTTTCCGCCGGCATGCCGAAGGCGTCCCAGCCCATCGGCATCAGCACGTTGTAGCCGTTCATGCGCAGATAGCGGTACATCACGTCATTGATCGTATAGTTGCGGACGTGGCCCATGTGCAGCTTGCCCGATGGGTAAGGCAGCATCGAGCAGGCGTAGTATTTACCCTTCGGGAAGCGCGGATCGTTCTCTACGGCTTTGTAGGCGTCAATCGCCTTCCAGTGGGATTGCGCGGCTTTTTCAACGTCGGCGGGACTATATTTATCTTGCATGATGGTGTACGGCCAGTTAGTGAATATGAACCGGACATTATACCTTTTCATTCCCGTGGTGAGCGGTTGGGCTCACCATTGTTTTTTCAGCAATCGATGGGCATGCCGCAGTTTTTGCGACACTGGGCATAGGATACGACGTGGTTCTAACCAGGCAGGAGGCAGCCTAATGACTTTTGACCGCAATGCACCCTACAATGATCTGCCACTGCTTCCGCCGCCGTACGACCTGGAAACGAAGGTGGTGTTGAAACAAGCGATTGGCGCCAACCGGGCACTCGCTAATTTGCGCGGCTTGGCGGACCAGATCCCAAACCAGAGGATGCTGATCAACAGCATTACTTTGCAAGAAGCGAGGCTATCGTCGGAAATCGAGAATATCGTGACGACAAATGACGAGTTGTATCGCGCTGATGCCGATGCGGATGGCAAGAGCGGTCCGCATACCAAGGAAGTGCTCCGTTACCGACAGGCACTACAACATGGTTTCGCAGCTTTGCGCGAGCGCCCGCTGAGCACCAATCTCTTCATCGAAATCGCGCAGTTGATCAAGCAGTCCGAGCTCAGCGTACGGACACTAATTAACAATCGGCATGATTACTATCTCGGCTTGCAAAAGGTGACTGAGCAGCAGGACTGGGAGGGCTGGGTGTTGTTCATGTTGCGCGCAGTGGAAAGCACAGCGCAGCAAACGCTTGTCCAAGTGAAAGGGATACTCGCGTTGATGGAAGAGGTTCGTGAAAAGGTAAAGCAAGAAATGCCAGGCATCTACAGCAAAGACTTAATTGAAGCGATCTTCCGCCACCCGTACACCAAAATTCAATTTTTAGTCGATGCCAATATCGCAAAGCGCCAGACGTCATCGGCTTATCTGCAAGCACTAGCGAAGCATGGCGTGTTACGTGAGAAGCAAATCGGCCGCGAAAAATATTTCATCAACGACGCCTTGCTCGCCGAGTTGACGCGTTAAACATAGCGCAAGTCCCTCGACAGGGGAAATATATGTCGAAAACATGTCGAGTTTGCTGTTTTTTTTAAACGTCTTCGCTTAACGTGTCGATTGCATCAACATATTTTTTAATTACCTCATCAAGTACTTCCTGCAAAAATTTTATACAGATGTATTACCGAGAATACTCCCCTCATCCGGCGCTGGCCACCTATGTAAAATGCATGTGGGCGGCGTGGACTCCGGGTGGCGCGCAGTCGCATCGGGTGCTGCCGGATAATTGTGTGGATATTCTATGGCAGGATGGTGGCAACACGGGATTCGCTGTCGGCATGATGTCGTCGCCGATTCTGGTCGCCAGTCCGCTGCCAGTGCACACCTTGGCGGTGCGGTTCAAGCCGGGCATGGCGGGATTGTTCCTGGCGCTGCCAATGCAGGAGATTACCGATCGGCGGACGGATATGGATTTGCTGTGGGGGCGCAGCGAAGCGCACCAGCTGGGCGATGCGCTGTGGACCAGCGGCGCACCGTTGCGGGAGCGCCTGGCACTGATTGAGCAGGAGTTGTTGCGGCGGCTGCGAGCCAGCAGCAATGGCATCGGCACCGCCAGCGCTGCCGGCGCTACGGGCGGAATAGCGCTGGCGCAGCGCGCGGTCGCGGCACTGGACAGCAGCGGCGGCGCTGTGCGCGTCGAAGCACTCGCGGACGGGCTGGGCGTGTCGCGGCAACATCTGGCGGCGCAGTTCCGGCAGCATGTGGGCCTGTCGCCCAAGCTGTTTGCGCGGATTTGCCGGTTTCGGCGGGCCACTGCGGCGATCAAGGCGGCGCAATCGCCGGACTGGGCAGAACTTGCATTGGCATGCGGCTACTTCGACCAGTCCCATTTAATCCACGATTTCCAGGAATTTGCCGGTAGCGCCCCTGAGCGATTCCATTTTTCCAATCAAACCCTTGCCTGATGTGCCAAGATGACGTTTTGACTATCTGGAGACAGCAATGATCAAGGGATTACGCACGGTAGCCTACCCGGTGGCCGACCTGGCCGCCGCCAAAGACTGGTACAGCAAGGTATTCGACACCGCACCCTATTTCGACCAGCCGTTCTACGTCGGCTTCAACATCGGCGGTTTCGAGCTGGGCCTGATCCCGGACGGCACGCCCGGCACCAGCGGCAGCGCGGTCTACTGGGGCGTCGATGATATCGAAGCGGAAGTCGCCCGCATCACCGCATTGGGCGCCACCATCCACCACGAAATTCAAGACGTCGGCGAAGGCATCCGCACGGTGGAATTGGCCGATCCTTTCGGTAATACGCTGTGCCTGATCCTCAACCCGCACTTCGATTTGAAAGCGGTGCGCTAGCGATTGTGGGAAAATACTGCCTCTGCAAATAAAGAGGTAGCCCCATGTCACGCCGTAACGCCAATCTCATTAAAACGCCCGAGCAAATGGTTCAGGCCCGCGTCGCCGCCCAACTGGCGGCCGACGTGCTGACCATGATCGCTCCGCACGTCAAACCGGGCGTGACCACGGCCTACCTCGACCAGCTGTGCAACGACTACATCGTCAACGTGCAGCAGGCGATTCCGGCCAACGTCGGCTACGGCGGCTTCCCGGCCACCGTCTGCAGCTCGGTCAACCATGTGGTGTGCCACGGCATTCCGTCGGCGACGCAAGTGCTGAAGAACGGCGACATCATCAACATCGACGTGGCCGTCATCAAGGACGGCTGGCACGGCGACACCAGCCGCATGTACTACGTCGGCGAGCCGTCCAAGCCGACCCGCAAGCTGGTCGAAACCACCTACGCCGCCATGTGGGCCGGCATCCGCGCGGTGAAACCGAAGGCCACGCTGGGCGACGTCGGCTTCGCGATCCAGACCGTGGCCGAGAAAGCCGGCTACAGCGTGGTGCTGGATTACTGCGGCCACGGCATCGGCCAGGTCTACCACGAAGATCCGCAGGTGACGCACTACGGCCGTCCGGGCCAGGGCATGGTGCTGAAGCCGGGCATGCTGTTCACCATCGAGCCGATGATCAACGCCGGCAAGGCTGCGACGAAGGAATTAAGTGACGGCTGGACCGTCGAGACGCGCGACAAATCGCTGTCGGCGCAGTGGGAACACATGGTGCACGTCACCGAAACCGGCTTCGAGGTACTGACGCTGGCGCCGGGCGAAACCGGCTCGAAAGCCAATGTCCCGAACGCCGTACCGGCCGGGCTGGAAATCAGCGCAGAGTGAGTTTCAGGGCCGGCTTCTCGCCGTAATCTTCGTAGCGCTCGTTGAGGCCGGCCACGCAGTAGGTGACTTCTTCCAGGATGTCCGGCTGCATGGCGGCGGCATCCTTGATGACGATTTCCAGCACTTCGTTCGGTTTCAGGCGGAACTTGCTCATGCTGTCTTCATCGCGCAGGTAGCTCAGGCAATCGACCCAGGCGTCCATGCTGTTGCCATAGGTGTCGGGAAAGCCCATCACTGCCTTGCATTCGGCGTGGAAGGTGTCGGAATCCTTGATGGCTGCGCCATTCAATTCTGCGGTTGCCATTATTTATCCTTTTTGGGATCGGTGACGAATCCCAACTTCGTTAATCCATTCGACTGCGCGGCGGCCATCACCTGCGCCACCACTTCGTAGCGGGTGTCCTTGTCGGCGCGCAGTTGCAGTTCCGGTTGCGGGTCCAGCTTGGCCGCTTCGACCATGCGCGACGTCAGCGCATCCTGCTCGACCGGATCGTTATTCCAATAAATCTTGCCCTTGCCGTCGATCGACAGCGTGACCGACGCCGCCGGCCCCGCCTCGGCCGCCGGTGCTTGCGCCTTCGGCAACTCCAGCTGCACCGAGCTAGTGAACATCGGCGCCGCCAGAATGAAGATCACCAGCAGCACCAGCATCACATCCACCATCGGTGTAACGTTGATGTCGGCCATCGGGCCGGGATTGCGGTGGTGGTTGAATGCGCCGAAGGCCATGATTATTTCGTCACGCCTTGGGTGAGATAAGCATGCAGGTCATGGGCAAACGCATCCAGTTCGGCCAGCGTCAGGCGGTTGACGCGGTTGAAGCCGTTGTACGCCAGCACGGCAGGAATCGCCACGGTCAGGCCGATGGCGGTCATCACCAGCGCTTCGCCGACCGGGCCGGCTACTTTGTCGATCTGCACCGTGCCGTGCGACGACACATTCGCCAGCGCATGGTAAATGCCCCACACCGTGCCCAGCAGGCCGACAAACGGCGCGGTGGCGCCGATCGACGCCAGCAAGGTTAAGCCGCCTTCAAGGCGATTGGTGGAACGCTGGATCGCCGTGCGCAGCACGCGGGTGACTTGCGCCGAACGGTCCATCTCGCCGCCCAGCGATGGACGATCGGCCACTTTCAGTTGCGTGGCGCCCTGCTCGGCCAGCGGCAGGAAAATCTTTTCAGGATCGGCCAGCGTCAAGCCGGCCACGCCATCCTGCATGCTCGGCGCATCCCAGAAGGCCTGCACCGCCGGCGCGCTGCGGCGGATGCGCCAGGCGGCAAACGCCTTGGCCAGGATAAAGAACCAGCTGATCAGCGACATCGCCAGCAGCACAAACGCTACCGCGTGGCTGATGGCGTCGCCCTGCTCCCAGAAACGGGACAGGGTGAACTGGCTGGCGGCCGGGTTCATTGGTCTTTCAGGCCCAGCACATCGTACATATCGAACAGGCCGGTCGGCTTGTCGGCCAGGAAGCGGCAGGCGCGCAATGCGCCATGTGCATACGTCACGCGGCTGCTGGATTTGTGACTGATCTCGATGCGCTCGCCGATGCCGGCAAACAGCACGGTATGGTCGCCGACGATGTCACCGCCACGGATGGTGGCGAAACCGATCGACGATGGATCGCGCTCGCCGGTCACGCCTTCGCGGGCGAACACGCCGTGTTCCTTCAGGTCGCGGCCCAGCGCGTCGGCGATGACTTCGCCCATTTTCAGCGCGGTGCCGGAAGGGGCGTCGACCTTGAAGCGGTGGTGGGCTTCGACGATTTCGATGTCGTAGCCGGTCGACAGCGCCTTGGCGGCCTGCTCCAGCAGCTTCATGGTGACGTTGACGCCGACCGAGAAGTTGGGCGAGAACACGATCGCGGTTTTCTTCGCCGCTTCAACGATGGCGGCCTTGCCGGCGTCGTCGAAACCGGTGGTGCCGATCACCAGCTTGATGCCGTGCTCGGCGCAGTATTTCAAATGCTCCAGCGTCGCTTCCGGACGGGTGAAGTCGATCAGGTACGCAGCGCCAGCCAGGCCTTTCGAGAATTCCGATTCCACCGGCACGCCGGCCGGCTTGCCGAGGAAGGCGGCGGCGTCGGCCTGCTCCGAACCTGCACGGTCCAGCGCGCCGGACAGGCGGGCATCGTCGGCATTCTGCACGGCTTCGATCAGGATACGGCCCATGCGGCCGCCGGCGCCGGCGATGGCGATGTTCAGTTGGGTCATGCGTGCATCCTTGTTATTTCTTGTCGTTGCTGATGGTCGCCTCCACCGGGGCGGCGTTGGCCTTGTCCGGGCCGGACGGCAGCGGCGCGGTCGGCGCCGGCTTGGCCAGCGCGGCTTCCTCGGCCGCTTCCTTCTTGGCGCTGCGTGCCGGGCCGGCGATGCGGGCGATGTATTCTTTCTCGGTCGGCAGGTTGCCGCCTTCCCAGCGCGCCACCTTGCCGTCCTTGTCGAAGAACACGATCACGCGGCTGGTGGTGATTTCGCCATTGCCCTTGGCCAGGCGGAACGCGTAGTCCCAGCGGTTGCCGTGGAACGGGTCGGCCAGCAGCGCGGTGCCGAAGATGAAGCGGACCTGGTCCTGCGTCATGCCGACTTTCAGCTGCGACAACATTTCTTCCGACACGAAGTTACCCTGCTGGATGTCCGGACGGTACGGCGAGAAGAACCACATGAAGCGCTGCAGGCGCGTGATGGTGGTGGTCTGCGCGCCCTGGCTGGCGTCCAGCGTCGGCTCGTGCTCTTTTACCTCGGAGGATTTCTCGCCCAGCGTGGTTTTGGTCGCGCAGCCGCCCAGCGCCAGTGCCAGGCTCGCAGCAGCGGCAGCAGCGGCAACAGGAGTGAAACGGTGCAACAAAGACTGCGAAAAAGCCTGGGTGACGCGCATAAATGTCCTCAATCTGGTCGAGCGTAAGTGCCGAAAAACGCTATATCATAAAGCACCCGGCGCGGGATGGGGCAGAATCCGGCAAATCAGGTGCAAAACTTTGTAAATGTAAATTAACTACGGGAAATTATGCGATGCCGCAATGGGGTGCGGCCGGCCCCGGAGTACGTTAAACTAACGCCTAGCTATTCGCCAACCACATTAAGAGTCACGACCATGGGTAATAATCCTACCGATCTGAAGGCCAGCGGCCTCAAAGCCACTTTGCCACGCATCAAAATTCTGGACATTTTCCAGACCAGTGAAGTGCGCCACCTGACCGCCGAGGATGTCTACAAGATCCTGCTGGCGGACAATATGGATGTGGGCCTGGCCACCGTGTACCGGGTACTGACCCAGTTCGAGCAGGCCGGCCTGCTGAACCGCAACCACTTCGAAACCGGCAAGGCCATTTTCGAGCTGAACGCTGGCTCGCACCACGACCACCTGGTGTGCATGGACTGCGGCCGCGTCGAAGAATTCTTCGACGAAGCGATCGAAGAGCGCCAGAACGCCATCGCCAAGGAGCGCGGCTTCAAGATCGCCGAGCACGCGCTGGCGATCTACGGCAGCTGCACCAAAACCGCCTGCCCGCACCGTCCATAAACCCCTTCGGGGTCAGTTCCGGCAATCCGCCATTGCGC
>CAUPXZ010000005.1:0-220232 GCA_963515135.1 uncultured Duganella sp. | reverse complement strand
GGCTCAACCGCGTAGCGGTTGAGCCCGTGTAGAAATGGGGGACCTGACCCCGGAATAGACACCGGAGTGGACTTTAGGCCGACAATTCCGTATGCTTGGCGCTGCAATACCCATTGCTATCAATGCATGGGTTCTCCTAGACGGTTACTTGTGCGCTATTTCTTTTCCTTCCTAGCCGGCGCGGCCGCTTTGGCGCTGGCGCTGATCCTGCCGGCCGGCGCCGCGCCGACACCGTGGCAAAAGCTGGCTCCCACCATGTTCGAACATCTGGTGCCGGCTGAACGTGGTTTTCCCAGCCCCATCGTAATGACGGTCGCCCAGGACGGCGACGGCTTTATCTGGTTCGGCACCCAGGCTGGCCTGGGCCGCTGGGACGGCTACCGCATGCGCAATTTCTTTTTCAAGGCCGATGACCCGCGTTCGCTGCCGGGCGACTTCGTGCAGACGCTGCATGTCGACCGCCAGGGCCGCCTGTGGCTGGGCACCACCACCGACGGCGTCGCCATGTACGACAAGCACAGCGAAACCTTCGTGCGCTACCCGGCCGGCCCCAAGGGCTTGAGCAGCCCGGCGGTGTCGTCGCTGGCCAGCGACGAGCGCGGCATCTGGGTCGGCTCCGCCGGCGGCCTCGATTACATCGATTTGTCCAGGGGCGGCGTGGTCAGCCATCACCCGCGCGCCGCCGGCGCCATGGGCGGCGCGCGCGCCAACCAGGTGCGCGCGCTGCTGTTCGACCGCGACCACCACCTGTGGATCGGCTCCAACGCCGGCCTGGCGCGGCGCGACGCCGCCAGCGGCCTGGTCGAAGACCTGCCGCTGGCCAATGCGCCGGCCGACGCGGTGCTGTCGCTGGGCAGCAATCGCGCCGGCGAGGTGGTGTTCGGCACGCTCAGGAGCGGCCTCGGCGTGGCGCGCGCCGGCGACGGCGCCCGCATCCTGGGACTCGACCAGGTCACGGACGCCGGCAGCGCCATGGTGCTGTCGATCGCCGAAATCATTCCCGGCACCTGGTGGGCCGCCACCTATGGCGGCGGCGTCATCGAGTTCGACATCAACGGCCACAGCCGCCGCATCGTGCACCGCGCCGCCATGAGCATCAGCCTCGGCCATGACCGCGCCGCCGCCGTGCTGCGCGACCGCAGCGGCCTGGTGTGGGTGGCCAACGAGCGCGGCGTCGACATCCACAACCCGGCCAACCGCAACGTCGACACCGTGCTCGACGGCGCCGGCCTGAGCGAGATTTCCGCCTTCGCCTTCATGACCGACGCCGGCGGCCGGCTATGGGTGGCCTTGGGCGACCAGGGCATCGACCTGGTCGACGCCGACGGCAACCGCAGCGCCGGCCTGCGCCCCGATCCGGCGCGCCCGGACGACGCCCTGCCCAACCGCCTGATCCTCAGCCTGGCCGAGGCCGAACCGCACGAGGCCTGGATCGGCACCGCGATGGGCCTGTACCACACCAGCGCGCGCGGCCAGCGCGTGCGGCGCGTGGCGCTGCCGCTCGACGATCCGTATCCGCGCGTCGGCAGCATCGTGCAACTGGGCCAGGTGCTGTGGCTGGCGCTGCCGTCCGGCTTGATGCGCTACGACCTGCGCACGCAGGCGATGCGCATGTATGAGCAAGGCGCGGCCGCCAGCGGCGGACTCAGCGACAACCGCATCTCCCTGATGCGGGTCGGCCCGGACGGCATGCTGTGGCTCGGCACGCGCTCCGGCCTGAACCGCCTCGATCCGGCCACCGGTCAGGTCGAGCACATCGTCACCGGCGGCGAACGCGCCGGCGGGCTGCCGCACAGCGTCATCACCGCGCTGGCCTTCGACCAGCGACAGCGCCTGTGGGTGGGCACCAACAGCGACGGCATCGGCGTCATGGATGGCCGCAACGCCGACGGCAGCCGGCGCTTCCGCACGCTGCACGCATCGGACGGGCTGCCGGTCAACAATATCGGCGCCTTGCAGGCCGACCATGCCGGCAATGTCTGGGCCTCGACCTCGGACGGCATTGCCGTGATCGACACCGCCAGCTTCAAGGTGCATACGCTGGACCGCAGCAGCGGCCTGGTATTCCAGCCGTATTTCGTCAACGCGGTCGGCCAGACGGCGCGCCAGGAGATCGTGTTCGGCACCTCGGGCGGCTATGTGGTGGTGCAGCCGGTGCTGCCGCAGACCTGGCGCTACCAGCCGCCGCTGGTGGTCAGCTCGGTGCGGCTGGACCGCAACCTGGTGCCGCCGGCAGCGCTGCTGACGGCCGGCGGTCCGGCGCTGGAGATTGCGCCTGGCACGCGCAAGGTCGAGGTGGAGATCGCCGCGCTGGATTTCTCGTCCAGCCTGCGCAACCGCTACGCCTTCCGGCTCGATGGCTACGACAAGGACTGGGTCGAGGCCGATGCCAGCCACCGCGCCGCCACCTATGCCAACGTGCCGCCCGGCCGCTATCGGCTGTACATGCGCGGCAGCAACCGCGACGGCGTCTGGAGTTCGCACGAACTGAGCATGGAACTGCATTTCCTGCCGGCCTGGTATCAGACCTGGTGGGCGCGGCTGGGCGCGCTGCTGGCGGTGCTGAGCAGCGCCTGGGGCATGTACCGCTGGCGCGTGCGCAACCTGCAGCAGCAGGTGTATTCGCGCACGCTGCACCTGGAGCGGGTGCACGCCATCGTCAAGTCCATTAACGATGAGCTGGATTTCGACGCCCTGCTGCACACCATCCTGCGCGAATCGTCGGCCATCGGCGAGGTCGGCGTGGCCTATGCGCTGATCGCCGAATCGCCCGGCGGCCCATTGGCGATCCGCGCCGCCTGGGGCCACGATGCGCTGCCGTCCACCGCCGCCGGCATTGCGCCGGCCGCCGCGCAGGCGCAGTTTGTCGACGCCGCCAGCGTCATCGCGCCGGACATGTTCCTCAAGCAAAGCACCATGCTGGCGGTGCGCATCCGTGTCGACCAGCAGGTGCAGGGCTATCTGGTGTTCAAGCAGGGCGCGCCGTTCGCGCGCAAGGACCTGGAGATGTTCAAGGCGCTGAAGGAACCGTTCGTTTCGGCGTTCCAGAAGGCCAGCGCGATCCGCGCCATCCAGCAGGCGCGCGCCGACGCCGAAGCATCGACCCGCGCCAAGAGCGAGTTCCTGGCCAACATCAGCCACGAGATCCGCACGCCGATGAACGCCATTCTCGGCTTCGCCGGCCTCGGCACGCATCTCGACCTGCCGGCCAAGCCGCGCGACTACTTCACCAAGATCGGCCGCGCCGGCCAGAACCTGCTGAGCATCATCGACGATGTGCTGGACTTCGCCAAGATCGAGTCCGGCAAGCTGGAACTGGAGGCGGTGCCGTTCGACCTGGGCGACACGCTGGCGCAGATCGGCGACCTGTTCTCGTGGCGCGCGGCCGAAAAAGGACTGGACCTGCTGGCCTGGGCCACGCCGCAAGTGCCGCTGAAGCTGGTCGGCGATCCATTGCGGCTGAACCAGGTGCTGGTCAACCTGGTCGGCAATGCGCTGAAGTTCACCGCCAGCGGCCACATCGGGCTGCGGGTGGAACTGGTCGCAGACGGCCAGCCGGTGCGGCTGCGCTTCAGCGTCGAAGACAGCGGCGTCGGCATCAGCGAAGAGCAACAGGGACGCCTGTTCCGCGCCTTCTCGCAGGCCGACGCCAGCACCACCCGCCTGTACGGCGGCACCGGCCTCGGCCTCGCCATTTCGCAGCAGCTGGTGCAAGCCATGGGCGGTGTGATCGGCATCGACAGCACACCCGGCAAGGGCAGCTGCTTCCACTTCGAACTGGCGCTGCAACGCCAGGCCGGCGCCCAGCCGGCGCCATTGCCGCTACCCGCCGGGGCGGCCGGCAAGACCATCCTGGTGATCGCCCCCAGCCCGATGCTGCGCGACATGCTGACCTGTTTGCTGCGCCACGCCGGTTTCGCGGTGCACGCGGTGGCCGGCGCGGCCGAGGCGATGGATTATCTGGCCTCACAGCCGGCCGACCTGGTGCTGCTCGACAGCGAGCTAAGCGGCGTCGAGACCAGCGCGCCGATGCTGCTGCTGACCAGCGAATTCGCGCGCGAGCCGGCGCAGCAGGCGATGCACGCGGACGGCGCGGCCAGCCTGATGAAGCCGGTGGCGCCGGCCCAGTTGCTGGATGCGGTGCTGGTCGGACTGCGGCTGGCCGCGCCGTCCCGCCCTGCGCCGGCCGCTTCGGCGCCGCTGTCCGCAGCGGCGCAACGCATCGGCGGCGCCCGCGTGCTGGTAGTCGATGACAACATCATCAACCAGCAGGTGGCGCGCGAGGTGCTGCTGCGCGCCAACGTGCAGACGGACCTGGCCGGCAGCGGCGCGGAGGCGCTGCACATGGTCGATCAATGCCACTACGATGCGGTGCTGATGGACATCCAGATGCCGGGCATGGACGGCTATGAAACCACCGCCCGCATCCGCGCCAAGGCGCAGCATGCGCAACTGCCGCTGGTGGCCATGACCGCGCACGCGGTGGCTGGCTTCCGCGAGAGCAGTCTGGTGATGGGCATGAACGATTATGTGACCAAGCCGATCGATCCGGAGCGCTTGTTCACCGTGCTGGCCGCCCAGTTGCACCGCACCCAGCCGGAGGGCCGCGGCGCGGCGGCGGCGGACGCAGTCCTTGCGCCGCCGGCGTCCGACGCGCCAGCGCCGCCCAACGCCGCACCGCTGGCGGGCGCGGCTGCCCTGCCCGGCATCGATATGGCCGACGCGCTACAGCGGCTGGGCGGCAACAGCAAGCTGCTCAGCGTGCTGCTAGGCCGCTTCGTCAGCGACTTCGACAGCAGCCCCGCAGCGCTGCTGCAGGCGATCGAACAACACGACTTCGAACAGGCCGCGCTGCTGGTGCACAAAGTGCGCGGCGCCGCCGGCAACCTGTCGATGCCGGCGCTGTACCGCGCCGCGACCGAACTCGAAGAGCTGCTGAGCACGCCGTCGGGCGCACAGTGGCAAACCGCGCTGGCGGCCTTCGGCGCCGCCCTCGAAACCGTGCTGGACGGCCTGCAGGCGCAGGAAACCCAGGCCTAGATCGCGTCGGTCTCGCCGTAGCGCAGCTCGACCATGGTGCGCGCGCCGCCGGACGCCGGGCCGCAGCCGCACATCGCCACCACCGCGTGGCGCAAGTGGTCCAGCCCCAGTGTCTTCTCGATGTCGGCATCGTTGATGGCGGCGGTGATGAAGGCCGGGTAGCCGGCCTCGGTCGCCAGCAGGTAGAAGGTCTGCGACAGATGGCCGGCGTCCAGCGCCAGCGCGCGATACGCCTTCTGGTGATTGCGGTACTTCCAGAAGCTGCGCTCCATGCGCGCCACCAGCACCACCTGCAACGGCGCGCCCGACAGCCAGTGTTGGTCGGCCAGCATATAGCGCGCCAGTTGCGCCGCCGCTTCGCTGTCGAGCGTGCGCAACGGCCGCAGCTCATGCTCCAGCGGATGATAGTGATACAGGCCCGGCGCCACGCCGTCCACCCGCTGCGCCAGCACGAAGGCCTCGATCGGATGCAGGCCGCCGCCGGACGGGCTGGTCTTCTTCAGTACCGAAGCATGCGGCCCCACCTGGCGGATCTCCTGCGCGGCGAACGTGCGCTGCAGCAGCCGCGCCGCCACGGCCAGCGGCACGCTGGCCTGCAGATCGAAGTTGCGGCCGGTGTAGCGTTGCAGCAGTTGCTCGTCCAGGCGGCCGGCGGCGGCGGCCGGCAGCTTGAGCGCCTCGCCTTCGCCCAGGTCGAAGGTGGGCGGCGGCGGTTCGCCGTAGCGCTCCAGCAGCGCCTGGAAAGTCGGCGCTTCCATGCCGGTTTCCTCGGTGACGCCGCGCCAGCGGCCATAGGTATGCGTCAAAGCGGACAATGGGCGCCAGTGGGTGGCGCGCAGGGTGTCGTCGCGCTCGCGATGGGCGGCATACTGCGGCGTGTCGCCGAGCAGCAGGCCCAGCGCCAGCAGCCCGGCCACGCAGTCCTCGCCGAACTGCTGTTCGGCTGCGGCGCGCTCGGTCCACACAGTGTGGCTGAGGCCGCCCAGCGCGGTCAGTTGCCCGGCATCGATGGTCAGCTCCAGGTCCAGATGCGGCGCCAGCGCCACCCAGTGCGTTTTGGCCGCCAGCGCAGCGCCGCCGGACAACACAACTTTCCAATCGATAGCCAGTTCTTCACGGGATTCGACATACAAAACGGCGCAACGGCGTAGCTTCATGGGGCATATCCTCCAGTTTCGATGGCAGTGCACACGAGTCTAGCGCAGGTCTTGGCAACTGTAAAAGTTTGACGTAGCATGAACCGGTGCGCCACGACCGTGCGCGCCCGTCAATCCTTCTCTATAAGGGCTAACATCATGATGCATACTGTCAACGAACTCAGCTCCATCCTCGACAAACTGGCCAGCGATGACAAGTTCCGCGCGCATCTGCAAAGCGATCCTGTCGGCGCCTTGGCCAGCCTCGGCATCAAGCTGTCTGCGGACGATATTCCTGAAGACATCAGCCTGCCATCGAAGGCGGAAATTGTTGCCGAGCGCAGCGAACTGCTGAACCAGGTGGAAAGCACCGGCACCATGATTCCGTTCCTGCTGTCCGGCATGCTGGCTGCCGCTTAAACAGCCGCCCTGTCAGTCGATCGTGACCGCCAGATCGCGGTTGCGGTCGGCTGCATTGCCGGCAAAATCCTCCGCAGTGATGCGCAGGATGTAATGGCCCGGCCCCAGTTCCCCCACCTTCCATGCGCCCGGCACCAGCTTGCCGTTGATGAGCTTGTTGTTGATGGCGTAGGCAAAGCGCGTCTCGCTCGCTCCATGCACGGTAATGCCGCTGCTGGCGGCGTACGCCAGCTTGACCGCTTCGCGGTTGCGCGGCAGGCGGTCGTACTGCTGCGTGATCATCGGCTGGTTCATGCCGGGGATGATCTCGCCATCCTTGTTCAGCAACTGATAGCCCAGCTTGTACAGTCCGAGACGGCGGCGCGCCTGGTTGCCGTCGCTCTGGTCGCTGGCGTCGACCACGATCTGCACCTCGCCCAGATTGCGCGCAATGCGCAGGCGGCCGTCACGTAGCTCCTTCAGCGGCGTGCCGCTGGCGTCCACCACGCTGATGCGGTTGATCTGCGGGCGGATGCCGTCTTGCAGATCGATGAACGGCAGACGCAGCGGATTCAGCGCATCGCCGTTCGGCTTGTACTCCAGGTGCACATGGGCCATGCGGTTGACCGTGCCCAGCGTTTCGCCGACAACAAAGCGCGTGCCGCGCTTGATGCGCACCGCTTCGGCCACGCCCTTGTCGTTGCGCGACAGCTGGAAGCGCGGATCGCCGAGCAGCTTGTCGCGCGCATCGCGGCCGACCCGCATGTGGATGTAATACATGCCGTCCAGCGCCAGCCCTTCCGACAGATCGCCGTAGCCCCAGCTGGCGCGCGGATCGCTGACCTTGCCGGCGCTGACGGCCAGCACCGGCGTGCCGGTGGCGGCCTGCACGTCCAGGCCGGCGTGGAAATGATCGCGGCTCTCGCCCTTGAAATTGCCGCGCACTTCGCCCATCAGGCCGACCACTTCGTGCGCCTTGTTCTGCGGTGCCACCGGCCACGGGATGGTGGCGTTATGCGCCGGCGGACCCGGTTGCGGCTCGTCCGGCACCGGCTGCGTATCGGCGCCGACCTGCGCGATGTGATGCAGGCGGAACGTGGCGGCGTCGGTGACGAACAGCGAACCATCCTTGTAGACGGCGATGCCGCGCGGCGAATACAGGCGCACGCTGCCGTCCGAACCATAGCCCGGCTGGGCTGGGTGATCGATGTCCTGCAGCGTCACCACCTCGCCCTTGGGCGTGATCTGCGCCAGGCGGCCGTGCGCGGTGCTGGCGGTGTACAGATAACCGTCCGCTGTCAGCGCCAGCCCCACCGGTGCGCGCAACAGCGCATCGCGGTCGTCTTCCTTGGCCACCGCGACGGTGCTGACCGTGCCATCCTTGGCCAGCTTGCGCACCGCGTGGTTGGCGGTGTCGGCGATGAACAGCTCGCCGTCGGCATTGACCGCGATGCCGGTCGGCGTATCGAACAGCGCCTGGGCGGCGGCGCCATCGGCCAGGCCGGCGCGCTTGCCGCCGGCGATGGTGGTGACCGTGCCGTCCGGCGCGATGCGGCGGATGCGGTCGTTATACGTGTCGGCGACGTAGACCACGCCAGCCGGATCGACCGCCACGCCGACCGGTCCGTTGAACTGGGCGGTGGCGCCCTTGCCGTCCCTGTCGCCCGCCGGGCCGTCGCCGGCCAGCGTGCTCACCAAGCCATCGGGCGTGACTTTGCGGATGGCGTTGTTGCCGGTGTCGGCGACGTACAGATTGCCGTCCCGGTCGAGCGCGATGCCCGAGGGCGTATTGAACGCGGCTGCAGTGCCCTTGCCTTCGGCGTAGCCTTCGACGCCGCCAGCCAGTGTCGAGGTCAGGCCGTTCATGTCGATCTTGCGGATGATGTTGTTATTGCCGCCGTCGGCGATGTACAGATTGCCCTGCTGGTCGAGCGCCACGCCGAACGGATCGGCGAAGCGCGTGCGCTTGGGGTTGCCGTTGCTGCCGCCGGGCAGGCCATCGCCGGCCATGGTGGTCACCCGCGCGTGCCAATGCGCCAGCGTCGCCTTGGGCTCCGCGCCGGCCGTGCCGGCATCCGCCTGTTGCGCCGATGGCTGCACCAGCACATAAGCAATTCCGCCGCCGAGTGCCGCGCCGCCCAGCGCCAAAGCCGCCAGAATAATTTTGAATTGAATTGGGGACACTTGCCTGGACCTAAACATTGACTTATAGAAAGTCTAACCGATACCGGTCCGGCAAAGCAAAAAAAAGCCCGCTCAAGGAGCGGGCTGAAGTCTATTTCCTTGGAGGAGAATAGAGGAGACAGGAGCAATGATGCTGCATCGCGATATATAAATCCAATTGATCTTGGCAATAGCAAGCATTCACAATAGTGATAACCCAACTTTTCTCAACTCGTAGAGGCCGGCCACGCCGCCATGCCGGGCGGGATCGGGCGGCGACGTCTTCACGATTGCACGTAGCTACCTGCTCAGAGCGGATAATCGATCTATGAACGGTTTCATCACATTGATTTTAATACAACTCCCTGGATAAAAAAAAGCCCGCTCAAGGAGCGGGCTGAAGTCTATTTCCTTGGAGGAGATAGAGGAGACAGGTGAAGTATGCTGCGTCGCAGTATATAAATCCAATTTATCTTTCCAATAGCGGAAATTCACCAGACGCATATTAAGGGCAAACAAAAAGCCCGCCGGCTGATTTCTCAGCACAACGGGCTTTTCCGCAACGCCTTGCTTATTTGCTGTCGGCGGCGTAAGGCAGCACGCGGGCGGCCAGGCGGGTGTCGGTCTTCAGCAGGCCGACTTCATCGCCCATGATGTGCACCGCTTCGTTCAGCAACACATCCTTGGCCGCCTTGGCCTGCTTCTCGGCCTCCAGCTCGGCAGCCAGGGTGCGCTCGGAACCTTGCAGGCCGTCGTCGCTACGCAGTGCGCCTTTGACGCCAGCGACCTTCTGCGCCGCCTTGCTGGCCGGCTTGGCCGATGCCGAGATCGCCTTGTTCAACGCCTCTTTCGGATCCGGCAGCAGGATCGGATCATCGGCGCCGAGCACCGGCGACAGCAGGCGGGCTTCCCGCAGCTTGGCGCGCGCCTCCTGCTGGTCGCGTTCCTTGCGGCGCACCGCTTCGTTCAGCGACACCGAATTCTCCTTGCGCTGCTTCTTCACCAGCGCGATGTCTTCGGCCAGGTACTGGAAGTCCTTGTCCTTGGACACGCGCGCCTCATGCCGCTTGTCCAGCAACGGCAGGATATCCTTGATCTCGCCAGCCGGAATGTAGATCGCTGGTTTGATCTGCGTCCACGGCAAGGCGTTCTCATAGCTCGACTCGCCGTACTGGTCGGAATCGCCCATGGTCGGCAGCTTGATGTCCGGCGTCACGCCGCGCAGCTGGGTGGTGCCGCCGTTGATGCGGAAGAACTGCGCCACGGTGTACTTCAGCTCGCCGTAACGGGTTTTCTCGCCCGGCGCGAAGCGGTTCAGGTCGAACATCGTCTGCACCGTGCCCTTGCCGAAGCTCGGCTCGCCGATGATGATGCCGCGGCCGTAATCCTGGATCGCTGCGGCGAAGATTTCCGACGCCGACGCCGAGCCACGGTTGATCAGCACGCCCATCGGGCCGTCCCAGGCCATGCCCGGATCGGTGTCGCTTTCCACCTCGACCTTGTTGTCGCCGGTGCGCTGCATCACCACCGGGCCCTTGTCAATGAACAGGCCGGTCAGCTCGACCGCCTCGCTCAGCGAGCCGCCGCCGTTGTTGCGCAGATCGATCAGCACGTTGTCGACCTTTTCCTTCTTCAGCTCGACCAGCAGACGCTTGACGTCGCGGGTGGCGCTCTTGAAGTCCTTGTCGCCCTTGCGGCGCGCCTCGAAGTCCATGTAGAAGGTCGGCAGCGAAATCACGCCAACGCGACGCTTGGCGTTGCCGTCCTTGACTTCATAGATGGCCTTCTTGGCCGACTGCTCTTCCATGCTGATCTTCTGGCGCACCAATGTCACGAACTGATGCTTGCCGTCCGGGCCGGCGTCGGCAGGGATGATTTCCAGCTTGACGGTCGAATCCTTCGGCCCGCGGATCAGCGCCACCACGTCGTCCAGGCGCCAGCCCAGCACTTCGGTGATCGGGGTTTTCTCGTCCTTGGCCACGCCGACGATCTTGTCGCCGACCTTGATCTTGCCGGACAGGCCGGCCGGGCTGCCGGTCACGACTTCCCGCACCACGGTGTAATCGTCGCGCGACTGCAGCACGCAGCCGATGCCTTCCAGCGACAGGCGCATGGCGATGTCGAAGTTCTCGGCGGCACGCGGCCCCAGGTAATTGGTGTGCGGCTCGATCGACATCGCATACGCGTTCATGAAGATCTGGAACACATCCTCGCTGGTCAGCTTGCGCGACGGGCTCAGATAGCTTTCATAGCGCTTGTCCAGCGTTTCGCGAATCGCCTTGTCGTCCTTGCCGGCCAGCTTCAGGCGCAGCCATTCATTCTTGACGCGCTTGCGCCACAGGTCCTTGACCTCGGCGTCGCTCTTGGCCCACTCGACCTTCTCGCGGTCGTACTGATAGCTCTCGTCGGAAGCAAATTCGAACTTGCCCTGCTTGACCAGTTCGCGCGCATAGGCGATGCGCTCATTGAAGCGCTGCTGGTACAGGTTGAAGATGGCAAACGGCACGCTCAGGTTTTCATTGTTGATCGCGTCATCGAGGCGGGTGCGCACGATCGAATACTGATCGATGTCGGCCTGGGTGAAGAACATCTTCTCGCCGTCCAGCGACTTGAAATACCGGTCGAAGATTTTTTCCGACATCGCGTCGTCCAGCGGCAGCGGCTTGTAATGGGCCTTGTTCAACACCACGGTGGCGAACCGGGCCGCCATGGTCTGGCCGGCCAGCGGCTTGAGGGGGGTGTCGGCCGCTTTCTCCGGCGCGGCGATCCCGGCCTGAACTGACAGGGCCGCGAGCACGGCCACCAACAGCATTTGCTTCTTCATCGGCTTACTCCGAAACATATTATTAAAAAATTTGTTGCGTAAATGGTGCAATCTCATTCTACAGGATAGGCACCCCAGAACGGGGCTGGTATTTCACAGTTTCCCTACCTAAGCTTAAAGATGACTGAAACGAAATATCCCTTTACCCGCTTTTACTAAGTAAAACTACTTATTAAAATGAAATTTTTTACACAAGTCATTGTTTTATAAATAGAAATTTCTCACCAAACTACACGCTTTCATTGCCTAATAGAAAAAACATGTATATCATCCTAGTCTTAGTTTCATGTTGACGGCCCGCCTTGGCAGCACATACGGCAATGCCCTCGCGCATGCATCGCTCCCCCGCCCCCGGAGCTGCTCGATTCCGAGCGACCTCAAACCGCAACACATTTCGCCTAGAGATCAATGAAAACAATAATGATGAATCCCCGTAACTGGGGTGTCGGTACGAAAATTACCGTTTTTACGTTTGGCCTGCTCAGTGTGATCATGGCGATCCTGCTGGTGCTGATTAATATGAGCACCTCCGCCATGCTCAAAGAGCGCGCGCGCGCCAATGTCGCGTACAACCTCAGCGGTATCAGCAATACCGTCGAAGTCTTCAATTCGGCGATGATGAACGAGGCTTCCGCCTTTGCGCGCCTGTTCGCCGCCGAGTTCAAGGGCGGCCAGTTCAGCCTCGATCCCGCCACCACCGTCGACATCGGCGGCAAGCCCACGCCGACGCTGAAGCACGCCGGCAAGCCGCTGAACCTGGACTTCACCATTCCCGACAAATTCACCGCCGACACCGGCGTCATCGTCACCATCTTCGCCGCCACCGGCGAGGACTTCGTGCGCGTGACCACCACCGTCCGCAAGGAAAACGGCGACCGCGCCGTCGGCACCCAGCTCGACCGCAGCCACCCGAGCTACCCGCTGCTGCGCGCCGGGAATACCTATATCGGCCTGGCCAATCTGTTCGGCAAACCGTTCATCACCCAGTACGACCCGATCAAGGATGACAGCGGCAAGACCATCGGCGTCTTGTTCATCGGCCTCGACATCGCCAAGAACATGGCCATGCTGAAGGACAAAATCAAGGCCATCAAGATCGGCGAGACCGGCTATATCTATGTGATTAACGCCGCCGAAGGCAAGACCCTGGGCAACGCCCTGGTCCACCCGACCAAGGAAGGCGAAAACCTGAGCGACATCAAGAGCAGCGATGGCCGCACCTTCATCAAGGACATGCTGGCGCAAAAAGACGGCGGTATGACTTATGACTGGGTGGAAAAGGATGGCGCGGCGCCGCGCGAGAAAATGGTCGAGTTCCATACGTTCAAACCGTGGAACTGGCTGATCGTCGGCGGCACCTACACCGAAGAAATCACCCGCGAAGCGGCGCAGCTGCGCGACCGCTACGCGCTGCTGGGCCTGATCTCGCTGGTGGTGTTTGCAGCGGCGCTGTTCCTGTTGGTGCGCAATGTGGTGTCGCGCCCGCTGGCGCGCGCCGATGAAGCCGCCGAGCGCATCGCCGCCGGCGACCTCGACGTCCACCTGCAGGTCGATAACGAGGACGAAATCGGCCAGGTGCTGCGCTCGCTGAACAACATCAGCGACAACCTGTCCGGCGTGGTCGGCCAGGTGCGCCGCGGCGCCGAACAGATCACCACCGCGTCGAGCGAAATCGCCCAGGGCAATCTGGACCTGTCGGGCCGCACCGAAGAACAAGCTTCCAGCCTGGAGGAAACCGCCGCCTCGATGGAACAACTGAGCAGCGCCGTGACCCAGAACGCCGAGAACGCCTCGCAAGCCAACCAGATGGCGCTGGCGGCGTCCGGCGTCGCCGCCAAGGGCGGCGAAGTGGTGGCGCTGGTGGTGGAAACCATGGGTTCGATCACCGATTCGTCGCGCAAGATCGCCGACATCATCTCGGTCATCGACGGCATCGCCTTCCAGACCAACATCCTGGCGCTGAACGCCGCCGTGGAAGCCGCCCGCGCCGGCGAGCAAGGTCGCGGCTTCGCCGTGGTGGCGTCGGAAGTGCGCACGCTGGCGCAGCGCTCGGCCACCGCCGCCAAAGAAATCAAGGAACTGATCGACGATTCCGTCGCCAAGGTGGAAACCGGCAGCAAGCAGGTCGAAAAGGCCGGCGCCACCATGCAGGAAGTAGTGGACAGCGTGCGCCGCGTCACCGATATCATGGCCGAGATCAGCAACGCCAGCGAAGAACAGCGCGTCGGCATCAGCCAGGTGCACGAAGCCGTCACCCAGATGGACCAGGTAACCCAGCAGAACGCCGCGCTGGTGGAACAAGCCGCCGCCGCCGCACAGGCGCTGCAGGACCAGGCGCATGAGCTGGAAGACGTGGTCAAGATCTTCAAGCTGGGCAGCCATGCCGGCCAGCCGGCAAGCAGCCACAGTCGCCACCTGGCGCTGAAATAAGCCACTCACCGGCCAGCCCAGCCGCCCCGTGAAAACGTGGGCGGCTTTTTTATTTTATAATTGCCGAATGCCTACTCTTTTCCAGCACCGGCGCCGCTTGACTAACATGCTCAGCCTGATCGTCTCCATGGCGATCCTGCTGAACCTGTTCGCGCCGGCGCTCAGCCAGGCGGCCGCCACGCTGGCCGACGACCCGCTGGCGATGGAGATTTGCAGCGCCACGCCGCTGGCCGTCAACCCGGCCAACGGCAAGCGCGCGCCGGGCGGCCTGCATGCCCACGGTCTCAAGCATTGCATGCTGTGCACCGTCCACGCCGGCGGCGACGCTCCGCCGCCCGTCCCGGCGGGCCTGCTGACGGTACTCGAAGGCCACGACGTTTATCCCACCGCGCGTCCCGCCACGCCATGGCAGCACGCGCACTGGTCCGCCGCCCAGCCGCGCGGGCCGCCTGTCGGCACCTGATATTCCGTCCGCCGCATCACCGCGCCCGCGCGCGGCCATGCCTCCGCACCATCCGTTACACAGGATAGACTATGCAACGCCGTACTTTTATATCGTCGTTGGCCGCCCTGCCCCTGCCATTTTTGGCCGGGACGGCGCACGCCGCCGGCTTCACCTCCATCGACATCACCGGCGCCAACATCGGCCCCGATTACCAGCTGTTCTACACCGACGGCAAGCCCGCCGCGCTGCGCGACTTCAAGGGTAAAGTGGTGATGCTGTTCTTCGGCTTCACCCAATGCCCGGACGTCTGCCCGACCGCGCTGTCGCGCGCGGTGGAAATCAAGCGTCTTCTGGGCGCCGACGGCAACAAGCTGCAAGTGGTATTCGTTACCGTCGACCCGGAGCGCGACACCGCGCAGCTGCTGACCGAGTACATGCGCGCCTTCGACCCGACTTTCGTCGCCGTGCGCGGCAATCTGGAGCAGACCGCCAAGGCCGCCAAAGACTTCAAGATTTTCTACCGCAAAGTGCCGAGCGGCAGTTCCTACACCATGGACCACACCGCCCTGACCTATGTGTTTGACACCAGCGGCAAGATCCGCCTCGCAATGAAACACGCGCAAACCGCCCAGGAGTGCGCAGCCGATCTGCGCCTGCTGTTAAATCCCAAGAAAGAAACCAGCTTCCTGAAAGGACTCTTCCAATGAAAAAACTGCTCTCCCTGCTGCTGATGGCAGCCCTGCCCGCACTGGCGCAAGTCACCGTTGGCGAACCTTGGGTACGCGCCACCGTGGCCGCGCAAAAAGCCACCGGCGCCTTCATGACGCTGACCTCGACCCAGACCACCAAGCTGGTCGGCGCCAGCTCGCCGGCCGCCGGCGCGGTCGAAGTGCACGAAATGAAAATGGACAACGACATGATGCGCATGCGCCAGCTGCCGGCGCTGGACCTGCCAGCCGGCCAGGCCGTCAAGCTGGCCCCCGGCGGCTATCACCTGATGCTGATGGGCCTGAAGCAGCCGCTGAAAGATGGCGACAAGGTGCCGCTGACGCTGGAGTTTGAAGATGCGCAGCGGGTCCGCAGCAAAGTGGTGGTCGATGCGCCGGTCAAGCCGCTGAACGCAGCCCACTGATGTAAAAAAGGCGGCCCCGAGGGGCCGCCAACTCGCCAAAGCGAGACTGTCAAGCGGGAGATCGCCGGATCAGAACGAGGTCCGCGCGGACAGCGTGTAGCTGCGGCCCGGCTTGTACTCGTCAAAGATGGCGTTGCTGTACTGTGTGTAGGTCTGGCTGATCGCGTTGTTCAGATTCCACACACTCAGCGTCAGATCCACATCATAAGAATTGAACAGCTTTTTCAGGTTGGCGCCGACCGACAGATCCACCTGGGTGCGCTCGGTGGTATAGGCATAGGCGCCGCCTGATACGTTGAGGCCGGTGCTGGTATTGACCACATGGCGCGCAGTGTACTGGCGCGACACCCGCGCGTTCAGGCCATTGCGCTCGTAGTACAGCGTGAAGTTATTGGTGCGCGGCGGCACGCCAGCCACCGGCGGCGCATTGCGCGCTTCATCCTTCTGCTTGGCGTAGGTGAAGTTGCCGGTAAAACCGAAGCCCTTCACCGGCAGCATGTCCAGCGGCTGCTGCCAGATAAACTCGGCACCGCGCACTTTCAGCTTGGTGTCGATATTGAACGGCTCGGTGATTTCCACCAGATGCTTGTCGCGCCCGCCGCTGGCGGCCACCGCCTGCGCCTGCGCATCGGTCAGGCCGACCGTGCCGAACATCGTATCCAGCTGCGCCAGCGAATACGTGGTGATGCGCGAGCCCGGCCGGCTAACCAGGTCTTTGGCAAAAGCGCTCAACGACATATAGGCCTCCCGCGTGAAGTAGTATTCCAGTCCCAGATCGAGGTTGTTGGCCTCGAACGGCTTCAGCTTCGGATTGGTGATACTGCCCTGGCGCGCGCCCTGGTCGCCCAGCGTCAGCGCGGTCTGCCGCAGGTCGGCCGGATTGGCGCGGTTGACCGACTTCGACGCCGACGCGCGCGCAATCAGCTTGGGCGTCAGGTTGTAGGCCAGCGTCGCCGACGGCAGCGTGTTGCTGTAGTGGGTGCTCTCGTAGGCCCACACGCCGATATCGTCGAAGCGGCCGCCGTTTTGCAGCGAGGCGTTGCGTGGATCGGCGCCGATCGTCAGATTGCCGATGGTCTGCTTGGTGCGCGCATAGCGGATGCCGGCGTTGTAGCGCAGCGTGCGGCCGAGCAGCTCGGTGCGGCCGGTGGCTTCAGCATACGCGGCGCTGACCACTTCACGGATGTAACCACCGCTCGAATTACCGAAGCCACGGTAGATATTGTCGCGGAAGTACTGATAGTCCGTATCCTTGGCGAACTTGTTCCAGTCGACCGTGATGAAGCCGTGGTCGCTGGCGTGCGCATAGTTCGGTATCGCCGAATTCGGAATCACGGAGCCGAGGTAGGCCAGCGGTGTGGTGGCGCCGGCGGTCGAGCCGGTGCCGTAGCCCGGATAGAAGGTGGCGGCATCGGTCATCGGACCGGGCGCGTTGCGGCCGTCGCAGGTGCGCAGCTGGGTGTTCGGCTGGAAGAAGCGCACATTCATATTGTTGCCGCAGGCGACGTTCATCCACGCATCGGCCGCTGAATACGAGCGGTAGCGGCGCTCGATATCGTCATACGATCCGCCCACCTTCAGCGCGAAGTCGCTGTCGCCCCAGTTCAGGTTCAGGCGCGAGCCCTTGGTGGTATTGGTGCGCTCATACAAATCCATGCGCAGCACAGACAGTCCCTGGCCGCCCTGATACCAGCCAAAATTGGATGCATTGTTGATGTCCAGGTTGCCGGTGTAGGTCGGCGTCTGGCCCACAGTGGTGTTGTCGTACTGGATTACCGAGTTGGCCGATGGCGTGGCCAGCAGCACCGTCGGCATGTCGCGATAGAAGGTGCTCTTGGTGTAGTTGACGTGGCCATCGATGGTCCACTTGTCGGCCGGGCGGAACTCGAAGCCCGGATTGAAGCTGCGGAACAGCGTCTTCTCCTTCATCGGCCGGAACTCCAGCGCCCAGAAGGTATTGGCCAGCGTCGCCTTGGTCACGGTGCAGCCCTGGCTGCAATCGCTGCGGTCGAACTCCATGCCGATCGGAATCACCGTGTTGGCGCGGGTGCCGACGTTCATGCCTTCGGACAGCATGTCGTTTTTCTTTTGCGCGAACAGCGTGTCGAGGTAGAAGTCCCACTGGTCGTTGGGCTGCCACTGGAAGCTCAGCACCTCGCCGGCGCGCCGGCGTTCGCCCTCGTAGACGATGTGGCGGCCGAGACGGCCCATCAGGCCATTGTCGATCTGCTGCAGCGTGGCGCCGGGATTCAGCGCCAGCAGCATGGCGGCATTAATTTGCTTGCCAGGTACCAGCACCGACTGCGCGTAGCTTGGCAGGCTGGCCAGCGGCAAGCCGGATGGCACCGTGTCCGGCGTCGACTGCGAACCGCCGCCGGTGCCGTTCAGCGTGTAGCCGGGCTGTCCCTGGAACGACTTCAGCTGCAGGTTGCGCATGTCGACCGTTTGGAACGCATCGGTCTTGTATTTGGTATTGCCCCAGGCCACCCCCGCCAGCACGCCAAATTTGCCAAAGCTGGCGCTGTTCCAGGTGTTGCTGATCAGCGCCGAGCCGGTATTGCCCCACTGGCCGTTCTGGTCGCGGTAGTTGCCACTCAGCGTGAACGCAGTGCGGAAACCGGCCTTGTCGAACGGCCGCACGCTGCGCATATTGACGGTGCCGGCGATGCCGCCTTCGATCAGGCTGGCCTGCTGGCTCTTGTAGACGCTGGCGCTACGGAACAGTTCGGACGGCAGGAAATCCATGTCCACTTCACGGTTGGCGCTGATGCTGCCGCCCCAGCTGCCGGCCGATGCCGACGCCATCGGCGCGCCGTTCAGCAGCACGCGGGTGAAGGCCGGACCCATGCCGCGGATCGAAATGTTCAGGCCCTCGCCGTCAATTGAACCGCGCGTCACCTGCACGCCCGGCACCCGGGCCAGCGCGTCGGCAATGTTGGGATCGGGGAATTTGCCCATGTCTTCAGAGAAGACTGTGTCGCTGAGACCGATGTTGTCGCGCTTTTCGTTGGCCGACAGTGCCAGCGAGCTGCGGTAGCCGCTGACCGTGACGGTCTTGACCAGCGGCGCGTTTTCCGGCGTCGCCGCCTCCTCGGTGGCGGGCGCCGACTGCTGTTGCGCCCATGCGGCCGAGATCATGCCGGCCATGACGGTCAATGCCAAAGCGTGACGGCCGTGACCTGTCCTGAGGGCTGGCGCCTCATGTATTTGCTTGTTCATCCATGTCTCCTGTTATTGGCCTGTGCGGCCGTTTATTCGCGCGCCTGTGGCGCGTCGTTTGCGTGCTGCTGGATGCTGCTACCCTGAAGTTTGTTTGTGTGCGGCCTCCTTGAAATGAGATGCGCAACCATTTTTTGGCTGGCATGGAGGCAATTTAGGTTAATAGTTATCGAGACGCCAATAACTAATTTGACATTAATGATACTGGTTTCAGTATCAATTGATGGGGCTGTTGCTCGCTCTGTAGAGTGAAACCGTCGCTGAATTACAGCGACGCGTGCATGGTCACTTTCGTTTTGCAATATGCATGGTTGCGGTTTTTATACGACACAGAAAGTTGTTAGCGCAATCATATGTACAGGCTGACTGCGCGACTGATCGCCTCCTTTTTTGCAGCTGCATTGCAATCACTCATTTTTCTGACGCGACTCCCTATTGAAGCCGCCAACTGAAAAATGCAAGAATGAAACGCCCTCCATCATCCAAGGAACCATAATAATGAGACTCGCACGCTATGCAGCGTTGGGCGCAATGCTGCTGGCCTTCAGCACTGCCCACGCCGAAATCGGCAAACGCTTCCCCTCCGAGCGCAAGGTGGTCAAGGACCCGGTCACTGGCACCATGCTGACCTTCCTCACCAGCAAGCCGCACGGCGATTCCAAGATCTACCCGACGCATCCGCAGTGGACCTCGGACGGCAAATGGCTGGTGTTCCGCTCCAACATCGCTGGCAAGGAGGCGGTGGCCGTCAACGAAGAGACCGGGGACATCGTTCAGGTCAGCGAAGGCGGTTATACCGGCATGCTGAACCTGGCGCGCAAGTCGATGAAGCTGTACTTCATGCGAAACGACACCAGCGCCGCCAAGCGCCTGCAAATCGTTGAAGTCGACCTGGCGCGCGTATTTGCCGACAGCGCGGCCGGCAAACTGAAACCGGCCGATGTCTACCAGCGCATCGCCGGCACCACGCCGGTCGAACTGGAGGCCGGCGGCGACATGGCGCTGGATGCGGACGAGGAATGGGCGTACTTCCGCGTCGGTCCCGGCGAGGCGGCGCGCCACCTGGCGCCCGGCACGAAGATTGAGCCGGCCTTCGGGCCGCGCAAGATGGGTGCCGGGCCGAATGGCATAGGCCGCATGAATCTGCGTACCGGCGAGTTCCGCCATGTGGTGTCAGTACCGTTCCAGATCGGCCATATCCAGGCCAATCTGTTTAATCCGGGCGAGATTGTGTTCTGCTGGGAGACCGGCGGCAAATCGCCGCAACGCACCTGGACCGTGAAGGCAGATGGCAGCGGCTTACGTCCGCTGTATCCGGAAGCGCCGTATGAATGGGTGACGCACGAAGCAGTGATCAGCAAGGATGAAGTGGCGATGGCCATCATGGGCCACCGTCCGGTGCCCGGCGCCGCCGGCGCGCCCGGCACCGATGTCGGCGGCGCCAATCCGGGCCAGGATGCGGAATGGGGCAACGCCGGCACGCGCGAGAAGCCGACCGGGCTGGCGATTGTCAACCTGCGCACGCGGGAGATGACGATTGCCGGGCAAACGCCATCCGGCAGCGGCTTGTGGCATGTGCATGGTTCGTCGGACGGGCGCTGGGCGGTAGGGGATGATTTCAGCCGCTCGGTGTACCTGATCGACCGCCGCACGCGCGAGATGATTACCCTGACGGCGGGCCACCGCACCACGGCGGCCGACCATCCGCACCCGACCTTCAATGCCGATGGCACGCGCATCCAGATTCAGTCGGCCATGTTGTCGGAAGACGGCCGCACGATGAACATCTGCATCGTGCCGGTACCGGAGGCCTGGCTCAAGCGCTGAAAAATTCCTTCAACGTCTGCGCTTCCTGAAGCGCATCGCTCCACGCTTCCAGTTGCGCCATGCTGGCTTTTGCCAGCTTGGCGCGCGTCGTTTTCGACACCGGACCGAAGCGCTGCGTAAGCTGCCGCTCCAGCATCGCCGCCACGCCCTGTCTACGGCCTTCCTCGCGGCCTTCTTCCCGGCCCTGCTTCACGCCCTTTTTCCATCCCTCGTCCATAAAGGACTGCTCTAACGGACTGATCCATTCCATTTTCCGCTCCTTCTCCAGTTTCAGTACAGCCTGCCAGTAGCGCCGCTGATGATTCGCCGGCAAGACCATCATCCAGTCGATCACTTTGAACAGCACAATTATGCGCGTCTTACGCCACCGATGCTGATAAAGTGATTTGGTGAGCTGCCACTTGGCCTCATAGAGTTGATCTGCGTCATGGTGGGTCTGTTGCGTACGCAAATGGGCCAGCGTAACGAGGGCGAAAGGATTGTGCGAGGCCAACAACTCTTCGCTACGATCGTCGTAATCCAGCAGCTTGGCAGAGGCAAAATAAAATGCCGTCCCTGCTCCCAGCAATTGCTTGCGATAGGCATCGGGGCGCCATCTGGGGTCCGCATCGGCCAGCAGTGCTAGACTGATCACCGGCTGCGCGCACTCCTTGTAAATCCGATAGTTGTAATCGTACATCCGCCGCGCGAAGTTGGCGTCGCGTTGCGCCTGGATTTCGATGTGGATCAGCGCCGTCTGCGCACGACCGCCCAGCAGGCATACCTCGACTAGTTTATCGGCAATCAGCCCATCCGGCGTGCCGCCGAAGCTGATACCGGCTAACTCCTTATCTCGGAAGCGTGGGCGTTTCGACCAGTCGATTTCCTTGCTGAGCTCAATGAAGAAAAATGTCATGAACGCGTGGAAAGCGTGCGACAACGCTGCTTTCCAGGGCGAATCAAAGCGGGAGGATGGCTTGGAGGTCGGCATCCTGCCAGTCTACGGCCTGGATTGCCCAGGCCGTATTGAGGTACTACAAAGCTCAATCTCAGAACTTGTAGTTCAGTCCCAGCACGAAGGTGCGGCCCGAGTGCACGTACAACAGCGTGTCGTTGCGTTGGGTATCACGTCCGTAACGCAACGGCGTATCACGCAGGTTCTGCCCCTCCAGGCTGACGCGTAGCTGCGGCGTCAGATTGTACGACAGGCTCATGTCCACGTTGGTGGAGGCGTCGACCACGGTGTAGTCGGCGCCGTTCACATCGCCCAGCACCGCCAGGATGTAGGACGAACGATAGGCCGCCGACACACGCGCGCTGAACTTCTGATCCTCGTAGTACAGCGTCAGGTTGCGCGTATTCGGCGACAAACCGGTGAAGTTGGCCACCTGCGTCAACTGCTCGTTGGCCGGCGTGGTCGGATTGTCCACCCGCGTGATGTAGGTGATCTTCGACTTGACATGCGTGGCGTTGGCCAGCACGCCGAAGTTGTTCCACGGCGCCGGCAGGAAGCTGAACGGCGCCTGCAGATTGAACTCCAGACCATTCAACGGGCCGCCCGCCGTATTGACCTTGCGGCTCACCACCACTTCGGTAGTCGGCAGCGTCGGGCAGATCGGCGTGGCGCCGGTGATCGAACAGCCGTTGAAGACCAGCAGATCATTCGGCAGACCCAGTGTGTTATACGGTACACGCTCGTTGACGCTCTGAATGAAGGAGCCGATGTCCTTGTGGAAGTAGCCCAGCGACACCATGGCATTCTTCGCGTAGTACCACTCGGCCTGCAAGTCGTAGGTCTTGGCGCGGATCGGGTCCAGATTCGGATTGCCGATCGACACCGATTGCGAAATCTGCGATACCGTCGCGGACGGCGCCAGATCCACATACTCCGGCCGCGACAGTGTTTTGCCTGCCGAGAAGCGCACGAAGACATCCTTCGGCAGCTGCGCGGTCAGGTTCAATGCCGGCAACCAGTCGCGGTATTTCTTCACGCCGGTGTTGGGCTGTAAAGCGCCGTTGACGTTAATCAGCGCCGTCGATGTGGCCGTGGTTTCGGCGCCGCGCACGCCCACATTGCCGCGCCAGCCTATGCCCAGCGCATCGTAGTTGAAGTCCACCATGCCGTAGGCCGCATCGATCTTCTCTTCCACGCGCCGGTTGGTCTGGCCGAGAATGTTGTACTCCGACCCCGGCACCGCCGAGCAATGGCACTCGATGTTATACACGGCCAGGAACTTGTCCAGATCGACCGCCGCCCACGACGATGGAATGCCGCTGCCGCCCAGCCCACTGCCAAAGCCGGTGATCTGGCGCGAAATGCTGGCCATGGTAACGCCGGCCGGCAAGGTCAGGCCGTTGGCGCCAGAACCCACCTCGTAGTTGCTCCAGGTGTTCTTGCGCTTGGACAGGCCGACCCGCGTGGTCAGATGGTCGTTGACCTCCCAGCTCAGGTTGGCGGCATGGGTTTGCAGCTTGTTGGTGGTGTCCAGATAACGGCCGACGAACTGGCCGTGCACCGTGCCATCCGCCTCCTGCGGTCCGAAAGTGAAGCTGTTCGGATTGGTGATATCGACACCGAAGTTCAGCGTCGGCACGTTGCGGTTATTCCGGAAGTCCCACGAGAAGCCGTTGGCATTCGGCGAGTCGAACTGCACTGTGGCGCGCATCGGTTCATTCAGGTTGCTGTTCGAACTGCCGGTCATGAAGTCCAGCTTGAGCGTGTCGCTGAACTTGTGGCTGCCGGAGAAAACGTGCTGGCGGAACTTGGTGGTGTAGACGTCCACCAGGCCCTCCGAACGCACGTCGACGCCATTGAACTTGCCGTAATCCCAGCTGCCATTCTCGTTGAAGTGCGCATCGACAATGGAAGTCTGCGGCTTGCCGTTGGCCGCGCCCAGCGTCCGGCCGAAGGAGATGGCCGAGATGTAGTTGTCATAGCGCGTGTTGGCGAACTTGCCGTACATGAAGTCCAGATTGAACTCCGTCTCGTTATTCGGACGCCATTGGTAGGAGTTGGTGATGCCGGTGCGTTCGTAATCAGTCTGCGAGCGGCGATAGCGCGGAATACGCGGCGCAAACGAACCGGAGCCGGCAGCGGGTGTAGCCACCGTGCCGCCATAGTTATCCGTGCGATTCATCACATCGTTGTAAGCGCTGGAGACCGAGGTACGCGGCAGATTGAAACCGCAATTGGCGGCGGTGATGCCTTTGACCGCGCTATTGGCCGGGTTCTGCACTGCGGCACCGAGCGGCGAGCAGAAGCCGCCGTCGGCACTGGCGCTCAGCAGCTCGACCGCTTCATAGCCCTCCTCGGTGGCGCGGCGCTTGGCGAAGGCGCCGGAAATCAAGGCGCCGAATTTACCGTACTCAGTACTCCAGCGGTCCGACAGCAAGCCGGTTACGCGCGGCTGGGTCTTCTCGGTCAGCGTGTTATGGAATTCCTGCACGCCCAGGCTGATGGTGCGGTCCTTGAAGTCGAACGGCCGCGCGGTACGTAGGTCGACCGTAGCGCCCAGCGAGCCCTCCTCCACCGACGCTTCCGAAGTCTTGCGCACTTCCAGGCTGTTGAACAGCTCGGATGCAAATACCGAAAAATCGAAACCACGGCCACGATTGGTGCTGCCGTTGATGTCCGATGCGCCGGTGGCCGCCACGCCCTCGATGCCGTTGATGCGCACGCGGGTAAAGCCCGCATTCAGGCCGCGCACGGTGATCTGCTTGCCCTCGCCGCCGTCGCCACGCGCCAGCGCCACGCCAGGAACGCGTTGCAGCGATTCGGCCAGGTTGGCATCGGGGAACTTGGCGATGTCCTCCGCCTTGATGACATCGACGATGCCGTCGGAGTTCTTCTTGGTGTTCAGCGCGCTGTTCAAGCTGGCGCGGAAACCGGTCACGATCACTACCGTTTCATTGTCCTGCGCTGCCGGGACAGCATTAGCCGGTGCCGCCTCCTGCGCATTTGCCTGCAGCGACGCCAGCATGGCGATCACTGCGATGTGGATCAAGGTCGGCTGTATCCCGTTTTTTTTGCTTGGTTGCATACGAGTCTCCAGTTATTTTTATCCGAGCTTTGTGCTCACTGGTGATGTTACGTAGCAAATGCCGCGCAGCGGACTAGGGGTGTGGCTGTCTTGCCTCGCTTTTAAGAAATACTCAACTAGTTGATCGCAGCGCTGCGCAGCTTCAATCAACAATAAGATTATTCAGTCACTTGCGGTGCAAATTCCTGCCTGTATCGGTTAGTGTGACGTGATTAATACCTATTCTGGAGACAGCATTCAAGTGAATACCAAACATCTGCTGATGGCTGCCGTCATCGCCGCCGCCCTGCCCCTGTCCGGCCACGTCGTGGCCCAGCACGCGCCGCCGCCGCAGGAAAAAGGCCCCAACACAGCGGACGCCATGCTGCACGCGCTGGACGTCAAATACCCCAATCCTTACCGCGCGATGGAAGCAGCGGAAGTCAAGGCGGTGCTGGACCGCGTATTCGGCTATCTGGATGCCGTCACGCCGGCGGAGCTGATCAACAAGGACAGCCACGCAGCCATCGCCAAGCTGGACAAGGCCGATCCGGACGCGGTGCTGAAACCGGGCGACTTCCGCCTGACCAGCTATGAATGGGGCGTCACCTACGCCGGCATGCTGGCCGCCGGCAGCGCCACCGGCGACAAGCGCTATACCGATTACACGGTCAAGCGCCATCAGTTGATGGCCGACCTGACCAGGTTATACCTGCCGGTTGTGCAGGCCGACAAAGCCAATGCGCACGCGCCGATCAAGAGCTTCCTGAATCCGCACGCGCTGGACGATGCCGGTGCCTTGTGCATGAGCTTCCTGAAGGGGCAGCAGTCCGGCGTCAAGGTCGACTACAGCCAGTTGGTGCCGATTTGCAGCAACTTCGTGACCGAGAAAGAATACCGCCTGAAGGATGGCACGCTGGCGCGCGGTGGTCCGGGCGCCGATGGCAAACCGAAAATGCGTCCGTTGCCGGATACGCTGTGGCTGGACGATATGTTCATGGGCGTGCCGACCATCGCGCTGATGGGCAAGCAGACCGGCAGCGCCAAATACTATGACGATGCCGCCCGCCAGGTGCTGCAATTCTCCAAGCGCATGTTCAACCCACAACTGGGCATCTATATGCACGGCTACGTCGAAGGCATGCGCGATCATCCGGAACTGCACTGGGCGCGCGCCAATGGCTGGGCGCTGATGGCGATGGTGGAAGTGCTCGAAGTGCTGCCGAAGAACCACAAACAGTACAAAGCGGTGGAAGCGCAGTTCCGCGCCCACGCCAACGGTCTGGCCAAATTCCAGCACAAAGACGGCCTGTGGCACCAGCTGATCGATCGCCCCGACTCCTACCTGGAAACCTCGGCCACGGCAATCTACACCTACGCAATTGCGCGCGGCGTCAATCGCGGTTACCTGGATAAGGAGATGTTTGGCCCGATGGCCAACCTGGCCTGGAATGCGGTGGCGAGCAAAGTCAACACCAAGGGCGAAGTGGAAGGCGTCTGCGTCGGCACCGGCATGGCGTTCGATGCGGCGTTCTACTACTACCGCCCGGTCAGCACCAAGGCCGCCCATGGCTACGGCCCGGTGCTGCTGGCTGGCGCAGAGATCATCGAGATGAACAAGAAGTACAAGTTCGGCCTGAACGACAGCGGCTTTATGTATCAGGGCGCACGCTAAGCTAGTCGTTGACAAAGCCCTCGACGTTGTTCACGGTGAGGGCTTTATCCCGCACGGCATCTACCTTGACGCCGTGCAGCGCGACATTTTTGACCGGCATGCCGGCATCGCCCAGAATACGGCAGACAAACCGGGCTTCCGCAACGCGCACATTACTGACGTACAGGCCTTCTATCGGCGTCAAGCGGCGTTCGTAAGTCGGCACCAGATTGCGCCACTGGTACAGCACATCCGTCTCCACGCACAGCACGCCACCGGCGATTGCGGTCGCCGTGACATTGCTCATATGGATATTCCGCACATAGCCGCCGCGCCGCTCGTTGGTCTTTACGTACAGGATGTTATTGATCTCCACCAGCGTGGTACCCTTGACCGGGCCGTCCGCATCGCCACGGTCGAAATGGCAGTTATCGACCAGGATATTTTCAACACCGCCGGACAGCTCGCTGCCGATCGCCAGCAGTTGATGGCCGTTCTTGATGCGGCAGTTGCGGATGACGATGTTCTTGGCCGGCGACGCCAGCCGCCAGCCGTCGAATTCCCGGCCGGATTTGACGGAAATCGCATCGTCTCCCTGATCGAACACACAGTCCTCGATCAGTACATTCTGGCTCATTTCCGGATCGACGCCATCGTTGTTGTGCCCATGCGCGCGGATGTCGACGCGGCGTATCACCACCTCGCTGCACATATAAGGATGCACGGTCCAGAATGGACTGTCACGGATCTTGATATCCTCGATCAGCACATTGCGGCAGCGGTTGAACTGCACGAAATGCGGGCGCAGATGCGCCTCACCCTCAGCCATCTGGCGTTCGCCGACCGGCGTGTTGCGCACGGCATGCTGGTACAGCGCGACCAGCGCGTCCATATGCGGCTTGGGCCGCGCATACCACACGCGCCAGACATCGAGCCTGGCCTGCAGCGTGCCTTTGCCGCTCAGCGCCACGTTGTCGCAATCGTAGGCATACACCAGCGGCGAGTAGTTGTAGCACTCGATGCCTTCCCAGGAAGTCGGCACCGCCGGCAAGTAGTCTTCCGGCTTTTCGGAGAACAGCAGAACGGCGCCTTCCTCGACGTGCAGGTCGACATTGCTCTTCAGATGAATCGCCCCGGTGAGCCAGGTGCCACGCGGGATCAGCACGCGGCCGCCGCCCGCCGTGTTGGCGGCGCTGATCGCCGCAGCGATTGCCGCCGTCGTCGCGGCCTTGTCTCCCGCAACCGCGCCATGCCTGGTGATGTTGAAGCGCGGCGCGCCAGCAAAATCGGGAACCCGGATGGCCGGCATATCAAACGGCGCGCTTGCCTGCACCGTTTGCGCCGCCAGGCGCCGTTCGGTGGCGTACGCCGGCAATGCCGGCAGCAAGGCCATTGCGCGTAGCAGCATGCGGCGTCGTTTGCTCAACTGGCGATTCCTCATGATTGCGGCCCGGCGCTATTCGCAGCCATCTTCTTCAACTCCGTTGCAGCCAGCAGGAAGCCGCCCACGCCGTAGTTAAAGCTGGAAGTCGGCCGGTAGAATGCCGGTTCCGCGCCGGTCTGCTGAATGCCACCCAGGCGGCCGTCGGCATAGATATTTTTAAGCAGTCCAGTCCAGGCGCGTTCGATCACCGGACGATAGGTTTTCGCATCCAGATAACCTTTGTTGACGCCATAGGCCATGCCGTAGACGAACAGCGCGGCGCCCGAGGTTTCCGGCAGCGGATAGGTCGCGGGGTCCAGCAGGCCGGCGTGCCATTGGCCGTCCGCCCCCTGGATCTGCGCGATGCGGGCCGACATCTGCTGCAATTGCTCGATGTAGAACGGGCGCTGTGGATCATCGGCCGGAATATATTCCAGCGTGCGCGCCAGACCGCCCATCACCCAGCCTTCGCCGCGCGACCAGAAGATCTTCTTGCCGTTGGCTTCGCGCTTGCTTTTGTAGCTGGCGTCGCGCGCGTACAGGTGTTCTTCCTTGTCGTACAGCAGATCGTAGGTGATGCGCCACTGCGTGTGAACGTAGTCGAGGTATTTGCGCTCGCCGGTGGCTCGGTACATTTTGCCCCACACCGGCGGCGCCATGAACAACGCGTCACACCACCACCACGGCTGGCGTTCGTCGCCCGGACGCAGCGTCTTCAGGTTAATCAGCGTGTCCAGCTGTTCCCTGGTGTGGGCGATGCGTTCCGGCGAGGGCTGCTGGAAATACAGCTCAAGATAAGTTTGGGCGACGGCGATGTCGTCGGCGTTCGGGTATGGCGTGCGCAGCTTCCATTCGAAGCCATTGGCCATGGCCAGCATGGCATCACGGTATTTCGGATCGCCGGTGGATTCGGAGACGGCCATGAAGCCGCTGAACAGCACCGCCGAGGTCCAGATCTTGTCCAGATGCTTCATGGTGCGTTCCAGCTGCCAGTCGGCCACTTTGCGCATCGCCTTGTCGATAGCGGCCGGGGTCAGTTCCGGCAACACGTCATTCGCACGCGGGCCACCGTCGACGGGAGCGTCGCCGAAGAAGCGGCTGGTGTCTTTGTCGATGATCGCTTGCATTTCCGGCGTCGGCAGCGGGTAGTTTTGCTGCGCATACGCTGGCATGGCGCAGGCCAGCATCAGGGCTAGCGAGATAGTTTTCTTTTTCATTGCTTGGTCTCCGAAAGCAGCCGCACTTGCCCCAGCATGCCCGCTGGACGCGGGGTGATCAGGTGCGTATCTTGTGGTATGAATCGTTGGCCGTAGCGGACCGACAGCAGACGGTAATCCGGCCGTTCCTGGCCGGCCAGGAGGTTGATCGACAGGTTGGCTACCTGGACTTCGATGCGATTTTCACCAGGCTTGAGCAGCTTGCCGACGTCGACCTGATATGGTGGATGCCAGACCGCACCGGCGCGCTGGCCGTTGACGTAGACCACGGCCGCTTCGCGGATCGGACTTTCCAGCATGGCGCGCATGCCCGCCGGGACCTTGGGCGTGCTCTCCAGCGGCGTGCCCTGGCCGAAATCAAGTTTTATGCGCGCGGCTTGCAACTGCGTCGCATCCAGCGTGATGCTCTTGCTGTAGATGCCGATGCCGGAGTAGTAGCGCGTGGCAGGATCGTCGGTCCAGGAAGTCAGGCGCGCCAGCGTGCGCGGTTGCGCCAGGGCGCCGCCGACACCGGGGAAGCTGAGCTGCCAGTCGCTGCCCAGGTCCGTCAGCATGGCAGTGAGCGGTGTGGTGGCGGCCGGTGCGGAGCCGTTCGTGCTCGCACTGTCCGACAGCACCAGCACGCGCGATTCGTAAGGCGCCAGCGCCAGCTCCAGCGACGGGTGCAAGGCAACCGGCGTTACCGAGCCGTCGTGCGGATTCCACCAGGCGGCGTGCGTGCGCCTGGCGGCCAGCGTTGCTGTGGTGCGCACCTCGCGATTGCTGGTATTGGCGATGAAATAGATATCGCCATCCGCCAGCTTGCGGCGTATGAAACCGATCGATGCAGCTTGCGCGGCAACGCGGAAGTCCGGCGCAATCGCCTTGCCGACCGCCGTGCCGAGCGCTGCTTCCTGCTCTATTACCTGTACGCCGGGCAGCGCGAACAGCTGTTCGCTCAACTGGCGCACCCGCCTGGTCTGCGCCGTCGCGTCCAGATAACCCGGCGCCAGCGACGGCTTGCTTCCAACCGCAATCAGCTTGCCGCCGCCTTTGACATGCTTGATCAGCCGTTCCAGCGTATCGGGCGCCATGCGGGTGACATGCGGCAGCACGATCAGCGGATAACGCTTGCCGCTGTCGTGCAACGCCTCGTCGTCGAGGAAGTCGACATTGTGACCAGAGTCCAGGATCTGCTCCATCACCGCCGGCGTCACATGCTTGTGCATTTCGGCCGACAGCGACACCTTGGCCGGCTTGGACTCGGCGTACACGTCATCATTCGGCAGCAGCAGCGCCACATCGTTGGCCGGTTCGCCCTGGCGCAGCAGATAGCTGGTGCGCTGCAGGTAGGCGTTCACATCCGGCATCACGCTCCACCACGGCTGGTGATGGTTAAACACCGCGGCGGCATAGAAGGAATAGCCCGGCTCCTGCGCGCCCGGCGGCGTATAGGGCCAGCCATGGCCGACGAACAGGTTCACGCCCTGCAGCAGCATGCGGTCCGCCTCCACCTTCATGTCCAGCGGCGTGGCGCTGAAGGCCGGAGAATTCAGCCAGGTCCAGGTCTCGGCCGAGATCACGTTGCGTCCGTACAGATGGCCGGCCGACGTGGCCAGCCGCGTGAAAGAAAACTCGCGGAATTGCGGCCCCTCGCCTTCCGGCAGCGCCACCAGCCGGTTGCTGGACAAGGACACCGCCGGCTCGCCATACGTCTGCGAACGGAAACGCGTCTGGTGCCGTTTCGCCCAATCGTCGACCGGCGTCAGATAGCGCTCGTTGACCAGCTCCGTTTGCGTCACGGCCCAGTCGCGCCGCAGCGCACCGGCATCCGCACCCTGGCCGCTGTAGACCAGCGGCAGAAGCGGCTTCAGATCGTAGCCGCGACGGCGCTGGAATTCGGCCAGAAAGTCGTCGGTCCAATCCGTGCCATACACTTCCAGGCTGTCCGAAAACACCGCATAGGGCGGCTGGTCGCCGAAAGCCTTCAATAGCGGTTCGGCCACCTGCTGCAAGTGATGATCGATCGCCTTGCGGCTCAAATGATCCAGCACAAAGCCCTCGGCCCCCAGAGCGGCGCGCTTGACCTGCTGCGCCGTGCGGCTGGCGATGTAGAACACCACCACCCGTCCACTGTCAGCCGGCGCCACCTGCGCGCGGCCATTGGCCTGCGCCGGCTCGATCATCGCCAGTCGTGTCGCGTCGAACTGTTTGTCGTCACCGGCCCCGACAAAGGTCGCTACCAGCTTCTCGCCGCTGCCGATCGAAGGCAGCGCCACCGAATCCGCGCCCGCCGGCAGCGCCACCGGCACCACGCGCAGGCGCGAGGCCGCCTCCGTCACCGGCACATGCGGCCCGCCGTAAGGCCAGCCGCTGGCCAGCGTCATGTCGACGCGCAGATTGTTCTCATGCGCCTTTTTATTGACGAAGCTGACCGCATCCAGGAAATCGGCCGACAGATACGGCAGATTGCGGATGCCGCGCGCCGGATCGTCCAGCTCCATCGGATACACCGGCTGAATCTCAAAGCCGCCAAAGCCGCCCTGCTTCATCGCCAGCATCTCGCGCTCCAGCTGCGGCTTGACCACCGCCGGACCGAACCACCACCAGCGCACCATCGGCCGCGCCGCGTCCGGCGGCGCCGCCAGGTGGCGCTGCACCTCGGCCACAGTGGAAAAGCGATAGGAGCCGTCGGCAGCGCCGACCGGCTCCGCTTGAGCGCGCGCCACCGCGCAAATCAGCAGGCACAGGATACGTTTTTTCATCCATTTAGTAGAAATCAGCGGCGTGGCGCGTGTCAATCGCGCAAGGACAATAATCATGCCCGTGATTGCAGCACCTTGATGGCGGCGGTCAGCCCGGCAGCCGAGACCTTGACGTTGACGACGCCGGGAGCGCGCCCCGAACGCAGAATCGCCTGGGCGAAACCGTTGTGCAGCCTGGTGCGCCTGACGGTGAATACCTCGTTGGTCGAATGGTCGCCATTGTCCAGCGTCAGCAACTGCGCCGCACCGCTGACATCCACTGTGACTTCGTCCTGCGCCAGCGGCACGAAGCGCCCTTGGCGATCCACCGCGCGGATTTTCAGGTAGTGCAGGTCCATGCCGCCGGCGCGCCAGTCTGGCGCCTCGGACTCGATCTGCAAGGCCACCGCCTTGCCGCTGGTTTGCAGCGCATGGCGCGCCACTTCCTGGCCATTGCTGCGCGCCACAGCGGTGATCGTGCCGCCACTGCCATATGGGACGGATTTCCAATAAATGATGTTACGGCTTTGCGAGTCGCCGCGCGGATTCTGCCTGGTGCCGATCGACCTGCCGTTGACCAGCAACTCCACCTCGTCCGCATTGGTGTAGGTGAACAGGTTTTGCTGGCTGCCTTCCGGCCAGTTCCAGTGCGACGACACCGGCGTCTTCCCGACCTGCACATCATTCCACTCCACCGTTTCGCCAGCGCCCTCCGCCACGCCGATGCGTACCAGCGGCTCGTCCGAGAATGCCGCCTTGACCAGATAGGCTTGCGGATACGGCTCCATCGTGTGGCTGAAGTAGGAGAAGTTCCAGCCCTTGCGCGGCCAGCCATGCGACTCGCCCCAGTATTCCACCGCGCCCCAGTAGGCCAGGCCCACCATCTTTTCCTTGTCCATGCCATAGAAGGCGCCGGTTAGCGTGGAAGTCGCCGCCTCGCTTTGATAGATGATCAGGTGCGGCGCGTGCTGCAGATAGGCCTGATAAGCCGGATACTGGTAATTGAAACTGGCCACCTCGGTCACCAGCGACAGCTCCGGCGGCACCAGCCTGGTATTGAAATCGGGCGCGCTGCGCATGGTCGCATTGGCCCGCGCCGGGAACATGGCCACAGTGGTCTTGCGCGTGCTGTCGAATCGCTTGAGCAGCGTGTCCATGATTTTGTAGGTGGTCACGCCCCAGTCGCCGGTCGGAAAACCGCCCCAGTCTTCGCGCACCTGCAATTCATTCCCCAGGCTCCACAGAATGACCGACGGGTGATTGCGGTCGCGCCGCACCCACTCCGGCAGGATCTTGTACCACAGCTGGGAAAACGGCTTCTGGCCGGCCCAGTACTCGTTTTCGCTCCACTTGTCGGCCAGTTCATCGACGATCAGGATGCCATGCTTGTCGGCCAGCCGTAAGAACGACTTCGAGTACGGATTGTGCGAGGTGCGCACATGATTGAAGCCGAAAGCCTTCAGCTTGACGAACATGCGCTCGATGGCCCGGTCGTACACGGCGGCGCCCAGCGCGCCCAAATCGTGGTGATTCGAAATCCCTTGCAGGAACAGCTTCCTGCCATTCAGCTTGAAGCCCGACTGCTGCGAAAACTCGATGCTGCGAATGCCGAATTGCTCGCTGACTTGATCGACCACGCGGCCATCTTGCAGCACCGTGATTTCAGCCGTGTACAGATGCGGCGTCTCGCAGGACCACAGCCTGGGCGCCGCCACGCGCACCAGCGGCAGCGGCACATTCACCACCACCAGCCGGATCCCCTGCGGCGCCGGCGTGCTGACGTGCGACAGGCGGCTGCCGTCCGGCGCCAGGATGGCGGTGCTGATCGTCACGTCGAAGCTTTTGCCGGAAATGCCATCCAGCTCGACCTGAATCGCCACCTCGGCCATCTCCTCCGACACAGCCGGCGTGGTGATATACACGCCGTTGCGGGCGATCGACACCGGCTCCTTCACCAGCAGATGCACATCGCAGAACAAACCGCCGCCGGTGTACCAGCGAGATTGCCGCGTGCCTCCGGTGCTGGCCCGCACCGCAACCAGGTTATCGCCATCGTAATTCAGCGCCTTCGAGATGTCCGCCTCCACGCCGAGATAGCCGTAATCGATATCCGCCACCTTGTGCCCATTCAGCCAGACGTCGCCGTGCAGCATCAGCCCTTCGAAATCCAGCAGCACCTTCTTACCCTTCCACGCCGGATCGCCCTTGAAAGCTTTGCGATACCAGCCGGTGCCCATCGCCTTGAAGCCGCGCGACGGTCCCGCCGACTGGTCCCACGGCTGTTCGATCTGAAAATCATGCGGCAGGTCCAGCTTGCGCCAGCCGCTGTCGTCGAAGTCCGGCGCACTGGCGCCCTGCGCCTCGCCGGCATGAAACCTCCAGTCGAAATTGAATAGCTGGCTATCGCGTCCGGCACCCGACTGGGCCTGCGCCGCGGCCAACCTCGGCATGCCCAGGCCGGCGCCCAGCATGGCGGAATACTGAAGGAAATTACGTCGCGTCGTGATATTCAAGTGCAGTCTCCAGAGCGTTTTCAGCAATGTAATGCGCTGAAAGGCTTTTTCCTACCGGCCCGAGCAATCAATCACAGAGTTGATTCGCATCCACTCTGCTGCACTGCTTATACGAAATACGCATGGCTGGTGTTAATTTACTTATGCCTAATCGACAAGTTTTTACGCTAGCATCTGTACAATTTGCCCTACCGATTCTATTAATAATGAGGGGACTGATATCTTGAGTAATCTGGATTTGTTTGTATTCTTCGCTTACATCCTGCTGGTCGCCGGCTACGGCTTGTGGGTGCATTATCGTAAGCAGCAGGCTGCGGCGTCGCCGTCCCATGCCTACTTCCTGGCCGAAGGTTCGCTGACCTGGTGGGCGATTGGCGCCTCGCTGATCGCTTCCAACATCTCCGCCGAGCAGTTCATCGGCATGAGCGGCTCCGGCTTCAAGATGGGCATGGCCATCGCCGCCTATGAGTTCCTGGCAGCTGCCACGCTGATTATCGTGGCGGTGTTCTTCATGCCGGTCTATCTGAAAAACCGCATTTACACCATGCCGCAGTTCCTGCGCCAGCGCTACAACAGCACGGTGGCGACCGTCATGGCGGTGTTCTGGCTGACGCTGTATATCGTGGTCAACCTGACCTCGATCCTGTACTTGGGCGCAATCGCCATCAGCGGCATTTCCGGCATCGGCATCATGCCTTGCATGGTAGTGCTGGCGATATTGGCGATGTTCATCACCTTGGGCGGCATGAAGGTAATCGGCTACACCGACGTGATCCAGGTGGCCTGCCTGGTAGCCGGCGGCCTGGCCACCACCTGGCTGGCGCTGGAAATGGTGGCGAAGCTGGACGGCGGCGGCACGGTCATCCATGGCTTCAAGCTGATGACCGCGCGCGCGCAAGATCATTTCCATATGGTGCTGCAGCCCTCCAACCCGAACTACATCGATTTGCCCGGCCTGACCGTGTTGCTGGGCGGCATGTGGATCGTCAACCTGAATTACTGGGGCTGCAACCAGTACATCACCCAGCGCGCGCTGGGCGCCGATCTGAAAACCGCCCGCGCCGGTCTGCTGTTCGCCGGCTTCCTGAAAATGTTGATGCCGCTGATCGTGGTGGTGCCGGGCATCGCCGCGTTTGTGCTGCATCAGTCCGGCGCGCTGGGCGATGCCATGAACCACGCCGGCGAACTGAATCCAGACCGCGCCTACCCCGTGCTGCTCGCGCTGTTGCCATCCGGCCTGAAAGGCGTGGCGTTCGCCGCGCTGTCGGCGGCCGTGGTGGCATCGCTGGCCGGCAAGGCCAACAGCATTGCCACTATCTTCACGCTCGACATCTACAAGGAAAAGTTCGCGCCGGACGCCAGCGAGCAACGGCTGGTATGGATCGGCCGCGTCACCATCGTTGCCTCGCTGGTGCTGGCGGTGCTGATCGCACCGTTCCTCGGCATCGACAAGAAAGGCGGCTTCCAGTACATCCAGGAGTACACCGGCTTTGTGTCGCCGGGCATCTTCGCCATGTTCCTGCTGGGATTCTTCTGGAAGCGCACGACGGCGGCGGCAGCGATGTTTGCCACCATCGGCGGCTTCATCTGCTCGCTGATCTTCAAATTCCTGCCGGATTGGGTCAACCTGTCGTTCCTGGCCGGTTCCGGTTTTGCCGTGCCGAATGCGGCTGGCGTGTATGAAATTCCATTCCTGGATCGCATGGGCTTTGTATTCCTGATCTGCGTGGTCGGCATGATCCTGATCAGCCTGGCCAAGCCGCTGGATAAATCCGCCAAACCGATGGAATTCGATGTCTCGATGTTCCGCGTGGACCGCCGTTTCGCCCTGGGCAGCGCGGTGGTACTGGCCCTGCTGGTGGCGGTGTACACGATCTGGTGGTAATTACTCACAGGGTTGATTGATACCCGCTTGCGCGGCGGGTCGTACCAGGCTCATCATGACCGCTGATTTATTTATCAGAGGAATTCATGTCCGCCGAATACACCCGCCGCCGCTTCACCCATGCCTTGCTGGCCTCCTCACTTGCCACCGTGGTGGGCAAGGTCGTCGCGCAAGGCGCCGCGCGCAAGCCGATCACCGAGTTCGGCGCCGTCGCCGACGGCAAGACGGTCAATACCCAAGCCATCCAATCCGCCATCGATCAATTGGCCGCGCAAGGCGGCGGCACGGTAGTGGTGCCGCCTGGCAGGTTCGTCAGCGGCGCGTTATTCCTCAAGCCGCAGGTACACCTGCACTTCGAGCAAGGCGCGGTGCTGGAATGCTCGACCGACATGAGCCACTTCCCCGGTCGCCGCACCCGCATCGAAGGTCACTTCGAAGACAACTTCACCCCCGCACTGATCAACGCCAAGGGCTGCCACGGTTTGCGGATTACCGGCGAAGGCACGCTGGACGGCGCCGGCCGGCCGATCTGGGACCAATTCTGGAAACTGCGCAATGCGTCCAGAGATCCGCACAACTTCCCCAACCTGGGCTTGCCGCGCGCGCGCCTGGCCCTGCTCGAAGAGTCGCGCGATGTGCTGGTGGAGGGGTTGACGTTCAAGGATTCGCAGTTCTGGAACCTGCATATTTACAACTGCCAGGACGTCACCGTGCGCAAGGCGCGCTTCCTGGTGCCGGATGATTACAAGCAGGCGCCCAGCACCGACGGTATCGATCTGGACAGTTGCCAGCGCGTGACCGTCGAAGGCTGCTACTTCTCCGTCACCGACGACTGCATCGCCGCCAAGGGTTCCAAAGGCCCGCTTGCGCTGGAAGACCGCAGCAGCCCGCCGGTCGAGCATATCCGCGTGCGCAACTGCGTGTTCAAGCGCGGCCACAGCGTGCTCACGCTGGGCAGCGAGGCGACCATCGTGCGCGATGTGCTGATCGAGGATTGCGAGGTCGGCGATGTGCGCGTGGCGCACCTGAAGCTGCGGCCGGACACGCCGCAGCACTATGAGGATATCCACTACCGCAACATCAGGCTGGCCGGCAACAGCGTCGCCATCCTGGACATCATCCCATGGTCGCAGTACAAAAACCTGCAAGGCAACAAGCCGCCGCGATCGACCGTCCGCAACATCAGCTTTACCGGTTTCAGCGGCACGGCTGGCTCACTGGGCAATATCGCACCGAATCCAGGCCAGACCACCATCAGCGATATCGTACTGAAAGACTTTAACGTTCACCTGGCCGACGGCCAACTGCGTGCCGTTGGCGCCAGCAACCTCAGACTGCAGAATGTCGTAGTCAACGGCAAGCGTTATACATCGACCGCCTCCTGATGCGGTCCGGCTGGCGCGGGCGCGCGTGGCGCCCGCCAGTCCTTAAACGATGCCGCTGCTGCTGGCGCCGGCCCTGGCCGGACGATCTGCTGCCACTTTCTCGCGATAGCCGGCGCTGCGATAGGCCGCCACCGGATCGATGGCGCCGCCGCTACGCAGACGGGCCATCGCCAGGATGGGGCTGACATCGGTGCGGAACGCTTTCTTCAGCGTCTGCGCCGCGTTCAGCACGTCGTTCGACTCCTGGAAGCCGCGCAGCGCTTCGCGATCCACCAGGGCCGCCTGCACGAAGGCGCGCTGCACTTCCACCGCGCTGCTCATCAGGCTTTCGATCGGATCGGTGACGTTGTGCGACTGATCCAGCATGTTGGCGGTCTTGAACGCCGCACCCTCGCGCTGCGCTGCGTCGGCCAGCTCGTTAAACACCAGGAACAGCTGGAACGGGTTGATCGAACCGGAATCCAGGTCGTCGTCGCCGTACTTGCTGTCGTTGAAGTGGAAGCCGCCCAGCTTGCCGAACTGCGCCAGCCGCGCCACGATCATTTCGATATTGGTATTGGGCGCGTGATGCCCCAGGTCCACCAGGCACTTTGCTTTCGGCCCCAGTTCCTGCGCGCAGGCGAAGCTGGTGCCCCAGTCGGCGATGGTGGTGGCGTAGAACGCCGGCTCAAACAGCTTGTGCTCGATGTAGACCTGCCAGTCATCCGGCAGCGCCGCATAGATAGCACGCATGCTGTCCAGGTAACGCTCCAGCGAACCGCGCAGATTGTTCTGGCCGGGGAAGTTGGCGCCGTCGCCGATCCACACAGTCAGCCCTTTCGAACCCAGCGCGCTGCCCAGCTCGATACATTCGATATTGTGCGCCACCGCCTGCTCGCGCGCGGCGGCGTTCTGCGCGGTCAGGCTGCCGTATTTGTAGGTGTGCGCCTGCCCGGCCTGGTCCTGGAAGGTGTTCGAGTTGACCAGGTCGAAGTACAGCTTGTAGCTGTGTGCCTTCTCGCGCAGCTCGGCGGTGTCGCTGATCTTATCCCATGGAAAGTGCAGCGAGACGCCAGGCGTGGCTTGGGTTAACTGGTGGATGACCGCACAGTCGTCCAGCTTTTCAAACACGTTGCGCGGTTCGCCCTTGCCGGGGAAACGCGCGAAACGCGTGCCGCCGGTGCCGGCGCCCCAGCTGGGCAGTGCCACGGAGAACTTCTGCGCGTGGGCGGTCAGTGTTTCGATATCCACGCTGCGGCGCGACAGGATGCCCGCCAGCGCCTCGTAGTCGGCGTTCAGATCCGCTTGCAGCCCGGCGTTGTGTTCGGCCACCTGGCCTTGATCGATGAGCGTACTCATGTCTTGTCTCCTCGGTTCTTATTATCGGGTGAAGGCGCCGGCGTTGCCCGCATCCACGTTGATGATGTTGCCGGTGCTCTTGCCAGCCTTGTCCGAAGCCAGGAAATACACGGCTTCCGCGATGTCCTCCGGCAGCACGCTGAGCTTCAGCATGCTACGTTGGCGGTAGAAATCTTCCACGTCGTCGGCTTCGATCTTGTTGGACTGCGCGCGTTCTTCCTTCCACTTGCCATCCCAGATGCGCGAGCCACGGATGACCGCATCCGGATTGACCACGTTGACGCGAATCCCCAGCGGCGCGCCCTCCAGCGCGATGCAGCGCGCCAGGTGGATTTCCGCCGCCTTGGCGGTGCAGTAGGCCGACGCGCCGGCCGAGGCCACCAGGCCGTTCTTGCTGGCGACGAACACCATCGAACCGCCCAGCTTTTGCTGCTTCATGATGCGGAAGGCAGCGCGGCTGACCAGGAAGTAACCTTTGACCAGGATATCCTGATTGCGGTTCCATACATCCAGCGTGGTATCTTCCAGCGGCGCCGACGAGGCGATGCCGGCGTTCGAAATCAGCAGATCGACGCCGCCGAAGTTCAGCGCCGACGCTTTCAGGATCTCGTCCACCGCGTCTTCGCCGGTGATGTTGGCGACGATGCTGGCGACTGCGTCCTTGCCGGCCACCTTGGCCAGGTTTTTGTGCGCTTCGCCCAGCGCTTCCGAGTCGATATCGGTCAGCAGCACGCAAGCCCCCTCCTGCAGCAACTGCTTCGCCACCGCCTGGCCGATGCCGCCGGCGCCGCCGGTCACCAGCGCGATGCGGCCGGCCAGCGATTTCGGTTTCGGCATGCGTTGCAGCTTGGCTTCTTCCAGCAGCCAGTATTCGATGTCGAAGGCTTCCTGCTCCGGCAGGCCGACATATTTATCGACGCCATTGGCGCCGCGCATCACGTTGACGGCATTGACATAAAACTCGCCGGCGATACGCGCGGTGGCCTTGTCCTTGGCGAACGACAGCATGCCCACGCCTGGAATCAGGTAGATGATCGGATTGGCATCGCGCACGGCCGGGCTGTTGCTGCGCTTGCAGCGGTCGTAGTAGGCCTTGTAGTCGGCGCGGTAGGCTTCCAGCGCATCATCCAGGCCGGCGACCAGCTTGTCGAAGTCCGGCTTGGCCGGGTCGAAATCGACTACGAATGGACGGATCTTGGTGCGCAGGAAGTGGTCCGGGCAGGACGTACCCAGCGCGGCCAGCGGTTGCAGGTCGCGGCTGCAAACGAATTCCAGCACCGCATCCTGATCGTCGAAATGGCCCAGCTTGAATTCGTCCTTGCTGATCTTGCCACGCAGCAGAGGCATCAGGCGGGCGGCGAAATCGGCGCGCTGCCCGGCCGGCAGCGGCTGCACGACGGCACCGCCGAACGATGGCTGTTTGATGTTGGCGTCCAGCCAGTCGCCGGCGCGCTTGATGATGGCCAGCGTGGTCTCGTAGCAGGACTTGGCGGTATCGCCCCAGGTGAACAGGCCGTGGCCTTCGAGGATGATGCCCTTCAGTTGCGGATTGTTCTTCGACACTTGTTCCAGCTTCAGGCCCAGGTCGTAGCCCGGACGCTGCCATGGCAGCCAGCCCAGTTCGCCTTCAAAGATTTTTTGCGTCAAGTCCTTGCTGTTGGCGCAGGCGGCAATGGCGATCACCGAGTCCGGGTGCATGTGATCGACGTGCTTACGCGCAATGTAAGCGTGCAGCGGCGTGTCGATACTGGCGGCGCGCGGGTTCAGGTTGAAGGTGCAATGTGGCAGGTAGCCGACCATCTCGTCTTCATGTTCCAAGCCACGGTAACGGTTTTTCAGCGCATTCAGCTTGTCCATGTACAGCGTCGAGAAACCGTCCAGCTTGATGCTGCCGAGATCGCCGCCCGAGCCTTTGACCCACAGCACTTCCACTTGTTCGCCGTTGAGCGGGTCCGGCATGGTGACCTTGGCCGAGGTGTTGCCGCCGCCGAAATTGGTGATGCGCAGATCCGATCCGAGCAGGTTGGAGCGGTACAGCAGCAGTTCAGGCTCGCTCATTTGAGCGGCCTTGCTGTCGTCCCACAAAGAGCTGATCGGTTCTTTCTGCTTCGCTTGGTTCATTGCTGATCTCCGTTGTTGATGTGTGCTTACGATGGCAGCCAGTAGAAATCAGCAGGCCATTGAGTGTCAATCGGCGAACGATCAAGATCATGATTAAGCGCGAAATAATCATAAGGGTGATTGAAAAAATCATGCAGCGACAAGTGACACGCAAAACAATCACTGAGTTGATCGCCGCGTGATTGACGACGGATTTTGAAATGCATTAGCCTTGAAAACAATAAAGCAACATTTCGCAAGCAACCGGAGTGATTGCACACAACAACCGGAGACGATCATGATCAAACACAAGCGCCGCAAGCGTTTGCTGAAACTGCTGGCCGAGCACCAGAGCGTGACCGTGCCGCAGCTGGTGACATGGCTGAGTTCATCGCCGGCCACCGTGCGCCGCGACATCGGCTGGCTGGCCGAGCGTAATCTGCTGACCCGCACGCGCGGCGGCGCCGCCAACCTGCAGCAGAAAGTGCGTGGCCTGGCGCATGCCAGCGAGACCTTCCAGAACAATATGCTGTGCCACGCCGAGCGCAAGCGCGGCATTGCGCGTTACGCCGCCGGCATGTGCAACGAAGGCGAAACCATCATCATCAACGGCGGCACCACCACCTTCATGATGGCGGAATTCCTGGTCGATCAACATCTGAAAATATTGACCAACTCCTTCCTGATGGCGGAGCGCTTGCTGACCACCAGCGAGAACGAAATCATCGTCCCCGGCGGCAAGGTCTACCGCGAGCAGAACGTGATCCTCAGCCCGTTCGACAACGACATCACCCAGCACCACTACGCCGCCAAAATTTTCATGGGTGTGTATGGCGTCTCGCTGCTGGGACTGCTGGAAGCGGACCCGCTGCTGATTCAGGCCGAGCAACGCCTGATCAGCCAGGCTGAACAGCTCGTGGTGCTGGCCGACAGTTCCAAGTTTTCCAGCAAGGCCGGCTTGATCCTGTGCGGCCTGGGCCGCGTGTCGACCGTGATTACCGACACCCATGCCTCCGACGCGGCCGTGCAGCAGCTGGAACAGCACGGCGTACGCGTGGTGACCGTCGAACCTGAAGCCCTGCCCCCCGCCGCCACTCCCGCCACCTACGCCAGCGTTTTTGACTTGCAACTGGAAGCCTTGTACCAACCGGAGATTTCGCATTGAAACAGTATAAAACCATCGCGGCCGTGCTGGCCGCTACCGCCCTCGTCTTCATCGCCGGTTGCAGCCAGCAGCCGGCCGACGACAAGATCCGCATCGCCATGGTGGTCAAAAACCTGGGCAATGGTTTCTTCGACGCCGCGCACAGCGGCGCCAGGCAGGCGGCCAGCGAACTGAAAAACGTGGAGATCATCTACACCGGCCCGACCACGCCTTCCGCCGAGGGGCAGATCGAAATCATCAATTCGCTGATCAGCCAGAAGGTTAATGCCATCGTAATCTCCGCCAACGATCCGAACGCGCTGGTGCCGATCACCAGGAAAGCCATGGCACGCGGCATCAAGGTGCTGTCGTTCGACAGCGGCCTGGCGCCGGAAGGCCGCGTGATGCAGCTGAATCCCTCCAACGCCGAGCTGATCGGCCAGAAACAGATCGAGATGGCGGCCAAGGCAGCCGGCGGCAGCGGCGAAATCGCCATCCTGTCCGCCTCGGCGCAGGCCACCAATCAGAATATCTGGATCGGCGTGATGAAAAAAGTGCTGGAGAAACCGGAGTACGCCGGCCTGAAACTGGTGGCCACCACCTACGGCGACGACCAGGCCGACAAGAGCTACCGCGAAGCGGTCGGCCTGCTGCGCAGCTATCCGCAACTGAAAGCCATCATCTCGCCGAGCACGGTCGGCATCAACGCCGCCAGCAAGGCGGTGGTCGACGAAGGCCTGGTCGGCAAGGTTGCCGTCACCGGCCTCGGCCTACCGTCCGAAATGGCCGGCCACGTCAAAAGCGGCGCGGTGAAGGAGTTTGCGATCTGGAATCCAATCGATCTCGGCTACACCATCACCTACGCCGCCTATGACTTCGTCAAGGGTGATCCAGCGGCCAAGCCGGGCGGCAGCGTCCGCGCCGGCCGCATGGGCAGCATCGTGCTGGACGCCAACGGCGATGGCGCGATGGCGGCGCCGTTTGTCTACGATAAGAGCAACGTCGATCAGTTCTCCAGCATTTTTTAAGCGGATAGTTCCATGCACACGAATGTAATGGCGACCCTGGCCCGGCCGCTCGACCGGCAGGCGCAGCCGGTACTCAAGCTGTCCGGCATCAGCAAGCGGTTTGCCGGGATTGTCGCGCTCAACAAGGTGTCACTCAGCGTCCGGCCGGGCGAAGTGATGGCCCTGATCGGCGAGAACGGCGCCGGCAAGTCGACGCTGGTCAAAACGCTGACCGGCATTTATCAGCCGGACGAAGGCACGCTGGAACTGGACGGCAAGCCGCTGCGCTTCGGCAGCGCACAGGACGCCACGCGCGCCGGCATCACCGCCGTCCACCAGGAAAGCGTGATGTTCGACGAGCTGACGGTGGCCGAGAATATCTATGTCGGCCGTCATCCGAGCCGCGCGGCGGGCCGGATCGACTGGCGCCGCATTGAGGCGGAGGCGGAGAAGCTGTTTGAACGGCTGGAAGTGGCGTTGCCGGTGCGCGCCCGCGTCAAGGATCTGAGCGTGGCGCAGCGCCACTTTGTCGAGATCGCGCGTGCATTGTCGCAGGACGCGCGAGTGGTGATCCTGGATGAACCGACCGCCGCGCTGTCGCAGCGCGAAATCCAGGAGCTGTACCGCATCATTGATCAGCTGCGCGCCGCCGGCACCGCCGTCATTTTCATCTCGCACAAGTTCGATGAAATCTATGCAGTGGCCGACAGTTACACCGTGTTGCGCGACGGCCAGTTCGTGGCCGAGGGCGCGCTGGACGACATCAGCGAGCAGGAACTGGTGGCGCTGATGGTGGGCCGCGCCGTGCATCAGGCATATCCCAAGGCCGAGGTCGTGCCCGGCGAAGTGGTGCTGGAGGTGGACGGCTTCTGCCATCCGACCGAATTCAAGGACGTCAGCTTCAAGCTGCGCCAGGGCGAGATTCTCGGCTTCTACGGCCTGGTAGGCGCCGGCCGCTCGGAAGTGATGCAGGCGTTGTTCGGCCTCAGTCCGGCCGCGCGTGGCAGCGTCACGCTAGATGGCCGCAAGGTCTGCATCGGCTGCCCGGCGGACGCCATCAAGCACGGCATCGCCTATGTGCCGGAGGACCGCCAGCAACAAGGCGCGCACCTGTCGCTGCCGATTCTGCACAATATGACGCTGCCGATCCTGAACCAGCTGGGCTTCCTGCTGCGCGGCCGGCGCAAGCAGGAGAACGCGGTAGCGCGCCACTATGCCGAACAGCTTGAGTTGAAGGCGCACAACCTGTGTCAACTGGTATCCGAGCTATCGGGCGGCAACCAGCAGAAGGTGGTGCTGGGCAAATGGCTGGCCACCAAGCCGCGCGTCATCATCCTCGACGAGCCGACCAAGGGCATCGACATCGGTGCCAAGGCGGCCGTGCACCGCTTCGTCGCTCAGTTGGTGACGCAAGGTCTGTCGGTGATCCTGGTGTCGTCCGAACTGCCGGAGGTGCTGGGACTGGCGGACCGCGTCATCGTCATGCATCAGGGTCACATCATCAATGAATACAGCCGCGCCGAGGCCACGCCGGAAATCGTGGTGGCGGCCGCATCGGGCGTGCATCTGGCCGCCGGGGGACACGCATGAAATTTCTGAAGTTACGCGAAGTGCAGCTGGCGCTGCTGACGGTGGCGCTGATCCTGCTGGTCGGCTGGCGCGCGCCGGTGTTTCTCAGCGGCGGCAGCTTGGCAAATCTGCTGACCGATTCCACCTTGCTGATCATGATGGCGCTGGCGCAGATGCTGGTGCTGGTGACGCGCGGCGTCGATTTATCGGTGGCCTCGACCTTGGCGCTGTCCGGCATGCTGGCGGCGCTACTGGCGTCACAGCATCCTGATCTGCCGCTAGTGCTGGTGATGCTGACGGCAGCCGGCATCGGTCTGCTGCTCGGCCTGGTCAACGGCTACCTGATCGGCTACCTGCAATTGCCGCCGATCGTCGTCACGCTGGGCACGATGAGCGTGTATCGCGGGCTGGTGTTTGTGCTGTCCGGCGGCGCCTGGGTAGCGTCGCACCAGATGCCGGCCGCGTTCGTCGCCTTCCCGCTGGGCCGCCTGTTCGGCCTGACGCATCTGGTGTGGATCGCCATCGTGGCGGTGCTGGCGGCGTGGTATCTGGCGCGGCACAGTCGCTTCGGCCGCGACCTGTACGCCATCGGCAACGAGCCGGCGTCGGCGCGCTATGTCGGCATTCCGATCGCGCGGCGACTGCTATGGACCTACGGCCTGTCCGGCTTGATGGCCGGCCTGTGCGGCTACCTGTGGGTGGCGCGCTATGCCGTCGCCTACACCGAGATTGCCTACGGCTTTGAATTCACCGTCATCGCCGCCTGCGTGATCGGCGGCATCAGCATCGCCGGCGGCAGCGGCAGCGTGGCCGGCGCGGTGCTGGGCGGCTTGTTCCTGGCGGTGATCGGCAATGCGCTGCCGGTGGTCAAGGTGTCCCCATTCTGGCAAGGCGCGCTGACCGGCGCCGTCATCCTCACCGCCGTGTTGATCAATTCGCGCGGCGGCATCAGCAAAGGGCGGCAGATCCTGCCGCTGCACACGATACAACCACCGGCGACCAGGGGTGCCACTTGAATCAGACCGTCTTAACTTCCGTGGCCCACAATTCCCGCTACGTTATCGCCGACAAGCCGGGTTTCCGCCTGCGTTCCGCGCTGGGCTGCTGGGAAATGCTGCTGGTGGTGCTGCTGCTGATCGCCTTCGCGGTCAACGGCGCGCTGCTGCCGACCTTCCTCGATCCGTACAACCTGGCGGACGGCACCTTCAATTTTAGCGAGAAGGCGCTGATTGCGCTGCCGATGGCGCTTCTAATCATCGTGCGCGAGATCGATATCTCGGTGGCCGGCATCCTGGCGCTATCGTCGGTGGCGATGGGCATGGCGCACAGCACCGGCGCGCCGCCGGAAGCGCTGCTGCCGATAGCGCTGGCGACCGGCATGGCCTGCGGCTGCCTCAATGGCGTGCTGGTGACGCGCTTCGCGCTGCCGTCGATCGTGGTGACCATCGGCACCGTGTCGCTGTTCCGTGGCCTGGCCAGCGTGGTGCTTGGCGACAAGGCGTACACCGGCTATCCGCAGATCATGGCGGACTGGGGCCAGGGCTATGTCTTCGATGTCATCCCGCGCGAATTCGTGCTGTTACTGCTGTTTGCCGCCGTGTTCGCGCTGGTGCTGCACGCGACCGCCTGGGGCCGGCGCATCTATGCCATCGGCAATAATCCGGTGGCGGCGCGCTTCTCCGGCATTCCGGTCGAGCGTTACCGGCTGGCGCTGTTCGTGCTGACCGGGCTGATGGCCGGCCTGGCCGCCTGGCTGCTGACCGGCCGCATCGGCAGCACCCGGCCGAATATCGCCATGGGCTGGGAGCTGGAGGTGATTACCATGGTGATCCTGGGCGGCGTCAGCATTGCCGGCGGCGCCGGCACCATGGGCGGCGTGCTGCTGGCGGTGCTGACGCTGGGCACCGTGACTTACGGCCTGTCGCTGGCGAATATTCCCGGCATCTACATGACCATCGTGGTTGGCGTGCTGCTGCTGGTGACCATCGCCCTGCCCCGCCTGCTGCGCGGCAAGAAGGTCGCCAAATGAGCGCCACCATCGTACTGGATATCGGCAAGACCAACGTCAAGCTGGTGCTGCTCGATAGCGCCGGCGACACGCTGGCCAGCCGCCGCATGCCGAACGCGGTGGTGCAGGACGGCCCGTATCCGCATCACGATACCGAACGCATCTGGGACTGGATGCTGGATACGATACGCAACTTCACCGGCATCGCGCAGGTGTCGGCCATCGTGCCGGTCACGCACGGCGCCACCGCCGCGCTGGTCGATGACCATGGCCTGGTGTTGCCGGTGCTGGACTATGAATACGAGCCGCCAGCGGGGCAGCTGGAACACTACAGCGCGCTGCGGCCCGCCTACGCCACGACACATTCGCCACAGTTGCCGGCCGGCCTGAACCTCGGCCGCCAACTGGCCTGGCTGGCGCGCAGCTTCCCGGCTGACTTCAGCCGGGCGCGCCACATCCTGATGTATCCGCAATACTGGGCCTGGCGCCTGTCGGGGGTGGCCGCCAGCGAGGTGACTTCGCTGGGCTGCCATACCGATCTGTGGCAGCCGTCACGCCAGCAATACTCGTCGCTGGTGGAAAGCATGGGCTGGCGCGAGCTGTTTCCGCCCATGCAGCCGGCTTGGGCAGCGTTGAACACGATCAAGCCGGACGTCGCCGCACGCACGGGGCTGCCGTGCGATTGCCAGGTTATCTGCGGCATCCATGACAGCAACGCTTCGCTGTTACGTCATTTGCAAGCCGGTCAAGGCCAGCCGCTGACAGTGCTATCGACCGGTACCTGGGTGATCGCCGCCGCCATCGGCATGCCGCTCGATCAATTGCACGAAGAAGCAGACATGCTGGCCAACAGCAACGCCATGGGCGAGCCGGTGGCCTGCATGCGCTTCATGGGCGGCCGCGAGTTCGGCGAGCTGGCCGGCGCCGAGCCGCAAGTCTGCAGCGTCGATGATCTGCAAGCGCTGATCGACCAGGGCAGCATGGCGCTGCCCTGCTTCTCGGCTGCCGGCGGTCCATTCGCCGGGCGCACCGGCCGGATCGAAGGCCCGTCGCCGCACGGCCGCGAGCAAGCCTATGCCTTGGCCACGCTGTACTGCGTGCTGATGAGCGATTACTGCCTGAACGCCTTCGGCGCTACCGGACCGGTGGTAGTGGAAGGCAGCTACACCGACAATCCTCATTTCGCCCCGCTGCTGGCGGCGCTACGTCCGCAACAGACGATTGCATCCTCCACGGACACCAGCGGCACCAGTTGCGGCGGCTGGATGTTGCACCACTGGGGAGAAACGCCGCAGGGCAGCAACTCGTTGGCCGCACCATTACCACTGCGCGGCTGGCCGGAATACCGCCAGCGCTGGCTGACATTGCTCGACGCTATGCCGTCATCCGAACAGTTCGTTCAGTGACCGCACCTCCGACAGCGCATCGCTCCAGGCCTCAAGCTGCTCCAGATCGGCTTTGGCCAGCTTGCGCTGGGCCGCTTTCGACACTGCCCCGAAGCGCCGCACCAACTGTCGCTCCAACAGTGCAGCGGCCCCTTCCCGGCGGCCTTGCTCCCGGCCTTGTTCCAAACCTCGTTCCAGACCTTGTTCCAGACCTTGCTTCAGGCCTTTCTTTAAGCCTTGTTCTATGCCGTCATTGCGGAACATCTGCTCCAATGGGTTGATCAATTCCATTTTCCGCTCCTTCTCCAGCTTGACAACTGCTTGCCAGTAACGCCGCTGTAGCAGCTCCGGCAAGACCATCATCCAGTTAATCACTTTGAACAGCACAATTATGCGCTCCTTGCTCCATGCATGTTGAAACAAAAGTCTTGTGAGCTGCCATTTGGCTGCGTAGAGTTGATCCGCATCATGACGCGCCTGCTGCGTACGAAGGTGGGCTAGCGTCACCCAAGCAAACGGATTGTCCGATGCCTGTAGCTCTTCAGTGCAGTTGGCGTAATCGAGCAGCTTGGCATTTGCAAAGGAGATGCCCATCACAGTGCCTAGCACGCGGCTATGAAATGCGTCGGGGCGCCATTTCGGATCTTCATCGGCCAGCAGCACCAGACTGGCAACGGGTTGCTCGTATTGTTTGAAAATACGGTAGTTATAGTCAAGCACACGGCGTGCCAGAGAGGCGTCGCGCTGTGCCTGGACCTCGATGTGAATCAGGACCCACTGCACACTGCCGTCCAGCAGACACACCTCCACCAGTTTATCGGCGACCATGCTGTCGGTGGCGGCACCGAAACTGACGCCTGCCAGCTCTTTGTCGCGGAAACGCGGCCGTTTTGCCCAGTCCACCTGTAAACTGAGACAGGGAAAAAAGAACACCATGAAGTCGCTGAAAGCGTGCTCCAGCGCGGCTTTCCATGGCATGTCATAACGGGCGGATGGCGTGGTGGTCAACATCCCCCAGTGTATGGCTGACTTGCCGCAGGCCGTATTGAGCCAATACAAACTCAACTGACTTGCGCGGTGCCTGAAAAAAAAGGCGGCCCGCAGGCCGCCTCTTGAGCACGTTTCAAATGCCTATCAGAACTTGTATTCCACCGACAGGCGATACACGCGGCCCATCATGTCGGCCATACTGGTGATGTAGCCGTTGTAGATGGTGTTGGCGGTCACTGGCGGCCATTCCTGCGTGATGTTGTTCACACCCAGCGAGATGGTGGTGTTCTTGATGCCGACATAGCGCATGTTCAGGTTGTACTGGCTGTACGAATCAACCTTGGTCTTGGTCGAACCGGCGCGCGGCGTCAGATCGGTCAGGCCCGAGTTGTAGCGTTGCGACAGGGTCGCGCGCCAGTCACCGAGGCTGTAATTCACCGAGGCGGTGTGCTTCCAGCGCGGGTTAATCTGCGGCATGCCTGCCAGGCCGGCGTTAGGACCAGCGCTGCCGTAACGGCCGTCGTTGGTGATCACGCCGACGTTCTGCAGCCACACGCCATCCTTCTCGCTCTGGAACTCGTTCTTCTGATACCAGGTGCCGTCCAGCTTGACGTCGAAGTTGCCGAAGCTGGCGCGCGGGAAACGATACGCGGCCGTCACGTCGGCACCACGGATGCGCGCCTTGCCGCGGTTCGACTGGCTGGCCACGATGTGGTTGATGGTGCCGTCCGCATTGCGCAGGATGAAGGACTCATACTTGGCCGGGTTCTGCTGGATCTCGGCGATCGAGGTTGCGCCCAGCACGTCGTTCAGGCGCAAGCCCCAGTAGTCGACGGTCAGGGTCAGATCCTTGAATGGTTCCAGCGCGAAGCCATACGAGAAGCCGCGCGATTTTTCCGGTTTCAGGAAGCTGTTGTTCGGCGACTTGGTCCAGTAGGCGGTGTTGACGTTACACACCTGGTCGAAGGTGTAGCCCGGACGCGGCGTACCGGTGGCCGGCACGGTCGGCTGCGAGCTTGGGCACAGCACCGGATCATCCATCATCTGGGTGCGCACTTCCGGCGTCGGGTTCTGGATGTCCATGATCGACGGCGCGCGGAAACCGGTCGACACCGAAGCGCGCAGCACCAGCGGCTGGGCCGGCTGCCAGCGGGCGGCCAGCTTCGGATTGACGGTGGTGGTTTTCAGGTCGTCGTAACGGTCGGCGCGCACCGCGCCATTCAGCAGGAATTTGTCGGTCAGCGGCGCTTCCACCTCCACCGTCAGCGACGATATCTTGCGCTCCAGCTTCTTCGCCACGCCGCTCGGGGTTTCGCCGACCAGGTCGGTCTGCACCACATTGCCGGAGGCGTCGATGTTGTAGCTGCCGTCGGCTTTCTTCAGCACGTAGTCCAGCGGCACGCCGCCGACCTTGGCCGAGTCCTTGCGCAGTTCGCCCGAGATCGCCACCGTCAGGTCGCCGCCGCCCAGTTCCCACAGGCCTTTCGACACGGTCAGATCGACGCTCTGGTTATAGGCTTTGTTCAGGCGATAAGTGTAATCCAGCGCCTGCGCATTGCGCAGGTATTCCGCGCCGGCCGCGTCCTGCAGGCCGAACGGATTCAGGATGCCCTTGTTGAAGCCTTCCTGTATCTTGGAATACAGCACGTAGCCCGAGCCGGCAGCGGTGTCGCGTTCCGAACGGCCGTAGTTGACGCCGGCGCGGTAATCCCAGCCCAGCACCGAGCCTTCGGCCGACAGCACCAGGCGGTCATTGGTCTGGCGGTCGTTACGGTACGCAGGTCCCAGTTCAGCCGGTCCCCACTGGAAGTAGACGGTGCGGCCGTTCATGTTCAGGTTGCTGACCGTGCCAGGGGTTTTGGTCGGGTCGATATACATGGTCGGCGTGTTGGCGCCGGTATTGCTGCCCACCACCTGCACCGCCGGGGTAATGCCGTTACCTGGATAGAAACGGCTGGTCGATGCCAGCGAGTAGGTGGTGAACGGATTGTTCGCCCCCGGCACCTGCATGCCGCGATACTTCTGCACGGTGAATTCCGAGTGCAACAGGTCCAGGTCGATGCGGTGGCCGCCTTCCAGGTTCATGCTGGCGCGGCTGGACATGGTGGTGATGCGGCTGCCGTCGGTGATCTGATTCCAGTACAGCGTGTTGCGGGCGCAGCCTGGCGCGTACACCGGCGTAGCCGCCACGCTGTTGTTGCCCAGCGTAGGTATCGCATACTCGCCGCCGCCGCAGCCGGTGGCGAAGGCTGGATTGTAGTTGGTGTTGGCAGCGCGGGTGAAACCGAAGTTGGCGAACGGCGACGCATTGCGCGCATCCGGCGCAATGCCCAGGCCCAGTTGGCGCAGCACTTCCGGATCGTGCTGGTCCGGACGGTCTTTCTGGAACAAGGCGCCTTTTTCCTGATGGTCGGCCGAGACGTAGAAGTTCCAGCCGTCGGTGTTCAGATTACCCCAGCCGGCGATGAAGCCGACACTCTTGGTACGGCCATCGCCGCTCATTTCCGGCGTGGCGTATTCGGCCTTGACGGCGGCGCCGCGGTAGTTGCGCTTGGTCAGGTAGTTCTGCACGCCGCCGATGGCGTCGGCGCCGTAGATCGAGGCGGCGCCGCCGCTCAGGGTTTCCACGCGGTCCAGCGCCATGCGCGGAATCACGTTGACCGACACGTACTGATCCTGCAGCGGCTCGTTGGCCAGGCGGCGGCCGTTGAGCAGCGTCAGCGTACGCATCGGGCCGAGCCCGCGCAGATTGGTCACCGGGCCGGCGGCGCCGGAGTTGGTGCCCAGCGACAGCGACTGCGGCTGTTCCAGGACGAAGTCCTTCAGTTCGGTGTTGCCGCGCGATTCCAGATCGGTGGACTTGGTGATGCTCAGTGGGGTGGCGCCCTCGTCGGCGACACGGCGAATCAGCGAGCCGGTCACGACGATGGAAGTGACCTGTTCGGCTTCCGGTGCGGGTTGCGTCTGGGCTTGTGCCTCGGCTGCCATCTGCAGCATCGCGCTGGCGACTGCGCTGGCCAGGGCGAGCCGCTGCACACGGGTTGAACGTGCTGGTGTCATTACTATCTCCTGTCGTTTTATGCGATCAGTGTTCTGATCATTTTTCTAAGTGGTAGTACCAGATTCGATCTGGCACTACCAGTACAGTAATGTGGTCAGGCCACTTTAGCTAGAAAAATCGACACCTGTTGCTAAAAAACCATAGGAGGCTATTTTGATGATAGTTATTGCGGCGCGCGCGTCCGGGTGCGCTGCAAACGGGCGGCAAAATCGCGCAAACTGGCTTCGCGCCAGCGGCTGATGGTCTTGGCGCCCGGCTCCGTCCCTTCCATCAAAGCCGGTTCGGGGTTATCGGTCCACCAGTTCGGATAGTTGCCCGACACGCGCGCAGCCTCTTGCGGCGTCGCCAGGCGCGACGTGAAGGCGCCGCTTTGCCGATCCAGACCTGGGTGATTGCTGCGGATCTGGTAAGACCACTTTTTGCTTTCCTTCGGAGAGAACAGGAAGTGCCAGGCGCCGTCCTTTTCCAGCGCGCCGGCGAATTCCTGCCCATCCACCACCAGCACGGCACGGGGCTGCGCCGGCGCGGGTCCGGCCGGCCGGTAGACCAGGTCGATGATGGCGAAGGTTTCGACTTGGTCGCTGACGGATGGCGGCACGGTGAAGGTGGCGCGAGGCCGGTCCCAGGCGCGCACAAATTGCCCGCCCCAGCCGCCGTGTCCGGGATCCTCCGGGTGCGCGCCAAGCACGTAGGCCAGCGAAGGCGTATCGCCCATTTTGATCTTGGGCGCGATGCCGGCAAAGTAGTCGCCCAGGGCGCCGACACCTTTAACGTGCTGCGTGACAAAGCGCTCGTTGCCCAGGTCGCCATCCTGCTTGCCGCCGGCGAACCAGCCGCGATAGGTGGAATTATTTTCGATGATCCACAGGTCCGGATGTTCGCGCGCAATGTAGTCATAGGCGGCGGTCGACCACTTCTTGTTCGGACCGCCGATCATGTAGACGCGCAGTTTGGACTTGATGTCGGGCGCGTCGTGCAAGGCCTGCGCCAGGTCTTCGAAGCCGCCCCACAGCAGCACCCACAACGGACGCGGATCCTCCTTGCGCGCGCGGGCGATGATCCAGTCCGAGCCCTCGGTCGGTTGACCCCAGCCGGGCGGCAACGCCAGATCCAGGCCGCCCTGCTTGCAGATGGCGCGCAGACGCTCCGGCGTCGGGTAGCGCGCCGACCAGGTACGCAGGCTCGGATAGTCCTTTTCGTACTCGTCGATGATCTTCAGCAGGTGGCGTTTGCGATCACGCCCCTCGCCCCATGGCGATGCGATCAGCCCTTCGAGGTCGATCACGTCGGCGTACACCAGCAGGTGCACCAGCGATTGGAAGTCATCGAAATCGGTGCCGCCGATGTCGGTGGAGACGATCACCCTGGGCAGGGTTTCAGCTGGCGCGGCCAGACCGGCGAAGGGTGCCGCCAAGGCGAGCGCGAGGAAATGGCGTCGATACATTCAGGAGTCTCCGTTGTTAGCGTTGTTGCCAGCGAGCGTAAGCGTTCAGCACTTTCTGGCCGCTGGTGACGTACCAGGCGTAGCCGTCGCGGCGCTCGGCCGAGATCTCCCGGACGTCGTCATGCAGGGTGCGGTCGCGGTCGCCAAAGACCGGCTTGCCCGATTCCAGACTGACGTAGCGCGCCCACAGCAGCGGCGCGCCGGCTTGCGCGACCAGCGCGCTGCCTTGCGGCGAGTGCTGCCATGACTGGTCACGCAGAGCGCTGGCTTGCAGCCAGGCCACGCCGGCATCGACGGCGGCCTTGATTTGCGGCGTTGGCTGCGCGATTTGCATCAGAAACATCAGAACGCCGCTGCTCTCGGCGCTCGATAAAGCGTCCGGCTCAAAGTTGCGCGCGCCAGCCGGACGCAGCGAGACCGGGTCGTATTGCTGCGCCCAGGCGGTCAGCCGGCCGTCGATGCGGACTTGCGACGCCAGGATGCAATCGATGGCGCGCTGTTCGGCTGCGGCGGCTTTATTGCGCAGCTCGGCCGGCACAAACGCGAATTCGTCCCTGCCCTTGGCGATGGCCGACAGTAGCTTGACGATGTCCACCATGGCGTCGTCATTGTAGGTAATCGCATCGTGATAACCGCCTTGCAGCGGATACACCTGTGGCCAGCCGCCGTTGGGATACTGTGCATCGAAAATATACTGCAAGCCACGCTGGAAACTGGCGCGATATGCCTCCGCCGACTCGGGCGCAGCCTGGATCACGCGGGCCAGGAAACGCATTTCGGTGGTGGTGGCATCGTTATCGAAGGTGCCGATCCAGTTCCAAGAGACATCGTCCGGCGCGGCGGAATGGCTGGCCGCATAAGGCTGGCCGGGCTGGCGCAAGGCGCCGTCGCGCGCGGAATTCTTGCTCCAGCCGCCGGCCGGCGTCTGAAAACTGACGATCACCTCGGCGACATGGCGCGCCTCCTCCGAGGCATACCAGGCGGCCGGGCGATTCAGCGGCATGGTTTTGAAGCCGGCCGACGACTCGCGCAGCGCCGGCGTCGCGCCGGCCGGCCGCTCGGCCTTGAACGCCGCCTTGTCGGCGGCCATCAGCGCCCGCGAACGCGCCAGATACGCCTGCCACGCCGGCCGCTGGGCGACTTGCGCCTCGGTCAGCGGCGCCGCCGGCACCACCTTGCCTATCACCGCAGCCTGCGCCGGCAGCGCCAACGCAGCCAAAACGGCCACAACCATCTGTTTAACCATATTCATGTCCCTTATTTGTATTGTTTGCCATAATCGCATCCTGCATTCTTTTTAACCTGAGGACAAGCGATGAGGAAAATTTTGTTTGGCATGCTGCTGCTGTGCGGTCTCCACCACATCGCCTGGGCGCAGCAGAGTGTACCCAAATATGGCGTGTATGAAATCACCCTGCCCGGCCCGGCCGCCGGCAACCCGTTTGCGAATCTGGAGCTGAGCGCCACCTTCAAACAGGGTGGCAAAACCTATCGCCCCGAAGGGTTTTACGATGGCGAAGGCGTGTACAAAATCCGCTTCATGCCGGACCGGGAAGGCACCTGGACTTACACCACGCACAGCAATTATGCGGAATTGAACAACCAGACCGGCAGCCTGCTGTGTGTCGAAAGCAAGCACCGCGGTCCTGTCCGGGTGGCCGACACCTACCACTTCGCGCACGCCGATGGCACCCGCTTCTATCCCTTCGGCACCACGATTTATGAATGGGCGTTCCAGCCAGAAGCGCGCAAACTGCAAACGCTGGAGACGCTGAAAGGCAGCGCCTTCAACAAAGCGCGCATGCTGGCGGTGCCGCCCTACAAGCCGTACTACGTGCAGGGAGCCACCAGGCTGACAGAGTTCCCGTTTGTCGGCACGGCCAAGGAAAACTTCGATTTCTCACGCTTCAACCCAAAATATTTTCAAAGCCTGGAGCGCGATGTGCAGCGGCTCAGCGACCTCGGCATCCAGGTCGACCTGATCCTTTTCCGCCCTTACGACAAAGGCCAGTGGGGTTTCGACACCACCAATGACGAAACCAACCGGCGCTTCGTCAAATACATGGTAGCGCGCTTCGCGGCGTACCAGAATATCTGGTGGAGCCTGGCCAACGAGAACAGCTACATCAAGCACTTGAGCGATGAGGATTTCGACCATTACTTCCAGCTGGTGCAGAAATACGATCCTTACCACCATCTGCGCTCGATCCACAACGCGGATCGCCTGTACGACTACAACAAGCCGTGGGTGACCCACGCCAGCCTTCAGTATTACAACGCGGTAAAGGTGTTCGGCGTCTCGCCGCTGCTGCGCGACATCTACAAAAAGCCGATCGTCCATGACGAAATCAATTACGAGGGCAATTCGGAAAGCCGCTGGGGCCAGCTCAGCGGCGAGGAACTGACGCGGCGTTTCTGGATCGCGCTGACCGGCGGCGCCTACGCCACCCATGGCGAGATCATCGACAACGGCTGGATCGGTGGCGGCGGCAAGCTGGTCGGCACCAGTCCGCAACGCATCGCCTTCCTGCGCAAAATCGTCGAAGCCGGTCCGGCCGAAGGACTGACGCCGATCGACCAGGCGTTCGTGATGAACGCGGCCGGCAAGAAAGGCGAATACTACCTGTACTACTTCAGCGACGAGCGGCCGAAGGAGTGGCAATTCGTGCTGCCGGTACGCGACCTGAGCAAAGGCATGCGCTTCCAGGTCGACGTCATCGACACCTGGAACATGACCATCTCACGCGTGCCGGAAACCTTCGAACTGGGCGCCCCAACCCGCTACACCGCCGCCGACAAAGACCAGCGCGTCGTCAAGCTGCCGGGCAAACCGTTCATGGCATTGCGCATTCAACGCATCGGCGATCAGCTCAACCAGCCGAAGGCGAAGGTGGAAGACGAACTGTAAATCGCCAACACTATCACGCCGCCGATGCAACCATACATCAGTGCGGAGGCGGCGCCCATTTTGATGTCGATATGCGACGGCACGGACGAGAACAATGCCACCGCCGTCACATATCCCGCCCCGGCCCAGCTGAGGTAGTGACCATGCTGGAACGCCGGCTGCATCCAATGGCCGAACACCAGCCACGCCCCCCAGGCCAGCAGGAGCGGCGCAAACGCAGCCGGCGCCGCGTTCCAGATATTCAGGTTTTTAAAGCCGACCGAGCCCAATACCCAGCAGTTCTTCTGCCGCTTCGGAATGATGGAAAACGAAGTCGGCTTGGCGTTGACAGCCCAGCCCACCGCCGCATGCAGCGCCTCGTGACCGATCGTCCCGATCAATGTCAGCAGCGCGATTGCCCAGCCCGAGTGGCGCGCCCAGCGCAGCAGGCATAGCCAGCCGGCGACCAGCATGGCCGAGGCGATGGCATTGGCCGTCAGGCCGGCGAAATCAGGAATCTGCATGCGCGCATCCTCGCACGCGGCTTTGCCGGCGTCAATTTCTGCCACCTATGAGGGAGACCACGGCTGCTACTTCAAGGGATTTGCCGGCGGCCATACGCGCCTACAATCGGCCATCATCCCCTTATTGTGAGAGAACCATGCAAGACTTGTTGACACCGCAAAACAGCGCCCTGATCCTGCTGGACCAGCAGGCCGGCCTGCAATTCGGCGTGCAATCGATGGACCGCCAGACACTGCTGAACAACTCGGTCGCGCTGATGGAGTCGGCGCTGGCGTTTTCGCTGCCGATGGTCATCAGCACCTCGGCCAGCAAAGTCTACAGCGGTCCGCTGCTGCCCGACCTGCACGCGCTGGCGCCGGAACATCCGGTACTGGAACGGCGCAACATGAACGCCTGGGAAGACGACACCGTGCGCGCCGCCATCGAAGCGACCGGCCGCAAGAAACTGATCTTCTCCGGCATGCTGACCGAAGCCTGCATCAGCTTCGCCGTGCTGAGCGCGCTGGAAGCCGGCTATGAATGCTACGTGGCCGGCGACGCCTGCGGCGGGCTGACGCTGCAAGGCCACGACCTGGCCCTACAGCGCATGGCCAACAAAGGCGCGCAGCTGACCAGCTGGCTGCAAGTGCTGCTGGAACTGCAACGCGACTGGACCCGCCACGACACCTACGACGCCGCCCGCGCCGTCATCGAAAAGAACGGCGGCGGCTACGGTGTCGGCCTGCGCTACGCGCGGCAGATGCTGACGCCGCTGTAAAAAATCCGGACGAAAAAAAAGGGCAGCTTGCGCTGCCCTTTTGACATTACGCTGCGTCGATCGCGGCGTTGAAGGTGGCGCTTGGACGCATCACCTCTGCGGTCTTGACCGGATCAGGCTGGTAGTAGCCGCCGATATCCTTGGCCGCGCCTTGCACACTGTTCAGCTCGTCAACGATCTTGGTCTCGTTTTCCGACAGTTGCTTGGCCAATGGCGCGAACTGGGCTGCCAGTTCAGCATCGTCGGTCTGCGCCGCCAGCGCCTGCGCCCAGTACAGCGACAGGTAGAAGTGGCTGCCACGGTTATCCAGCTCACCGGTACGCGACGATGGCGACTTGCTGTTGTCCAGCAGCTTGCCGGTAGCGATGTCCAGCGTCTTGGCCAGAATCTGCGCCTTGGCGTTGCCTTCCTTGATACCCAGCTCTTCCAGCGACACTGCCAGCGCCAGGAATTCGCCCAGCGAATCCCAACGCAGGTGGTTTTCTTCCACCAGCTGTTTGACGTGCTTCGGTGCCGAACCGCCGGCGCCGGTCTCGTACATGCCACCGCCGGCCATCAGCGGTACGATCGACAGCATCTTGGCCGAGGTGCCCAGTTCCAGGATCGGGAACAGGTCGGTCAGGTAGTCGCGCAGGATGTTGCCGGTCACCGAGATGGTGTCCAGGCCGCGCGAGACGCGCTCCAGCGTGTAACGCATGGCGCGCGTCTGCGACATGATGTGGATTTCCAGGCCGCTGGTGTCGTGGTCTTTCAGGTAAGCCTGAACTTTCTTGATCACTTCAGCTTCATGCGGACGATAGGTATCCAGCCAGAACACGGCAGGCATGCCGGACTGGCGGGCACGGGTCACGGCCAGTTTCACCCAGTCGCGGATCGGTGCGTCCTTGACCTGGCACATGCGCCAGATGTCGCCAGCTTCCACGGTCTGGGTCAGCAGCACTTCGCCGGTTTCCAGGTCGGTGATGTTGGCGATGCCGCCTTCGGCCACTTCAAAGGTCTTGTCGTGCGAGCCGTATTCTTCAGCTTGCTGCGCCATCAGGCCAACGTTCGGCACGGTGCCCATGGTGGTCGGGTCGAAGTTGCCGTGCCATTTGCAGAAGTTGATCATCTCCTGGTAGATACGGGCGAAGGTCGACTCAGGCATCACAGCCTTGACGTCGGCGGTGCGGCCATCGGCGCCCCACATTTTGCCGCCGATGCGTATCATGGCCGGCATCGAGGCGTCAACGATGACGTCGTTCGGCGAGTGGAAGTTGGTGATGCCCTTGGCCGAATCGACCATGGCCAGCTTCGGACGGTGTTCGTGGCAGGCGTGCAGGTCTTTGAGAATCTCGTCCTTCTGCGACGCTGGCAGTTTCTCGATCTTGTCGTACAGGTTGACCATGCCGTTGTTGACGTTCACGCCCAGTTCTTCGAACACCTTGGCGTGTTTCTCGAACGCGTCCTTGTAGAAGATGCGCACGCAGTGGCCGAACACGATCGGGTGCGACACCTTCATCATGGTGGCCTTGACGTGCAGCGAGAACATCACGCCGGTCTTGTAGGCGTCGTCGATTTCTTTCTCGTAGAACTCCAGCAGCGCTTTCTTGCTCATGAACATGGAGTCGATGATTTCGCCGGCTTGCAGCGAGACCTTCGGTTTCAGCACGATGGTCTTGCCGGAGGCGGTGATCAGTTCCATTTTGACGTCGCGCGCTTTTTCCAGCGTCAGCGACTTTTCGCCGTGGTAGAAGTCGCCGGCGTGCATGTGCGACACGTGGGTGCGCGATGCCTGGCTCCACTCGCCCATCGAGTGCGGGTGCTTGCGGGCGTATTCTTTGACGGCCTTCGGCGCGCGGCGGTCCGAGTTACCTTCGCGCAGCACTGGGTTCACGGCCGAGCCGGTGCATTTGCTGTAGCGTACTTTCAGCGCTTTTTCTTCGTCGGTCTTCGGATCTTCCGGGAAGTCCGGCAGCTTGTAGCCCTTGCCTTGCAGTTCGCGGATGGCCGCTTGCAGTTGGGCAACGGAGGCCGAAATGTTCGGCAGCTTGATGATGTTGGCTTCCGGCTTCAGCGTCAGCGCGCCCAGTTCAGCCAGGTTGTTCGGTACTTTTTGTTCGTCGGTCAGGAATTCAGGGAACTCAGCCAGCACGCGCGCGGCGACCGAAATGTCGCTCGCAACCACGTCGACGCCAGCCGGTGCAGTGAACTTCTTAATAATAGGCAGCAGGGAATAGGTTGCCAGCAGTGGCGCTTCGTCAGTCAGCGTGTAGATGATTTTTGGATTTTGTGTTGCCATGTTCATTCCCTCGTAAACGATTAGTGCTCGGAGTAATTACGCCCGTTATTGTAATCCCTCATACCCCGGTTTGTGCAAATGATGCCATGCTGATCATAGGGATACTTGTCATCGTACAACCACCATGCGCACTGCCCTGGTGCATGTGTATAAAAATCAACAAGTTAAACGTTTACTAGCAAACTGCAAGCAGATATTTAGTTGTATGATGTCTGATATCTGAGCTATGATCGGCGCACCATAGCAAGGAGACCGTATGACCACGCAACAACCGCAAGCCACCCGCGTCCGGTGGATGATTCTGGCAATTCTGTTCGCAGTAACCACGATTAACTATGCCGACCGCGCCACCATCGCGATCGCCGGCCCCGAGCTGAAGCGGCTGCTGGGACTGACCCCGGTGGAGATGGGCTTTGTATTCTCTGCCTTCGCCTGGTCGTATGTGCTGGCGCAGCTGCCGGGCGGCTGGCTGCTGGACCGCTTCGGTTCGAAAATCACCTACTTCTTCAGTATCTTCCTGTGGTCGCTGTTCACCATGCTGATGGGCACGGTCGGCTTCTTCACCGGCGCGGCGGCCGTGACGGCGCTGTTTACGCTGCGCCTGCTGATCGGCGCGGCCGAAGCGCCCTCCTTCCCCGGCAACTCGCGCATCGCCTCGGCCTGGTTCCCGACCAGCGAACGCGGCACCGCAGCGGCGATCTTTAACTCGGCGCAATACTTCGCCACCGTGCTGTTCGCCCCGATCATGGGCTGGCTGGTGCACTCGTTCGGCTGGGAAAGCGTGTTCTTCGTCATGGGCGGCCTCGGCATCGTGATGGCCTTCATCTGGCTGAAAACCGTGTATGGCCCGAAGGACCATCCGAAAGCCAACGCGGCGGAAATCGCCTACATTGAGGCCGGCGGCGCGCTGGTCGACCTGGAAAGCAAGGACCGCGTGGCGGCCACCACCAAAATCGACACCTGGTCCTGCATCAAGCAACTGCTGGGCAACCGCATGCTGCTGGGCGTGTACATCGGCCAGTATTGCATCAATACGCTGACCTATTTCTTCCTGACCTGGTTCCCGGTGTACCTGGTGCAGGAGCGTCACATGACCATCCTGAAAGCCGGCTTCGTGGCCGCGCTGCCGGCGGTGGCGGGCTTCCTCGGCGGCGTGCTGGGCGGCGTGATCTCCGACCGTCTGATCAAATCGGGTAAATCGCTGTCGGTGGCGCGCAAGACGCCGATCGTGTGCGGCATGCTGCTGTCGACCTCGATGATCGTGTGTAACTATGTAGAAGCCGACTGGCTGGTCATCATGGTGATGTCGATTGCCTTCTTCGGCAAGGGCATCGGCGCGCTGGGCTGGGCGGTGGTGGCGGACACTTCGCCGAAAGAAGCCGGCGGCATGAGCGGCGCGCTGTTCAACACCTTCGGCAACACCGCCGGCATCACCACCCCGATCGTCATCGGCTACATCCTGCAGGCCACCGGTTCGTTCGCCGGCGCGCTGGTGTTCGTCGGCGCCAACGCGGTGGTGACCATCGCCTGCTACCTGTTCATGGTGGGTGAAATCAAACGTTTCGAGTTCAAAACGCCGGTGATGCGCAGCGTTTAAGCTTCACCTCCCTGCGCCGCAGGCGATCGTCGCGACGGTCGCTCTGCGGCAAGGTGGGCGCCGGCCGGCCGAACAGATAGCCCTGGAACGCCGTGCAGCCGATCACTTCCAGCGCGCTCCATTGGGCCCGCGTTTCCACCCCTTCCGCCACCACCGCCAGGTCCAGGCTGTTGGCCAGGTTGACGATGGCCCGGACTATGCTGGCGGCATGGCGCGAATGCAGCATGTCCTGCACGAAGGAGCGGTCGATCTTCAGCTGGTCGATCGGCAGCAGCTTCAGATAGCGCAGCGACGAATAGCCGGTGCCAAAGTCGTCCAGCGCGAAGCCGACGCCACGCGCTTGCAGCGCCGCCATTTTGCCGATGATGTCGTCCATATCGGTCAGCAGCATACTTTCAGTCAACTCCAGCTTCAGCAGGCGCGGATCGGCGCCGGTGCGCTGCAACACCATCAGCACCTGGTCGACGAATCCCGGCTGGCGGAACTGCCGGGCGCTGACATTGACCGCCATCGTCAGGTGCGCGGTGGATGCCGCAGCCGCCCATTGCACCAGTTGCAAACAGGCCGCCTGCAGCACCCATTCGCCCAGTTCCAGGATCAGTTCCGACTTTTCGGCCTGCGGGATGAACTCGGCCGGTCCGATTTCGCCGCGCAGCGGATGGGTCCAGCGCAGCAGGGCCTCGGCCCCGGTCACCTGGGCTGAACGATCGACCACCGGCTGGTAGCTGAGGTAAAGCTGCTGGCGGATCAAGGCCTGGCGTAAATCCGCTTCCAGCTCTGCCGACGCGTCCAGCGCCTGCTGCATGCGCGGGTCGAAACAACGCCAGGTGGCGCGGCCGTCCGCCTTGGCCTCGTACATCGCCATGTCCGCATGGCGCAGCAAATCGCCGATGGCGTGCGGCCCGGCGCCAAACAGCACCACCCCGATACTCGGCGTGGTGCGCACCTCGTGGCCGTCCAGCGCGTAGCTGTTGCTGAGCGCCTCCAGCACCTTGGCCGCCACCAGCGCCACGCCGGCCGTGGCAGCGTCCGGGTCCTCGCCCAGGTCTTCCAGCAGGATGACGAATTCATCGCCGCCCAGCCTGGCCACGGTGTCGCTGGCACGCGTCACCTGCTGCAGCCGTTGCGCCACCACTTGCAGCAGCGCGTCGCCCATGTCGTGGCCCAAGGTGTCGTTGAGCGACTTGAAGTTATCCAGGTCGATGAACAGCACGGCGCCATGCTGCGCGCTGCGCGTCGCTTTGGTGACCGCATGTTGCAGGCGGTCCAGCAGCAGCCGCCGGTTCGGCAACTGCGTCAGGCCGTCATAAAATGCCAGGTGCAGGATGCTGGCCTCCGCCTGCTTGCGGTCGCTGATGTCCATGCGCGTGCCCAGCATGCGCAGCGGCGTGCCGTCGGCGGCGCGCTCGACCACCTTGCCGCGGCTCTGCAGCCACACCCAGCGGCCGTCGCGATGGCGGATCCGGTATTCGATGTCGTAGCGCTGGCTGTTGCCGGCCACATAGTCCGCCAGCGTCGCGTCCACCGCCGCCACGTCGTCGGCATGGATCTGCTGCCGCCAGTCGTTCAGCACCGCCTGGTCCTCGCTGCCATAGCCCAGCATGGCGGCGCCGCGCGCGTCCACCGTGCGCACCCCGGCGCGCATGTCCCACTCCCACAGGCCGAGCTTGGCGCCATCCAGCGCCGCCTCGACTTTCTGGGCGGCGGCCTGCTGCGCCTCGGTCCAGACGCGCGCCGCATTGTCGTGCACACGGCGGCGGCGCTGCAACCCGCCGATGCTGAGGCCGGCGGTCAGGCCGAACACCAGCCAGGCCAGGCCGCAGGTCCATGCCAGCCGATGCCAGCCGGCGTCGATCACCGCCTGGCTGCGGCCCAGGCTGACCACCAGCGCGCGGTCCAGCTGCAGCCCGGCCAGCCGCATCGACCGCTGCACCACCAGCCGCCGCTCGCCGGCGCCGGTGGTCCCGGTCAGCACGCTCTCGGCCAGTTGGCTGTCCAGATGGCGACGCACGAAGGTGTCGGCAATCACCGTCGCGCGTTGCATCGCAACCGGGTCGGCCGGCACATACAATATGCGGCGGCCGCCGTTTTCGGTGATCGCGCTATTCATATCGGACGCATACAACGCCGAACGCATGACGGCGTCCAGATACGCCGGATCCAGCACCGCGCTGACCCGGCCGGCATAGGCGCCGCCGGCGTCGGCCACCACCAGCGACAGTCTCAGATTCAACACCCCCGGCGTGATTTCATATGGCAGCGACATATACAGCGTCTGCGGATCGGCGGCGGCCGGCGGCGGCGCGCTGGCGCGGTCCACCACTTCAAGCGCACGCACTCCCGGCACGGCCTGCTCCAGCGCTTGCAGCAGATTGTGCCGGCAACCGAGGTCGCAGGCGCTGCCGGCCGCCAGCGTCCGGCGTGCGCTGGCCAGCGCGCTGCGCACGCCGGCCAACTGGTGGCTCAGGCTTTCATCGATGACCTGCGCCTGCATCCGCATCCGCTCGACATTGGAGGCGATCAGCAATTGCCGCTCGCTCCAGACGAAATAGCCGATCATGCAGCCGGTCAGCACCAGCAACGCGCCAAACAGCGCCCATTCGGCCTGGCCGCCACGCCAGATTTGCCCACCATGGTCCCGATGCATCATCGCTCCTCCTGCGGTTGTATGTTCATGATCCGGTTGCCGGCTTCCATCCCGCGTTCCACCAGCGCCTGCCCGGCCGGCAGGCGCGCGCGCTGCCAGCGCGCCAGCGCCGCGTCGATGCCGCCGCGCCCGTCGCGCAACAGCTCGGCCAGCATGCGTGCATCGCTGGCCGCCTTGGCGGCGCCGCCGGCGGTATGCGGCCGCGCAATGAACGCCGCATCGCCGATCAGCACCGCGCGGCCAAACACCATCTGCGGCACGGCCAGGTCGATGATGCTCTGGATGAACGGCTGCTCGGTCGCCGCGATCAATTGCTGGAAAACCGGCGCCAGCAGCATCTGCGCGTCCTCGCGCAACGCCGCCGCATCGCGCTGCTTGACAGCGCCCGGCGCCACCGAGAAGCGCCGCAGCGTGCCGCCGGCATCGGTCATCAGCCGGCACAGCTGGGCGCCGGCCGCCACTTTCCGGTACCAGACCCAGTTCCAGCGCCGCTTGCCGGGCTGGGTCGATTCATCGCGGCCGGGCGCCATGTATTCCAGCAGCATGTGACCGTCGCCGTGCTGGAACGCAAACACGCCCTGCAACAGATCGCGCACCGGCGCCGCCACCTGTAGTTCCGGCACCAGGCCGCGCCATGCGACATAGCCGGCGTAGGTCGGCACCCGGTCCGGCAGCAGCTGCGCGCGGACCGCCGACGACGGCCCGTCGGCGCCGATCAGCAACGCGCCGCTGGCCTCGCGCCCGCTGGCAAAATACGCCTTCACGCCGCCAGCGTGCTGGTCGAAGCGCACCAGTTGTTCATTGGCGTGTACCAGCCCGGCCGGCAGCCCGCGCTTGAGCACGCCGTACAGCAGGTTCCACGACGATTGCGCTTGCGGCGCATGGCTGCGTTGCACCACCTGGCCGGCCCGGTTCAGGAAGATGCGGTCGCCGGACGGCACGCCGAGGGCACCGTCCACGCCGAGGCCGGCGAACTCGATGGCCGCCAGCACCTCCGGCTGCAGCACCAGGCCGCCACCCCGGCCGCTCAACTCGTTCGGCGAGCGTTCATACACCGCCACCTGCCAGCCGATGCGGCGCAAGGCGGTAGCGGCAAACAGCCCGCTCAGCGATCCGCCGATAATCAGCGCGCGCGGTGCTGCTGGCTTATCCATGAGCAGTCTCCGCTTAGAATTGATGCCGCATTCCCAGCGCGCAGGTGTGCGCCCGGTTGGCCGTGCTGAGCCGGTCCAGCTGCAGCACCGCGTACAGCTCGGTGCGCGGCGCGACGCTGTAGTCGTAGCCGAAGGCGCCGGTGCTGCGCTGGCCGCCAGCCAGGCCGGCGCCGGCATTGCTGGTGCGCGCCCACGACGCCATCAATTTGCCGTTGCCCGCCGTCAGCGCGACCCCGAGCTGGCCGGTGCGGGCGCTGACCTGCGGCGCGGCGGCCAGCGCCACGTTGTACGCGGCATAGGCGCTCCAGCCCTTGAAGCGGTAACTGCCGCCGGCGAAATAGCTGGCCTGCCGCGACTGGCCCGGCGTCGCCACCGCATGCCCCACCCGCACCGTCTGCGCCGACAGCAAGGCCGTCAGCGCGCCGTCCACATAGCTGAGCGTGGCGCCCAGATTGCCGCTGCCGCCGCGATTGCCGGTTTCGCCGAGCGCACCGTACAGCGCCGCCTTGACGCCGCCCAGCGCCGGGCTGCTGTAGACGATCGCGTTGTCCCAGCTGGTGTCGCCGTACACCGCGCGACCGGTGGCCGGCCCCCACAGCTGCGCCATCAACGGCGCCAGCCGGATCGAGCCGCCAAACGGATTGGCTTGCGCGCTCGCCAGGAACAGCGGATTGAGCACCCGCCCCAGCTTCACTTCGCCGTAACCGGTCTGCAGGCCGAGGTACGCATTGCGGGCAAACAGGGCGTCGTTCGGCGCCCGGCCGGCAACGCCGCTGTCGAGCTGGAGATACGACTCCAGCGCATACACCAGCTTGACGTCCCGGCCCACCGCCTCGCTGCCGCCGAGGCCCCAGAACGAGGTCTGCATGCCGCCGCTGTTGGCCGACAGCGCCGCCGGCCCGGCGCCGCTGATCTGCGAGCGTCCGGCCCAGACGTCGAGCACGCCGTACAACTGGGGCGCCGACTGCGCCTGCGCATGGGCGGCCGCCAGTGCCAGCGGAATCGCCGTCACCACGCCCGCCTGCCTGAAACGTCGTTTCATGTTGCACTCCTTAATTTATCGGATGATTAATTGCTCGGCAAAAAAAAACCGCGCCGGGTCAGGGCTGCGCCAGCCGGCGGCTGAAGTGCAGCGCTTCCCGCAGAATCCGCTCGACGCTGGCGGCGGCGCGCTGCGCGATCTGGATGTTGCGCTGCGCGATCTCGCGCATGCCCTGCATCGAGCGCGCCAGCGCCGCCAGCTCGTGCTGCGCTGGCGACGGCAGCCGAGCCAGCCGCTCGACCTGGCAGGCGACCGCCAGCACCCGCGCCGCCAGCTGGCTCAGGTTGGCAGCGGGCGGCGGCGCCGCGTCCGCGATGCCGCGGCGCCAGGCCGGCGCCAGGTTATCCACCAGCGCCGCGATGTCCAGCGCCGCGCGGCTGGCCTGCCGGGCGATTCGCCGCGCCGCCTGCTGCGAGGCCTGCCGGTCGTGGCGCGCCTGTAATGGATGCTGATGCTGGTTGTTGCTCCAATCGAGCAACAGCTGGGTGTATTGGTAATTGGCGCTGATGGTGCGCTGCGAAATCTCGGCAATGCGCCGCAGCAGCGCATTGCTTTCGCCGAGCAGTGTGGCGCCGCGCAGCGACAGCTCGACCGCGCGCGCCAGGCGGCGGTTGCGGTTGCGGCGGCAGTGGTGTTCGGCGCCGGCGGCGACAGGTGGCTGGATCATGGCGACACCGCCTGCGGCAGACGCGGCACTACCTCGGTGCCCAGTTCATCGATCACGTCCAGCACCGGCCGGCCGTTGCGCAGCAGGTGCACCAGCACGTGCGCGACGCCGGCCTCGGCCAGGCGCTCAAGCTCGCCGGCCAGCGCCAGGCGGCCGCCGCGCAAGCGCTGGCCGGACTGCTGCGCCGGCGCGCCGGCGCGCTCATCGAGTTCCAGATACAGCGTATGGACCAGCGGCTGCGCCGGCGACGCCGCGCGACCGTCCAGCTGCAGCAGCGCGATTGGCTGCTCAGCCTGCCCGGCCAGCGCCTGTTGCAATCGCAGGCGCGCCGACGTGGTGTGGCCGGTCTCACGCACGCCCAGCACGCAGCGGCCGCCGCTCATGCGCTGCAGCGAACGGGCCGCGCCGAGCCAGGGCGTGACGCCATCGGGCGACAGCTCCAGCTGCGCGGCCAGCGCCACGCCAGGGGCGGCGGCGCCGATCGCCGCCAGCCACACGAAGGGATCATCCAGCACCACCTGGCCGCCCTCGGCGCCGAGCGGCGCCGTCTGGCTGGCCCACAAAGCGGCAAAGCCGTAGCTGCCGGCGCGGCGCGCCACCGCCAGCTCAATCGCCACGTCAGCGCACTGCCCCGGCTTGCGCGCTGGCGGCGTCATCAGCCCCATGGACAGGCGGCCGCTCTGAAACAGCTTGGCATAGGCGGGGGCGGGAGTTTCAACGGTTCGCATCGCACATCCTGTTGGGTTAGGGATGTGGCAAGTCTAGGGGAACGCCAATGCTGCGGGAATCCCAACCGGGCCGAAATCACCTTTGCGCAAATCGCAAAGCCTTGCCTGCCGCAAGGGAGGGGCCGGATTACTTGCGGATGTTCTTCAGCACCGACGGCGCGCTGGCCAGGAAGGCCTGCAGCTTCTGCCCGATCAGGCGCTCGATATCCTGCGGCACCGGCAGCCCGTACACGGACTTGCGCATGCCGACATAGAAAATCGCCGCGTGCAGTCCCCACACGAACTCGATCTCGTCCTCGTATTGCTGTGCGGTGGGTTCGGCGACCTTGAACTCGCGCCGCAGTTCGGCCAGCACGACATTGAAGATGCGCTCGCGCAGCCGCGTCAGGTAGCGGCTGTTGATGCCTTCGCGCGACAGGCCGGCATGGATGAAGATACGGATCCAGTCGCGCTGCAGGATCACCTTGCTGTACTGCTGGTAGAACTGGTGCAGCCGCTCGGCCAGCGGGCGCTTGCGGTCGGCCAGGATTTCTTCCCACTCAGGATTCCAGCGCGACAGGTAGACTTCCTCGAACACGCGGTCGGCCAGCGCCTGCTTGTTGGGGAAGTAGCGGTACAGCAAAGGCTGGGAGACGCCGATTTCCTTGGCCAGGTCGCGCGTGCTGGCGCCAAAGCCATGTTCGGCGAAATAGCGGATCGCCTTCTGAACGATCAGTTGCTCGCGCTGTTCCGGCGCCAGGCGCGGCGTCGGCGCCGGTGCCGTTGCCGTTGAAGCACTACGGGGAGCAGCTTTTTTTGTTGCGGGCGATGCCATACTGGCTCCCAATAAAAGAGCGCCAAGTATAGCCAGCCATCGCGCATTTGACAAATTGGGCGGCAGCGGCGCCGCCCGGCTTTACTGCAACGCCAGCTGCGGCACGCCCTGCTGCGCATAGTGGCGGCGCATGGCGGTGCGCGAGACCGGCGCGGCGGCGGCCGGCCGCGCCGCCAGCTGGAAGCTGCCGACCATGTCCGACAGCGCGCCGGCCTGGTCGCGCAGGCTCGATGCGGCGGCGGCGGCCTCCTCCACCAGCGCCGCATTTTGCTGGGTCACGCTGTCCATCTCGGTGATCGCGGTATTTACATGGCCGATGCCGGTGCGCTGCTCGCTGGATGCCTCGCTGATCGCCGCAATCACCGTGGTCACGCGGCCGACACTGGTCACCACCTCGCCCATGGTGGCGCCGGCACGTTCCACCATCAGCGTGCCGTTGCCGATATTGCGCACGGCGTCATCGATCAGCGCCTTGATTTCCTTGGCCGCCGCAGCGCTGCGCTGCGCCAGGCCGCGCACTTCGCTTGCCACCACCGCGAAACCGCGCCCCTGTTCCCCGGCGCGGGCCGCTTCCACCGCCGCGTTCAGCGCCAGGATATTCGTCTGGAAAGCGATGCCGTCGATGGTACCGATGATGGCTTCGATGCGGGTGGCGCTGGCGTTGATCGCCGCCATCGTGCTGACCACTTCGGTCACTGCCTCGCCGCCGCGCCGCGCCACTCCGGCGGCGGCCTGGGCCAGTGCGTTGGCCTGGCCCGAGTGCTCGGCGTTCTGCGCCACCGCCTGGGTCAGCTGCTCCATCGAGGCAGCGGTTTCTTCCAGCGATCCGGCCTGCATCTCGGTGCGACTCGACAAATCGAGGTTGCCGCTGGCGATCTGCGACGAGGCGGCTGCGATGGTTTCGGCGCTGCCACGGATTTCACCGATCATGCCGGCCAGATTGTGCTGCATCCGGCGCATCGCATACAGCAGGCTGTGCTGGTCCTTGCTGTCGGTCACCACCGCCACGCTCAAGTCCTTGTCGGCGATCTTCAAGGCCATTTCCGCCGCGTATTCAGGGCTGCCGCCGATGGTGCGGTGCAAGCTGCGGTTGACCGCGATGACAATCGCCGACAACAGCAGGCACACCGCAGTCACCATCAGCGCCACCTTTTGCAGCGACGCGTAGAAGGCCTGGTTGATGTCATCCACGTACAAGCCGGTCACCAACGCCCAGCCCCATGGCTTGAAACTGACGATGCGGCTGAGTTTTTCGGAAGGCTGCTGGCTGCCGGGACGCAGCCAGAAGTAGGACAGATAGCCTTCGCCGGCCGGCCCGGCGGCCATGCGGGAAATTTCGCGGAAAACGTGGAAGCCGTGCGGATCGGTGAAATCGCTGAGATCCTTGCCATCGTTGTCGGGCCGCGCCGGATTCTGGATCGGCCGCGCGTCCATGCTGACGATCACCAGATAACCGTCGTCGCCGTAGCGTATGCTTTTCAATACGGTCTTGGCGCGCGTCTGGGCTTCCGCTTCGCTCAGCTTGCCGGCGGCGGCGTCGGCCGACAAGCCCTGCACGATGGTCAGCGCCGCCTTGGCGACGTCGGCCAGGTCGGCCCGGCGCTCCGCGTACCGCAGATCGCGCGCCTCCATGATGTGAAACACCGAAATCGCACACAGACACACCAGGCTGGCCACCAGCGGCAACCACAGCTTTTGCTTGAACGTTAGCTTTTTCATACCATTCCCTTTTTAGACATCGGCCTGCCACCGGGGCAGCATGCGTTCACATTAATTGATCATGTGATCATTATCAAGCTGCGGGCGGCGACTGTTTGTCTACATGGCGTAGCCAGGCGGGACGGTCGGGCGGCTAGCGCGGCGCCGCCGCCGCGAGCCGGAAACTGTTGACCAGCGCGGTGAGGCCGGCGGCCTGGGCGCGCAGGCTGCCGGCCGCCGCCGCCGCCTGCTCCACCAGCGCGGCATTTTGCTGGGTGGCGCTGTCGATCTCGCTGATGGCGGTGTTGACGTGGCCGATACCGGTGCGCTGCTGGTGCGAGGCGGCGGAAATGTCGGCCACGACCGACGTCACGCGGGTGACGCTGCCCACCACGTTCTGCATGGTCAGGCCGGCCTTGCCGGCCAGCTCCGCGCCGGCGCCGATGCGCTGCACCGAGTCGTCGATCAGCAGCTTGATTTCCCTGGCCGCGCTGGCGCTGCGCTGGGCCAGGTTGCGCACTTCGCTGGCCACCACCGCAAAGCCGCGTCCCTGCTCACCGGCGCGCGCCGCTTCCACCGCCGCGTTCAGCGCCAGGATATTGGTTTGGAAGGCGATGCCGTCGATCACACCGGTGATCGCTTCGATCCTGGCCGCGCTGGTGTGGATCGCGGCCATGGTGTTGCTGACTTCCGCCACCACACCGCCGCCGTGCCTGGCCACCTCCGAGGCGCTGACGGCCAGCTCGCTGGCAACGCGGGCGTGTTCCGCGTTATGCGCGACCGCCTGGGTGAATTCTTCCATCGACGCGGCGGTCTGTTCCAGCGTGCCGGCCTGCATCTCGGTGCGCGCCGACAGGTCCAGGTTGCCGGCGGCGATTTGCGCCGACGAGGTGGCGATGGCGTCGGCACTGTCGTGGATGGCGCCGATCATTTGCGCCAGGTTGCCCTGCATGGTTTTCATGGCGAACAGAAGACTGCCATGATCAGCCGGCGCGGTGTGGATGGGGGCGCTCAGATCCTTGCGGGCGATCCGCGTGGCCACCTCGATCGCGTATTCCGGGCTGCCGCCGAGCGCGCGTTGCAGGCTGCGGTTAATCCCCAGCACGATCAGCCACAGCACGGTAGCGGCCGCCAGCAGCATCAGTCCGACCGTGCTCAGCGAAGCGTAGAAATCCTTGTCGATATCATCGATGTACATGCCGGCCACCAGCACCCAGCCCCAGCGCTGGTAAGCCACCACCCGGCTCAGCTTGGTGGAGGCGGCGTGCTGGCCAGGACGCAGCCACAGATAGGTCAGATAGCCTTCACCGCTGGCGGAATTGCCGATATTGGCCAGTTCGCGGTACACATAAAAACCGTTTGCATCCTTGAAGCCGCTCATGTCCTTGCCGTCGTAGGCGGGAAACACCGGATTCTGGATCGCGTGCGCATCCATGCCGTTGACGGCGATGTAGCCATCCTCGCCGAAGCGGATCGCCTTCAACGCGCGCAGCGCGCGCAATTTGGCCTCCTCCTCGCTGATGCGGCCTTCGTCGGCATCGGCGGCAAAGCGCTGCACCTGCTTCAGCGCCGCCTGGTCCAGATTGGCCAGGGCCAGCTTGCGTTCCTCATAGCGCATATGGCGCGCGTTTAACACCAGCATGGCGGCGATCGCCACCAGGCACAGCAGGCTGGCCGCCAGGGGAAACCATAACTTCTGCTGGAAAGTAAGTCGGAAATTCATGCTGCACCTTGCGTCCAAACCCGCAAGCTTAAATTATCAGTTGATAATTTGCAAGACGTTTTTCCGTGCGGCATGCTTCCTGTACAGGACGGCAAGACCGGCTAGCCGCGCTCCCAAGGCGGCACGTCGCCCCAGGCGTCAATCAGCGCATCGATGAAGTGCCGCACCTTGGGCGACAGATGTTGCCGCGTCGGATACAGCACGCGTATCGGGATGCGCGGCCGCTTGTGGCCGGGAAGCAAGGCTTGCAGGCGCCCCGCGCGCAGGTCGTCATCGACCAGGTAGGCCGGCAGGTTGCCGAGGCCGAGGCCATCGAGCGTGCTGCGGCGCAGCGCTTCGGTGCTGTTCATCGCCAGCCGGCTGGCCGCAGTGAATTCGACCTCCAGCTCGTCGTCATAAAACAGCCATGGCTGCGGCTTGCCGGCGCTGATATAGAACAGGCACTGGTGCTGCTTGAGGTCGGCAATCGCGAGCGGCGCCGGGTGGCGCGCCAGATAGGCTGGCGCCGCGCACAACACCATTTTCTGCTGGGCGACGGTGCGGCCGATCAGGTCCGAATCCTGCAACTGCGCGCCGATGCGCAGCGCCACGTCCACGCCCTCCTCGATCAGGTCGACGCACTGGTCGGTGAAGCTGACTTCCACCGACACGTTCGGCCACCGCGCCAGGAAGCTGTCGATCACCGGCAGCACATGGGCGTGTCCCAGCGCCAGCGGCAAACTGAGCCTGAGTCGGCCGTGCGGCGCGCCGCTGCGTTCCGCCATCGCCAGCTCGGCGTCCTCCAGATCGTCCATCAGCTGCACGCAGCGCTGGTAGAAGGTGGTGCCGTCGTCGGTAAGGCTGAGGCTGCGCGGGGTGCGATTGATCAGCCGCACGCTCAGCCGCTCCTCCAGCCGGGCGATGCTCTTGCCCACGCCGGAACGGGTAACGCCCAGCTGCTGCGCCGCCACGCTGAAGCTGCCGGCATTGACGGCCGCGATAAATGTCGCAATCTCGCCGAAATTATTCAGTCCCACATTGCCTCCAGTAGATTCAGGTGCGCATCCGATGTATCCATGTTACAAGAAAAACCACCATGGAGCGCCGCCAGCCCGACAACGTAGACTACTTGTCGCCTTTAATTAATCCATCGATCAACTATATTCAAGGACGAGGCGCTAACCTGGAGGATACGGATGAATAAGCTGAGCAACGCGGCCGAGACTGCCGCCTCGCGGCGCCGGCAACTATGCCTGGGCATGGCGGCGACTCTGCTGGCGGCGACGCAGCCGGCGCGCGCCGCACCACGGCCGCAGCTGACGCTGGCCCTGATCGAATTGATGCCCTGGGCCACCGCCAGCGCCGACGGCACGCAAGCGGGCATCCTGGTCGACACGGCGGAAGCCCTGTCGGTGCTGAGCGGCGTGGACTTCCAGCTGCTTCTGCTGCCCTATCCGCGCGGCGCGCTGATGCTGCAGCACCAGCAAGTGGACTTGATGGTGGCGCTGCAGGCCGAGGGGCTGGACCGGGTGGCCGCCCGCCTGGCGCCGTTGTCGATGGAGGAAATCATCATCGTCGGCCGCCCCGGCACGGTGTGGCGCTCGATGGCGGACCTGAAGGGGAAGACCGTCGGCCGCCTGCGCTATGCGGAATACGATGCGGAATTTGCCGCCGCCGCCGACATCATCAAATACGATACCAACTCGTATCGCCAGAGCCTGCAGATGCTGCGCATCGGCCGCCTCGACGCGGTCATCTTCATCCGCTCGGCGCTGCTGTTCACACTCAAGTCGATGCAGCTGACGATGGCGGCGGTCGGTGCGCCGCTGCTGGTCGGGCGCGCGCCGCTGACGCTGTACGCCAGCACCGCCTGCGCCGCCAGCGACAGCGCCGAGGCGCTGCGCGACGCCTGCAAGACCGTCTACAAGCGCCAGACCGTCAGGGCGCTGGCGCAACTGCTGAACCATCCGGCCACCGACATCGCGCTCCCATCCCGGCTGGCCGGAGCCGGAACGGGACCGTTGGCGCAGACCAGGCCCCAGTGGCCACTGACGCAAGATTAACGCTTGCCTGGCATGCCCGATCTGGAAAAGCCGCATGGCGGGTTTTTTTCGTGTAAATTGTCGGGTTCAAACTTTCATTTCAAGAATTTATGCCCGTACGGCCCCGGTTTGCCTTTTCCCTGCGGTATTTGCTGATTTTGCTGACCGCGATCGGGCTGTTGCCGCTGGCATTGCTGGGGGCATGGAACATCCACGCCGCCGGCGAATTCAAGGAACGCGAGCAGGAACGCTGGATGCTGGACGTGGCGCGCGCGCTGTCCAGCGCAGTCGACGCCGAGCTCGACAGCGCGGTGGCCATGCTGACCTCGCTCGGCTATTCGGCGCCGCTGCAAAATGGCGACCTGCCCGGCTTTTATGCGGCCGCCAACGCGCTGACCCGCAAGCAACCCGACTGGCTGGGCGTGATCCTCACCGATGACACCGGCAAAACCCTGCTGCGCACCATGGACGACTATGGCGCTCCGGCCCCGCCGCTGGCCGATCCCGCCAGCATGCAACAGCTGCTGACCACCCAGCAGCCGGTGGCGGGCCGCATCGCGCGCGGACCGCGCGGCCGCCCTGCCTTTCCGGTGCGGGTGCTGATCGCCGGCGACAAAGGCAAACTCTACACGCTGACGGCGGTGATCCAGCCGGACCGCATGTTGCGCCTGATCCAGCGCCAGCAGGTGCCGGCCGATGCGCTGATCGCGGTGCGCGACGGCGCCCGTTCGGTGGTGGCGCGCTCGCGCGACCAGCAGGGCAAGGTCGGCGATGCGCCCAGCGCTTCGCTGGTGGCGTTGATGCACCTGGGCGGCGCCGAAGGCTTCGGCAACGCGGTCACCAGCGAAGGACAGAAGGTTTCCACCGCCTACACCACGCGCTCGCGCTACGGCTGGGCGGTGATCGTGTCCCGTCCGCTCGAAGGATTGCGCGCGGCAGCGATCGAACGCATGGGCGTGTATGGCGCCGGCATCGCGCTGTCGCTGCTGAGCTGCTTCCTGTTCGCCTCGCTGCTGTCGAGCCGGCTGGTGGCGACCATCAAGGCCTTGCAGCACAATGCCGCCGCACTCGGCTCCGGCGCGCCGCTGGCGCAAACCCCGTCCACCATCGTCGAAATCGCGCAAATCGGCCAGGCGCTGGAACAGGCCGAGCGGCAGCGCAACGCGCAGGAGCTGGAACGCGCGCAGCTGCTGGATTCGCTCAACCGCGCACTGGCCAGCCACCAGACCGCGCTGGCCGATGCCCGCGAGGCCGGCCGCGCCAAGGATGAATTCCTGGCCGTGCTGGGCCACGAGCTGCGTAACCCGCTGAGTCCGATCGTGACGTCGCTGGACCTGCTGGACATGCGCGACGAGCCGACCAGCCGCAAGGAACGCGCCGTCATGCGCCGCCAGGTCAACCACCTGCGCCGGCTGGTGGACGACTTGCTCGACCTGTCGCGCATCACCTCCGGCAAGCTGCAACTGGACATGCACCCGCTCAACCTGGCCGATGTGGTGCGCCATGCGGTGGCGGCCGCGCCCGGTCAGCAGATTCAGCTGTCGGTGCCGGCGGCGGTCTGGGTCAGCGGCGACGACAGCCGCCTGACGCAGGTGCTCAACAACCTGCTGTCCAACGCGGCGCGCTTCGGCAGCAGCGCGACGCGGGTGACGCTGAGCACCGACGCCACGCACGCGCGGCTGGAAGTCAGCGACAACGGCATCGGCATGAGCGGGGAACTGATCGCGCGCGTGTTCGAGCCGTTCCACCAGGCGCCGCAATCGCTGGCGCGGCGCAGCGGCGGCCTGGGTCTGGGCCTGGCCATCGTGCGCAAGATTGTCGACCTGCACGGCGGGCAAGTCAGCGCGCGCAGCGCTGGCGCCGGCCTTGGCAGCCAGTTCGATGTGGTGTTGCCATTGTCCGCGCCACCGGCCAGTGCGCTCGCGCCGGATGGCGCCGCCGACCACGCCGGCCTGCAACTGCTGCTGGTGGACGACAATATCGACGCGGCGATTTCCGGCGCCGCGCTGCTGCAACTGCTGGGCCACGAAGTGCGCATCGCCCACAGTGGCGCCGAGGCGCTCAGCGCGGTGCGGCAGCACATGCCGCAGGTGGCGATCCTGGACATCGGCCTGCCCGACATGAGCGGCTACGAGCTGGCGGCCGCCATCCGTGGCGAAGCCGGCGGCGACAAAGTGCGGCTGGTGGCCCTGACCGGCTACGGCCAGAAAGAAGACGTCGCCCGCGCCTACGAGGCACAGTTCGACCTGCACCTGACCAAGCCGGCCAGCGTGGCCGACCTGCAGCGCGCCACCGCGCCGTTCAGCGATCAGGTTTGAATCATCCAGCCGCAGGACGGTCAGCGGCGAGTGGCCGACCTGACTTATTTCCCGTCAGCAAGGCTAGCGATGGCGGCCCGAATGCTGACGGCGGAAAAGCCGTGATGCCTGAGCACCTCAAACAGTTCGTCCGCAGGGCTGCCGAGACGCAGGTTTTCGGCGATCCAGCCGTGCCAGTCGGGCGTGACTTCCTTGGTTTCTTCCGGCAAGGTTAGACCCATGACGATCTGCGCCAGCATGGCGTTGATACGCTTGGTCTCGATCAGATGCTGGACCACCGGGTGGCCTGAGTACGGGAAGGGATACAGCGTGCAGTTGCCGACCACCGCCAGCCGCTGCGCATGCATGGCGTCCAGATTGACCGATTCGGTGGCGCCATCCTGGTCCGGCCTGGTGCCGAAGACAATATGCATTTCGGGCAGCTTGCCGGCCTTGGCGCGGCCCAGCGCTTGCAGGTCGTAGTAGCCGGACGCCGGCGGACGCGCCGCCAGATCGCGCATGACCGCCAGCCAGCGCCGCTCGTGGTACAGCAAGGCTTGCTGCGGATCGAGGAAGGACAGCGGGCCGAAAGCGATCACCTGCTGCGCTTCGAGCAGCATGCCATACATCAGCGCCGCATACGCGCCCATCGACTGGCCGATGGTGACCACCCTGCTCGGCTGAATCGCAGCAATCAATGCGCGCAGGCTGGCGGCGGTTTCATCAGGATGCGCACCCAGGCCGTCGATGCGGCGGTGATACCAGGCGTTGCCGGAGTCCCGCACCAGGATCTTGTTGATGTGCCGCCCGCTGTTCTGCTCCAGCTTTTTCAGGCGGCCATAAAAGTCGAAATCCGGCCGCGTTTCCCACGCGACGAAGCCAAAGGCAATCACCAGGATCTCACCGGCAACCACGCGATCGACCAGCACGTCTTCGGTGCTGGTCTTGACGTGCCGGTTATCCAGCGCGGGCAGATGGGTGATCGATGGCGGCATCGCGCCAGTTTAATGGATTTCGCTGTAAAAACAACGTCCGCACGCCTGACGGTAACTTTCGTTGCCGCCAATGCTGATCTGCGCGCCTTCCTTGATGCGCCGGCCATTTTCATCGACGCGGATATTCATCGTGGCTTTCTTGCCGCAGCTGCAGATGTTCTTGATTTCCTCGATATCGTCCGCCAGCGCCAGCAGATAAGCGGAGCCGGGGAACGGCTCGCCGAGGAAGTCCGAGCGCAGGCCATAGGTAATCACCGGCACGCCGCGCACCTGCGCCAGCTGGTGCAGCTGCTTGACCTGCTGCTTGCTGAGGAATTGCGCCTCATCCACCAGCAGGCAGGCGATCTTCTTGTCGATCGTCTGCAGGAAATCCGTGTTCTTGTCGAACACCTCGGTTTCACGCTGCGGTCCCAGACGCGAGGTTACCTTGCCGACGCCATAGCGGTTGTCGATTGCCGCCGTGAACAGGCGCACAGCCTGGCCCTGCTCCTCGTAGTTGTGCGCCACCTGGAGCATCGCGGTGGATTTGCCTGCATTCATCGCAGAGTAACGGAAATAGAGTTTTGCCACAGCAGCCTTCTGTTTGTTGTGCCCTTGAAGCCCGGAATTATATGCCCGTCAGTCAAATATGCCTATCACGGCAATCGAAGCATCGGCCGAAATGGCGCATACTTGCCCGACACGCACAAAGGAGAACGTATGCGCAACCCTGCCCTGTTCACCCTGATTGGCAATACACCGCTGGCCGAAGTCACCCGCTTCGATACCGGTCCTTGCCAATTGTTCCTTAAACTGGAATCGCAAAACCCCGGCGGCTCGATCAAGGACCGCATCGGCCTGGCGATGATCGAGGCGGCCGAGGCCGAGGGCCTGCTGGCGCCCGGCGGCACCATCATCGAAGCCACCGCCGGCAATACCGGCCTCGGACTGGCGCTGGTCGGGCGGCTGAAAGGCTACCGCGTGCTGCTGGTGGTGCCGGACAAGATGTCGACCGAAAAAGTGCTGCACCTGAAGGCGCTCGGCGCCGAGGTGCGCACCACCCGCTCCGACGTCGGCAAAGGCCATCCCGAGTATTACCAGGACGTCGCAGCGCGGCTGGCCGCCGACATGCCTGGCGCCTGGTACTCGGACCAGTTCAACAATCCCGCCAACCCGCTGGCGCACGAAACCACCACCGGCCCGGAAATCTGGGAGCAGATGGGCCATGATGTCGATGCCATCGTGGTCGGCGTCGGCTCGTCCGGCACGCTGACCGGGCTGACGCGCTATTTTCGCAAGGTCGCACCTCACGTCGAATTCATCCTGGCCGATCCGGCCGGCTCCATCCTGGCCGAGTACATCGAGACCGGCAAGGTGGCGGACACCAGCGGCTCGTGGGCGGTGGAAGGCATAGGCGAAGACTTCATCCCCGCCATCGCCGACCTGGATGGCGTGACCAAGGCCTACACCATCGACGATATGGAGAGCTTCGCCACCGCACGCGCGCTGCTGAAGCAAGAAGGCATACCGGGCGGCTCGTCCACCGGCACGCTGCTGGCCGCCGCGCTGCGCTACTGCCGCGAGCAGACCACGCCGAAACGCGTGGTCAGCTTCGTCTGCGACACCGGCACGCGCTATCTGTCCAAGGTCTACAACGACGGCTGGATGCGCGACCAGGGTCTGCTCGAACGACGCCAGCACCACGACCTGCGCGACCTGATCGGCCGCCGCCATGACGCCGGGGAGGTGATCAGCGTCACGCCGGAAGACACGCTGATGATCGCCTTCAACCGCATGCGCGCCGCCGACGTGGCACAGCTGCCGGTGCTGCACCAAGGCCAGTTGAGCGGCATCATCGATGAATCCGACCTGCTGCTGACGGTGGGCGCCGAGCCGGAACGCTTCAACCATCCGGTCAGCTCCGCCATGACCAGACGGCTGGAAATCCTGCCGCCATCGGCCGATATGCAGGCGCTGCGCGAAATTCTCGATCGCGGCCTGACTGCCGTCATCGCCGCACACGACACCTTCTACGGCCTGATCACCCGTTACGACCTGCTCAACCATCTGCGCAGGACGTTATCTTAGATTTGGGGGATTTAAAGGCCGGTATTCGCCGTTCGCCGGACGCGATTTAGCTGCTAATATCGCGGGCATGATCTATTTACTTATCATCGCCATCGTACTGGCCCTCGGCTTTGCCTATTCCATCCTGGTCGCCAGCGCCAAGCCGGTGGTCGGCAGCGATTATTACAAGGTATCGCGAGACGGCCGGGTAATGCTGTCGGCCGGTTCCAAGGTCAACGTGCTGAAACCCACGCTGTATCCGGAAGGCTTGAAGGTCAAGCTGCGCGGCGGGAAGCGCGAGGGCGAGTTCTACGTGCACGACCTGGTGGCCGAAGTGTTCCTGCCTAACCCGAACAAGCTGCCCGCCGTGCGCCACCGCGATGGCAATGTGCGCAACAACCGGGTCGAGAACCTGCAATGGGTGCGGCTCACCGAAGTGGAAAATCCTGAACCGGTGGTCTACCCGCAGCCTTGATTACTCGCCTGGATGGTAGCGGCGCTCCAGGTTTTTCTCCACATCCGCCCGATAGAACAAGACCTCCTTGAATTCACCGCGCGCGTACATCTGCGCCTGGTCCTGGAAGTGCGGTGAGGCTGGATCGCCACTCTGGCCGCCGGCCAGGATGCTGCGCGCCTTGATGCGCGGCCCGAACTCCACCGCCGCCACGAAGCTGTTACCCCGTTCACCGTAAATCCGTTTGGTCTTCTGCTTCGACGTCGGACCATACGCGGCCAGCGAGCCCCAGTTGGCGGAAGCGAAAGCCACCGGCAGGCTAGGCTTGCTGTCGTCGAACGGCTGCACGATGTCGCCGGTCAGACGCTGGAAGCGATTGATCTCACCCCATGGCGTCTGCCATTGCCCGAAATCCGCAGTCAGCCTGGCAACCGCGCGTTCCAGCGCTTCGATGCGCTGCTGCGGCGTCAGTGCGGCCTGGATGTAATCCAGCACCGGCACTTCCTTGGCCTTGGCCGCCGGCTGCCAGGTATTCCACAAATCCTGTGCCCAGAAGACGGCCAGCGAAGTGCTGGTCGATTCCAGCGAATAGCGCATGTCCCAGGCGCGCAGCGCCTTGATCTGCGGCGCCAGCGCGGCCTTGCGCGCGTCATCGGCCGGCAGCGCAGCGTAGGCCTCGAACAACTGCGGCAGCAGCGATTCAAATGCCGGCAGCTGCGTGTCGTAGGACGCGGCGATCAGGCTGTCGATGGTGAAGTCTTTTTTGTTCTCCAGCACGCGCACGGCGTGAATGCCGCGCGGGTTCTCAGGGAACACCGACATATAGGCCGGATAATCCTGCACCTTCGGGCTATACGGGCCGGCCGCCGTGTAAGGCCAATTGTTGGTGTTCTGAATCCAGCCGTTTTTCGGATTGAACAGCGTGATGGTCTCGTTCACCTGATGCAGGCCATGCCATTCGGTGGCCGGATCGCTGCCATCGACCGGATGCTTCCAGTCGAACCGCGGATCGCGGCGCGGGATGAAGTTCCCGTGGAAGTAGGCGATATTGCCATCGGCGTCGGCATACACGGTGTTATTGGATGAATTGGTGCGCAGCTCCATCGACTTGTAGAACTGCTTGTAATTGCGCGCCTTGGTGCGGATAAAGGACTGCGTCAGCGCTTTCAGCGGCTCGTTCATCAGGCGCACGGCTACCCACTTGCCATCCCTGGCGCGCACGATCGGGCCATGGTGGCTGTAGTAGACGCGCACCGTTTTACTGGCCATGCCGTCCTTGCTCTTGTACGGCAGTGCGATATCCACCGCCTTCAGTGGACGCTGCGCGTCGCCATACAGGTAGAACAACTGGCCGTCTTTTTCGGAGATGGTTTCCAGATACTCGTCAATGACGTCGCCGCCGCCTGATGTATGCATCCAGCCGATACGGTCGTTGAAACCCTGGTAGACGAAGAACTGGCCCCAGGTCACGGCGCCGTAAGCATTCAGGCCTTCCTGGCTCTGCACCTGCACTTCCGGACGGAAGTAGAACGAGGTGTGCGGATTGATCATCAACAGCGCGCGCTTGTTCCTGGTCAGCGCCGGCGCGATGGCGAAGCCGTTGGAGCCGCCGGGTTCCTTGTCCAGATCCACGCCGTCACTGGACGACATCAGCACCGGAGACATCAGCGGCAGCCTGGCGCCAGCTTCATACAAGGCTTGCAGCTGCTTGATGTCGATGGTTTCGATATCGCCGCCGATGCTGCCTTCGCTGAAGCTGAGCGCCATCCACGGTTCGAAATGCGTCAGCAGCGCGGGCTTGACGTTGGGATGCGTTTGCAGATAGAAGTTCAGGCCATCGGCCCAGGCGTTCATCAGCTTTTTCAGCCACGCCGGCGCGATGCCGTACTGGCGCTTCAGTTCATCGGGACTGATGAACAGTTTCATGCGCAGGTCTTTATACAGCTCGGCCTCGCCCTCCACTTCCGCCAAACGGCCCATGGCGTTGATGAAGTTCAGCTCCACGCGGCGGAAGTCATCTTCCGCTTGCGCGTAGACCAGGCCGAACACCGCATCGGCGTCGCTCTTGCCGTAAATGTGCGGGATGCCCCATTTGTCGCGCAGGATGGTTACCCGTTTGGCGGCCGCCTTCAGGCGCGCTTCCTCGCTGACCGCAGCCTTTACCGGGGCTGGCGGCGCTGCAACCGCCGCGCTCATCGAAACAACACATGTCAAAGCTAACGGCGCGTGCAGTCGCTGCATAAACACTCCAGTAATCAGGCGCTGGCCAATTCAGAAATACGGCGTTGCAGGACGGTGATCTCTTCCAGCAGCGCGGCGTTTTTCTGCCGCAGCGCGGCGTTTTCGGCACGCAGTTCCTGCACGTCGGCCGGCATGTCGCTGTAGTCCGCCGCCGATGCAGGCCTGGCTTCCTTCGGCTCCTTGGCTGGACGCGAGGCCGCGCGCAGGTCGCGCACTTCCTTGGCGGCCTTCTGCAGCTCTTTCTTGCCACCGGCGACCGCCGCCAGCTGCACTTCCTCCGGCAGCGAGGCAACCGTGGCTGCCGCGTTGATCGAGATGGTGCCGGCGCGAACCGCCTCCACCAGTTCCGGCGTGGCTGTTTTCTGGATCTTCTCGATCTGGCCGATGGTTGCGCTGCTCAGGCGCGCGGCGCGGGCGATGTCCTCGCGCGAGGCCAGCGGCATGGCCGCCGGCTTCTTGGCCGGCGCTTCGCCGTCTTCCTGCGGCGCGATCTTGGCGTCTTCGGCGGCCGCTTCGGCAGCCAGTTCCAGCGCGCGCGCGGTCATGATCTCTTTCTTGCGCAGCGCCAGCACGCCGCGCTGGTAGTCGGAAATGCTGCGGCGACCGAGATTGTTATCGATCATCCACAGCTTGACGTCTTCCAGGCTGCGGAAGCTGGTATTCTCGATGGCCTTGAACGGAATGCCGTGTTCCTGGCAGATCTGGTAGCGGTTATGACCGTCCACCAGTACATCTTCCCACAGCACCAGCGCGTCGCGGCAGCCTTCGGTCAGGATGCTGCGCTCCAGCGCCTGATATTCGCTCTCAGTCAGCGGCTCGATATAAGCGCGCAACACGTCATTAATTTTGATTTGCATATCTATCCTTGAATTACCGGCGCGGGCCCTGCCCGAACGCCGTCCAGCATGCTACACCATCCGGCCTTCCATCAAAAGCATCAACTCACAAGATGGTTGCTAAGGCAATTTTAAGAAACCTGCTTTACTATCTTACTCAGTCAAACGTGCTTTCTCCGCCAATTGACGCAAAGCCCCGACAGGTTCCCCGCCTGCTCGGGGCTTTGTTTTTGCGTCTTAACAACAGACATTCCACTCTGACAACGACATTAAAATACATTCATGCTACATTGGATGCACTGAGTACAACACTTCATTCCATGGAGAAATAACATGATTGCAAAAATGTCTCTCAAACTTGCCGCTTTTGCGGTCGCAGCCGCCGTCAGCAACATCGCCGGCGCAGTCGTCACCGACATCACCGACCAATACTCGCTGAGCGCCAGCTTCAATCCGGTAGCAGGCCATGCGAATGAATATGTATTCAACTATGCGGTGACCAATATCGGCCAGGGCTATGCCCACACGCAGACCGGCCTGGATGGATTCACCATCTATATTCCGACCAATGCCAGCATCGTCAGCGTGAGCGTGCCGGCCTCTTTCCTGGGCGGCCCAGGGTACTGGAGCAGCGGCGCGTCGGCGCAACTGGACCTGTCGCTGGGCAACGGCAACACCAGTCAGAATATGGTCGCACCGGCTGGCTATCAGGCCTTCACGTTCTGGGGACAATACACGGAATCGGTGTACCAGCAAGGCAGCACCGCCAACTTCAGCATCACGCTGGGCAATGTTTCAGTCGGCACCAACACGGTGGGCATTTCCAGCTACTACGGCGGCTACGCGGTGCCGCAGGGCCAGCAGTTTGTCAACAACCAGTACGGCAACTACACGACCTTCACCACCACTGCCGTTTCAGCGGTGGCGGCCGTGCCGGAGCCGGAAACCTATGCGATGCTGCTGGCAGGCCTGGGCCTGCTGGGCTGGACCGCGCGCCGGCGCCGCAGCCAGGGCTGATCCGCAAAACGCGCTACGGCGCGTTTTTTTATGCCATGATGCAAGCTCCGACATCAGGGATATCATATGATCAACTATATCATCCGCGTGGCCTACACTGGGGAGCAGCCTGACACCTACCATCAATTGACCGCCGAACTGGCGAAATACAATATCGCCGGCGCCATCAAGGCAGACGACGGCAAAGGCTATTTCCTGCCACCCGGAGAGTATTGCTACAGCGGCAATGAGACGATCAATGAGGTGCGCGATGCGATCCATCGGCTGGCTGCGACTGTGCAGCCGGAGCCGTCGGTGCTGGTGGTGGAAGTAACCACGCTGGCCTGGAGCGGCCTGCGTCTGGCGGAAGGCGTTTAACGCAGGTCGCCGAGCAGGCGCATCAAACCCTCGCCCAAGCTGCCGCGCCCGCCATAACTACCGCTTGCTGGCTGCCTTGGCGGCTGCCTTGATGTCCGCGCAGGACATCGGATTGCCGTTGCGCGCAGCCTCAGCTTCGAGTTGCTGGCAGCCCTGATAGTTGTGCCAGAACACCAGCACATAGCCAGCCACGCCCAGCACCACCGCCACCATCGCTGCGGCCAATCCAAACTTCACCACTTTTTCTGACGCCATGTCACTACCTTGCTAAACAAAGGAGCAATGTTAGCACGGCGCATTGGAAGAATGCCTGACAAATTCCCCAGCGGTTCCAGAGGCCGAAACCTATGGCATGCTAATGTCCGGCTGGCTATGTTCGTACAGGCGGCACCGGAAGCGGCCAGCGCGCCGCATCGTGGCCGGGATGCTATGAACTTTGTGCGTGCGCCTTTATTTCGACGTGATATTTGGTGAGAATTTTACTCATTCGACAATGTAAAATCTGTTATCACTTCCATAACCACTCCCAAAATTAAAGGACATCCATGAAGTTCAAAATGATTGCCGCCATCTTGCTGGTGGCAGCTAATTTCGCTCAGTCCGCAATTGCAGGCCCACTCAGCATTAGCAACGGCAAGTTTATAAAGGACGGCAAGCCGTTTTATGGCATCGGCATGAATTATTTCAACGCATTCTATCGCTATGGTGTGTTCAACGATCGTAGCGCGTTGACCTCCGGCCTGGCTACGCTGAAACAGTACAACGTTCCATTCATCCGGGTACCGGCCATCGTCTTCTGGCCCAACGAGATCAAGGGCAGTTATATCGATAAACAGGCACAGTTCCTGGACCGCCTGACGGAGTTCATGGATGCCGCAGAGGCGCAAGGTGTCGGCGTGGTGCTGAGCGTGTTTTTCAACTGGAGCGCTTTACCCGATTTGCAGGGCGAGCACCTGCCTGCAATCGGCAACCCAAATAGTCAGGCGCGCGCGTTCATGCGCAACACGCTGACACAGCTGGTGAACCGCTACAAGGATCACAATGCCTTGTGGGCTTGGGAGTTTGCCAACGAGGCAACTTCCGTGATGGATATTCCTCCCTCGGTCGGAAACCACCGTTATCTGCCGAAAGCGCCAACGCAAGGTGCGCCAGAACGCACGGTGGCGGACAATATCACTCCGGCAGACATTATCTCGGCGCTGACTGAGTTTGCGACTGTGGTTCGTTCGCTGGACCCGAACACGCCTATCTTCAGCGGTAACGACGTGCCTTACTACTGCGCCTACAATCTGCAACACGGCGGCGGCTGGAATTCGGATACCCCCGCGCAGTTCGGAGCGACGCTGGTGCGCGACAATCCTGCGCCCATCGATACCCTTTCTATGCACCTTTATCCCAAGGCCGAGGGGGCGGCCGGCGGCCGATTCTTTGCGCCACTGAACGGCGACAGCACGGCAACCTTCAACGACATCGTGACGGTTGCAATGGCGCAGTCGGTGCTGTCGCAGAAGCCTTTTTTCCTCGGCGAGTTTGGCGTCGACACAGTTAAGTACGAGGATGCACCGCAGCGCTTCGAGACGATGATCAACTCACTTGTGAGCAACCGTGTGCAGATGTCCGCACTGTGGGTGTTTGATTATTCGTCGCAGAACGATTCGCACAACATCACCGCCACCAACTCTCGCAAGTACATGCTTGAGAAAGTGCGCGACGTCAATTTGGATATGGCTACTTGGCAGTAATTGTACAGAGCAAGCCCCTCCGGGGCTTGCAAGCTTAATCTGACAGCCGCTGCGCTACATCCCCTAGCGCCGGCAAAAAGCTGCTGATCGCGCCGGAGGGCAATTGCGAGCGCGATGAGCGCTTGGTTGTGGCGTTTGCAGTGGCTGGTCTTCCGGGCATAGTAAGCGCGCGATATCGGGTCCCATAGCGCCGCGAAGGCAAATAGGAACAACGCTCGCTTGAGCACTTTATTTCATCGTCGCGACAACCAAAGTTGGCGGCTACTACCAGCAGAAACGTGGAATGTTGGTGGTGCTCCGCGCCGGAATCACATGTCACAGAAAATCAACTACTTACACCAGCGCTTTGTAATTTTTTTGTAATCGGATACAGCTTTTTTCAAAGCAAGCAACCGCTACAGCAGCGATGCCACAGCCATTGCTTGTACACCGTTTGCCGGATCGGTGGCACCCCGGCAGCAGGAATATATTATTAGCCGCACATCCGGGCGCTCAAGCCCCCCTACTACGGGCGCGTGCCCTGGATCCGCAATCGCCTTCCGTGAGTTTGCAGCCAAAAAGCGCAGTTGTTGATTACGCGCTCAAAAAGACTCCTGGATGACGACGACAAGTCGTTTCAGACGATAAAACAGCGCCTGCTGTCGCCCCCCAACCATTCCCTTGGGCTTTCTGCACCGATAATCCTTTGGTTCGGATTGCTCCAGCGTGGTGTATATCGCCGGCGCACGTTGTCAATCTCTATGCACTAGTGACCTGCTACCCAATTTAGTACGAAACTGCACTGGAGTCTGCAGTTAAAAATCGTGCTGCAAACTGCTTCGGCGTTTGATAGCCAAGTGAACTGTGTGGCCGCTCATCGTTGTACTCCTGACGCCAGTCCTCGATCGCCTGACGGGCGTGGCGCAGCGATAAGAACCAGTGCTCGTTCAGGCACTCATCGCGGAATTTGCCATTGAAACTTTCGATGTAGGCGTTTTGTTGCGGCTTGCCCGGCTCGATAAACTTCAGCTGCAACTGCTTCCCGTAAGCCCATTTATCCAACGTTTTTCCGGCAAACTCGGGGCCATTATCAACGGCCACTGACATTGGTAAACCTCGCTTCTCGGCTAGCCGTTCCAGCACCGACAAGACTCGATAGCCAGGCAGTGATGTATCGACTTCGATTGCCAAACATTCCTTCGTAAAATCATCCACGCTGTTCAGACAGCGCAACCGCCGACCATCGACAAATCCATCCGATACGAAATCCATCGACCAGCTCTGGTTTGGCCCCGTTGCCGGCACCCTGGCTGCGCGCTCAATGCCACCGATACGTTTGCGCTTGCGGCGACGAACCATCAGGCCTGCCGCGTGGTACACGCGGTAGGTGCGTTTGCAGTTGAGCTTCCAGCCTTCGCGCCGCAGCAGCACATGCAAACGCCGGTAGCCGTAACGGCGCTTCTGCTCTGCCAGTGCAGTTAGGCGCTCCAACAATGGCCCATCGTCAGGCCGTGTCGATGCGTATTGGAACAGCGATCTGGAGATGCCAATCAGCCCGCAAGCCCGCGTTACACCTAACGCATGGATATTCATTAAATGCGTTACAGCGAGCCGCTTTGCTTGCGGGCTTACCACTTTCGACCGACGACATCCTTGAGTGCAGCATTGTCCAACATCGCATCGGCCAACAGCCGCTTGAGCTTGGCATTCTCTGATTCGAGCTCTTTCAGTCGCTGCGCCTCTGACACGGTCATGCCGCCGAACTTTGCTTTCCAGTTGTAGAACGTGGCCTCGGCAATCCCGTACTTCCTGCTCAGCTCCGACACCTTGGCGCCAGTCTCGGCCTCCTCTTCGTCGTGACCTATATCCAGACCGCATTGTCCTCACTGCCGCCAGATCCGCAATCCCACCTTGTCGGTTTGCTGCACTGCCCGGCGTTACCGCCGTCCGATGCAGGCTAATCGCCCTCCTCTCCAACACAGCCGCAAACGGCGTTGCCGTATCGACCCACTTGTCGTTCGCACGGCAGTTCCTTTTGCACGGAAACGCTACGACCCTACTTTAAGGCGGTCGCAGCCATGTAGCTACTCCATGTCAAGCATGAGAAACCGGAAGGATATTGCCTACCAACATTCATTATGATGAGAATGTCGCCGCGACCGCTAGCCCTCCCGTCGAGGAAGCTCGCGTAGCCGTGAGCCGTTCGTCGCTTTGTTTGGTAATCGCCCATTTTTAGAGCGTGCTAAAAGTGGAGGTTAAGCAGCCAAGGCAAGCTTTTGTTTTGGTGTGATGCCGCCAATGCCATGCTGGGTCAGTCCTGACTGTAAGTCCACAGCCAGCGAGTTGCAAAATCCTGGATCTCGTCCAGTGTTTCAAACAGGTGAAGAGCTAGCCGGCCCCACTTACGCTGATTGGTGGTCAGCCGCACCAGCCAGTCGGCTATGACCTCGTTCTCCGCGTTCAGCTTGGCTTCATAGCGGTAGCAAATTTGGCTGATGTCGACTGCCGTCATCGCCAAAGCTGCACGCTCACCTATAACCCAGGCCGTAAATTCAATAGCACGATAAGTAAATCAACATTGATTTAAATCAATACATTATGAGGCGCGAACTAACTACACTAGTGCACCATGAAAATGATAAGCATAACATTGCTGTTAGCACTATTTGTGAATAGTGGCCTAGCATCTGAACCTCCTGGCCTAGTATCGATCGGCGCACAATTGCGCCAAGCAAAACTAGATCCATTGATTGGTCCCGTCAGCAGTTTCGCCTCGTATCGAGGCAAAGCACTGGTTATTAATGTCTGGGCCAGTTGGTGCGGTCCCTGCCGCGCCGAGATGGGAGCGCTGCAGCGCCTGGCGAAGCGCTACCGCAAGCAGTTCAACGTGATCGGCATTTCCACCGACGACTACCGCGACCACGCCAGCGCCTTCCTGCACGGCGCCGGCATCAGCTTCCCCAACTATATTGACCATCAGCTGCAACTGGAAATCATGCTGGGCGCAGACCGCATCCCGCTAACGCTGCTAGTGGACGCGCAAGGCCGCGTGCTGGCACGCCACTACGGCAGCCGCGAATGGGACAGCCCGCAGAGTGTGGCGCTGATCACCAGCACCCTGCGCATCCGTCCCTGAACCCGCTTAGCCGGGCGCGAAGCTGTTGGCCAGCTTGATAAAACTGTCGCGGTGCGCCACCACCGTCTTGCTCGGGCCATAGGCTTGCAGCGTGATGCGGCCTATCGTGGTTTCCACCATCGCCACCAGCAGGGTCTGGTTGCTCTTGCGTTCCGCGCCGGGCAGCATGTTCGCGCCACGGGTGTAATTGCCTTGCAGCGTCAGCAGCGTGACCTTGGTCATGCCGGCCTTGGCGGTGCTGAGTTGCGGCTTAACCGGCCTGCCCGCAGCATCGGTCACTTCCGCGCTCCAGCGCTCGATATTGGCTTCCTGGCTGCCGCCATCACCGGTAGGGAAGAAGTACGCGACCATTTCGCCATCATCGGCGGACTTGCCGGTGCCGCCCGGCAGGATGAACTGGGCGGCGCGCATTGTGCTGGCGGGCTCTACCGGGGTCCAGGTGGCGGGCGCGGGCGACGACCAGCCGCGTATGCTCAGCTTGTCCTGTTTCGGCAAGGGCTTGAGCGCCTGCGGCGACGCCGGGCGGCCGTGCGGATTGGCGCTTGGTTGCGCAGCAGCTGCGGCTGCGCCGGCAACGCCGGCCGGCAGCAGAACGCTGGCCATGACCGCCATGGCGGCTATCTGTTTCTTCATTATTTGTTACCTCTCACAAGTAAAAGACAGTTCACGGTGCTGCCTGGCGCTGCTGCGCAATAGCAATGCTTTCGATGGTGTTGCGCGCGGTGTCGGAGTCCGGCGGTACCAGCGGCAGGATCTTTTTCCATTGCGCCACCGCGCCAGCGTAATCACCCCGCTCAAACAGGGTACTGCCGAGCAGCGACAAGCCCTTGAAGTTTTCGGCGTCGATACGCAGCGCGCACATCACCAGTTGCTCCGGTTCGCCCTGCATGGTTTTGCCACGCGACATGGCCAGCACATCGGCGAAGTCGACCAGCAGATTCGGATTGTCCGGGTCCAGGCTGATCAGGTGGCGATAGGTGTCGGCTGCCTTCTCGAAATTGCCCATGCTGGCATAGGAGCGCGCCAGCATATTCCAGCCAGCCACATCGTTTGGCTGCTTGCGCAGCTGCGCGGCCATGCTTTCCACCAGTTCCGCCAGCTCAGTCTGGCGCGCCAGTTCCTCGTTGGCCTGCATCCGCGTGGGATCGAGCGCAACCGGCGTGCCCAGCAGCAGATACAAGGCGCAGGCCAGCGCAGGCACCGCCAGCGTCAGCAACGCGGCAGCCAGGCGGCGCGGACCGCCCAGCTGTTCGGCCGTGGCGGCGGGCACGGCGCCGACATCGCTGGCGACGCGCCGCTCCAGCTCACCGCGCGCCTGCGCGTAGCCGGTGGCGTCGATGGTGCCGGCCACCAGATCGGCATCCAGCTCGTGCAGTTGATCGCGCAGTACCGCGAGGTTGGCGACGGCGCGCGCGGCCGGACCACGGCGCGAACGTTCGCTGCGCAACAGCGGCGGCAGGATGAACAGCAGCGACAGCGCTATCAGCAACGCGGCGGCAATAGAAAACGTAGTCATGTCATTTCTTTCTCAGGCAGTGGTGCATCCAGCAGCGCGGCGGCGCGCGCCAGCTCGGCAGGCGATAATTCAGGTTCTGTCGCAGCGCGGCGGTGCAGTTGCAGCGCCAGTCCGCCCAGGCCGGCGGCCAGCAGCAGCGCCGGCCCCCACCACAGCAGCCAGGTCATGGGCTTGAACGGCGGGCGATACATGACAAAGTCACCGTAGCGCGCCACCATGTAGTCGATCACCTGTTGCTCGCTGCTGCCCTGCGCCAGTTGCTCGCGCACCTGGTTGCGCAGGTCGATCGCCAGCTCGGCGTGCGATTCGGCGATGGTCTGGTTCTGGCACACCAGGCAGCGCAATTGTTCGGACAGGCTCAGCACGCGCCGTTCCAGTACCGGGTCGGCCGCCACTGGCGGCGCTTCCGCTGCCAGTGGTGACGACAGCACCAGCACACAGGCCAGCAGCATGGGTATGAATTTAAACACGGTTCAACTCCCTTATCAGCGGCATCAGCTTCTGCTCAATGATTTCCGGCGTCAGCACGCCGATGAACTTGAAGCGGATCACGCCTTGTTTGTCGATCAAAAAGGTTTCCGGCACGCCGTAGACGCCGTAGTCGATGCCGACCCGGCCGTCCTCGTCAAAGCCGGACAGGGTGTACGGATTGCCAAAGCGCGCCAGCCACTTGTTGCCGTCGGCGCGCTGGTCCTTGTAGTTCAGGCCGATAATTGGCAGCAGCTTGCGCTGCGACAGCGCCAGCAACGCCGCGTGCTCGTCGCGGCACGCCTCACACCACGAGGCCCAGACGTTCAGCAGCCACACCTGGCCTGCCATGTCCGGCGGCGCGATGGTGGCGGCCGGGTCGCCCAGCTGGCTCAGGTGAAACTGCGGCGCCGGCTTGCCGATAAACGGCGACGGTATCTCGCGTGGATTCAGCTTGAGGCCGACGGCCAGAAAAACCAGCAAGGCGACAAACACGCCCAGCGGCAGCAGAAATCGTTTCATATGCGTTCTCTCCTGTAGATGTTCAGGCTTGGGCTGGCTGTTCGCTGGCGGCCAGCGCCGGCCCGGCCGCCAGGCGGCGACGGCTGGCGGCCATGCGGTAGCGTTTGTCTCCTGCCGCCAGCAGTCCGCCGGCCGACATGATCAGGCAACCGGCCCAGATCCAGCCGACAAACGGCTTGTGCTGCACGCGCACCACCCACACGCCCGGCGCGGTTTCCTCGCCCAGCGAGACGTACAGGTCGCGGGTAAAGCCACGGTCGATGGCCGCCTCGGTCATCGGCATGCCTTGTGCCTTGTAGACGCGCTTCTGCGCGCGCAGCGTGGCCACCAGCTGGCCGTCGCGCGTCACCTCGAACGTGCCTTCAGTACCGCTGTAGTTCGGGCCCTGCACCGGCGCCAGTGCGCTGAAGCGGAATACATGGCTGCCGGCGTGCGTGGTGTCGCCCACCTGCATGCTGACGTCGTTGGCGGTTTCCATGCCCTTGACCAGCGTGACGCCGACCACGAACACGCCTATGCCGGCGTGCGCGGCGAGCATGCCCCAGTAGTTCAGCGGCTGGCGACGCAGGCGCTGCCACGCACTGGCGCCGGGTGCGACGTGGCGCAGCCGTTCCAGCATGTGCGAGGCGGTGCCCACGCAGATCCAGAACGCGCAGGCGACGCCCACCAGCACCATCGGCGTGGGCGACAGCCACAACTGGATCGCCATGGCAAACAGCAGCGTGCCCAGCGCGATCCAGCGCAAGCGGTGCAGCAGTTCTTTCAGCGGGGCGTCCTTCCAGCGCAGGAAGGGACCGACCGCCAGCAGCACCAGCACCGGCAGCATCAACGGCGCGAACACCGCCTCGAAGTACGGGGGTCCGACCGAAATTTTGCCGAGGTTGAGCGCATCCAGGAATAGCGGATACAGCGTGCCCAACAGTACAGTGCCGGCCGCAGCCAGCAGCAGGACGTTGTTCACCAGCAGCAGCGATTCGCGCGACAGCATGCCGAACTTGCCGCCCGAACCCACTTTCGGCGCACGCCAGGCGTACAGCAGCAGCGAGCCGCCGATCACCAGCGCCAGGAAAATCAGGATGAACAGGCCGCGGCGCGGATCGGTGGCAAACGCGTGCACCGAGGTCAGCACGCCGGAGCGCACCAGGAAGGTGCCCAGCAGCGACAGCGAGAAGGCGATGATCGCCAGCAGCACGGTCCAGTTCTTGAAGCTGCCGCGCTTTTCCGTCACCGCCAGCGAGTGCACCAGCGCCGAGCCAACCAGCCACGGCATGAAGGAGGCGTTTTCAACGGCGTCCCAAAACCACCAGCCGCCCCAGCCCAGCTCGTAATACGCCCAATAGCTGCCCATGAAGATACCGAGCGTCAGGAACACCCACGCCACCAGCGTCCACGGCCGCGACCAGCGCGCCCAGGCGGCGTCCAGCTGACCGCCCATCAGCGCGGCAATCGCAAACGCGAACGCCACCGAGAAGCCCACATAGCCCATGTACAGCATCGGCGGATGGACGATCATGCCGAAATCCTGCAACAGCGGATTCAGGTCGCGGCCATCAACAGCGGCCGGCAGCAGGCGCTCGAACGGATTCGAGGTGAACAGCATAAAGCACAGGAAGCCAACGCTGACCAGGCCCAGCACGCCCAGCACCCGCGCCGCCATCACATCCGGTAGCTGGCGGCTCAGGCAGGCCACGGCAAAGGTCCACAAGGCCAGCATCTCGACCCACAGCAGCAGCGAGCCTTCATGCCCGCCCCAGGTGGCGGCGATGCGGAAGTGCAGCGGCAGCATCGAGTTGGAATTGCCGGCCACATAGGCCAGCGAAAAGTCATTCTGCACGAACGACCAGGCCAGCGCGCCAAACGCCAGCGTCAGCAGCACCAGCTGGCCGGCGGCGGCAGGACGCGCCAGGCGCATCCAGCGCTGGTCGGCGCGATACGAACCGACGATGGGCATCACGCCCTGCACCAAGGCCAGGCATAGCGCCAGCATCAGTGCCAGGTTTCCTAATTCTGCAATCATTTCATACCCCTATTTCTTATCCTCTGCCTGCTGCGCGGCTGCGCCCTGCTTGAGCGCGTACGCGGCTTCCGGCGGCATGTAGTTTTCGTCGTGCTTGGCCAGCACTTCATCGGCCAGGAACAGCATGCCCTCGCCCAGCCGGCCTTGCGCCACCACACCCTTGCCTTCCTTGAACAGATCCGGCAGGATGCCCTTGTACTGGACCATGATCTGGCGCGCGGTGTCGCTGACCACAAAGGCCACCGTCACGCCGTCGGCCTGGCGCTGCAAGCTGCCCGGCTGCACCATGCCGCCCATGCGGAAGCTGCGGTTGCGCGGCGCTTCGCCTTCAAGAATTTGCGTCGGCGTGTAGAAGAACACCAGGTTCTGCTGGAACGCCGACAACAGCAGCGCCACCGCCACGCCCAGCGCGGCCACGCCGCCGGCGATCAGCGCCAGCCGTTTATGCCGCGGCTTCATCTTGCCCCCCATGCGAGCTATATTGCACCACCGCCGGCGCGCGTGCCGGCCGTCCTTGCACCTGTTCCGGCAGGCTGCGCGCCTGCGCGTGGCGCCGTCTCAAGTGCCACATTTCAAAGCCCATGCACAAGGCCACCACGGCCATCGAGCCCCAGACATACAAGGCGTAGCCGCCCATCGCCCAGAATTCACTCAGGTTGTTCCAGATCATGTCTATACTCCTACTGCCTCACGGCTCCAGTCACTGTGCGCATCGCGTTCAAGCATGATGCAGCGCACCCGCACCAGCGCGGCTGCAATGCTGTACGCCCAGAACGCCAGCGCCATAATCAGCATACCCAGCAACATGGTCATCGCCATGCTGGGCGCGCTCTTGAAATTGATCGACGATCCCTGATGCAGCGTGTTCCACCACTGCACCGAAAAATAAATCACCGGCACGTTGACCACCCCGACCAGTGCCAGCAAGGCGCCGGCGCGGTCAGCGCGGCGAGGCTCGTCGATGGCGGCTTGCAGCGCCATGAAGCCCAGGTACAGGAACAGCAGGATCAACTCCGAGGTCAGGCGCGCATCCCACACCCACCAGGTGCCCCAGGTCGGCTTGCCCCACAGCGCGCCGGTCCATAGCGCCAGAAAGGTGAACATCGCGCCGGTGGGTGCCAGCGCGCTGGCCATCATCGCCGACAGCCGCGTATTGAACGCCAGCCCCATCGCGGCCCAGAACGCCATCGCCAGATAGATCACCATCGACATCCACGCAGCCGGCACGTGAACAAAAATAATCCGGTAGGCGTCGCCTTGCTGAAAGTCGGTCGGTGCGACGAAAAATCCGATGTACAAGCCCAGCGCGGTCAGCGCAATCGCGGCCACCGTGCAGTAGCGGATCAGTGTTCCAGCCAGCGGATAGAACACTGCCGGCGATGCATATTTGAACCAGCGCGACACGCGCCTGTGGTCACTATTTCCCATGTTTACTCCTTCGCTAAAGTTCTATTCCAGCGCCACCCGCAGCGCCGAGGCGACTGCCCACGGCGCCAGCGCCGCCGCTGCGGCCAGCATCGCCCCCAGCAGCAGGAAATGTGCTTGCGCGCCCATGCCGCTGGCTTCGGCGCTGACCGCGCCCGCGCCAAAAATCAGCACCGGGATGTACAGCGGCAGCACCAGCAAGGCCACCAGCACGCCGCCGCCGCGCACGCCCAGCGTCAGCGCAGCGCCGATCGCACCCAGCAAGCTGAGTACCGGCGTGCCGACCAGCAGCGTCAGGCACAGCACCCGGACCGAGCTGGATGGCAGGCCGAACTGCATGCCCAGCAGCGGCGCCAGCAACACCAGCGGCAGGCCAGACACCAGCCAGTGCGCCAGCACCTTGGCGCAACTGATCAGCATCAGCGGTTCGGCCGACAGCAGCATCTGTTCCAGCGTGCCGTCGGCGAAATCCGGGGCGAACAGGCGACCCAGCGCCAGCATCGACGCCAGCAATGCAGACACCCACAGCACGCCGGGCGCCATGGTGCGCAGCAGTTCGGGCTCCGGCCCTACGCCGAGTGGAAACAGGGTGACCACGACGATGAAAAAAAACAGCGTGGTCAAGACATCGGAACGCCGCCGCAGCGCCAGCTTGAGATCGCGCCGCAGCACGCAGGTGAACACCTTCAGCATGCAGCCTCCCGGCTCAGGTCGAGTAGCCGCGCGCGCGGCGCGCGCAGGGCCACGTCCTGATGCGTGGTGTAAACCAGCATGCCGCCACGCTCCAGATGGCGTTCCAGCGTGCCGGCAAGATTGGCAATGGTGGCGGTATCAAGCGCGGCAAACGGCTCGTCCAGTATCCACAAACGCGCATCCTGTTGCAGATGCAGCCTGGCCAGCGCCACACGCTTGCGCTGCCCTTGCGACAGGGACAGCGCCGGCAGGCAGGCTTGTGCGCCGAGACCCAGCGCCGACAAGGCGGTGCACGCCTGTACGCGGTCCACCGGCTGGCCAGCCAACGTACTGGCGACCACCAGGTTTTCCCACGCCAATAGATCGTCCTTGACGCCGTGCGCGTGGCCCAGATAGGTCAGCGCCGCGCCAAACTCTTCACGCGCCGCGCGGATACTACGGCCATGCCAGCGTACTTCGCCGGCGCTAGGGAAAGAAAGGCCGCATAGCAGCCGCAACAGGCTGCTTTTACCGCTGCCGTTGGCGCCGGCAACGCGCAATGCGTCACCGGCTTGAAGCGTGAAATCCAGCCCATGGAACAGGCTGCGGCCGCCACGCGTGCAAGCGAGCTGACATGCTTGCAAACTCATGATGATTCTCCCTTAACCACGCCCGCCACTGCGGCAGGCGCGCAAGATCCGCTTGTTTCAGGCTAAATCTTGCTTTCGGGGAATGATACGAATTAGTACTAGTTCTTTTGATTGACCCAGATCAAATTTTTCCATCTTTGCTACAAATCTCTTTGGCGCATTATCTGGTCGCAAGCGTCGATGCAGGCGCCGCAAGCACACGCGGTGGCGCAGCAGCATGCCGTTAGGCGCGCACCGCCACCCACGGCCCCGGCGCACCGTGCAGCAGTAGCAGTAGCAGTAGCAGGATCAAACCCAGCAGCGGCAACAGCAGCCAGACCAATTGCTGCGGTCCCGGCACCGCACCGGGCAGCGCCACCCGCACCGCCGCGACGTCATACAGCAGCATCTGTCGGCCCTCCCAGTTCAGCCACGGCAGCAGGAAGAGCAGCGCCTGGCTGAACCATCCCCAGCAATGCCGCCAGCGCGTGTGGCGAACGCTGGTTTCGCGCACATAGACCCGGCGCATGCCACGCCCTTACAGCAAGCCCAGCGTTTCGAATTCTTCCTGCTTGCGGTACAGGCTGGACAAGCCCATGCCCAGCTTCTGCGCCGCCAAACGACGATCCCCGTCGGCTTCTCGAATGGCGCGGGTAATCAGCGCGCACTCAAAGCGGCGCACCTGATCGCGCAGGCTTTCGCCCGGTTCGGCCTGTAGCTGGCCACTGATGCCATCCGCCACCGGTGCTGAGCCCGCCTCCTTGACGATTTGCGGCGGCAGGTCGGCGCAACTGACCTGGCCGCCGTCAGCCAGGATCAGCGCGCGGTCGATCACATGCTCCAGCTCGCGCACATTGCCCGGCCACTGGTAGGACAGCAGCAGCTCCTCGACTTCCGGCTCCAGCGCCGGCACGCGATGCAAGCCGCTACGCTCGGCGCCACGGCGCAGCAGGAAAGCCATCAGCGCTGGCAAGTCGGCGCGGCGCTCGCGTAGCGGCGGCAGCTGGATCAGGAACACGCTCAGGCGGAAATACAGGTCTTCGCGGAAGCGCCCTTCCGCCACCATCTGCGCCAGGTCGCGATTGGTGGCGGCAATGATGCGCACATCAGCGCGGCGCGCCTGCTCGCTGCCCACGGCGCGGATGCTCTTCTCTTCAATCACATGCAGCAGCTTGACCTGCATCATCAACGGCAATTCGCCGATCTCGTCGAGGAACAGCGTGCCGCCGTCCGCCTCCAGGAACAGCCCTTTGCGCGCCTTGTCGGCGCCGGTGAACGCCCCCTTGACGTGGCCGAACAGCTCGCTCTCGATCAGGTTTTCCGGCAGCGCGCCGCAATTGACCGGGATGAATGGCGCGTTGGCGCGCGGGCTCTGCTGATGAATGCGGCGCGCCACCACGCCCTTGCCGGTGCCGCTTTCGCCGGTCACCAGCACCGTGCTGGCGGTCGGCGATACCTTGTCCACCAGCCGCGCCAGATCGCGCATCACCGGTGCGCTGAACTCGAACTGGTCTTCGCGCTTGCCCTGCACCAGGCTGCGCAGCACGCGGTTTTCGGCGCGCAGGCCGCGCAGGTCACTGATCTTGCGCAGCCGGTGCTGCAGTTCCTCGTTGCGGACCGGCTTGACCATGTAGTCGGTGGCGCCGGCCTGCATCGCCTCGATGGCCGTATCTACCGAGGCAAACGCGGTCATCATGATAAAGCTGGTGTCGATACCGGCCGCGCGCACCTGGCGCACCAGTTCGATGCCGCTCATGCCGGGCATCTTGATATCGCAGATGGCCGCTTCGATATCGCCTTTCGACAGGCGTTCCAGCGCTTCCTCCCCGGTGCCGGCCTGAACCACGGTGCAGCCCAGCTTCAGCAGGTGCGCCGCCAGCATCTGGCGGATCACCGGCTCATCGTCGATCACCATCACGTCGAGTGATTTCATGCAGTATTTCTCATTCGGTTGGAGGGAATAGCACCCGCACCTGCGTACCGCGCTCGGGTGCCGATTCGATATCGATGGTGCCGCCGTGGTTCTGCGCGATCGCATAGCATAGCGACAGGCCCAGGCCGGTGCCCTTGCCGGCTGGCTTGGTGGTGAAAAAGGCTTCAAACACGCGCTGCACGGTGGCCGCATCCATGCCGCTGCCATTGTCTTCCACGCACATCTGCACGCCCAGCGGCGTGCGGCTAGTGGTGACGGTGATGGTCGGCCGGCGCCGTCCGCTGACACCTTCCAGCGCATCCATGGCGTTGATCAGCAGGTTCATGATCAGCTGGGTCAGCTGGTCGGCCACGCCATGGATGGCGGGTAGTTGGGAATCCAGCTGCAATTGCAGCTCGACGCCGGCCAGGCGCTTGTCGTAGCGGACCAGGCTGGTGGTGCTGCGCAGCTGGTGGTTCAGGTCCAGCAACTGCGCCTCCACCGCGCGCGGTGAGGCGAAGTCGGCAATCTCGCGGGTAATTGCCGCCAGACGCGCGGTTTGTTCGTAGATCAGGTCCGGGCGGCACTGGCAGCAATTGACTCGGCCATGTTCGTCCATGCAGGCGCGCCGCTCCAGCATGTCCTGGGCGATGCCGGAGATGGCGGCGATGGGGTTGCCGATCTCGTGCGAGATGCCGGCAGCCAGCGTGCCGATCGCCGCCATCTTCTCCTGATGCATATACTTCTGCCGCTCCAGCATCAGCTCCTTGTTGCGCGCTTCCAGCGTATCCGACATATTGTTCACGGCGCTCATCAACTGGCCGACCTCGTCATGCCGGGTGACGTTGATCGGCCCGCCATGCAGGCCATGCAAGATTTCCAGCGCGCGTTTTTGCAGGATGGCCAGGTCTTCCGTCAGGCGGCGGAAGAACAGCACGATGCAGGCCCCCAGCATCACCAAGCCCAGCATGCCGGCGAGGAAAATCGTGCTGGCCACCGAGCCGGTGCGTTCGCGGTAGCTGGCCGCCAGCGACTGGCGGCGCCGCTGCACTGCCTCGGTCAGCGCCGACAGCTCGCTCTTGACCTTGACCACGCCACTGAGCAGGCGATTCAGATTGGGCTTGTCGGGGTGCTGGTTGGCGCGCTGCCAATCGGCATCCAGCGCGCCCGGCGCCAACAGCGCACTATCGAAGCGTTGACCGAGATCACGCTGTGCGTCGAGCAGCGACTGGTGATACAGCTCGGCGTGCTGCATCGCCACCTCTGGATCGTTGGCGTCGATGGCGGCAAAGATGGCAATCACAGCGTGGAAGGCGGACAGGTCGGCCTGCTTCAGCAAGGCCTCGGTCTGCAAGGTACTCTGGATTTCCTCGAACTCGCGCAGCAGCTGATTCTTCTGGTCGAAGGCAAACAGTGAAATGACGATCGCATACGCCAGCAAGGCGCCGATCACCATCGCGCCCTTGCTGCGTATCGACAGCGCATGGCGCGCCAGCGGCAAGGGCTGACGGTCGGATGGCGCTTGTTGCTGCATCTTGCTCAATTCTTTAGTACCTGCATGGCCGCATGGTAGCGGCAGGCGGGCCGTCTGCACAGGCGCCGATGTCAAGTTATGCGCATTCCGCGCTGCGTCTCGCAAACGGGAATGGACTGGCCGCTTTTCCCATTTTCGGGAAGCGTTATTTCGCAGAGCGCCTGTATTGGCGGGCTTTGTTGCATGGCCTTCTTTTTGCTTATACGCCTGGTGAGTCGTGTATCAACGCGGCCGACATCTGAAACAACCATCGAGGAAATCATGAAATCGATTATTAAACTGAGTGCTCTCCTGCTGCTGGCCGGCAGCGCGCTGGCCAGCGTGAGCGCCTACGCCGACGACGCCGAAACCGAGGCACTGCTGCGCAAAAATGGCTGCTTCAAATGCCACGCGGTCGACAAGACCAAAAAAGGCCCGTCGTATAAAAAAGTGGCCGGCAAATACAAAGGCAAAGCGGATGGCGAAGAACATATCGTCAAACAGATCACCTCCGGTCCGACCGTCAAGCTGGAAGACGGCACCGAGGAAGAACACAAGATCATCGACACCAAAGACCCCGCCAAGCTGAAAAGCGTGGCGCAGTGGATATTGACGCGCTAGTCCTCTCCACTCCTCCGCCGTTCCGGCAGCGGCGGGCTGGGCCGTGTGCCCGCCCGCCGCCTTTCAGCATCCAGGAAAAATCATGTACTCCAAACCGTTTCTGAAGGCGATACTTGGCGCCGTGCTGTGTCTGTCTGCCGCGCTGTCCAGCGCAGCAGCCGACCCGGCCGCCGCCAGCAGCGATGCCGCCTGCATCGCCTGCCATGAGGCAAACAAAGCTCCCATCAAGGTCAGCAATGACGATGGCGACGAGCGTGCGCTGCGCGGCATCGACGCGGCCAAGCATGGCGCCGGCGTCCACCGCGACCTGTCCTGCGTCAGCTGCCACAGCGACCTGACCGTCACCGGCAACAGCAAGCAGCCGCACAAGAAAAACCAGCAAGCCGCACCCGATTGCGCCAGCTGCCACCAGAAGCTATGGGACGAGGCGCAAAAGAATCACAGCGCCGCCGCCAAGCCGCGCCTGGGCAAAGTGGTGGAAAATATCGCCGCCTACAAAAAATCCTTCCACGCCAAGCCGGATGATGACAATCCGGATCGGCCGAAGGCTTCCTGCACCCAGTGCCACGACACCCACAGTTTCAACGTCCCCACCGATCGCAAGAGTCCTGAATACGCCACCTGGCGCGCCGGCGTGCCGGCCCTGTGCGGCACGCAATGCCACACCGACCAGCTGGACACCTACACCGAATCGGCGCACGGCAAGGAGGTGCTGGAAAAGAACAACAGCAAGGCCGCAGTCTGCATCGATTGCCACACCACGCATGAAATCACCAGCACCTCGCTGCTGTCATTCAAGCTGCTGAATGTGGAAGAATGCGGCAACTGCCACCAGGAGCAACGCAAATCCTACGGCGGCACCTACCACGGCCAGGCCACCAATCTCGGCACGGCGGAAACCGCCAAGTGCTACAACTGCCACGGCAGCCACGAGATCCTCGGCTCGAAAGATCCGGAATCCAAGGTGCATCCGGACAAGCGCCTGAAAACCTGCCAGTCCTGCCACGACGGCAAGAAGCGGCCGAAAGCCACCGCCGGCTTCGCCTCGTTCGAGCCGCATGCCAACAGCCACGACTTCGCCAAGTATCCGGAAATGTGGATCGTCACCAACTTCATGGTGGCACTGCTGATCGGCGTGTTCCTGTTCTTCTGGACCCACTCCGGCCTGTGGCTGTACCGCGAATGGAAGGAATCGGCCAAGCACAAGCTGGAAACCCATATCCGCCTGGAAGGTCTGCCTGAACCGCTGCAACACAAGCACTTCCGCCGCTTCCCTGTCGGCTGGCGCATTGCCCACCTGTGCTTCGCGCTGGTGACCATGACGCTGGTGCTGACCGGTACCGCCGTGCTGTTCTCGCACGCTTCGTGGGCGCCGCATGTGGCCAAGGTGTTCGGCGGTTCCAAGCCGATGGGCTTGATCCACCGCTTTGCCGCCATGGCTTTTGTCGGCATCTTCTTCATCCACTTTGTGTATGTGATGCAGAAACTGCTGCGCGACCGCAGCTTCCGCTGGTTCGGCCCGGATTCGCTGATCCCGAACTGGAAAGACTTGCGCGATTGCATCGGCATGTTCAAGTGGTTCTTCGGCAAAGGGCCGAAACCGAAATTCGACCGCTGGACCTACTTCGAGAAGTTCGACTACTGGGCGGTGTTCTGGGGCGTCAACATTATCGGCTTCAGCGGCCTGACGCTGGCGCTGCCGACTGTTGCAGCGACCTATTTGCCGGGCTGGATCTTCAATGTCGCCACAGTCATCCATGGCGAGGAAGCATTCTTGGCAGCGGTGTTCCTGTTCACCGTGCACTTCTTCAACAACCACTTCCGGCCGAACAAGCTGCCGCCACCGGACATCGTGATGTTCACCGGCACCCAATCGCTGGAAGAGTTCCGCGACGAGCACCCCGCGCAGTATGAGCGTCTGCTGGCCTCGGGCGAACTGGAGAAATACCTGGTGGATGCGCCATCCAAACCGATGCGCATCGGCTCGAAGATCCTCGGCCTGGTGCTGATCGCCTTCGGCCTGATCCTGCTGACGCTGGTCACCATCGGTTTCTTCAGCGGCGGTCACTAACCCCGATCGATGTGCGTGTTTGGCCACGGCGCGTGCCGTGGCCTTTTTTTTACCGGATCTGGCAAAGGTTTCCCGGCTTCGGGAAAAATGAAAAGCGTAATATCCTTTAAAAACAAATACTTATCCGGTGGCCTTGTTTTTGCTTATAGGCACAAGACAGTTGCTGAACACTGTCATCACCATCCGGAGAAAAACAATGAAGATACTGCGACTCGTTTCCATCTTGGCCTTTGCGGTCGGCATGGCAACTACCTTCCCGGCAAGCGCCGCGGAAACGCTAAAGTCGGATCAGGGTAATGATCTGGTCCTGAAAGGTGATGCGAAATGCACCGCCTGCCACGACGAAAGCGATAACCCCCAACTGCTGCAAATCGGCAAAGGCAAACATGGCACCCGCGCCGACGGCCGCACGCCGACCTGCACCAGCTGCCACGGCGCCAGCGACGCCCACGCGGACAGCAAAGGACAGCAACGGCCGGCGCCTGAGCGTACTTTTACCAAGAACGCCAAAACCCCGGTCGCCGACCGCAACGACGCCTGCCTGTCCTGTCACGAGAAGGACGCCAAGCGCTCGCACTGGGCCGGCAGCACCCACGATACGCGCGATGTGGCCTGCACCTCCTGCCACCAGGTCCACACCGGCCACGACAAGGTCCGCGACAAGCGCACCCAGCCCGAAGTCTGCTACGCCTGCCACAAGGAGCAGCGCGGCCAGGTCAACCGTCCTTCGCACCACCCCATCCCTGAAGGCAAGATGAGCTGTTCCGACTGCCACAATCCGCATGGCTCGGTGGGCCCTAAACTGCTCAAGCGCGACAGCATCAACGACACCTGCTACACCTGCCACATGGAAAAACGCGGTCCATTCGTGCACAACCACGAGCCGGTCAACGAAGACTGCACGCTGTGCCACAACCCGCACGGCACCACGGCGGAAAACATGCTGAAAGCGCGTCCGCCTTTCCTCTGCCAGCAATGCCACACCCCGCACGGCGGCTTCATCCCGCAAGTGGCTGGCGCGCAGGCCACCGCTCCGACCACCAACACGCCAGGCAAGTCCGGCACCTGGGTCACGCAAGGCCGCGCCTGCAACAACTGCCATACCCAGGTCCATGGCTCGAACAATCCGACCGTGACCAATCCAACACCGCAGTTCATGTTCCGTTGAGGGAGAAATGACAATGAAAACCAAGCTTCATACGGCCACGCTGCGCCCTACAGCGCTGGCGCTGGCCCTGATGGCGATCTTTTCGACAGCCGCCGCAGAAGATGACGTGGCCAAGCTGATCAAGCCCGACAGCGTGATCAGCGTCGGCCTCGGCGCGCTCAGCGGCGGCAAGGATGACCGCGCCATCTACGGCCAGTACAACGGCAAGCGCAACAACGACGCCTACGCCATCGTCGACGTCGAGTGGGTCACCCGCGATGACGCCACTGGCACCTGGATGCGCATCAACGTCAACGACGGCGCGCTGGAAGGCCGCTCGGTCAGCTTCCTGCACGAAAAACAAGGTGCGTGGAAATATGGTGCCGAGTACAGCGAGATCAGCCGCGAGTACCCGCGCACCATCAACACCGCCATGAGCGGCATCGGCAGCACCACGCCAGTAATCGCGCGTCTGGCGAAGCCGGGCACCGGCAAGAACTTGAACCTCGGCACCGAGCGCAAGGCCGCCTCGCTCAACTATGAGCAATGGCTGACGCCAGACCTGCAATTCGAGGCCAATTTCAAGAACGAGGACAAGAGCGGTGCCCGCCTGTGGGGCCGCGGCTATGCCTGCGCCGCCTACGTCTGCGGCACTTCCAGCACCACCGCCATGAACCAGGCCAACTACACGGCCGGCGCGTTGCTGCTGGTGCCGGAGCCGATCGACTCCTCCACCAAGCAGCTCGACATGCGGTTGAACTACCATGACAGCAAGCTGCTGATTGGCCTCGGCTACTATGGCTCGCTGTACAACAACGCCAATGGCAGTCTCAACCCGGTGGTGCCGAACAGCTTCAATAGCGGCCTGGGCGTGGCCCTGCCCGGCTATCCCGCGGTCGGCAACAACATCATCGCTGGCGGCGGCATGAGCTTGCAGAGCGTGCTGCAATCGGCGATGGCGCTGCCGCCGGATAACCAGGCGCACCAGTTCTACCTGGACGGCAGCTATGCGTTCAGCCGCGCGGTCAAGGCCAACTTCAAGGTGGCGTACACCCACGCCAGCCAGAACGACAGCTTTGCCGCCAACGGCTTGCTGGGCGCACCGGCCGGCAGCTCCAGCCTGAACGCCCGCGTCGACACGCTGCTGACCCAGTTTGGCTTTACCGCGCGGCCGACCAGCAAGCTGTCGCTGCTGGCCAATATCAAGCACGAAGACCGCGACGACAAGACCCCGCTGTTCCGCTACAACCTGGAGCCGTCGGCCGTCACGCCGGCCACCACCCCAGCCAGCTACACCAATCTGGATGGCGCCTGGTACAACAGCCGCACCAGCAACGTCAAAACCACCGGCAAGCTGGAGGCCAGCTACCGCATCGCCCAGGGCTGGCGCGCCACGCTGGGCGCCGACTACTATCAGGTGGAACGCGAAGTGCCGACTTCGGCGGCGGACGAAAACGTCGCCGGCCTGACCGCGCTGCGCGCGAAAACCAAGGAAACCGGCTACCGCGCGGAATTGCGCCGCAACCTGTCCGAAACCTTGAATGGCGCGATCAGCTATTCGGAAAGCAAGCGCAACGGCTCCGACTGGACCACGCTGAGCACGCTCGATCCAGCCGTGGCCGGCACCACCGCCGCCAACCTGGCGCTGATCAATCTGTATTGCGGCGGCCGCGCTTGCTACGGCCAGCAACTGTCGGCGGCGGCGATTCTGGCGCTGGCCGGCAACTCGGTGTTCCCGCTATCGCTGACCGATCTGAAACGTGAGAAGTGGAAGCTGTCGCTGGACTGGAATCCGACCGAGAACCTGAACCTGCAACTGGTGGCGGAAGACGGCAAAGACCGCAACACCACCGGCTACGCGCCGCTGAACGGGGGCAAGGGCTGGCGTGAATCCGGCGTGTCGCTGTACAGTCTGGACGCTGGCTACACGCTGTCGGAAAAGCTGACACTGAGCGCCTATATGTCGCATGGCGAGCAGACCCAGTTCATCAACCATAGCACCGGTTACATGGCGGACCTGCACAACTTCAACGACGCGGCCGGCATCGGCGCCAAGTTCAAGGCCAGCGAGAAGCTGCGCTTCGATCTCACGCTGGCGTATCTGAACGATCGCAACAAGTATGGCGTGGCAGCTGCCAGCGGGGTGTCAGGCACCACGGTGACGGCGCCCAGCGCAGCCAACCTGGCCCAGGCCGCGATTGGCCTGCCGGACGCCAGCTACCGCCAGATGGGACTGCGGCTGGCCGCGATGTATGCGATCCGCCCGAATGCCGATCTGCGCTTCGACTACGGCTATTCGCGCGTGAAGTTTTACGAATACCAATGGAGCAACAACGGCGTGCCATTCACGTACTCGGATAACACCACCGTCAACATGCAGAACCGCCAGAACGTCGCAGACATCGCCGTCCGCTATATCTATCGCTTCTAACTACTACCGGCTAGCTAAGTGCGCTTCGCCAAGGCCGTCAGTGCGACTTCTAGTCCGCCGACGGCCAGTCGTAGGGAGTTCGCATCGGTAATGCCGGCACTCAAGCTGCTTGCTGCTTGTGCATTTACTGCAGATGCGGCGACATTGCCTTTTCCAGAGCGGCGGTCCAAACCTGGATCAGAAAGGCTACAGGGCGATACTTTAGGCTAATTCGTGCCGACTTTATCATCTGACAGGCTGACTTGCACGTGATGCGCTCGGGCATGTGTTGCCGAAATCGGTTAGCACCACACTGCGTGCCATCTTGGAGGAATTCTCACGGCTGGATGTCCAGCTCCGGAAACACTACAGCAGAGACGCATGGCTGACGTCACCATTGACCAGATTGAGCGTCCACTCGCGTCCAAACCTACTCACCACTTCCGACCACCGAGCTGCCCACCAACGCGCTGGAGCATGTCCGAAGCCATGGTCCAGCGCACGCTGCGATGGCTGACGCTCAAGCGCTGCGTAGAAGCCACTACGCGACACTTCAAAAACGCGCCACAACAAGCCAAGAGGATAATCGAGCCGCACCGATTCCGTGAACGCGTATAGCTCGCCATAATTGTCGAGTTGTGTAGAACGTGTGTAAATTTTGTGTAAATCGTAGCCGGAATAATAGGCCTGCAACGCGCTTTTGCGCTTGAATTTCCGTAAGAAAAAACGCCATAAGCCCTTGTTTTGCAAGGATTTATGGCGTTTTACGACATCTACCTGAATTGGGGGCTGGTGCTCCGAGCCGGAATCGAACCGGCACGCCTTGCGGCGGCAGATTTTAAGTCTGCAGTGTCTACCAATTTCACCATCGGAGCCCACACAAGGCCAATATTATGCCATGAACCGGCGGTATCTGCCAGACAACTAATGAATCCGTTAAGATGGCGGGGTTGAGAATTACCCTGTTGAGGATGCTGATGAATGTTCTGTGCCGCATGCTGTGCGTCCTGCTGCTGCTCCTGTGTGGCGTTGCCGCAGCCGCCGACACGCCCGCCCTGCCCCAGCCCGCAGCGACGGCCACGCCTGCCGCCCCGCCGACCGCCAGGCTGGTGGTGTCGAATCGCACCGTCTTCGTGTTCCGCACCGCGATGGCCGGCTTCACACCGGACGACCGCGCCGAGGGCGCGCGCAAGCGGCTGGAGGCTGTGCTGGCCAAGAACGGCCCGCAGCACGCCGGCATCCATCCGATCAACGAAGGCACGCAGGTGATGCTGGACGGGACACTGCTGTTCCTGGTCACCCCGGCCGACATCAACCCGCTGGCCGGCGACACCACCGACAGCGTCGCCAGCGACAGTGCCGAACAACTGACCAAGGCGCTGGTCGAGCGCCGCGAGCAGGCCAGCCCGCGCTACCTGGCGATCGCCGTGGCGCTGTGCGCCGCCGTCACGCTGGCATATGGCGTGGTGCTGCGCGGCCTGTCGCTGCTGCACCGCTGGGTCGCACGGCGCTCGACGCTGGCCCTGAGCCGCCACCTGGGCCGGGTCAAGGTCAACAACGTGCGCGTGCTGGATGCGGAAAACTACGTGCGCTTCCTGCGCAATCTGGTCAATCTGCTGATCTGGGCGTTGCGGCTGATCGCCACCTATCTGTGGCTGGCCTTCGTGCTCGGCAAAATTCCCTACACGCGCAGCTGGGGCGAACGGCTGCAAGATTACCTGATCGATGTGGTCGGCGGCGTGGCCGGCAACATCGTCAACGCCCTGCCCGGACTGGTGCTGGTGGCGGTGATCGTCGCCATTGCACGGCTGGTGATGCTGACCCTCGGTTCAGTGTTCAAGCGCGTCGAAAGCGGCGAGTTGCAGGTCGGCTGGCTGGACCAGGATACCGCCGTACCGACGCGCCGCATCGCCAATGTGGTGATCTGGCTGTTTGCGCTGGCGATGGCCTACCCTTACCTGCCGGGCGCGCAGACGGCGGCGTTCCAGGGCTTGTCGGTGCTGGTCGGCCTGATGGTGTCGCTGGGCGCGTCGAGCATCGTCGGCCAGGGCGCGGCGGGGCTGATCCTGATGTATGCGCGCACGCTGCGCAAGGGCGAGTATGTCCGCATCGGCGAAGTCGAAGGCACGGTGATCGAACTGGGCATGTTCGAAACGCGGCTGCGTACCGGCCTGGGCGAGGAAATCACCATGCCCAACGCCTGGGTGCTGTCCAACACCAGCAAGAATTTTTCGCGCGCCCATCCCGGCGCCGGCTTTGTGCTCGACGCCACCGTCACCATCGGCTACGACACGCCGTGGCGCCAGGTGCACGCGATACTGGAGATGGCGGCGCAGCGCACCGAAGATATCGCCACCACGCCCAAGCCATATGTGGTGCAAGTGGCGCTGTCGGACTTCTATACCGAGTACCGGCTGGTGGCCTATGCCGCCGCCGAAGCACCGCGCCAGCGCGCCGAGGTATTGAACAAGCTGCATCAGAACATCATCGATATCTTCCACGAATACGGCGTGCAGATCACCTCGCCGCACTACATCCAGGAGCCGGCCACGTCGCATGTGATACCGAAAGAGAAGTGGTACGCCGCGCCGGCGCAGAAGCCTTAAGATCCAGTTACGGCAAAGGTGGTTTGCGGTCGCGCGCCGCCGGCGGCAGGCGGTGCTTCAGCAAGCCTACGCGCTGCGAGCGGTAGATGCCGCAATGGCCGGAGAACAAATAGGCGACGACACAGGCCAGCGCTGCGTATGGCCCAATCTGTGGCCCGAATAACTCAATCGCCATGATGGTCGAGGCCAGCGGCGTGTTGGCCGCGCCGGCAAATACCGCCACAAAGCCCAGCCCCGCCAGCAACGGGAACGGCAAATGGAGCAGCGGCGCCAGCGCATTGCCGAGCGTCGCGCCGATGTAGAACAGCGGCGTGACTTCGCCGCCTTTGAAGCCGCTGCCCAGCGACGCCACCGTGAAGGCGAACTTGCCGAGGAAATCCCACGGCGCCACAGGCTGCTGGAATGCGGCCACGATCACCGGGATGCCAAGGCCGATGTAGCGCGTGCCCAACCACCACACCGCCAGCGCCACCAACGCCCCGCCGATCATCGGCCGCAGCGGCGCGTAAGCAATGTGACGCTTCATGAACGCCGACGCGGCGTGCGTGGACCTGGCGAAGGCCATGCCCACCAGGCCAAACACAATGCCCGCCACCAGCACCGCCACCACGCCCCAGGCAGTAATCGGAGCGATGACGCTCATCGCGTAGTGCGTGTGATGCACGCCCCACGCCATGCCCACCTGGTCGGCGGCGATGGCGGCCACCATGCACGGGAAGATGGCGTCGTAGCGCAGGCGTCCGATCGTCAGCACTTCCAGGCCGAAGATGGCGCCGGCCAGCGGCGTGCCGAACACGGAAGCGAAACCGGCGCTGATGCCGGCCATCAGGACGATGCGGCGTTCGCTGTGGCGCAGGCGAAAAATGTGCGTCAACTGGTCGGCCAGCGTGCCGCCCATCTGCACCGCCGTTCCTTCCCGTCCGACCGACGCGCCGAAGCAGTGCGACACCACAGTGCCGAACAACACCAGCGGCGCCATGCGCAGCGGAACCACATTCCTGGGATCGTGAATCTCGTCGATCAGCAGGTTGTTGCCCGCTTCGACGCTGCTGCCGATCTTCAGATAAATCCATCCGACCGCAAAGCCGGCCAGCGGCAGCAGCCAGATCACCCAAGGATGGGTTTCGCGCCAGTTGGTCGCGTAGTTCAGCGCAAACAGGAAGAACGCCGACGCCGTGCCGCTGAGCGCGGCGATCAGGCCGGCGAGCACTACCCACTTGCCGAGGTAAGGCAGCAGCAGGACGGGTTCGGGATAGCGGAAGGGCTTGGTCATAGAGCTGTCCATACTAACAAATCTGCTGAGGTGGATCAAATCTCATGCGGATAGGTCTAACAACTTATCTGCCCGCCATTGCCACTATCGCTCAACAGGAGGACGATTTCATGATGGAAGAACGCCTGACAACAGTGGAAGTCACATCCGACAGCAACGCTGCGGCGATTGCTGCGTTGGGGAACGAGATGAATGACCGATTCAATCGCATTGAAACCGAGCTCGGCGAGCTACGCCAGAACAAGGCCGACAACGACTCGACCTTGTACCGGCTTACCAACCTGCACGACGAGATGAACCGCCGCTTTGGCGAGGTCAAGGAAGAGATGCAGTGGCGCACCACTGAATTACGAGAACATATCGACTTCATCACCACCATCAGCCGCGACGAAAACGAAAGACGTTTCACCGACATGCGCCGCGACATCGAAGTCCGGTTTGAAATGTTGCGCAGCGCACAGGAACGCGAATTCAAAAAAATCAACGATGACCTGGCCGCCGCCTCCGAGCAAGTCAACCAGCGTTTCGGACAGGTCGATCGGCGTTTCGATCAAGTCGATCAGCGCTTCGAACAAGTCGATAAGCGTTTCGAACAAGTCGATCAGCGTTTCGAACAGGTGGACCAGCGCTTCGACCGGGTCGAGAAACGGCTGAGCGATGTAGAATCCTCCGTGAACGATTTGCGCAAAGAACTCCACCTTTTCATGCGATGGAGCATAGGCCTTCACGCCGCTGTCCTGCTAGGACTCGCGGCGCTCATTGCCAAAAGCTACCTCGGCTAGTGGTGATGGTGCATATCGCCGTCCCGCTTCACCTCCACCGGCGTTGACGGCTTGACAGGTGCAGAGCCTGGGGCGCGCGGAGCGGCCGGAAGCTCGCCGGCCCACTCGCGCGCCACCGTGCCTTGCGGATGCTTGAACCAGCCCGGATCCTTGTAGTCGTTCCGCGCCAGCCCGTCCCGCACCTTCAGCACGGTAAACATGCCGCCCATATCCAGGCCGCCGAAAGGACCTGTCCCGGTCATCATCGGCAGGGTGTTTTCCGGCAGCGGCATCTTCATGTCGCCCATTGCGCCGCCTTTGTCGCCCATCACCATATAGCCTGGCACCAGATTGTTGATCTTCTGCGCCACGCCGCTATGGTCAACGCCGATCATGGTCGGTACATCGTGCCCCATCGCGTTCATCGTATGGTGCGACTTGTGGCAGTGGAAAGCCCAGTCCCCCGGTTCATCGGCGATGAACTCGATCGACCGCATCTGCCCAACCGCGATATCGGTGGTCACTTCCGGCCAGCGCGCCGAAGGACGCACCCAGCCGCCATCGGTGCCGGTCACCTCAAACGTATGCCCGTGCAGGTGCACCGGATGATTGGTCATGGTCAGATTGCCGACGCGGATGCGCACCCGGTCATTCTTGCGCACCACCATCGGATCGATGCCGGGGAAGGCACGGCTATTAAAGGTCCACAGGTTAAAGTCCGTCATGGTATTGATCTTCGGCGTATAGCTGCCCGGATCGATGTCATAGGCATTGAGCAGAAAGACAAAATCACGATCCACCGCATGCAGCTTCGGATCGCGTGGATGCGTGACCCAGAAGCCCATCATCCCCATCGCCATCTGCGCCATTTCATCCGCGTGCGGGTGATACATGAAGGTGCCCGCATTCTTTGCCACAAATTCATAGACGAACGTCTTACCCGGCGGGATGCCGGGCTGCGTCAGGCCGGTCACGCCATCCATGCCGTTCGGCAGACGCTGCCCGTGCCAGTGCACGCTGGTATGCTCGGGCAGCTTATTGGTGACGAAGATGCGCACCCGGTCGCCCTCCACCACCTCGATGGTCGGGCCGGGACTCTGGCCGTTGTAGCCCCACAGATTGGCCGTCATGCCCGGCGCGATTTCGCGCACCACCGGCTCGGCCACCAGGTGAAACTCCTTGACGCCGTCGTTCATCCGCCACGGCAGCGTCCAGCCGTTCAGCGTGACGACCGGGTTATACGGACGGCCGTTAGGTGGCGCCACCGGCGGCACCGTGGCAGCGGTCGAATGCACATGCGCCTCCGGCAGCGTGGCGGCGCCCGCCTTGGTCACCATGCCGGCGCCGATCAGGGCCGCGCCGCTCAAAAAAGATCTGCGGTTGGTCATGGTTGTACTCCTTTGTTGGTTGGCAGACGGCCGCCCAGCGCGGCCTCCAGGTTGGCTTGCGCGGTCCAGTAGTCCTTCAGCGCGCCGATGTAGCTGCTGACAGCAGTGGCCTGCTCGCGCGCATCGGCCAGCAGTTCGAAGACGCTCATCAGCATGCCGTTATAGCGCAGCAGCGTTTGATCCGAAATCTGCTTGCGCAGCGGGACCACATTGTCGCGATAATGACGCGCCAAATCATATGATGCGCGATACTCCGCATAGCTCTCCCGCGCCGCGCTGCGCGCGTCGACAGCGGCTTGCGCCAGCAGGTTCACCGACTGCATATACGTCGCCTCCGCCCGCGCCACGCGCGCCGAGCCCCAGTCGAACAGCGGAATCTCCAGCGAGATCTCATAGCCGCGCGTGGCGGTGCCGCCTTCGGTGTTCCGCACCGCCCCCAGATCCAGCACGTTGATGAACCGCGTGGTGCGCGCCAGGCCCAGCGTGGAGGCGGTTTGCGCGGCATCCAGCTTTGCCGCCTGAATATCCAGCCGCTCGTTGACCGCAGTCTGCTCAATATCCGCCAGCTCGCGCGGCGCGGCCGGCAAATCCGGCAGATGATCCGGCAGGCGATATTTGCCCGCCTGCTCGCCGCCAAGGCCCAACAAGCGTGTCAGCTTTTCGCGCGCGGCCACGGCGGCCTTCTGCGCGTGCGTGACGTCCGCCACCGTCTGCGCATGGTAAGCCTGCTCGCGCGCCTGATCCAGCGCACTCCAGTTGCCAGCCTTGCGCATGCGTTCCGCCAGTTCCGCGCTAGCCTGCGCCGAGGCTTCGACCTGTTTCGCATAGTCGGCGATCTGCGCCGCAGCCACTGCCTCCACCCATGCGCGGCGCGTGTCGGCGGCGACTTTCAGCGCCTCGTTCGCCACCAGCAGCTTGCTTTGTTCAAAGCGACGGCCTTCAATACGACTCGCCATCGGCGCGGTGATCAAACCGATCAGGTTGAAGGTCAGCGTACGTTCATAGCCGACCTCACCGCCGCCATGACTGCGCTTGAAGTCGAACACCGGATTTTGCAGCCGGCCGGCCTGCACCAGGTCCGCCTCGGCCACGCCCAGCGACCAGTAAGTCGCCTGCAGTCCACGGTTGTTCAGCAGCGCCACCTGCACCGCTTCGTCGGCAGCCAGCGGCTGCGCCAGTTTTTGGTCGATGACGGCGGCCAGCGCGCGCGCATCGTCCTCGTTGCGCGGCAGGCGTCCGTCGACGCTGGCGCGGGCGCCGGTGCGTGGTTCGCTGACGCCGGCTACAGCGCTGAAGCCGGCATCGCCGGACAGCGACGCGCAGCCGCTCAGCAGCAACGCCAAACCGGCGCCACTGGCGAATTTATACAGAGAAGTCATGTCCTCTACCTCGAAAATCAATGAAAGAACCAGCTCGCAAACGGAGCTGTCGCGTGATCAGGCGTAGTGGCCTTGAGGGGGACGTTCAGGATTGGCCAGATCGACCGCCGGCAAAAAACCGGAATAGAAAGGTATGAGGCGCGATTCGACCGGCAGTGCCGGTTCAGTGACAGCCAGCGTCAGCACCGGTGCGGCAGCGGCACAGCATGCGGAGCCGCTGCACTTCATGCCGGTGTGGGAGGATGCGCCATCGTCGCCTTTCGGCTTGGCTTGCACCGCCGCCATCATGGCCGCGTGATCGTGTGGCCCGGCTGGCATGACCATCTGCGCATGGCTGGCGGAGGCCGGCGCCGGAACGGCGCACAGCATCATCTGTGCCGCAGCGTAGCCCTGATACGGGAGCGCCAGCAGCACCAGCCAGACAACGAAGGATCGGAACAGGACAGTCATGCCGCAATGTTATCACAAGCGGCAACCGCCCATTCTGAGGCCAGGCTTAATCCTGCTTCGGCGTGCGGCCGATGTTTTCCTCCATGTTGGCCAGGTACCATGTCAGCGAAGTCATGACGGCGACGTGGCGCTTCAGCTCCAGCGGACTGACCTTGTCCAGCGTGTCGGCCGGCGTATGGTGGTAACTGAAGTAGGAGCTGGCGTCGACCAGCGGCATGAACACCGGCACGCCGGCGCGCTCCATCGGGCCGGTGTCGGCCGCGCCGGCGTAGTCGCGGCGCTCGAAGATGCCGGCCCCGATCGGTTGCAGCGCGGTTTTCAGCGGCGCGAAGTATTTGACCATCGGCGGCGTTACACTGCCGATAAAGCCGAACGGACGTCCACCGCCGCTGTCGGATTCAATCGCGGCGAAGTGTTTTTCCAGCTTGGCCCGGTTGTTTTCAAAGTAGGTCTTGCCGCCCTGGGTGCCGTTTTCCTCGTTCATCCAGGCGATCACACGGATGGTGCGGCGCGGCTTGAGCTTCAGCTTATTCAGCGTGTCGATCACCGCCATGGCACCGGCCACGCCGGTGCCGTCGTCGTGCGCGCCGGTCGACAGATCCCATGAATCCAGGTGGCCGGAGACAATCACCACTTCGTCGGCCTTGTCGGTGCCCGGCAGGTCGGCGATGACGTTGAAGCTGTCGGCGTCCGGCAGGTTTTGCGGCGTCAGCGTCAGGTGCATTTTCAGCGGGCCGCGCGCCGACAGGCGGTCGATCAGCATGGCGTCTTCCGCCGTGACGGCGGCGGCGGGAATGCGCGCGCTATCGGCCAGCAACGTGACGCCGGTGTGAGGAATGCGGTAGTTGGCGCCGCCGACCGAACGCACCAGCGCTCCCACCGCGCCCAGTTCTGCGGCGGCCTTCGGCCCTTGCGTGCGGAAGCGCGAACCGGCGCCATAGGCCGGGCCGGCGTGGCCACGATCGGCCATCTCCTGATCGAATACCACGTCAAACAGCACAATGGCGCCCCTGACCTGCGCTGCCTTGGCTTTCAGTTCTTCGAAGCTGCGCACCACGATCACCGGCGCGGTCAGGCCGGCGGCCGGGGTGGCGCCCGAGCCGCCCAATGCGGTCAGTACGACTTTCTGCGTGATGCCGGCAGGACGGCCGGCGTATTCCACCAACTCCGCCCGCTCCTCGCCGCGCACCCAGTGCGGCACCTTGACCGGCTCCAGCGTCACCTTGGCGCCCAGCTTGCGCATTGCCGCCGCCACCTGCTCCACCGCCGCTTCCGCGCCGCGCGAGCCGGACAGGCGCGGACCTACCAGGTCGGTCAGGTCGGCCAGGCGCTCGTAGGCCCAGTCGCTCTTCATCGCGCTGTCGCGGATCTGGTCCAGCGTGGCCGGATCGTTCGGTGCGGCGAAGGCGCCAAGGCTCAGCAGGCTGCTGGCCAGGACGGTCAGCGACAGGGATTTCTTGATGACGGATTTCATGCGGTTCCTGTATTGGTAAGAAGTCAGCCTTAAACGATAACCCAACATGACGCAATTGTCATCATGTTGATTTGTTATCGCGGTTACACTACGATACAAGCACCCCTTTCAAAGAAAGCGCCTATGCTCAAAGGTCAACTCTGCATCGTCCGCCATCTGCTGACCGCCGATCTGAATACCTTCATCGCGCTGGCCAACGACCTGCCATCGCGCGGCGATTATTTTTCGACCCATTTCAAGTCGCCGGAAACCATGCGCAGGGAATTCATGCAGAACGGCTTCGTCACCGAGGACAGCGAGCTGTTTGTCATCGAAGACGCGCTGCACCACGTCGTTGGCGTCATCACGCACTTCAAAAGCCGCACCCCGACCTCGCGCGAAATCGGCTACCGGCTGTTCGACCCCAAACTGGCTGGCAAAGGATATGTAACGGAGGCATGCGGGCTGCTGGTCGATTATCTGTTCAACGTCCACCAGTATCACCGGCTCGAATTACTGACGGCGCCGGAGAACGTCGCCTCGCTGCGCGTCGCGCAAAAATGCGGCTTCCAGGCCGAAGGCACGCTGCGCCAGTCGTTCTTCATCAACGGCCGCCACCAGGATGTGACGGTCTTCAGCCTGCTGCGGCCGGAGTGGGAAGCGCGGCGTCTTTGAATGTATCTCAAATTGTTACAAGCCATTACCAGCGCAGGTGGTTTGTAAGCATCTGTATAAGACATGGCAATTCCCCGTCGAGGATCTATAGTGGAGTCACTGGCTCACGAATCATTCCGATCCGACGCCACAGCAAGGGGACTACCATGTTGAGCAAAAAATTATTGGGTGTAGCGTTACTGGCCACTGCAGCGGTATCGTCGTCGGTATTCGCCAGCGACCGTGATTTCAACACGGTGGCCGGCGCTGTAGTCGGTGCCGCCATCGGTAACAGCGCCGGCGGCCGCGACGGCGCCATCGTCGGTGGCCTGGTCGGCGCGGCGGTGGGCAACAACCTGCGTAGTTCGGACGACCGCTACTACCGTGATCGCGGCCGTCGCGACTACGTCGAAACCCGCGTCTACACGCAGCCTGCGCCTGTCTACTACGAGCGCCCGGCACCGGTCTACTACGCGCCGCCTCCCCGCTACTACCAGCCGCCGCCACGCGTGATCTACGTTGAGCCGCCACGCCCTTACTACCGCGAGTACCGTCACGAGCACCGCCACCGTGATCGCTGGGACCGTTAATCATTAGTCTACAAAAGCCCCGAATTCGGGGCTTTTTTCATGATCCCTCCGCTAGCGTTCTGCGACCGGGAGGAATCATGACGACAGCAGACGCAATCATCGCTTTGGAACTGGGCCACTACCGGCTGCGCGAGCAGATCGGCGGTTCGGCCTATGGCATCATCTGGCGCGCCAGCGGGCCGCAGGCTTCGCGCGACGTGGCCATCAAGTTGATCAACCAGGAGCAGATGGCGCGCGCCCTGCCCGCTCAGCGCGAGCGCTGGACCGCCAGTGCGCGCAACGAGATCACTTTCCTGCAATCGCTGGAACCTTGGGACGAGCGCCATATCGTGCGCCTGCTGGACAGCGGCTGGCACGAGGGCCTGCCGGTGCTGGCGCTGGAACTGATGGGTAGCGACCTGGGCAAGCACATGATCGCACTGAAGGGACGCGGCGAACGCCTGCCGCTGGCGCAGGCGCTGGGCTGGATCGCGCAGATCAACCAGGCGCTGGCCAAGGTGCATCAATACGGCTGGCGGTATCTGGATCTGAAGCCGGCCAATGTGCTGCTGGACCCGCACCTGAACACCGTCAAGCTGGCGGATTTCGGCACCAACCGTGAATTGGGCAGCCTGGCGGCGCATTCATATGCCGGCACCGCCAACTGGCAGGCACCGGAACAGTTCTTCCCAGCCGACGGCGGCGGTTACGCGACCGGAGCGCGCAGCGATTATTTTTCGCTGGGCGCGATGCTATATTTCCTGGTTACCGGCGGCACGCCGTTGCGCTATTGCGCCGAGTGCGGGCAGGCATATCGCCAGCATCATGTGGCGGGCGCCGGGCTGCTGCGCCAAAGGAATGGCGGCGAGATTCCGGCGGCGCTGCAGGCGGATGAGGCGCAGTGCTTCGCCGCTGCCCTTCCGTTCGATAAACGCGATGCGGCGCTTGAACTGCTGCGCGCCTTGCTGCAGGTCGATCCGGCCCAGCGTCCGCGCCACGCGATTCAGGTCAGCCGCATGCTGTCCGCGATCCAGGGCGTGAAGCCCGCGCGCGGCACGTTTGATGCGGTGGATCCGGTGCTGGCGATGCATCGTCCCTCGGCCGTCAATGGCTGGCAAGGCATGCAGGCGGCATGATGACCACCACCGCTGCCAGTGCGGCGACGCGCAATGCGCCGCATCGCTTGATTTTGCGACCCGCCCTGGGCGAACGCCTGGCCGGCACAATAGCCAGCTGCTTTGGTGTGGCCGTTATGGCCACCCGCCGCAACGCCGGTTTCGCGCTCGCGCTGGCGGCGCTGGCCGCTCTGTGCGGACTGCAGGCGCTTGCGCTGCTGCGTGCTCCTACCGCATGGCTGCCAACCACCATTACCGTTCATCTCGGCGCCGGCGACAGCATCACGCTGGGCCAGCGTGAGCTGGCGGCGCCGCAGACGGATCGCCATCCGTTGTTGCTGCGCCGCGATACGCATGGCGGCTGGACGCTGCGCGATCCTGGCGCCTCAAAGCCGGTGGTGTTGATGCGCGACGCGGCCGATCAACGCTTGGGCAGCGCCGCCTTGCAAGGCCTGCGCGCATTTCAGATCGACGGCGCGGTCTTCGACATACGCGCCGCCAGCGCGCGCGAAGTAAGCTTCACCCGCGACGGCCATGAATGGCGCTACGACGGAGCGACCCTGTACCGTGATGGTGGTCCGCAGGCCGGTTGTCCGGAATCGCGGCTGTCGACCAGGGCACTGGCGATCTGGAATCGCTTCATGCCACTGCCGCTGACCATCGCTCGCCCACTGAGTTTTGGCGGCAATCTGTATTGCGATAACCGGCTTGGCCTGGCGCAGGTGACGCCGGGCGCTGCACAGATCGGGCGGGTGAACGGTAGCTTGCAGCTCTCCGTCGGTAATCCGGACGGAGAGCGCGCCGCAGTGCTAGTGACCAGCAACGGTGGCCAGCAGGATCTGCGCCAGCAGGAAGCGGCGCTGGCCGGCGTGAACGCCATCGCGGTCGGCCGCACGCGCTTTCAGCTATCTACCAGCGGCGATCAATTGACGTTGCAGCCAAGCCGTCATGTCAAACTGTTCAGCGAGCCGGAACTCAAGCTGCCGCCACAGGTAAGCTGGGAGTGGCGGCCGCGCTCACTGTGGCGCGGTGCGCACGCCGACGCCATCTGGATCGGCCTTGTCATCTGCGCCGTCGGCATGGCCATCAGCGCAGGGATCCCAGGGCGCTCACGGGCAGCGTGGGGCAGTGCCCTGGTGGCAGCTGCCGGCATGCTGGTGGCCGGCCTGGTGGCGCTGATTTCGCAACGGGCCGGCTATCCGCCAAGCGCCGCGTGCTCGCTGGCGTTGGGTACCGGCGCGCTGCTGCTGTGGCTTGCGCTGCCTGGCCGTCTCACGCTGGCGACAGCCGCCGGCACCGTCCTGTTGGCCGTCGGCCTGCTGGCGCAACTGGAACTCGGCCTCGCGGCGCCGGAATCGTCCTGGCTGCGGTTCTACCAAAAGAGCGCGGCGATGCTCGCCATCGGCGCCGGCGCCGGCGCTCTGCTGCGCCTCTGGACACAGCATCAGCAAGCGCGTGGCGCCCATCTGCCACAACGCACCATCGAATGGATACTGGCGCTGTTCGCCGCCATCGCGCTGACCGCGCTGGCGGCGCAAGTCCTGTGGGGCGACGAAACCGGCGTCTTCGACCTGCAACCGGTGGAACTGGCCAAACTCGCCCTGACCGCGCTCACCGCCCATTGCCTGGCGCTGCGCTTCAACTGGCATAACGGTCCTCAACGCCTGGCCGACCACGGTGTCCGATGGCTGCAATTGATCGCGCCGGCGCTGCTGTTCCTCGCCCTGCTCGGCCTCGCACTGGTGCAGGTGGACGACTTCTCGCCACTGATCCTGCTGCTGGTCTGGAGCACCGGCATGGGTCTGGCCTATGCCCTCGCCGCCGGCAACCGCCTGCTGGCCGGGTTGCTGATCGGCTGCGCCATGCTGGCCGCCGCCGCCATCGTCTACCTGCGCCTGGCCGGTACCGATGACCTGATCCGTTGGGGTTTCTACGCCGACCGCTTCCTGGTCTGGCTCAATCCCGCCGAACACCCGCACACCGGCCAGCAACTGCTGCTGGGCGCGCGCGCCGTCGGCGAAGGCGGCTGGTTCGGCGCCGACCACTGGCTCGGCCTGCGCGCGCTCGGCCAGTCGGCCGGCAGCGTGACCAGCATCCCCGCCGTGCAGGACGATTTTGCCGCCTCCTTCTTCCTCAACCGCCACGGTCTGCTGGGCGGGCTAATGCTGTGGGGGGTGCAAGCCGCTTTCCTCGCGGGACTTGTGCTGGCCGCGCTGCACGCCCATCGCGGCGGCACGCAGGCGCGCAATTTTCGCCACGCCTGGCTAGGACGCTTCCGCTATTTCGCCCTGTGCGGCGGCGCCGCCTTCGTGTTCGCCCACTTCCTGCTGTCGTGGGGGACCAACCTGGCGATCTTTCCCATCATGGGCCAACCGATGAGTTTTCTGTCGGCCGGCGGCAGCCATCTGCTGTTTTTCCTCTGCCCCCTGCTTACCTTCGTTGCGATATCTACTGAAGGAGTCTGAATCATGCCGACCTATGTTCAACACGCCGTCCTGGGGCGCATTCCGGACGTATTCAACGCCGAAGCGATCTGGCAGGCGCCGGGCCTGTCGCTGTTCTCGCGCCGGCCGCTGTTGCGCGACCTGCTGGAACGCAGTCCCCGCGAACACAGGGGCCGCGCCGCCACCCGCTGCTTCTCGCACGTCACGCTGATGCTGCCGCAGGAAGACGTCGACGACGACTACCACCTGACTCGCGGCGCGCGCGCGCGCGACCTGGCGCAAACGCTGGCCGCGTTGCATCAAAAAGACTTCGGCGACCTGCTGGGCAGCGACCAGGTGCGCTATGACGTGATGGGCACGGAATCGCTGGCGCCTGGCGAAATCGAAGTCAAGTTCGGCCACGCCGTGTACCTGCCCGCGCCGGATGAAAAAATCCTTTACAACGTCAGCGTTTCGCGCGACAGCGCCATCTGGCATCCGGCCTGCCCGATCTATCCCAACCAGCGCCTGGTGCTGATCGGCGGCGAAGGCGGAGAGGCCAGCGCCATTGCCCAAGGCTGGCCATTCGGCCCGGATGCCGCGCTGCTGATACTCAACGATGGCCCGGATGCGCCGCCGGTTCTGCAAATGCGCCCCAAGGACGCCTTCGACTGCCGCTACGATCCGCGCAGCGGCTACTACACCATCAAATCGCTGCGCGAACCGCAAGGCGGCCAGCGGCTGCTGGTGAGGGTGGTCCGCACCTCGGCGCTTCCCGCTCGCGCGGCGCCAACGGCGCCTTCCAGCAAGCCCGCCGTGTGGCAAAGCCGGGGCGGCGCCGGGCCGATCGACCTGACCGCAGTACCCGCCGCCGCCAGCCACAAGCCGTCTAACCGCGCCGGTGAAAGCGATGCGACCTACGCGCCGGTATCGCAGCAGCGGATCTCGCTGGTCGCATTCGCCCTGCCCCGCCTGAGCCGCTACCGCGACACCGGAGCGCAGTCGATGGAGCTGCCGTTCGATCAGGCGCTCTCGCTCTCCGCCAGCGCGCGGCCGGCCATCACCCTTGCAGTCGATGCCGCCGACGATTTGTACGCCTGCACGGCCGAGGGCCGCCAGCGTGTCGAGGCGCCTGCCACTTTCTCACCGGTCGATACCCGCGCCCTGCGTCTGATGGCGACGGCGCCCGAAATGGCGGACCGCTACCGCGCCATGCTCTGCCTCGCCCAACCGGTCAGCGCCGGCGTGGCAAGCGGCGCGCGCTTCACCTTCGGCCGCAATTCGCCGATGCTGGCGGCCTTGCGCCTGCTCGATTCGCCACGCTTCATCAAGCGCGCCGACGGCGCCTGCAACGCCAGCGCCGACCGCATCGGCCTGTCGCGCACCGCCTTCAGCTTTGAAGCGGTCGGCAAGGGCTACGCCATCGCCCGCCAGAGCGCGACGCAGGCGCTGTACCACCTTGACGACAAGCTGCAATTCGTCGCCGGCATAGGCGATGAGCCCTACCTGCTGCCGCATGGGCACCATCTGGTCGCAGGCCATTACGTGCTGCGTTTCGAGGCCTGATCCATCATGGAAGCCATCAAGCTTCATGCCGTCGCAGCCTTCGCGGCTGGCCTGATCGTCACGCTGTTCCTGGCCGCCTACCTGACGCCGCGCGCCTGGTGGCGCCGCCCGAATGCGCGGGCGCTGTTCATCATGGTGGCCGGTGCATGGGGCTTCGGCAGCCTGATACTCTACGCCGTGCAGGGCACACCCGCCGTCGCCGCCGAACCTCGGCACACGAGCGCCGCGCAGCAGCCGTTCCGCGTCCATCGCGACCTTAACCTGCGCGCCGCCCCCGGTGTGCAGGCCGGCCGCGTCGCCGTGGTGCCCGCTGGCGCCGAAGTCACGCCCACCGGCGCGCGCGATGGCGACTGGTGGCAAATCAAAACCGTCGTCAACGGCGACGAAAACACCGGCTGGGTCAGCAGCCTGTGGCTGCGCCGGAGCGGCGAATGAGCCACACGCCATCCACTGCCAGCGCCGTTTTTTCGGCTAAGCTGTGGCCTTTCGCATCCCGCGCCGCCGCGCCCGCACCAATGACACGCATCACCGACCAACTCAACTTCGGCCCCGCGCTGGATATCGCCGCCCGCAGCGCCGCCAGCATCAGCAAACTGCAGGTGCCGGAAAACCAGGACAACCTGCTGCTGATCGACGCCGACGGCAGCGCCGTCCTGCTGCGCGACCAGCAACCGCAAACCGCCAAAGTCCCCGGTTGGCCGCCCGGCCATGTGCGCGTCGCGGTCCTCGACGGCATGGGCGGCCATGGGCACGGACGCCAGGCCGCCGAAGCCGTCGCCGCCGGCCTGCTGCGCATTCCCGCCTGCGCCACGCAGGAGGAACTGGGCGCGCGCCTCGACCAGTTGCACCACGACCTGCAAGCGCACTTCAGCCGCCCGGACGACCGCGACACCTTCCGCCGTCCCGGCACCACCCTGACGCTGCTGGAGATTCCGCCCGGCCGCGCACCGATGCTGTACCACGCCGGCGACTCGCGCCTGTACGAAATCACGCCGCAAACCGCCATCCCGCTGACGGTCGATCACGTTCCCGCCACCGCCTTCGCCATGCACGGCCTGCTGGACGAAGATGAGTGGCGCCAGCAAGTACATGGCGAGCACCGCGCGCAGATCTCGCAGGCCTACATTCTGGGCAACGCCTTCGCCAACCCGCAAATGCTGGATGACGGCCTGCTGCCGCTGGACGCCACCAATCTTCCGCCCTTCCTGCGCGACCTGGCCGACCGCCGCGTGCTGACGGTGCGCGCCGGCGCGACCTATTTGCTGGCCACCGATGGCTTCTGGTCCTGCGCCCGCCCGCAGCCATGGATCGCGCGCTGGCCGCAACTGCTGGCCGGGTCTGCGGCCAGCGCGCTCGACGCCCTGTTCCGGGATTATGCGCACAATACGCCGCCGCAGCTCCACATCGACAACCTGAGCGCCATCGTGATCCGCTTCGGGATTCGGCAACACACGGGGAATGTTGACGAAACAGCACTGCCGACAGCACCAATTCCGTCGCATTTTTGACACCCGCACAGGCCAGGTCAAAAATCGGTTGCAAAGTTTGCCAAACAGAGTGAAAACCGCATAAACTGACGGGTATCCCATCGGTCGGTTTGTCATGAAAAAATGCAGTAATGCCCAGCACCCGCATTGCACTTTCTGGGTCTTGCCCGGAGCGCAAAATTGCGAAGGCGGCCACGCCCAAGCAGATGCCTCCAGCTTCGACCTGCTGACTGCCTTGCGCTCTACCCGTGCCGCCCCGCCGGCCACGGTGCTGGATGCCGTCCCTGCCGCCGAGTCGCCAACCGCCGAACCATCCCACAACTACGCCCGCCCGCACCAGCGCGCCCAGGCCAGCCGTCCGCAATTGCACATCAGCGGTTTCGACCCGCGCGCCGCCGGCGGCCGCCAGACGCTGAAGATGGAGCTGCGCGGCATGCCGGAACAAGGCGCGCCGCAACTGACGTTGCAACTGCAATCGGACCTGATTCCCAACGGCGCCGCGCGCCAGCACTTCGTGCGCGCGGTTGGCGGCGAATGGCGTCCGGTGTTCGTCGAGTTTTCCTCGCGCGGCAAGGAGCATGGCCAGTATCAGATCAGCATCGAGCTGCTTAGCCAGCATCCCGGCATGGCGTCGCGCAAATGGGTATGCACCTTCGTCATCCTGGTGCCGCGCCTGGACGCCACGCTGACCGAGATCCACCGCATCTTCCTCAGCACCCACAAGAATGTGCGGGTGATGGCGGACGACGCCTCCATCGCCCGCGTCAGCGCGCAGGGCGGCGACAGCCTGGATATCGACGTCACCGCGCGCAACGCCGGCATCGCCCACCTCGACCTGAACGCGCCGGCCGGCAAGGTGGACCTGGGCTTCACCACCATCGCCTGGGACGAAGACCTGATCGAGATCGACATGCCGCAGGCGGCCGCCGTGCATCCGCACGCCAGCCGCGCCGCGTCGCTGGTCAACGCCGCGCCGGAAGCCGGCGCGCAGCGCCAGATCCGCCTGTTCGCAATGGAAGAATGCGTGATCGGCCGCTTCGAGCTGGTGGATCCGGAATCGGACCTCATGCTGACCCACTACACGACGGACGGCCAGGAAACCAACGGTCTCACGCGCCGCCTGTCGGGCCGGCACGCCATCATCCGCCGCTCCGGTCTGGGATTCGAAATTGAAGATGTGTCGCGCTATGGCGTCCTGCTGGACGGCGTCTGGCCGGGCAAGCACAAGCCGACCGCGCTGCGCCTCGGCATGCGGATCGAGTTCAGCGCCAGCATCAAGGGCATCGTCACGCTGTCGGTGTCGGCCATCATGCCGCATGGCGTGATCCTGCACCGCGTCGACCACGGCGCCAACGCCGAATGCTTCTATCTGCTGGCGCCGGAAACGCACCCCGGTTATCCGGTCAAATCGTTCGCCGCCGCGCCGCATGCGGCGGCGCTGCCGCTGATGCTGCACCGCGACGGCGGCTTCTGGCATCTGGACCAGTTGACCGGCAAGGAAACCGCGCTGGCGCCGACCGTCTCGCTGGATAAGCTGAGCCGCGTGCCGCGTCACACCCGCTTCGCCAGCGATCCGTATCCGGAACACTGGATTATTCGCACCAACGGCAACGACATGTACAGCACGGTGGCGGCGAACGCCCTGTCCACCGCCTGATTCTCACCGCCTGATTTCCACCTTTACGCCGCAGGCTTTTTGGCCGGCAGCGGTATCCAGTCGGTCTCGCCCGGCACCTTGCCGAAGCGCTGCGCCTCCCAGTCCTCCGCCGCTTGCGCGATACGCTCCTTGCGCGACGACACGAAGTTCCAGTACATGAAGCGGTGGCCGTCCAGCGGCTCGCCGCCGATCACCACGAAGCGCGCTGCCGAATTGGCCTTCACGCGCTGTGGTCCGGCCGTGTTCAGCAACGCCATGTTGTGCAGCGCCAGCGGCGCGCCATCGATTTCCAGCTCGCCGCTGATCGGGTAAATCGCCGCTTCCGCCGGCAGCTTGGCCAGCACCAATTCATGACCGGCTTGCAGCACCACGTCCAGGTACAGCGTCTGGCTATAGGTCTGCACCGGCGAGCTGTGGCCGAAGGCGGAGCCTATCAGCACGCGCACCCTGGCGCCGTCCACGGTCAGTTCCGGAATGGCGTCGGCCGGCGTGTGGCAGAAGCCCGGCGCTTCCTCCTCATGCGCCACCGGCAACGCGGCCCACAGCTGCAGGCCGTGCGTGCGGTGCGGCTCGCCGACCAGGTCCTGCGGCGTGCGTTCGGAGTGGACGATGCCGCTGCCGGCCGTCATCCAGTTGACGGCGCCCGGCTCGATGCGCTGGAAAGTGCCCAGGCTGTCGCGGTGGTCCATCGCGCCCTCGAACAGGTAAGTCACCGTGGCCAGGCCGATATGCGGGTGCGGACGCACGTCGTGGTCGGCGTCTAGCGGCACATCGACCGGGCCGAAATGGTCGAAGAAAATGAACGGCCCCACCGCCTGCTTGACGGCGGAGGGCAGGTAGCGGCGCACCAGCAGGCCGCCGCCCAGGTCTTTCTCGTGGCCCTTCAGCAGATTCGAGATGCTCATGATGTTCAGCCCAGGACGGTGGTCACTTCGGTGGTTACAGACGTCATCAGCTTGTGGACCGGGCACTTCTGCGCGGCCGACAGCAGTTCGGCGCGCTGGGTCTCGGTCAGGTCGCCAGTCAGGTGCAATGTCGCGGCCAGGCGGTAGGTGCCCTGGCGCTCTTCGCTGGCGTCGCGCTCCATGCTGACCTCCACATGTTCCAGCGGGATGTTCTTGCGCTTGGCATACCACACCACGGTCAGCGCCTTGCAGGCGCTCAGCGCGGCGTCGTACAGGTCGTGCGGCGACGGGCCGGCATCGTTGCCGCCCTCTTCCACCGAACCGTCGGTGGAGATGATGTGGTTGCGCACATGGACGATATGGCGCATCGGCAGGGATTGATCACGCAGGGCTTTGATAGTCATTCTGTGTTCCTTGAAGGCGTTGAATTAGAACCGACAATGTACACCGAATGACGGAGTTGCGCTTCTACTAAAAGCCTCCCATAATTCTTCCCTTAACGTGCCTTCGCACGTCGCCATCAGGTCCGAACCATGCTCAAAAATACCACCGATATTGCCATCGAAGACGGCACGGCCGAACTGCGCAAAGCGCTGGCCGTCGTCGAGGCGCAAAAACACGAACTTGAAAGCGCCCTGCGCATGCGCGACGAAGTCCAGCTCCAGCTGGAAACGGAACTGGAGGACGCGCGCCTGCTGCACAGCATCAGCGCCATGTTGATCGACGAAGACACGGTCGATATTTTGTATCAGAAGCTGGTGGACGCAGCCACGCTGGTGATGCGCTCCGATTTTGGCAGCATGCAGCGCTATGACGAGGAACAAGGCAAGCTGCAATTGATCGCCACGCGCGGTCTGAATGACGCCGCCATCGACTTCTGGCAGTGGGTGCATCCGGGCCGCGCCACCACCTGCGGCCGCGCGCTGGCGCTGTGCGAGCGCGTGATCGTGCCGGACTTCGAAGACTGCGACTTCATCGCCGGCAGCGACGATCTGGCCGAATTCCGCAAGGCGGGCGTGCGCGCGGCGCAATCGACGCCGCTGCTGACGCGCAACGGCCGCCTGGTCGGCATGATCACCACCCATTGGACGCGCAGCTGCCAACCACGGGAGCGCGACCTGCAACTACTCGACATCGTCGCGCGCCAGGCCGCCGACCTGATCGAGCGCAACACCTCGGCCGAAGCGCTGCGCCGCCAGGCAAGCCGGCTGGTGGAAGCGGACCGCTACAAGGACGAGTTCCTGGCGACGCTCGCGCACGAACTGCGCAACCCGCTGGCGCCGATCCGCAACGGCCTGACCGTGCTGAAAATCGGCAAACCGGAGCAAATGCCGCGCGTGCTGTCCATGATGGAGCGGCAGCTCGGCCACATGGTCCGTTTGATCGACGACCTGCTCGACGTCTCGCGCATCAGCCGGGGAATGGTGACGTTGAAGCGCGCGCGGGTGGAATTGGGCGCGGTAATCGACAGCGCCGTCGAAACCAGCCGCCCATTGATCACTGCCGCCAACCATAAATTCACGCTGACCGTGCCAGGCAATATCGTCTGGCTGGACGCCGACATGACTCGCGTGGCGCAAATCATCAGCAATCTGCTGAACAACGCCGCCAAGTACACGCCGCAGGGCGGCCAGATCGAGCTGGTGGCGGAAGTGGTGGACCACCAGGTGCTGATACGTGTGATCGACAACGGCATCGGCATTCCAGCGGCGATGATGCCACGGATTTTCGAGCTGTTCACCCAGGTGGACCGCACCGTGGAGCGCGCGCAGGGCGGGCTGGGGGTCGGCCTCGCGCTGGCCAGGCAACTGGCGGAAATGCATGACGGCGGCATCGACGTGGAAAGCCGGGGCGACGCGGCGGGATCGATATTTACCTTGCACCTGCCGGTGGCCCACGGCATGCAGCAAGCGGCCAGCGACGACCACGAGACTGCACGCGCCAGAAGTCCGAGCTACCGTATCCTGGTGGTGGATGACAATGTCGACGCGGCTGAAACGCTGGCGATGCTGCTGGAAGAATTCGGCCATGCCACCTGCGTGGTGCTGGAATCGCCGAAAGCACTGGCGGCGGCACTGGACTTCAAGCCGGACGTGGTGTTCCTCGACATCGGCATGCCGCATCTGAACGGCTTTGATCTGGCGCGCCAACTGCGCGGCGAAGCCGCCTTGAAGAACGTCTATCTCGCCGCGCTGAGCGGCTGGGGCACGGATGAGGACAGGGTCAAGAGCCAGGAAGCCGGCATCGATTTTCACCTGACCAAGCCGGTCAAGCTGAACGAAGTGGAAGACATGCTCAAAAATGCATCCCGAGCTGCTTGAGCGCTGGCTGCGGGCACGCTCCATCGTGCGCGGCCTGCCACAACCGGTGCCGGATCGCGGCGGCCTGCGTGTCGATACCGGGCTGCCGAACGAAACGCGCCGTTATGTGTTCGCCAGTCCGCAGGCAGGCATCACCGAGCTTGCGCACGAGATCCGCGAACCAGGCATCTTCATCAAGCTATGCGGGCCGCGCGAGCAATTGCTGTCGTGCGTAACGCCGCGCTGGCACTTGCAGCCCGGCGCTTATCTGATGACCAGGCAGCCGGGCATCAATCCGGTGCCCTCGCTGCCGCCCGGCTACTGGCTGAAGCTGACGACCGACGCGGCAGCCACCAGCGCGCGCATCTTTACCGAAGACGATGCCCTGGTCGCCAGTGGCTACGCGGTGGAATATGAAGGCGTGTTTGTGTTCGACCGCATCTCGGTCGACGTGATGCACCGGCAGCAGGGACTGGGCGCCGCCGTGATGGCGGCGCTGGGAACGGCACAGCGGTCGCAGGCCGCCCAGCGCGTGCTGGTCGCGACCGAGATGGGCCGCGCGCTGTACGCCACGCTGGGCTGGCAAGTGCTGTCGCCGTATTCGACCGTGGCGCTTACGCCACCGAACGAATGATGTCGTGCAGGCTGCTGACCTCATAGGTCGGCACTGCCTCCGACTCGTTGGGCAGTCGCTCGGGATTGAACCAGCAACTGTCGATGCCATACCGGTTGGCGCCCAGGATGTCGGCGTCCAGGCGGTCGCCGATGATGATCGCCTCATCCTTGGCGAACGGCCGCGCCATGCGCGCCGCGTACTCGAAGAAACGCACGTCCGGCTTGGCGTAGCCGGAAGCCTCGGAGGTCGCCACGAAAGAGATCGCGTCGCGCAGGCCGGACTGGGCGATACGCTGGTTCTGGATCGCCTCCACGCCGTTGGTGATGATGCCGACTTCGCCGACAGCAGCCAGCGTTTCGCACAGCTGCACCGCGCCGTCCAACAGCACCACGGTATCCGACAGCGATTCCAGATACAGGCGGCTGGCCGCTTCGGGGTCCAGTTCCAGCCCGTTCTCCATAAAGGTCTTGCGGAAGCGCTCCACCTTGAGGAAGTCCTTGGACACGGAACCGGTCTCGAAGGCGCGCCACAGCGCCACATTGATCGCCTGGTATTGCAGGAACAAAGCGGCCATGTCGCCGGCTAGCCCTAAAGCCTGCAAGGTGCGGGCAAACGACAGCTGCTCGGAGGCTTTGAAGTCCAGCAGCGTGTCGTCCAGGTCAAATAAAAACAGCTTGTGCTTCATACTACTTTCTTGACGAATTCAGTCTTCAGGCTCATGGCGCCGAAGCCGTCGATCTTGCAATCGATATCGTGGTCGCTGTCGACCAGGCGGATGTTCTTCACCTTGGTGCCAACCTTGACGGTGCCGCCGCCGCCCTTCAGCTTCAGATCCTTGATGACGGTGACGGTGTCGCCATCCTGCAGCACATTGCCGACCGAGTCGCGGTAGACGCGCGCGCCTTCTTCGGCGTCCGCCGCAGCGCCGGCGGTCCACTCGTGCGCGCATTCAGGGCACACCAGCTGCGCGCCGTCTTCGTAGGTGTATTCGGAACTGCATTTTGGGCATGGAGGCAAAGCGCTCATCGTTAAATCCTGACTTTCAAAGCCCGGCAGTATACCTCATGCGAGCTTGCGAGCGACTCTAAAGCCGACGATGTCATTCGCCAGCACTGCGGAAAAGCCATTCCTGACCGCCGAACGCAGGTAGCGCGGGTTGTACAGCCAGGAGCCGCCGCGCAGCACGCGGCGCACCGGATCGCCGCCCTCTTCCCACACGCTGCCATCGGCCGGCGCGCCGACGTAGTTATCGTGCACCAGGTCCTGCGTCCATTCCCACACATTGCCGTGCATGTCGAACAGGCCCCATGGATTCGGCTGGAACGCCCCCACCTTGTTGGTCCCTTGCAGATAAGCGCCGCGCGCCCCGCCGTTAAAGGTGTAATGGCCGTCGTAGTTGGCCTGTTCGGTGCTGATCGTGTCGCCAAAGCTGAACGCGGTCTTGGTGCCGGCGCGGCAGGCATACTCCCACTCCGCCTCGCTCGGCAAACGATACAGCTGGCCGGTCTTCGCCGACAGCCAGCGCAGGTACTGTTGCGCGTCCATCCAGCTGACGCCGACCACCGGATGCTCGTCGGTCTGGGCGAAGCCCGGCGCGCGCCAGTCGGTGTCGGACTGCGACTCCCAGCCGGTGTCCCTCACAAAACGCCGCCACTGCCCCACCGTGACCGGAAAACGGCCCAGTGCGAACGAATACTCGATGCCGACCCAGTGCGCCGGCTGTTCGCGGTCCAGCCAGTTCTTCTGCGCCCCGGCCTTGATCGCCAGTGCCTGTTCGTGTTCGTGAGAACCCATCTGGAAACGGCCGGTCGGGATCAGCACCAGGTCCGGGCCGGCGCCGCTGCCATCGAGGAAGCGGTCGCGCAGCACACCGTTGGCGTCGGCCACCGGCGTGTTGGCGGTCAGTGCCGCCAGTTCCGCCGCGTGACGCTCCGCCTGCTGCTTGCGATGGCGCTCCTGCTCCTGGCGATAGGCCGCTTCCGCCTTCAGTTGCGCGGCCTTGCGTTGCTGCTCTTCGTGCTCTTCACGCGCCTTCCTGGCATCGGCGTCGCGGCGGGCCTGCAACTGTTCGCGCAGTACCTGCTTGCGCGCCTGCGCGGCGACTTCCGCTTCGGCGCGCTGCTTCGCTTCCAGCACACGGCGCTGCTGCTCCTGCCGCTGCTTGTCCACCGCTGCCGCCTGCATCTCGGCGTGGCGGCGCGCGGCCAGTTCGGCCACCAGCGCCTTGCGCTTTTCTTCGGTCTGGCGCGCCTGCTCGGCTTGTGCCGCCAGTTCTTTCTTTTTCTGCTGCTCGCGCTGCGCCTGTTCGCGCGCGGCCTGCTCGGCCTGCGCTGCCAGTTCCGCGTCGCTGGGACCGGCGGCACGGCGCAACTCCGCCAGCAATTCATTGACCGAGTCGGGACGGCGTTCCTGCAGATACGCAAAACCTTCCTGCAGCACTTTCCACTGACGTTCATTCAGGCCGCGCGGCGGCGACGGATGAAAGTCCGCCGGCCGCATATCGTCGAACGGCATGCGGCCTTCCAGCAGTTGATAGATCATCACCGCCACCGCATATACGTCCAGCTTCGGCGCCGGCTGACGTTGATGCGTGCCGGCTTCCGGCGCGCGGTAGCCGGCGGTGCCGGCGTTCGGCGTCTGCAGGCCAAGGCTGCTGCCGGCGCTGCGCGCGCGCGAGGCGATGCCGAAGTCCAGCAGCTTCACTTCGCCGCGCTGCGTCAGGAACACATTGCCCGGCTTGATGTCGCGGTGTACCAGCTTGTGCTTGTCCCATGCGTATTGCAGCGCATCGCCGACCGGCGACAGCAGCTTGTACACCGATTCCAGCGGCAGCGGTCCCTGCTGGGCCAGATAGGCATCCAGATCCTGCCCTTCCAGGTACTCCATGATGATGAAATAGCTGGAGGTGGCGGGGTCCTGCGCCCATTCGTAGACGCGCACGATGCTTTCATGCGCCAGCTTGCGCGCCTGCGTGGCCTCCTCGATCAGCAGCTTGGCGTGGGTAGCGCTTTGCGTCAGCTGCGGCGGCAGAATTTTCAGCGCCACCTGGTCGCTGTGGCCCAGTTCCGCATGCGTGGCCAGATCGGTCGCCAGCCACACCTGCCCCATGCCGCCCATGCCGATCAGGCGTTCGAGCCGGTAGCGACGGTTCTGCGGGCCGATTTCCTGGCCGGTCATCAGGCCCAGCTCCGTCCCTTGTCGCTGCGCTAGATGCGCAGGCGCGGCGGCGCCTCCCGGCGGCGCATATTCCGCATCCAGGATGGCGTTCTTGCGACGGTCGAACTCTTGGAGACTCAACAAACCGTCATCATGTAAGGCCCGCAGTTCGCGGATCTTGTCTCTTGCTGTTTGCATCTTTACCCGATAAGTTACTGCAGGGGCGCGCCGCATTCGGCGCAAAACTTGTCATGCTCGCGGCCCGGCGGCACAGTATGGCCGTTCGGACAGCGGCGCAGCCCGCCGGCCGACAGGTTGACCTGCACGGCGAGTGTGGCGCCCGCCTTGGCGGCGCCGATCAGGTCGACCTGGTGGCGCCGGTCCTTGTCCAGCTCCGCGTCGCGGTGCGCACGCTCTTCCAGCACGCGCTCGTGCGCCAGGCGCGCCGCTTCCGCCGGCGTAACGCCGTGCTCGGCCGCCACCACCTGCGACAAGGCCTGTATCTGCTCGGCCGTCATGCCGCCCTGGATCTGCAGCTTCATGATCTCCGCCACCGCGCCCACGTTGGATGGCGCGGCCAGGGCGGCGATCGCCATGTCGCTCAGGCGGCTCATGGTTTCCATGCGACGGATTTCGTGATCCTGTTGCGATTGCTGGCTGGTGAAGACCGCCGCGCGGTCCTGCTCGAACTTCCTCAATTCGTGCTGCCACACGGCTTCCTGCTCCCGCTGCTTGAGCACCAGCCGTTGTTCGTCAACCGCCAGCTGATCCAGCATCGCCTGTTTGGCGGTGGCCTGGTTCTGGCGCGTGTGGATGCCGTCCGCTTCAACGGTGCGCAACAGCTTCTCGTACTGCGCCACTGCATCGGCCTGCGCGCCGGCGCGCTTCAGGTCTTCGATCTTCTGGCTGATTTCCGCCACCTGCACCGCATTGGAGGCGTCCTTGACGGCATCTTCGCGCAGCAGCTCGCGCTGGCGCGCCAGGGCCAGCTGGTCTTCCCATTCCTGCACCCGTTCCGCTTCGCGGCGGCGCGCGGCGTTCGCGATCGTCATGCCCTGGATGCGGGCGGCATGCGCCTCGGCCTCGATTTGCAGCTCGCTGGCCTTCTCGTCCTTTTCACGCTGACGCAGCGCAGCCAGTTCCGCGCGCTTGTGCGATTCGTCTTCAATCAGCAGCGCCTGCGCGATCTGGTTTTCGATCGCCTGCTGGCGCAGCTGATGCGACAGGCGTTGCTGGGCGATCTGGCGCTGCTCCGCTGCGGTTTGCTGCAACACTTCCAGTTCGGTGCGCATGCGGATCTGCGCCAGCTGGCGCACATGCTCCCACTCGGCCTGCTCACCCAGACGGCCCGATTTGTTCTTCGCCAGCTCATGCTCCAGGTCCGCCAGCACGGTGCCGGCGCCCTTGTCGATGGCGACCTTGCGCGTCTTGGAGTCCATCACGCGGCTATACAGTTCCACTTCGCGCGCGCGCAGCGCTTGTACGCGCTCGGCCTCCTTCAGCGTCAGCTCCGCCTTGTTGACGCTGGCGTCCTGGCGCAGCTCTGCGCGGCGGAACTCCGAGTGCATCTTCTGCTCGTCGCGGGCGATCCCCTGCCACTCCTCGTCGTTGTAAATCTGGTCCAGCTGCTTAGTATGTTCCAGTTGTACATGGCGTTCATCCGTCACCAGCCACAAGGTGCCGATGCGGGCGCGGTTATGGTCGAATTTATCGTGGCGCAGCGCGGCCGTTTCGACGCCGTCCACCGCCAGGCCATAACTGGCCAGGCGCAGCTTGAGCGCCGCTTGCAGGCGTTCGTTCAGTTGCAGACGCAGATCGGCGTTGCCGGCCATTTCGCGGATCGAGCGGCTGCCGACAAATTCGGCGGCCAGCTGGCGCACCGACGGCTCCAGCAGTTCTTGCAGATGCATGGTGCTGACCACGCCCGGCACGGTCATGAAATGCTGTGCGAAGGCCGAGACGCTCTCGATGCGAATGGCGATGGTGAACCGGGCCGCGATCTTCAGGTGCTCGGCGGTGTACAGGTCGTCGAACGCAAATTCAACCGGCAGCGGCAAGGTGCGGGTGATCAGGATTTCCGCATTCTGATTGCGCAGCAGGTGATTCAGGCGGGTGAAGAAGCCTTCGATTTCGTATTCGCCCTGCGGCACCTCGGTGGCCTTGTCGGCCTGCAGGATATAGGCGCGGGTGGTGGCCGGCACGCGCAGTGTCTTGGTGAAGATGCCGGACAGCGTGCTGACGCCGAAGTACACGGCCAGCTCGTTATCGCCGGCAATCCAGCGGTTGTCGCGCAACACCGGTTCGCTGCGCGGCGCGCCCAGCGTCAGGCCGCAATGCTTGCAGTAGCCCGACTGGTCGCCGTTTTTGTGCTCGCAACGCGGGCATTTGACGCCGCCAAAACCAAACATTTGGAACATGCCAGACTCCTTCTACGATTCATCTTCCGGGCCGCCTTTCGATCTGCCGATTTTAGCAGGGCGAACCCGGTTTGCTTCTTGCGCACAGTTTAAATCATGCCAATCTTGTCGATACAGGCCAGTGTCGCACCTTTTTGGCGCAATCCGGCGCCGAATCCGGGCGGCAGGTGGTCTTGCCAGTCCTTGGGCAGCAGCACGCGATCCCCATTATTTGCTTGATTGAATATCAATTCCAGCTTGGATTCGCGTCCGTCCACGGTGTCGACGCGACCGGCGTGCCAGGCGCTGGAACAGCCGGTGGCGATCAGGCGGCCGCGCGGCACGAACTCGCGGCCGCGCGCCAGGCGGTCGGCCATCACCAGCGCCAGTTGGTAGGAGCCGCCGTGAAAGCGCGGCTGGCCGAAGCGGACCACGGAGCGCCAGCGACCCAGGCCTTTGCCGTCGAAGTGGCGGGCGGCGGCCAGCGTTTGCCTGATCTCCTGCAGGGCGCTCAGGTCCAGACCGGGCGCGGCGATGCTGTCTTCTTCGCTTGCCGCCGGAGCTTCCAGCGGGAAGACGCTGACTTCCAGCCAGCCGAGGGTATCGTTGATGCCGCCGCTGTGCAGCGGGAACCAGGTGCGCACGGTGGAGACTGCGGCCGACGGGTCGGCGTGGCCGCTCAGCGCACCCAGATGGGTGATGTTCAACGTTTCGCCTGTGTCGGCTGCGCACACGGTTCCGGCGACGCGGCCGACATGCCAGACATCGGAGCTGCCCTGGGCAACGGTCGGACGGATCGGCAACAGGCCGCGCACCATGCGGTCGGCCAGCACTGCGGCCAGCTCCCAGTCCCGTTCATTGGCAACCGGCGTGATGTCCATGCTGAGCACCACCTGGTCGCGGCTGTCGAGCAGCGCCTCGGTGTGGCGCGCAAGGCGAACGATTTGCTGCATGCGTTCCGCGATGGCGGCCGCGTTGGGAACTGTGCACTTGACGTCAGCGCGGTTGGCGCGTGGACGGCGGCTGGCGGTGATGGTCAACATGCGGCCGTCGGCCAGCCTGGTACGGCATTCGGCGTTGATCGGGACGGCGCTGGTGGAGATGACGGTCATAGCGAGGGTTCCATCCGCGATACGTGGGTGCTGCGGCGTAGCGAAAGGCCGGTTTCCAGATTGGCGCAAATGCGGTCGGCTTCCTCCAGCAATGACGGCCATTGTTCTTGGCCGGCTAGCTGAAGACGGGCCAGCAGCGACCAGGCTTCGTCCAGCGCCGACTGGGCAATCAACGTTTGGGCGCTGCGCACGGCCTGGTCTGCGGCGGGCAGCGGCTGAGCGGGGGCGGCCCAGGCCAGCGATGGCATGGTGCTGACGTTGAGCGCCGCCATGCCGAGGCGAAGCAATAACGACTGGTGCAGCTGGAAGATATCCAGCCCTTCGGGCAATGCAAGGAGGCGCAAGCCGCTGCCCAGGGCCGGCAGTTCCAGGAACAGGCGGCGCAACGCGTGCGCGTCCTGCTCTGCGGTGTTCATCCGGCTTGCCGCCGGTTTGACTGCTCCCGCGCCGACCGCAGTCATCACCTGGCTGGCTACGGCGGGAGCATCGTTCGCGATGGTCGCAGCCACGGGGGCGGGCGACACGGTAAAAGTATGGGGTACGGCTGGTTCGGCGGCTTGCCGGGCGCGGGTTTGGAGGATGGTGGCGTAGTCAAGCTGCTCCCCCAAATCGACCGGCACGCAATCATCCACCGTCACGCCGTAGCGCGTGTACATCAGTTGATTCAGGCCGGCGCGGAAAGCGTGCCACTCTTCCAGCGAGGTGCACGGCGGCAGCTCCAGCGAGCCTTGCGCCAACTCGGCTTGCAATGCCATTTCCGCCGCCGCCGCGAAACCGGCCAGCTCCAGCCGTCCCGCCGTCTCGCTGTACAAATACAAATCAAACCGCTGCTGCGACACGCGTGGATTGGCCGCATCCACCACAAACCGCAGTCGCAAGCCCCACTCCGGCGCCGCCGCGAACGGAGTCAGGTCCAGCGTGTACGGGCCGGGGTGGAAGCAGAACGCCATCTCGCCCTGCCCGCACGACACCTTGCCAGCCACCGCGCGGCGTGCATGACCGGCGGCATTGAACACCACCACCGTGCTCCGGGCGGGCGCAACATCTCCGTCATCGAGCCGCAGCGCGATCAGAGTCTGGCCAAGGCCGCTGGTGTCAGTGGCCGGTTTGCGGCGGCTGAATAATCCCATCATCTACGGCGCTACCGGTTCGACGGCAAAGCCGGCTCCATAAAGTTGAAAATGCGGTGCCGGCGCGGTGGCGAACGGCCAGACCCGCTCGCATTCGCCATCGGTGTCCAGCCGGCCTTGCAAAACGATGGCGCCACCGCCGTCGATCACGCGCAACTGCGGCTGCTCGCGCAGCAGGCGCGCGGCAAAAGGCGCTTCGGCGGACAGGCTCAGAATCACCTGCCAGCCACCATCCTGCGGAAGGAAATGCAGCGTCCAATAACCATCGTCGGTGATCAGCGATTCCAGCGCATCGACGGTGGCGGCGGCGCGCAGCATGCCGCTGCTGCCGCGCCACGCCGGATCGTTGGCGGCGCGCGACCGCGCTGCCGCGCGGCGTTCCAGCGACAGCTGGCGGAAACGGCGCAGCGTCAGCGGCGACGCCGACAAGGCTTGCCGCTCGTTCGGCGTCAGCGCGCGCGTGCCGTCCAGCGCTGCCAGCAGCGTAGCGTCGGCCAGCATCAGGCGGTCGCCCGGCACGGCGCGCGACAGCAACAGGCGCTCGCGCAGGCGTGCATCCAGATCATCTTGTGGCAAGTTCAAATCATTCTCCTTCATCACGCGACTGCGGCTTGCAGCCGCGCGATTGCTTCATTCCGGCGCTTGCGCAGCGTCGGCATCGAAATCTGGTCCAGCACCGCCAGCTGCTTCAGGGTGGGCAGCTCGCCGGTGGCGGGGTCCAGCCAGGCGTCGGGATAAGTGTCGTCCACCACGCCCAGCAGTTTTTGATAGACCGCCAGGCGGATCGGCAGGGATTCCTCGCGCAGCATGCGCACTGTCCAACTACCTGAATCCTGCGCGGACCGCGCCATCTCCAGATAGCGGAGGGGCAGAGAAACATCTTCAGCGCGGGATTGTTCGGCGGCCACCTGTTCGTCGCTGGCGACGGCGGACGCTTCGGCGCCGGCCTCGCCGTCCTCATCTTCATCTTCATCGAGGGCATCGACTTGCGGCTCAGGGGCGTCAAGAATGCGGTCGTGGTGCGGCTGGCCGCTGGTGGCAGCCAGTTCCGACTCGCCCAGCACGCGCCAGTAGTCTTCCAGCCACAGCGCTGCCTCGCCGGCATCCGACTGCCAATCCTCGGCGCTGTCCATATTGGCCGACAATGCTTCATACTCGCCGATTTCCGCCAGCAGCGACGCAATCTTGTCCGCACTGTTTTTCAGGCTGGCGAAACGCTTGGATTTGGTATGCAGCGGCCCCGGCGAGTCACCGAACTGCTCCAGCGTCTCGCTCCAGCGGATGATCCACTCCGCCTTGCAGCCGCTGATGGATTTCATCTGCCGCACTTCGATCGGCGTGCCGGCCAGCGGGCGCCCGAGAATGGCGCCGACTTGCGCGGCGTTTTGCTCCCAGGCCGCGAACAAGCCCGCAATCTCGCGGTACGCCGTGTCCAGCATGCGATAGGTGTAGATTTTATTGGGCGAGCAGTCGCGCCCAGTGGCGACGATGTAGTTGTCCGCATCAACCCTGTCGCGCAAGGTCGCATACATATCATTCACTTTCTTGCGCAGCACGCCCTCGGCGGCGGCATCGCGCCAGAATTCGCCGCTGCGCGCATGCTCGCTGGTCATGGCGGCGACAAACGCGGTCCAATAGGCGGTCTGCGCCCGCAGCTCGTACAGCAGACCCAGCGACAACTCATAAACGCTCTCGCCATAGCTGTTGCCTTCCGCCGCGCCGCGCGCGTTGCGGGCATAGTCGTGCAAGGCTGCGGCAACCGCGTCGGTATAGGCGTCGAGCAGCGCCGCGTGCTGCCGGGAGTCGAGCAGCTGGTGCATCTCAATCTGCCGGAAGGCCTGCAACGAGCAAAGTCCCAGCAGCTTGCGCACTTGTTCCCAGCCGTGCTCCTGATACCGGGTTCCTGGCAAGCGCATAAAGTCCTGTATAAAAAAATAAATCAAAAGGCTGCTCAAGCATGCCACAAAAAAGCACTGCGCATTATTTCGTTTACAAGGCTATTTCCCCTTCTGTTCCCCGTTCTGCGCGGCCAGCGTCGACAGGATGGCGGCGATCACCGGCGCCGCGTGCTCGCCGCCGGTGGCGTCGGAGTGGCTGACGAAGGCCGCCATCGCCAGTCGGTGGGTCTGGCCGGGCAGGCTGCCGGGTTCCAGCCAGCCGGTGAACCAGACGGTTGCCGTGTTCTCGCCGCTGGGCGCGGTGCCGGTTTTGCCATACAGGCCGGGACGCACCGCAGCCAGCGAGGCGCCACGGAAGGCGCCGGCGCCGGTGCCGACATCCACCACGCCTTTCATGCCGGCCCGGATGCGGTCCAGGCGTATGCCCAAGGGCGGCGTCGCCGGCGCGTCGCTGTGGGCGCGATCCAGTGACAGCAGCATGCGCGGCGCCACCACTCTGCCCTGTCCCACCGCCGCCGCCGCCAGCGCCATTTGCAGCGGCGTCACCTGCATCCGCAGGCCGATCGACATCTGGCGCAGTTCATGGCGCGTGTGGATCGGATCGATGCGGGCCGGCGTGGCTTGCAGTGCGTCCCAGCTGCGCCAGTTGAAATCCGCCGGCAGCAGGCCACCGTCGAGGCGCAGCGTTTGCTCGAAGCCGAGACGGCGCGCGGCGGCGACAATCGGCCGCACGCTGTCCAGCGCATCGGCATCCAGCGCCTGCAGGTCGGGCGCCCCCCCGTCCGGGCGGCCGAACAGGCTGCGGTCACTCAGTTCGCTGGACCAGGCGAACCACGTGTTCAAGCTATAGGTCAGCGCTTGCGACAATCCCAGGCGACCTTCCTGCGCGCGCCGGTCCAGGCTTTGCTCGCGATAGTTGGTGATATGCGCCAGGCGCGGGTTGATCGGATAGCTGGCGGCGTCGGTCTGGAAGCCGTAGCCGCGCTGCGCCGCCTGCCGGTTGATGGCAGGCAGCGGCAGGCCGCCCAGCAGAGAATCGATCTGCGGATCACTTTGCGCCGCCAGTTCGAGACCCAGCGCACTGATTACCTTGAAGGTGGAACCTGGGCTTTGGTGCGCACCGCCATCGTGCTGCAAGGCCGGCAGGCGCAGCGGACTGCGCGCGGGGCTGGTGCGATCAAAGTCGCGCACTTCGGACCAGTTGACGGAGTTGACTTCGCCCGCGCCGGCGCCGGCTGCGGCGAGGATGTCGCCGGTTTCGGTGTCGAGGATGATCAGGCCCGCGTGACGGCCTTGCGGCGCAGGCTGGCCGCCGGCGCAACGGCCTTCCTGCCAACGGCCGCGATGCATGGCGACGCATTCCAGCACGCGCTGACCAAGGGATTGAAGAGGCAAGTCAAGCGTCAACCTTGCATCGACTGTGCCGGCGGGTGCGGGCAGCCGCGCCAGCATGCCGGCGATGCTGTTGGCATGTTCGCTGCTGATGCCGAGTAGCGGCGCGAGGCCGGCTTCCAGCGCCGAGTCGCTTGGCGCACCGTCGGCCCATAGGGTAGTGCCGTTACGGTCCTGGAGCCTGACTGCCGATGGCGCGGTGTTACGCGCGCTGGTGTTGTCGCTTTGTGCAAGCGGCTGCCACGTCAGGCGGCCGCCGGTCACACGCAAGTGGCGATACTTCTGGTCTTCCGGTGTGTCAAAGTCCAGCGGCTGCAGGTCGAACTGAATGCTGCGGACGCCAGCTTGCAGCGTCAGCGTGATTTGCTGGACGTCGCCGCTGGCGGCGCAGGCGCGGCCGGTGCAAGCTGGCGCCAGCTGGATATTGGCTCCCTTGACACCGCTGGCGTCCACCCGCCCCGCCACCAGCATTTGTGCCACTTCACCGCCGCTCGCCGCGTGTGGCAGCTTGAGGGTCAGGCGCACCGTCGGGCGGGCGCCGCCAGCCTCGACGGCCTGCGGCCAGCGCGCGACGCGGGTCCATGGCTGCCAGCCCTGCGGCAGCGACGCAAACAGACGCGACGCGGCCACCGGCATCTGGCTGGAGGTGGCGATCATCACCGGCGCGTTGCCGTTGGCTGCATTGCCGACTGTGGTGACGCTCCAGTCTGACGGCAGGTCCGCTGGCCCCTTGACGCGCCAGGCCAGCAGACGGCGTTCACTGTTGTAGATGTCGATTTGCTGGCGCACGTATGCGCCATCTGCCTGATAGTACAGGCGTTTGAAGAGTTTCTGCGTGGCGGCACCGGGTTTGATCTGCCTCCAGCTACTCAATTCTGCGGCGCGTTCGTCGTCGTGGGCGGCTTGCCATTGCGGCAGGTCGCGCGGGGCGACTTCAATGTTGCCGCTGGCGGCGAGACGAATCATGCCCTGGGCTTGCAGCTGCTCGAATAGTGCCTGGTCTTCCAGTGCGCTGTTGACAGCGTTCGGCACATGGTAGTCGCCGGGCGCGAGATAGGCGCTGACAGCGCGGCCGCGCGCCGGGAAAGCGGTGACCAGTGCAGTGACCTGGCCGGCTTGCGCGCGCGACGTCGAGGGTTGCACCGGACGGTATATTTGCACCACCAGTTCGCCCGCTTGCGGGCACATGGCGTTGGCGCGGCGTTCGATACGCAGCGCCGAGTGGGCGCCCCACAGCAGCCAGCCCTGCTGGCGCAGCGCGACCTGGCCGCTGGCGCCCTGCTCGATCTGGCCGAAGCTGGCGTCGCTGAGCCAGCGGGCATCGCCCTGACGGGCGCGCCAGCTGAGTTGCAGCGGTTCGCTCAAGGGATCGCTGAAGTCGGCGCGGGCGGTGCCCTCAATTTGCACTTCGGGCATGGCATCGGCGCCGTTGTTGCGGTCGGCGATCAGCAGGACGTTGCGCAGCGAGATCTGGACATTGGCCTGTTCGCTGCGCTGGACCCAGCGCCGGACGTCGTCGAAGCGGTAGCCGATGCGTAGCGGCAGCAGGCGTGGATCGGTGGGGCTGCGCAACTGGCTGCACAGGTCCACGCGCACCGGCGGGGCGGCTTGCAGATTGGCGGCAATCAGCAAGGCGCCACCGGGGTGCAGGCTGGCGCTGATGCCGGTATCGGCCGGCACGCTGAAGGCAATCCCCGGCAAGATCGATTGGTAGGCATTGGCAGCACGGACATGCGCGGCGGCTTGCGGCGTACTGCCGGTGGATGCGGCCAGATGACGGGCATGGCCGGCGATGATCGCACCGCCGCCAGTCGCCAACACCACGGCCGCCACGGCGATCCAGACGGCGCGCGATGAGTGCGGCCTGGCAGCATGGACATGCGCGCAAACCAGCCGGGGTGCCGGGTCGCCGCGCTGGCCGGCGCGCAGGTTGGCGCTGCGGCGGCTGGTACGGCGGCGCTCGGTCCAGGCTTGCAGTATGGTGCGGATGAAGTGCGGCATAGGCCCCTCGCTATCGGTTTGCACTGCTTAGCGGAGGGATGGAGGAAAACCATCCTCTCATCCCACAAAAATGCATTTCGGGCCGCAGAAACCGCATCTCGTCGCAATCCGCGCGCAGCTTGCGCAGCCTTTGGATACAGTGACTACATCGAAACTCAATTCACCCACCGAAGGAGCGCAAAATGAACGTCCTGAAAAACTTTGAAGCCCTGTTCGTCGTCGCCGCCGCCCTGACCTGCGGCGCCGCCTACGCCCTCACCAACCACACCGCCGTCGCCCAAGATCCGGCGATGCAAACGGTGGTGGTCAGCGCCAAGCGCCTGACGCCTGAACAGAAGCTGCAATCGGTGCTGGAAGAGCGCGCCACCGTCATGGCCGCCGAAGCCTCCAAAGCCAACAAAATCTGATACCGTGCGCCGGCGCACATTGGATTTGCACGGCTTTGTGTCATATGTAAAAAGTTGAATCAGACAGCACCACGACGAAAACCGCTTGATATAGTTCGTTCACAAAAGAACGGAGGACTCAATCATGATCAAGCCAATTTTCGCCACCGCCATGCTCGCACTGAGCGCGGCAGCATTTGTACCCGCCACCGCCTCCGCCCAGGTCGGCGTCAGCATCGTGATCGGCAACGCACCACCCCCTCCACGCTTTGAAAGCGTGCCCGCACCGCGCCGCGGCTATGTCTGGGCACCGGGCTACTGGAACTGGGACGGCCACCGCCACGCCTGGGCCGGCGGCCACTGGGAGCGCGAGCGCCCCGGCAATTACTGGCGCCAGGCCGAATGGGTGCGCGACGGCCGCGATTGGCGCTTCGCCCCCGGCGGCTGGGTAGTCAGCGGCGGTCCGACCCGCGTCGATTACATTGCCGTCGCGCCGCCGCCACCACGGTATGAACGGATTCCCGCGCCGCGTCCAGGCTACGTCTGGTCGCCCGGCTACTGGGACTGGCGCGGCAACAGCCATGCATGGGTAGGCGGCAACTGGATCGCTGCGCGTCCCGGCTATATCTATCATCAGCCGCGCTGGGAACAGCGTGACGGCCGCTGGTATCGCCAGGATGCACGCTGGGATCGCGGCCCGAATGGCGACCGCGATCACGACGGCATCCCCAACCGCTACGACCGTCACGACAGCCGTGGCGACCATCGCGGCGATAACCGGGGACGCGGAGACCGCGACCACGACGGCATTCCCAATCGTCACGACCGCGACCGCGATGGCGACGGTGTGCCAAACCGGTATGATCATCACCCGGACAACCGTCGTCGCGATTAATGAAAAATACAGAGTTTGAAACGCTGGCCACGGCCGCCTTCAAAGGCGAGCGCGTGGCCGCGCGCCGTCTGGCGGGACGCGCGCAACTGAGCGAAGCGCAGGCATTATTGCAGGTGTTGACATTGGCCGCCGGCACACTCGGGCTGGCCCACTTACTGGCGCAGCGCGAAGCGCTGCGCCGGCGCGACGAACAGCGGCGCCTGGAACGGCAGACCAACGCCGCGCACAAGCTGGCGCAGCGCAAGGCAAGCATGCAGCCAGCGGCCGCATGGCGCGGCTGGTTCGACGGCTCGGCGCATCCGAACCCCGGCCAGATCGGCATCGGCGCCCTGCTGTGCGGGCCGGATGGCCAGCATGTGGAAATTAGCCGCCGCGCCGGATATGGCAACAGCAGCGAAGCGGAATACCTGGCCCTGACCGCGCTGCTGGAAGCAGCGTGCGAGGTCGGCGCAAGCGGATTGGCAGTGCGCGGCGACAGCCAGGTGGTCGTCAATGATGTGAATCTCGGCGCGCAGCACGGAGCCAAGGGGTTGGAGCAGCACCGCGCACGCGTGGTGGCGTTGATGGCGACATTGGGCGGGGTCGATCTGCGCTGGGTGCCGCGTCACCGCAATGGCGACGCGGACCGCCTGTCGCAGCAGGCCATCGAACACGGGCCTGGCTAGCGCAAGGCTTTCAGGCGCTCCACCGCGTGGCCGTTCTTCGGATCCAGTTCCAGCGAGCGCTGGTAGCTGGCGATGGCGGCAGGCTGGTTGCCCACCGCTTCATAGCCCTCGGCCAGACTGTCGTGCAGATTGCTGTCGTTCGGGTACAGCGACACGCCCAGCTTGAACATCTCGACGCCGGCTGCCGCCCTGTCGGAACGCAGCAGCTCATAGCCCCAACCATTGATATCGGAATCGCTGAGCACGAAGTTGCTGTCCCCCCCATGCAGCTTGCCGTAGATGGCGATCGCCTGCCCGTATCCCTGCTTCGCCAATTCGGCGGCAAAGCCGGCGCGCGTCGCCACCGGTCCGGCATCGGCCGCGCGCGGCTCGTACAAGGCCATATGGCGCGGGGCGCCGTTCTGCGTCGGCGAACGCTGGATGAAAGCCAGTGCGGCGGCATCGTTCTTCAGGTACGCATCGGCAAATGCCAGCATGTAGCGCGCGGTCCAGTTGTAAGCCTGCTCCACCTCCGCGCGCGTATAGCTGGCGAAATGTGAAGGCGGCATGAAGCGCAAGGCCGCAGGCGAAAAATCGACGTGCACCATCGGCTGCATCACCAGTTGATAGAGCTGCATGTGGCGCGCGGCGTTGAGCAGACTGAAAGAGGTATCGATGCCGCGCCGGTTCAGGTCCGAGATGGTGGCCAGCTGGCGCGAGATATACAGCCAGGGTATCGTCAGGCGCGACACCGGCAGGGTTTTGGTCAGCTCCGGCTCGCGCGTGCCATCCAGGCTGATGACCGCCGAGATGCGGTTGTCGGCGGCTGCCGCGAACAGATTGGTCATGCCGCCCCAGCTCCAGCCGGCGGCAGCGATATGCGCCGTGTCGGCGAACGGCAGCGTATGGGCGTACGACACCAGGAAGCCGATGTCGCGCGCCTGCGTCTGCGCGCCTTCGCGGTCGAAGTTCATCTGGTAGCTGCGCGTGCCGAGATTGCGGCTGGCGATCACCACATAGCCATGGCTGGCGAAATACTCGCCGATATCCGCCGCTTCGTGGGCCGGGCTGCCGCCGCCGGGCGCATACACCAGCACCGGAAATTTTCCTTTCGATGGCGCCGCATCGCGTACCGCCCACATGCGCTGCGCATACAGCGCGCCGGCTTGCGCTTCGCCGACCGCAGCGCCAGCGGATTTGCGCTGGCGCGCCATGAAGGCGTCCACCTCGGCCGGGGGGCGGCCAAAGTTATCGTCGGTGGCTTCCGTGCGGAGATAATCAGAATAAGGCATGCGCGTGCCGGACGGCGCGGCGGGATACCAGACCAGCGTCTGCACCGGACGGGAACGCTCGCCAGCGAACGGCTGACCGCTCACCGCATCGAACTTCTCGCGGTAGCTGCGCGAATAATCGTACTGCTGCACCAGGCGGAAGCCGACGCCATGCGGCCCCCGCTCAAGACCGGCAAAGCCGGTCTCCGCCCGCACCAGCGGCGCCAGCGCCGCCATCAACACCACCAGCAAATAACGCATTAGACTCCCGATAACATAAGCGAAAAAGCAATGCTATCGGAAAATCTCAAACGCTGCGAGCGATTTGTAGCGGCTGACGGCGCGCATTCGGCAGCCGTGGCGTGTTGTCCACCTTGAACACGCTGACCGCCTGCGCCAGCGCCGCAGCCTGCTGCTGCATCGACTCGGCGGCGGCGGCGGCCTGCTCGACCAGCGCCGCGTTCTGCTGCGTCACCGCGTCCATCGAGCCGATCGCCTGATTGACCTCATGAATGCCGGCGCTTTGCTCGCTGCTGGCGGCGGTGATTTCGGAAATCATGTCGCTGACCTTGTGCACGCTGGCGACGATTTCGTCCATCGTGGTGCCGGCATCGGCCACCAGTTTGCTGCCCTGGTTGACCTTTTCGACCGAGTCGCCGATCAGCGCCTTGATCTCCTTGGCGGCCGAGGCTGAGCGCTGCGCCAGATTGCGCACTTCGGACGCCACCACCGCAAAGCCGCGACCTTGTTCACCGGCGCGCGCCGCTTCAACCGCCGCGTTCAGCGCCAGGATATTGGTCTGGAAGGCGATACCGTCGATCACCGAAATGATGTCGACGATTTTGCTGGACGACTGGTTGATCGAATCCATGGTGCCCACCACCTCTGCCACCACGGCGCCGCCCTTGACGGCCACCTGGGCCGCCGAAGCGGCCAGCTGGTTAGCCTGGCGCGCGTTGTCGGCGTTGTGCTTGACGGTGGAAGTCAACTCTTCCATCGACGACGCAGTTTCCTCCAGCGCGCCGGCCTGCTGCTCGGTGCGGCGCGACAGGTCCTGGTTGCCCTGGGCGATTTCGGTCGACGAGGTGGTGATGTGATCGGTGCCGGTGCGCACCTCGGTGACGATGTTGAGCAGGCTGGAATTCATTTCCTTCAGCGCCGACAGCAGCTGGCCCGTTTCATCCTTGGCGCTGTCGTCGATATAACCGGTCAGGTCGCCGCTGGCGACGCGGCGTGCCGCGATGACCGCCTCCTGCAACGGCCGAACGATGCCGGTGGTCAGCAGCCAGGCGCTGGTCAGGCCGAACACCAGCACCAGCGCGGCCAGCACGAACAGCAGATGACGGCTGCTGGTGGCGACGTCGTCGATGTGGGCGGCGCTGGCGTCGATCTTCGCGCGCTGCATTTTCAACAGCTCGGCGATCAACTCCTGGTACTTGGCGGTGCCGGGACGGAAAACGGTTTCAAAGATGCGCGTGGCTTCATCCAGCTCGCCGGCGGTCTTCAGCTTGTTGATCTGATCGCGCGACGACAGATAGACCTTGCGCTGCTCGCCGATACGGGTGAACAGTTCCTTCTCGTCGGCGTCGGAGATCAGGCCTTCGATTTTCTTTTGCAGTTCGCCGGAAGCGGCCGACGAGGCCTTGGACTCTTCGGCGAAATAAGTGCCCAGCGTCTGGTCGCTGCTGCGCGCAATCGCGGTGGTGCGGCGGATGCCGCTATCGATCTTGCCCGACCAGTCGGAGATCATGCGCTCCTTGGCCAGCGGCACCTGCATCATTTCACTGGTGGCCGAGGCCACGCCTTGCAGACGCCACACGCTGATGCCGGTGATCAGCATCGCAAACGCCAAAATGATCGTAAAGCCCAACGCCAGGCGTTTGCCGATACTGATATTCGCCAACACATTCATTCTTGCACCTACCTCTCGGAGTAACAACAAAAACAAAAACGGCACCAGCATCGGGACCAGCCTGGCCCGGTGCGATGTGGACTGACGCTTATGCGGCCAGCGCCGTGCTCTCGATCAGGCCCATGTCCGCACTGGACATCAGCTTGTCGATATCGACCAGAATCAGCATGCGCTCGTCGATCGTGCCCAGGCCGACAATGTGGTCGGTGTTCAGCGCCGAGCCGATTTCCGGCGCCGGCTTGATTTGCTCGTGGGTCAGCGTGGTCACGTCGGACACGCGGTCCACCACCATGCCCACCACGCGGTGGCCGATGTTGAGGATGATGACGACGGTAAACTGGTCGTAGGTCGGCTCGCCCAGATTGAACTTGATGCGCATGTCGACGATCGGCACGATGATGCCGCGCAGATTGACCACGCCTTTGACGAAGCCTGGCGCATTGGCGATGCGGGTGGGGGTTTCGTAGCTGCGGATCTCGCTGACTTTCTGGATGTCGATGCCATACTCTTCCTGGCCGAGGGTAAAGGCCAGATATTCGCCGGCGATGCTTGCCGAGGCGTTGAGTTCGCTTACGTTGGACATAGGTTTTCCTTCATTGCTAAAGTGACTGGGCATAATGTTACCTGAAGTCAAGAAAAATGGCACCAAATAAATGCGCCACGGCAATAAAATAAACTTATTGCAATTCCCAGATTGGCAATTCAACCATGCATTCGGCTGCACAACGGCGTCGCGAGCCTGTATGATTTGCTACCAATCGCTAATATTTCAGGGAGACCGATGAATAGCTTGCTCAGTAGCTGGCACCCGCGCCTGGTCGCCCTTGCCGTCGCCGCGCAAGGCATGGACGGCGCCCACGACACCAACCATCTGCACCGTGTCTGGCGCAACGCCGGTCTGCTGCTGGACGACTATCCCGAAGCCGACGCGCTGGTGGTGCTGGCCGGCTGTTACCTGCACGACCTGGTCAACCTGCCGAAGAACGATCCCGAGCGTCATCTGGCGTCGCGCAAGGCCGCGCTGCTGGCCAGCCGCCAGCTGGCCGAACTCGACTTCCCGCCGAACAAGCTGGCGGCCGTCGCCCACGCCATCGAAAGCCACAGTTTTTCGGCCGGCATCCGCCCCGAAACCATTGAGGCCAAGATTGTGCAGGACGCCGACCGGCTGGACGCGCTGGGCGCGGTCGGCCTGGCGCGCCTGTTCTACACCGCCGGCCGCATGGATTCGGCGCTGGCGCACCCGGACGACCCGATGGCGCTGCACCGCGACCTGAACGACAAGGCCTATGCGCTGGATCACATCGACACCAAGCTGGCCACCCTGCCCGCCAAGATGCAGACCGCCGCCGGCCGCCGCCTGGCGGAAGCGCGCATGCAGGAGCTGATCGCCTTCCGCGACAACTTCATCGCCGAATGGGCCGCCAGCCCGGCCACGCCGTAACCCGTTCCGAGCACCCATGAGCAAAAGCGACACGGCGGCAGCGCCGGGCAACCTGAATTTTGTACTGATCTGCATTTTCATCGACATGCTGGGCATCGGCCTGATCGTGCCGGTTCTGCCGGTGCTGGTGGGCGAGTTCACCGGCACGCGCGAAGGCCAGGCCTACTGGTATGGCATGATGAGCGCGGTGTTCGGCCTGATGCAGTTCCTGTTCATGCCGATGCTGGGTGCGATCAGCGATCGCGTCGGCCGCCGTCCGGTGCTGCTGTATTCGATGGCCGGCATGTGCATCAACTTCCTCGCCACGGCGTGGGCGCCGAACCTGGCCTGGCTGTTCCTCGGCCGCGTCATCGGCGGCATGTCGTCGGCCAGCATGTCGGTGGCGTCGGCCTATGCGTCGGATATCTCGACGCCGGAAAACCGCGCCAAGAGCTTCGGCAAGATCGGCGCCGCCTTTGGCCTGGGCTTCATCTGCGGGCCGATGCTGGGCGGCTTGCTGGGCACGGTCGACCTGCATCTGCCGTTCTACGTGGCCGGCGCGCTGTCGGCGGCCAACTTCGTCTATGGCTACTTGCTGGTGCCGGAATCGCTGCCGGCCGACCGCCGCGCGCCGTTCACGCTGGCCAAACTGAATCCGCTGGCGGCCTTGCTCAAGCTGGCGCGCCGCACCGATATCCGCGGCCTGCTGGTGACCTATGCGCTGGCGACGCTGGCCGGCATGATGCTGCAAACCACCTGGGTGCTGTACACCACCTTCCGCTTCAACTGGACGCCGGGACAGAACGGCGCGGCGCTGTTCTGCGTCGGCCTGACGGCGGCGGTGGTGCAGGCCGGCCTGCTGGGCATCCTGATCAAGCGCTTCGGCGAGGTGCGGCTGTCGGTATTGGGACTGGCGTCGGGCGCCATCACCTATCTGCTGTATGGACTGGCCACGCAAGGCTGGATGATGTATGTGCTCATCCTGTGCAATGTGCTGTCGTTTGCCATCGGCCCGGCGCTGCAAAGCATCATCTCCAAGAGTACGCCGTCGAACGAACAGGGCGAGTTGATGGGTTCACTGCAATCGATCGGCAGTGTCGGCGTGATCATCATGCCGCTGCTGGGTTCCGCCATCCTGGGTGAAGTCAGCCATCTGGCGGCCGGCGACTGGCGCGTCGGCAGCACCTTCTACTTGTGCGCCGCAATGCAGACGGTCGCCATCTTCGTCGCGCGCGGCTACTTCCGCAAGCACGAGGTGCCGGCGTGAAGCTGCGCGCGCTGCTGGCGGCCTGCCTGGCAGCCGCCGCAGCGCAGGCCGGCGCCACCTGCTCGCGCGCGATCACGGCGCCGGTGTCGTCCAACGGCGCCAGCGTGATCATCGACGGCGACCATGTAAAAGGGATTTATCCGGACGTGCTGCGCAACATCGGCGCCAGGAGCGGCTGCAACATCCTGTTTTCGGTGGTGCCGCGCGCGCGCCAGGTGGCCATGTTCAAGGCCGGCAAGGCGGATGTGCTGGTGCCGGCGTCGCGCACGCCGGAGCGTGACAAGATCGGCACATTCATCCCGATGATCAACCACCGCGCCATGCTGATTTCCGTGAACACCGGGCGCGCGCCCATCACCAGCGCGCAGGATCTGCTGGCGCGCAAGGAACTGCGCGTGGCCGTGGTGCGCGGCTTCGACTACGACGAGCATTATGCGGCGCTGGTCGCCGAGCTGCAGAAACAAGGCCGCCTGTTCGTCGAGGTGGACGTGATCGCCGTCGCGCGCCTGCTGCATGCGGGATCGGCCGACGTCACCATCATGGGGCCAAGCTTGATGGCTGGCGCGATCCGGCGCGATACGCGGGTGCACGGCCTGCAGGAAAAGCTGAAGGCGGAAGCGATACCGGAACTGCCGTGGCGCCAGAGCGGCGCCTACCTGTCCCACGCGCTCAAGCCGGAAGATCAGGCCATCCTGCGCGAGGCGCTGGAGAAGGCCGGCAAATCCAACCAGATCATGGAAGGCTATCTGCGCTACTTCCGCGCGGACGTGCTGACCGACAGCGTGCGTCCGCGCTAGGCGCCTGTTACTTCGCTTCGACCACCGGCAGTTCGATCGCGCTACGCTGTTCGCCGGCGCGGTAGACCTTCAGCGTAGCCTTCTGATAATCCGAAGGCTTAGCGTAGAAGATGTTCGGCACATAGGTCTGCGGATTGCGGTCGTACAGCGGGAACCAGCTCGATTGCACCTGCACCATGATGCGGTGGCCGGGCAGGAAGACGTGATTCGCGTTCGGCAGCGGGAAGCGGTAACGTTCGACCGTGTTGGCCTGAACCGGCGACGGCGTTTCCAGGCTGTTGCGGTAGCGGCCGCGGAAAATGTCCATGCTGATGCCCAGCTGGTAGCCGCCCAGTTCCGGCTGCGATGGCACTTCGTCCGGGTAGACGTCGATCAGCTTGACTACCCAGTCGGCGTCGGTGCCGGTGGTGGTGGCGAATAGGTTGACCACCGGCGCGCCGGCGATCTGCACCTTGGTTTTCAGCGGCTCGGTCACATAGGTCAGCACGTCCGGACGGTCGGAGAAGCTGCGCTGGTCGGACACTAGCCATGGCTGCCAGACATTGCGGTCGCTCATGCGCACCGGGCGCGGCACGAACGGCACCGGCTTGGCCGGGTCGGACACGTATTCATCGTAGCCGGCGCCCTCCTTCGGCGCGTCGAAGCCCAGCTTGAAGCCGCCCTGCAGGTAGATCGGCTTGAGCGGCGTGGCGCAGTTTTCCGCGCAGGCCAGCGGCCATTGCGGCAGTTTCTGCCAGCGATTGACGCCGGTCTGGTAGAACAGCACCGGCGGCGTGTCGGCCACCGGCGCGCCGTCTTTCAGGTACTGGTCGAGGAAGGGCTGCATGAAGTCGCGGCGGAATTCCAGCGCGGTGTCGCCGGTGAACTTGAGCGCGCCGAGGGTCGAGCCTTCGTAATTGACGCCGCTGTGGCGCCATGGGCCGACCACCAGGTAGTTCCTGTTGTTGTCCTTGTCCTTCGGCTCCAGGGCTTCGTACACCGCGTAGGCGCCATAGATATCCTCCTGATCCCAGTAGCCGACCACGTTCATGGTCGGCACTTTCAGTTCGCGTTGGGCGAGGATTTTATCCAGCGCCTGGTGCTGCCAGTAGCTGTCGTAGGATGGATGTTCGAACAGTTTTTTGGTGAAATTGAGTTTATCCAGGCCGAACTGGGCGGCGTAACTGGCGGCCGAGCCTGCGCGCAGCATGCCATCGTAATCGTCGTAGACGCCGGTGGCCAGTTGCTTGCCTGCGCCGCGCGCGGCGGTCTGGCTGGCGATGTAGCGCAGATTCGGCATGCGGAAGGCGCCGTTGTGGAACCAGTCGTCGCCGCGCCAGCCGTCGACCATCGGGCTCATCGGGACGGCGGCTTTCAGCGCCGGGTGCGGGTTGGTCAGCGCCATCAGCACGGTGAAACCTTCGTACGAGGAGCCGATCATGCCGACCTTGCCGTTGGTTTCCGGGATGTTCTTGACCAGCCAGTCGATGGTGTCCCAGGCGTCGGTGGACTGGTCGTTGCGGGTGTTGTTCAGCGGGCCGATCAGCGGGCGGGTCATCACGTAGTCGCCTTCGGAGCCGTACTTGCCGCGCACGTCCTGGAAGACGCGGATATAGCCTTCGCCGAGCATGGTTTCATCACCCTGGCCGGCGGTGGCCTGCACGCTCGGGCTGACGTTGCGGCTGGCGCGGCCGCTGGCGTTGTATGGCGTGCGCGTCAGGACGATCGGCGCGTTTTTGGCACCGTTCGGGATCAGGATCACCGTGTGCAGCTTGACGCCATCGCGCATCGGCACCATGACTTCGCGCTTGACGTAATCGGCGTTGGGAATGAGGGTATCGAACTTGGCAGGAATATCCGGCGCCATGGCCGGCGTTTGCGCAAAAACAGGAAAGGACAAGGCAAGCAACGCTGCAACAGCGGTAAAACGCATGACGGCTCCACGAAAAGTTTCCAGTGGAGCAATATACCACTAATGCAGCAGCTTGAAGAGTGCAGCAGTGACGCCGGATTGTACGATCAGCAACCCGCACATCCACTGAATTAAGTCAGCCTTGAGCGCCGCCTGTCCCTCGCGGACCTCGGCTCGCAACTCGGCCAATCGCATGTCCAGATAGTCTTTTGTGACGAGATGATTATCGATCAGCTGAAACATGGCGGACGCCAGCGCCTTGGCCTGCGTTTCTGAAAAGCCGCCTTCCACCAGGGTATCCATGAACGCCACCGTATTGAAGTTGTTAGCCATGCCGGTCTCCTTTTCAGCTTAGACCGCCGCGCGGGCAGAACGGTTCCCGAACTTGACAGACCGCCACCAAACTGCAACCATACGGCCATGATTTTTTCTGCCCCGCTTCACACCCGCACATCTTGGCGTCGCTCTTAGCGAGCGCGGCCACTGTACACCCATAGTGATGTGATATTTTTATCAACGCCGCCCTAGTCTGGTGGCGTTTTTATATCCCAAGCGCCAGACCCGGGGCAACGTAAAGGAACCCTGATGAGTCTGACCGAACCAAGCACCGAAGCCGTAGTCACCGCACCGAAAGGTCCGCAAATCATCCTGACCGGCGACCGTCCGACCGGCCCGCTGCACCTGGGCCACTACGTCGGCAGCCTGCGCAACCGCGTGGAATACCAGCACCAGTTCAAGCAATTCATCATGCTGGCCGACTCGCAGGCGCTGACCGACAATATGGACGACACCAACAAGGTGCACCGCAACGTGGTCGAAGTGGCGCTGGACTACCTGGCGGTCGGCATCGACCCGGCCAAGTCGACCATCCTGATCCAGTCGCAGATCCCGGAGCTGGCCGAGCTGACCTTTTACTACCTGAACCTGGTCACGGTCGCCCGCCTGGAGCGCAACCCGACCGTGAAGACCGAAATCGCCCTGCGCGGCTTCGAGCGCGACATTCCGGCCGGCTTCCTCACCTATCCCGCCTCGCAGGCGGCCGACATCTCGGCCTTCAAGGCCACGCTGGTGCCGGTCGGTGAAGACCAGATTCCGATGATCGAACAGACCAACGAAATCGTGCGCCGCTTCAATCGCCTGGTCGACAAGGACATCCTGGTCGAGTGCAAGGCGCTGGTGCCGGACCTGGGCCGCCTGCCGGGCATCGACGGCAAGGCCAAGATGAGCAAATCGCTGGGCAACACCATCAACCTGGGCGCCAGCGCCGCCGAGATCACCGCCGCCGTCAAAAAGGTCTACACCGACCCGCTGCACCTGCGCGTGGAAGATCCGGGCCACCTGGAAGGCAACGTCGCCTTCATCTACCTGGACGCCTTCGATCCGGAAAAAGACAAGCTGGAAGAGATGAAGGCCCACTACGTGCGCGGCGGCTTGGGCGACTCGATCGTCAAGAAACGCCTGGAAGTGGTGCTGCAAGAAATGCTGGCGCCGATCCGCGCACGCCGCGAAGAGCTGGAAAAAGACAAGGGCTACATCATGCAGCTGCTGAAGGAAGGCACGATGCAGGCGCGCGAAGTGGCCGCCAGGACCGCCGACGAAGTCAAGGCCGCCCTCGGCCTGAGCTACTTCTGATCGCCCCCGAGGCGACGCTGACGCTGCTGTGGCTGGCGTCGTTCTACGGCGTCGCCAGCGTCGCCTGCTTCATCGCCTATGCGATCGACAAGGCGGCGGCGATTCACCAGCGGCGCCGCCTCTCCGAACGCACGCTGCTGTTGATGGGGCTATGCTGCGGCTGGCCCGGCGGCCTGCTGGCACAGCGCACGCTGCGGCATAAAACCGTCAAGACCTCATTCCAGCTGGCGTTTTGGTGCAGCGTCGCCGCCAACGTCGCCGGCGTCTGGTGGCTGAGCTCTCTCTACTAAGGATTTCCAACGATGTGGCAAGGCGTGTTGTGTGGTTTGCTGGCAGGCGCCTTGTGGGGCATGGTGTTCATTGCGCCCGAGTTTCTGCGCGCTTTCACGCCGCTGGAAATGGCCTGCGGCCGCTACCTCGCCTATGGTTTGATCGCCGCTGCCGTAATGTCGACCCGGCTACCGCCGCTGCTGCGCCGGCTCGACCGCAGCGACATCGTCGCCCTGCTCAAGCACGCCCTGGCCGGCAACATCGTCTACTACATGCTGCTCGCGCTGGGGGTCAAGTTTGCCGGCGTCGCGGCCACTTCGCTGATCATCGGCGTGCTGCCGATTTCGGTCACGCTGATGGGCCAGAAAGACCACGGCTCGGTGCCGCTCAAGCAGCTCAGCCTGCCACTGCTGCTGGTGGCTGCCGGCATCGCCTGCATCAATATCGACGTCTTCACGCATGATGCCGGCAACGGCTTGCCGCTGAGTTACAAGCTGTTCGGCGTGCTGTGCGCGGCCGGCGCGCTGGCCTGCTGGACCTGGTACTCGGTCGACAACGCACGCTATCTGAAACGCAATCCGCACTTCAGCAGCGGCGAATGGTCAGCGCTGTATGGCGTCTCCAGCGGCCTGATCGCGCTGGTGATAGCCTTGGTGGCGCTGGCCTTCTTCCATGGCGACGTGAGCGGCACAGCAGCCGTGGCAAGCGGCCGCGACTGGGGCGTGTTCTGGACCGTCAACGTCGTGATCGCGCTGGGCGCGTCGGCCACCGGCAACCATTTATGGAATATGGCCAGCCGCAAGGTGCCGCTGACCTTGGCCGGCCAGCTGATTCTGTTTGAAACGCTGTTCGCGCTGCTGTACGGCTTTATCTACAAGCAGCAGTTCCCGCGCGGACTGGAAATCGCCGCGATGGTGTTGCTGGCGGCAGGCGTGATATGGTCGGTGCGCATCCACGCGCTGGAAGAGCCCAGCGCCGCGCACGCCGATTAATCGAGCAGGCCGTTCTCGCTCAGCACATCCTGCACCAGTTCCAGCCGCAGCACCGGATTCTCCTGCAGCAGCAGACGCTGCTTCTCTTCCAGATCCAGCCGCAGCAGCTCGCACCAGCGGTTGGCCACCCAGCCCGCTTCGTCCAGCCGATAGGGCGGCGCCAGCGACATATTCGCGGTGGAAATCTGTTTCTTCTGTAGAGAGCGGATCAGCGCGCCCAGCGCGTTGGCGACATCCTGCTGTTCGCTCGGGATCGGCACCACCATGTCTTCCGCCACTTCGTCCACCTCGGCCATCCACAGACCGTGCTTCAGTTGTTCGGCCGACTTGACCTGGAAGCGCGTGGTGCCGATGCAGGAGATTTGCAGCAGCCCCGGCAATGGCGCGCTCCAGTCGAGGATGCGCGCCATGGTGCCGCAGCCGGACAGCGTTTCGTGCTGGTCCGGCACCCGTATTTCGCTGCCATCGAGCAGCGAGACCACGCCGAATTCCTCCCCTTTGGCGATGCAGCGTTTAACCAGATCAAGATAGCGGACTTCAAACACCTGCAACGGCAAATGACCGTCAGGGAACAGGATGGTTTTTAGCGGAAAAAGGGGAATAGATGGCATTTCGCAATCATCTCACGAAATGCCTGAGTCCGGCTCACTGCCAGATGAAAAAGCTGTGCCGCGCTACGCGGGCGATTAAATCAAAAAAGCCGGCGGCAGGTTTATCAGATATAACCCACTACGCCGGCTTTTGCACAACGATTACTTAATCAGATAATCGTCCTTGTTCTTACCTTCGAGCCATTTCGGTGCGCGGCCGCGGCCGGTCCAGGTTTGGCCGCTGGCGTCATCGCGGTATTTGGTTGGCACCGGTGCACGTGGCTTGGAAGTCTTAACCTTGGCCACCGCGCCCAAATCGGCAATGGTCAGGCCATAATCGCGCATGATCGTGGCGATTTGCTCTTTCGCCTTGGCGATTTCATCTTTACGGGCGGTTTCAGCCAGATTTTCCAGCTCGGCGATCTTGGCTTTGTATTCCTGGTAAGTCGTCATCTCATTTCCTTCTTATCGATGGGTCAGATTTCATAAAAATCACAGGTGACAATGTGTGAGATTTGATAGCCGCAATTTACCATAACTCGACAGAGATATTCCAGATATATCCAAACAAATACCAATATAGCGATAAAAATGGATATTTTCCACCACTGTTTGCTGGAGTATATATAAGCGGCGACATAACTTCCGGAATTAGAAGCGCGTTTCCACGGTAACGCGGAATTGTGTTTCACCATTCGCCACCGTCATGCGATTAAGTGTGCCATTGGCGTCGTTATAGATACTTTCGGTGGTGTAGTCCTGCGCCAGCAGATTGGATACTGCCAGGCGCAGATTGTTTTGCGGATCGAGTTTCCACAGCGCGTAGACGTCCAGATCGCGCCGCACCGAGGTGTAACCGCCCTGCGTGCCGCTGAGGCGCGCCAGGCCGCCGTTGCGGAAACTGAAGCTGCTGCCGGTGCTCCACTGGCCGTCCGGCGTCCTGTAATCGATGCCGAGCGTGGCGCTGAGCGGCACTTGCTGGTCCAGGCGGTTGTCCGGACCGGGTACCGCGTCCACCCGCGACCAGTTGCGGCTGATGCTGGCGCGCAGGTCCAGCTTGGGTGCGTCATCCATCAGCGCGCTGGCCGGGAACTTGGCTTCCAGCTCGATGCCGCGGGTTTCGGCGCGACCGTCGTTGATGGCGTTGGCCACCCAGCGCTCGTCCTCGTAGAACAGGCCTTGATGGGTGTAGTTCTCGATGCGGCGGATCGACGCGCTGGCGCTCAGCAAACCGCCCTCGCCCCAGTAATGCTCGAACGAAGCGTCCAGGCCCAGCGCCAGCTCCGGCTTCAGATTGGGATTGCCGCGACGGTCCGGCTCGGTCGGGCTGTTGTTGGTCGACGTGGAGCGGCGCGGTATCAGCGCGGCGGTGGATGGCGCCTTGTAGGTGCGGGTCAGCGCCAGGCGCAGCTGGTCCTTCTTGTTGGGCAGCTTGATCAGGGTCTGCATCAGCGGGCTGAACACACTGGAGCGGTTCTGCACAGCGTCGATGCTGCCGCCATCGGCGCGCGTGTCCAGCCCCTCCCAGCGAAGGCCGGTGTAGACCGACCAGTTGGGCGTGATGTTCCATTCATCCTGGCCGTACAGCGCCAGCCGCGTGACGCGGGCATTGAAGCCTTCGTCGCCGTTCATCGGCGAGCTGCCCGGCAGCTCGGCATCGCGCTGGATGCGGACATCGTCGCGGTCGGTCACGCCGGCGTCCCAGCCGAGCGCCAGCGAATGCTCAACCGCCTCATCGTCGCCGGCCGGCTTGCCGAAAATGAACGGCGTCGAATACTTGCCCTGGGTGCTGAAACCCTGCTCGCGACTTTCCGAATGCACCGTGCGGTACAGCGTGGCCGGCGCGCCGTGGTTGCCGCCCAACTGATGCGAATCGGCGGTGTTGCGGTTGGTGCTGACTGCCGCCTTCAGGTCCAGCTTGGCGCCCTGTTCCAGCTTGTGTATCCAGTTCAGGTCGGTGCGGGCGAAGCCGCTGTGATTGCTGTAGCTGCTATCGATGCGGTCGTAGTCCGGGCCGTCGCCGAAGGCGACTTCGGTACGGCTGCGGCTGTTGCTGGCGAAGCGGTTCCAGTTGACGAAGGATTGCGAGGTCAGCGTGTCGCCGTTGTCCAGTGTCCAGTTGATGCGCGGCGACAGGTTGAAGCCGTCGCCATGGCCTGCGTCCTGCCAGCTGATGGCGCGATCGATATCCGGCATGCCGTCGGCATCGACGCCGGTTTCGCGGGTCGGCGTGGTGCGGTCGTAGCGGAAGCGCCAGGCATTGCCGCCGAGCGAATACGAGGTACCGCCATTCTTATCCGACATTTGCAGGCTGGCGCTGGGCGAGCTGGCGTGGCTGCTCCTGGACTGGCTGAATTTGACTTCGCGCTGGGCCGATTTCAGCGCCTTCTTCAGCACGATATTAATCGTGCCGGCGATGGACTGGGTGCTGAACTCGGCGCTGGCGGCGCGCAACACCTCGATGCGCTCGATCACCTCCGGCGCCAGCGAATCGATGGCAAAGCCGGCCGGCGCGCGTTCGCCGTTGATCAGAATCTGGGTATAGCCGGCGCCCAGGCCGCGCATGCGGATTTCGCCGCCACTGCGGCCGGCCGCGCCGCCGACGGTAATCCCGGGCAAACGCTTGAGCACATCGTTGACCGAGGTATCGCCGTATTTCTGGATTTCCTCGGCGCTGACCACGGTCTTGCTAGCGGTATCATCGCGGCGCGCATCATATTTGGCGGCGGAGCCTTTAATTTCCACCTTCATCATTTCCTGCGGTTTGGGCTGCTCCACGTCCGCCTTGGCGGCGGCAACCCAAAAGGAAAACACGGCGGCGATTGGTGTCAGACGAGTAGGCATCATGCTGGCTCAGGCAAGTTTTCAGGATGCCGAAATTATGCCTCGGTTCAATAGAAAATATTCAGTATTTGGCAACGAAATTTTGCGTGCGATCAAACTCGCCGGCGTGAATACGCGCATAATGCGCTATTCAGGGAGGCACGCCATGAACCGCAAACTGAACATCAGCCCGCTTACCGAAGAACCACCTTATATCAGCAACGACCGCCCCGCGATATTAGGGCGCCGCGAGATGGGAGACGTCAGACTTCCGCCGGATTTCGATCTCACCTACCATAAAAAAATCCTCGCCTCGGGCCAGGTTAAACCCGCTACCCAAGAAGACTTCGCCCGTGAAATAGCGCGGCTAAAACAAAAAATCAAGGACGAGCGTTGATTAAGTTCGATATTGATACCGATCTGCGTTTCCGAGCTAGCTTAGACGAACTTGGAGCGCACGAATCGATTGAGATAATCGATGCGCTGTCTACGATTTCCGCACAACGCTACCATTGGGAGCAATTTGTGGACCAGTTCGGCTGGAAGCCGCTCGACTTGGTCGGCATAGATACTTTCCCTGGTTGCATCGAACTGCACCAATTCACAATCCAGGGTCACTCCTCCCAACTCTACGAGGTAATCGGCTATACGCATCAGAATGTCGTCATCATCTGTGCCGTGGCGCGCAAGGCGACGTTATAATGCACGATCGTTAATTTGTATGGATTTGCCATCGTGTCCGATCGCCTTGCCGTTTTGCCGCAATACCTGCTTCCCAAGGGAGCGCTGACCAATCTCGCCGGCCGCATCGCCGGCGCCAGGGGCGGCAATTACACGACCAGCCTGATACGCTGGTTTGTCGGCCGTTATAACGTCAATATGGCCGAAGCGCTCGATCCGAATATCGCCAATTACAAGACCTTTAACGAATTCTTCACCCGCGCGCTGCGCCCGGACGCGCGTCCGCTGGCCAACGCCGCCTATATTTGCCCGGTCGACGGCCGCATCAGCCAATTCGGCGACATCGAAGACGATCAGATTTTCCAGGCCAAAGGCCATAAATTCAGCACCACCGCGCTGGTTGGCGGTGACGCCCAACTGGCCGCGCAATTCCAGCACGGCAGCTTTGCCAACCTGTATCTGAGTCCGCGCGACTATCACCGCATCCACATGCCGATCGACGGCAAGCTGACCCGCATGATCTATGTGCCGGGCGAGCTGTTCTCGGTCAACCCGACCACCGCGCGCGGCATTCCCGGCCTGTTCGCCCGCAACGAGCGCGTGGTGTGCGTGTTCGACACCGCCCATGGTCCGTTCGTCATGACCCTGGTGGGCGCCACCATTGTCGGCAGCATGGCCACTGTCTGGCATGGCGTGGTCAACCCGCCGCGCCTGCCGCAAGTCACCGAATGGAACTACGGCGACCAGAACATCGTACTGAAAAAAGGCGATGAACTGGGCCGCTTCCTGCTTGGCTCAACCGTGGTGATGCTGTTCCAGAAGGATGTGCTGAAGTTCAACCCGGCCTGGCAGCCAGCCGGCCCGGTCAACCTCGGCGAGACCATGGCCGAGCTGAAATAAGCCGCCCGCCTAAGTCTTCACGGCAAAGCTCTGCTCCAGCATGTCGAGAAATACCCTGGTCTTGGCCGGCATCAGCCGGCGACCAGGAAACACTGCCCATGCGGTCACAGTGGGAAACGCCCACTCCGGCAATACCCGCACCAACTCCCCTGTTTTTAGCGCCTCCTGCGCAAATACCTCGGTCGACGCCGCGATGCCGACACCGGTCTTGGCCATGCGCACCAGCATTTCGGGCGAGTTCGCCAGCAGTTTGACCGGCAGCTCCCGCTCCCATTCGGTTTTACCGCGCAACAGCTTCCAGCGGATCAGCCCATTCAGCCTTGGCGGCAAGCTCAGCAAAGCGTGCCGGAACAAATCGTCCGGATGCTCGGGCAAGCCGTGCAGATTGGTATACAGCGGCGAGGCGTACAGCGCCAGCGACGTCAGCGTGATGCGCCGCGCCGCCAGGGTGGCGTCGTCCGGCAGATTGCCCATGCGGATCGCCAGGTCGTAGCCTTCCGCCACCAGATCCACCCGCCGCGGCGATAGGTCCAGTTCCAGTGATATGGCTGGATAGCGGTCCATGAACTTGCCCAGCACCGTGCTGACCGCGCCGTTGGCGAAGTCGGCCGGCATCGACACCCGCAGCAGCCCGCTCGGCGCCACCTGCCGGTGCTGTACCAGTGCGCCGGCCGCCTCCGTCTCGTCGGCCACTTTTTGCGCATGTTCCAGCAGGCTGGCGCCAAATTCGGTCAGCACCAGCTTGCGCGTGGTGCGCTGGAGCAGGCGCTCGCCCAGCTTTCCTTCCAGCAGCGTAATCCGCCGCGATACGGTGGATTTGGGCAGCTGCACCCGCTCCGCTGCCAGACTGAAACTGCCGCATTCCACAATACGCGCGAACAAAAGCAGGTCCCCAGGGTCGATTTCCATAACATTGTTCCATTGGTGGATTAATGTTATCCATTCTAGCGCCTTCCGCATTGTTTTTGAAACGGTTAAAGTTACTCCATCGACGCAGCACTCACCAATATTTTAGGAGCGACACCATGAACATCCTGCAAATCAACTCCAGCGCCCGCAGCACCGGTTCCGAATCCAGCCGTCTGGCCGATGCCTTGGTCGCCAAGATCACCGCCGCCAATCCAGGCGCCGCCGTCACCCGCCGCGACCTGGCAGCGAATCCGCACCCGGTGCTGGACGAAGTCGCCCTGCAAGCCCTGTTCACCCCGGCTGATCAGCGCAGCGCCGAACAAGCCGCCCGCGTGGCGCTGGACGACGCCCTGATCGCCCAGGCGCAAGCGGCGGACGTGATCGTGATCGGCGCGCCGACCTACAACTTCGGCATCACCGCCCAGCTGAAAACCTGGTTCGACGCGATTGCCCGCGCCGGCGTGACCTTCAAGTACGGCCCAACCGGCCCGGTCGGTCTGCTGACCGGCAAGAAAGTCTACGTGGCCCTGTCGCGCGGCGGCATCCACCGCGATGCGCCGACCGACACCCAGCTGGCGCACATCAAGATGTTCCTGAGCTTTGTCGGCCTGACCGATGTGCAATATGTGTTCGCCGAAGGGCTGGGCATGGGTCCGGAAGCCGTGGCCAAGGCACAGGCCGACGCGGAAGCAGAAATCAACGCCGTTCTGGTGTAATCCACACAGGCGGCGCGGCACACTCATTAATGGAGAACGACATGACCGATCACGTACAAACCCCACGCAGCGTGGAACGCATCATCACCGGCCAGGCAGTGATGGACGGCGCCGGCGTCAAGATCAATCGCGTGTTGACCCAGACGCTGCAGCGCCGCCTCGATCCCTTCCTGATGCTGGACAACTTCGGCAGCGACCAGGCCAACGATTACATCGCCGGCTTCCCGAGCCATCCGCACCGCGGCTTCGAGACCGTGACCTATATGCTGGAAGGCCGCATGCGCCATAAAGACAGCGCCGGCAATGAAGGCCTGCTGACCAACGGCGGCGTGCAATGGATGACCGCCGGCCGCGGCGTGATCCACTCCGAAATGCCGGAGCAGGAAGACGGCGTGATGGAAGGCTTCCAGCTGTGGCTGAACCTGCCGGCCAAGGACAAGATGCGCGCCCCGTGGTATCGCGACTTCAACGGCGCCGACGTGCCGGCGTTCACCACCGAAGCCGGCGCCAAGGTCAAGGTGATCGCCGGCCGTTCGCACGGCGTCGATGGCGCGGTGCAGCGCGAGGTGACCGAGCCTTTGTATCTCGACGTTCACCTGCCGGCCGGCGCCTCGTTCAGCCAGCTGCTGCCGGAAGGTCATAACGCCTTTATCTTCACTTACCGCGGCGCGGCAAGTATCGGCGACAAGGCGGTGGCCAGCGGACGCATGGCGATTCTGGCCAACAGCAAGGGCGCCGATGGCGTGCTTGTCACGGCGGATGAAGACAGCCGCTTCATCCTGATCGCCGGCCAGCCGCTGAACGAGCCGATCGCGCAATATGGCCCGTTCGTGATGAACACGCAGGCCGAAATCTTCGCCGCCGTAGACGATTTCCGCGCCGGCAAGCTGGGCGAAGAAGCCCAGGCCTAACAGTTACAACAGTCACCAGGCGCAGACTAGCTGCGCCTGGGGCTGCCGATTTCCTCTCTCCCTATTTGGCCGGGCCTTGCCCCGGCCGTTTTTTTTTGCGCAGACATCATCGCGCCTGACAAGACTGGTGGAGCCCGCCGCAAATCTGCATAATCGCCGCATCACCACAGGAGGGATTCATGAAAAACTGGTTATATCTCGGCGTTGCCATCGTTTCCGAAACCATCGCCACCTCGGCGCTGAAAGCCAGCGAAGGTTTTTCACGCCCGCTGCCGTCGCTGCTGGTGGTGGCCGGCTACGCCATCGCCTTCTACTTCCTGTCGCTGACGCTGCGCACCATCCCGGTTGGCATCGCTTACGCGGTCTGGTCCGGCGTCGGCATCCTGCTGATTGCGCTGGTGGGCTGGCTGGTTTTTGGTCAAAAGCTGGATCTGCCGGCGATGATAGGCATGGCGCTGATCATCGCCGGCGTGGTGGTCATGAACGTCTTCTCCCGGACTAGCGCGCACTGAGCGCCAGCTGGCGCGACACCGGCCCGGCCAGCACGAACTTGCCCACCAGATCCGCCAGCACGGCGGCCTGATCCTGCAGCGCCTCGGCCGCCGCCGCCGATTGCTCGACCAGCGCCGCGTTCTGCTGCGTGACGCCGTCCATTTCGATGATCGCCTGGTTGATTTGCTCGATACCCAGGCTTTGCTCGCGGCTGGCGGCGGTGATTTCGGAAATCACCCCGCTGACGCGGCGCACGCTGTCCACCACTTCGCTCATCGTCTGCCCGGCTTGATCTACCAGCCGCGCACCGGTGTCGACCTTGCCGACCGAGTCGCTGATCAGGGTTTTGATCTCCTTGGCCGCCGCCGCGCTGCGGTGCGCGAGGCTGCGGACTTCGGTCGCCACCACCGCGAACCCGCGCCCCTGCTCGCCGGCGCGCGCCGCTTCCACCGCCGCGTTCAGCGCCAGAATGTTGGTCTGAAACGCGATGCCGTCGATCACGCCGATGATTTCGGCGATTTTCTTTGACGACGAATTAATCTCTTCCATCGTTTCCACCACATTCGCGATCACCGCGCCGCCCTTGCCGGCCACTTCGGATGCCATCGCCGCCAGCGTGTTCGCCTGCCGCGCGTTGTCGTCATTCTGCTTGACCGTGCTGGTCAGCTCCTCCATCGACGAAGCGGTCTCCTCCAGCGAACCGGCCTGCTGCTCGGTGCGCGACGACAAGTCCAGATTGCCGGTGGCGATTTCCTGCGAGGCGATCTTCATCGTCTCGGTGCCGTCGCGCACCTGGCCGACAATTACGCGCAGATTGTCGTTCATGGTTTTCAGCGCGGCCAGCAACATGCCGGTCTCGTCGCGGCCCGACGCCTGTATCTCGGTCGACAAGTCGCCGCCGGCCACCGTGCGGGCGATGCTCACCGCCCGACCGATCGGCAGCGTGATGCTGCGGGTGATGCGCCATGCGATCAGCAGCCCGCACAACACCGACGCAATGCCGATCGCCACCATGACATTGCGCGCCAGTGCATACGACGCATCGGCGGCGGCGGTCGCTTCTTCGTTCTGTTGTCTTTCGCTGTCGATCAGTGCTTGCAGGTCGGTCTGCCATTGCTGCTGGACAGTGCGCAAATCGCCCATCAACAGCTTGACCGCGTCGGCGTTTTGATTTTGCTGGCCCAGCGCCTGCACCTTGTCCATCAGCGGCAACGCGGCGGCCGCGCGCCGGGCGATATCCTCCAGCAGCTTGCTTTCGTCTTGCTGGATACCATATTCGGCAAAAGTGGCCCGCAGCTTCTGCTCGGCCGCGACATACTCGGCAGCCTGCTTGCGAATGCGCTCAGCCTGCGCCTGCATCTGCGCGGCGTCCTCCAGCAGCACGATATTGCGCAGCGCGATCATGCGGTCGTCGACAGCCAGGCGCATCGCCGAGGCCATGGCGGCCTCCACGTCGTTGCCTTTGGTGATATCCACCATGCTGTGCTGAATCGCCGCCATGCGGCTGATGCCCAGGACGGCCACCACGACCAGCATCAGCAGTAATATGCTGAAGCCAGCCATCAGGCGCGTACCAATCTTGAAATTTTCCATTTTCATAAACTTCTCCCAAGGAGATATACAGATAAATGGACGGCAATTCTTGGGGGCGCCCGGCTTGATACAATTCTATGTTAATTTCAGTGAGGAAATATCTTCCTTTCCGAAAGGATAGGAACCTTAGCCACAGGTTAAAATATCAAGATGATGCCGATACTATTGAAATGGCTGCGCCGGCTGAGCCACATGCTCGGCTTCGAGACTGCCGACTCCTTCCCGCCTGGCCACCCTTACGAACGCACGCGCTGGAATGGCGCGTATTTCGACATTGCTTCCGACGTCAAGCCGGAACAGATCGAAAGCCGTTTGTGCGACGCCATCAGCAACACGCCGCTGGTGTTCGGCTACATTACCAACCCGACGCCGCGCATGCAGCGCGCATTGCTGGCGGTGCTGGAGGAGCGCATGCGCGTCAACCGCGGCCGCGCCAGCGAACTGGCGGCGCTGCTGGTGCTGGCGTATGAAAGTCCGCATATCACCGAAGTGATACCCGGCTTGCGCAGCGTGGTGGAATCCACCAGCGGTTACGATCTGGGCGACCGCGCCCGCGCCGTGATGGCCTTCCTCGGCTCTACGCAGTCGCCGTTTGAGGTGATTGAGATGAACTGACGTAGTTGCTGGGCACGTAGCGGTCGCGCAGCTTCATGAATGGCGTTTCAACTAATAGATACAGCAGCCAGCCGACCAGCAGGCTGGCCCCGCCCATGATAGCCATCGCCTGCCAGCTTTCCGGCCCCCAACCCTGCTCCTGCAACGGCGCGCGCAGCAGCACGCACAGCTGCTTGTGCGTCAGGTAAATGGCGTACGACCACAGCGCGACACTGGCCGCGCACGGCACGCGCCAGCGCTGCAACAGCGAGCCAGGACTCAGCGCCGCCAGCAGCAACAGGCAGAAGCTCAGTCCCAGCAGTGGATAGCCATACACCGTCATCGCATAGCCGTAGTGGTCTTCCAGCAGGTAATGCCAGCTCAGCGCCGTCAGCGCGACACCGGCCGCCAGCGTCCAGTTGCCGTAGGCCGTGAGGCGCGTCCACGCGGCCGCATGATAGTTTTTCAGCAACGCCAGCGCCACGCCGCACACCAGCTCGTCGAAACGGCACCACGAGGCATAATAGATCTGCGTGTAATACTGCCCGCTGCCCAGTTCAGCCTCGCTAAGGCCGCCCCACAAATGGCTGCGCACCGCCATCCCGGCCAGCAGCGCGCCGGCTACCGCCAACCACGCCCACAGCAGCGACTTGCGCAGCATGGCGATCCCCAGCGCCAGCGCCGGCAACAGGAAATAGAACCGCTCTTCCACACACAAGGACCAGGCATGCGAAAACGCCGTGCCCGGCTTAAGCTCGATATTCTGGGTAAAGGTCAGGAACTTCCACAGCGGCGGCAGCTCGCTGGCGCCACGCATGGCCGGCCACAAGGCATACAGCGCCAGCACCAAGTAAAAATTCGGCAGGGTCCGCAACAGACGGCGCACATAAAACCGCGCCAGCGAAAACCGCTCGGTGCCGGCCTGTTCCTTGCGGATGCCGCCCAGGATCTGGTTGCCGATCAAATAACCGCTAAGCGCAAAGAACAAGTCCACGCCGGCCCAGCCGATCTCGCTGACCCAGCCGAAGGTCGGACTGTGGCTGACGAAAATCATGTAGTGGTTGGCGAACACCAGCACGATGGCCAGAGCGCGTAGCGTGTCGAGGCCGGAATTGCGGCCGATGGCAGGAGAATTCATCGGCGCTATATTATCAGGAGGACACTGTCATCGTCAGCACGTTGTTGGAGTACGTCAGCACCGCCGTGCACTCGCCCGGAATGGCGACATTCTGGCTGTGGCAGGAGTAATAATCGGTGACGCCCATGTGAATATGGTCGATCGCCGCGCTAATGCCGGTGCTGATCGTGTACGCAGCCAGCACCAGATCCGGTGCTGTAACAAATTTCAGCGTCACATCATGCCCGGTGTTATTCAGGAAAATAGTCTTGGACGGTTTGACCGTCTTCAGCGATGGTGTTTCAGTGAAGCAGATATTCATCGTTACAGCACCCGGAACAGGCCCGCCGGACGATCCGGGCTATTGCACACCATGCCCACGCTGATACGCTGGCCGTCATCCACCGACAAGGTGGCGGCATGCAATTGCTTCAAGTTGTACTCTCCCCCCTCCTGCTCCGCCAGCCAGGCGACTGTGGCAAGACCGCGCGCCAGCATCGCCTCGCAGCAGGCGGCGGAACCATACACGCCAACCTGATAACTGCGCTCGGACGGACCGGCTGCGCTGAACGCCTGGTTGATGCCATCGAAGTAATGGATAACCGCTTCGCCGGTCTCCACCGCCTGCGGGATGGCAAAGTAGATCGCCGAGCCAGACGGCTGGGCGATCACCGACTGCGCCATCAGGTAGGCGGCGGCGCCATCGGCGCAGCCTTGCGCGCGGCTGAAGTAACGCAAATGCGCATCCGGCGCTTCCCACACCGCGCCGAGCTGGATGCCGGCGTCGGTCAGTGCGCGCGCCTCGGCCAGCGACAGGCTCTTGCCGGCCTGGTGGGTGTAGTGGCGCATGGCGAAATCTATCCCCTGTTGCTTGATCGCTATCGCGTACTGAGTGAGTTCGAAGGGGGCTTTCACGCCGGTTAAAACAGTCATGGATTCTCCGTCAGGCTTTGTAAAACTTTGGTCACATAAATCTTTAACTATTTCTTCAAAGATAATGTTAGTATTTATATGGAACAACTCTACCCAGACCCGGCGGAGATGGCCTTCCGGAAACCTTCCGAAGGCTAAGCCATTGATTAGACAGTAATTATCAAGTACAGCAATGAACCACAAGAGTTTTCGTTTTGGCGAGTGGCGGGTTGATCCAGCCACCAATACGCTCAGTTGCGGTGTGCTGAACCGGCAACTGGAGCCGCGCGCCATGGACGTTTTGTTGTACTTGTGCCGCCATCCGCATGTGGTGGTGTCGGCCGAAACGCTGCTGGACGCCTGCTGGGGCGACGTCTCCCCCAGCGACAACGCCATCCACAAAATCATCACCCAGCTACGCCGCGCGCTGGACGATTCGGCCACCGAACCGCGCTATATCGAAACCATCCGCAAGCGCGGCTACCGCCTGCTGGCCGAGCTTAGCTACGACGACGAGGTCAGCCAGGGCAGCTGGCTGCACGCCTCGCCCTTCCGCGGACTGGAAGCATTTGAAGAACAACATGCCGCCATCTTCTTCGGCCGCAAGCTCAGCGTCGACCAGCTGGTGCAGGTGGTGGTGGCGCAAGCCCGGGCCGCCTGCGCGATGGTGCTGGTGCTGGGGCCGTCCGGCGCCGGCAAGACCTCGCTGATCCAGGCCGGGCTGATTCCGGCGCTGAAAGCGGGCGCCGCGCCGGCCGAGTCCGGCATCGCCATCAGCGCGCACGTGCAGCTCGACTGCGCCGACATGGGCCAGTCCGGCCTGCTCGAAACGCTGGCCAGCGTGCTGCTGGACGCCGAGATCGACGACCGGCTGCTGTTTGAGAACACCAGCGCGGCGGCGCTGGCGCAACGTATGGCACAGGATTTGCCGTCGCTGATCGAGCAAATCCAGCTGCGCTTGCCGACCATCCGCCTGCTGCTGTTCATTGACCGCTTCGAGGCCGTGTTCCGCCTGCCGCATGTCACCGACGCCGAGCGCGCCGTGTTCATCAGCGTGCTGGACCAGCTGGCGCGCTCCGGCGGCATGCAGCTGGTGCTGGGCTGCCGCAACGATTTTTATCCGCATCTGGCGTCCTACCCGGCACTGATGAACCTGAAACTGAGCGGCGGCCACTTCGACCTGACGCCGCCCGGCAGCGCCGACATCGCCCAGATCGTGCGCCACCCGGCGCAGGCCGCGCAACTGCGCTACACCGTCGACGACAAGGGCGAAGGCCTGGACGAAGTGCTGTGCCAGGCCGCCCGTTCCGGCCCGGACAGCCTGCCGCTGCTGCAATACTGCCTGCAGGAGCTGTACCGCCAGCGCACCGCCGATGGCGAGCTGACGCACGCCGCCTTCCACGCCATGGGCGGCCTGGAAGGCGCGATCGGCGCCCGTGCCGAGCAGGTGATTTCCGCCCTCGGCGCCGCCCAGATCGCCGCCCTGCCGCATGTGCTGTCGCAGCTGGTGCTGGTAGCAGAAGACGAAACCACCGTCAGCTCGCGCCGCGTGCCGTGGTCCGCGCTGCGCAACGATGCCGAAAACAAGCTGGTGCAGGCGCTGGTGGACGCCCACCTGTTCGTCAGCGACCTGCAAGGCGGCGCGCCCACCTTCGGCATCGCCCACGAAGCGCTGCTGCGGCGCTGGCCGCGTGTGGTTGAATGGATCGAGGAACACCGCCAGGCGCTGCAAATTCGCAGCCGCATCAGCGCCCAGGCCAAGCGCTGGCAGGAAAGCGGCCGCAAGCGCGACATGCTACTGCCGTCGGGTACCCAGACCAATCAGGCGCGCGAGATTTTGCGGCAGGGTGGTCTGAGCTTCTCCTCGCAAGAGCACGACTTCATCCAGTCCTCGCTCCAAAGCGAGCGGCGCAGCGAGAGAACCAGGGTGACGATCATGATTATCGTCACCACTCTGGCTTTACTGGCCGGAGGGCTGGGGCTGGTCGCGCGATCCGCCCAGACGGATGCGGAAGCCCATCGTGCCGAGGCTGAGAGTTTAATGGCATACATGCTGGATGAGTTCGTCGACAAATTGCGGCCGCTTGGGAAGCTCGATCTGCTGGACAGCGTCAGCAGTCGCGCGCTCAAATACCTGTCTGCGCCCAGTCTCGCCAATGACGACGACATAGCATTGACGCAACGGGCGAAATCATTACAACTGATTTCGGAAGTGCGCATAGCGCGCGCCGACCCGAATGGTGCCAACACCGCGTTGCTGGCCGGTCGGGCGATACTCCAGAAACAGCTGCAACACAATCCTGACAGCCCGGCCTTGCTAAAAAGTGCTGGAGAGAACGCTTTCTGGCTGGGACAAATCTACCTGGATCAAAAAGACTGGGCGCAATCACAAAAGTATTTCGAAGAATACTTGCATTTTGCCGATCGGCAGGCAGCAATCGCACCCGACTCGGTAGATGCATGGATCGAGCAATCATACGCACGTAACAATCTTGGCACCGTCGCTCTCCTCAGCGGCAATGCAAAGATCGCAGCTCAACAATTTGCCAACTCGGTGGCCTTGAAGGAGCGCGCCTATGCCAAATCGCTCGATAACAAGCGACTCGCCGCAGATCTTGCAAACAGTTTATCGTGGCAAGCACGCGCACAAATACAGCTTGGCAAGCTCGACTCTGCGGAATTGCTTGGGAAGCGGGAATTGGAGCTGCTGCAATCCCTGCACGACGCCAGCCCCTCCGAGATATTATGGAGCAACCGGCTGGCATCGGCACGCACGCATCAATCGCATTTAAAACAGGCTCGCGGCGATATTGAAGGAAGCAGACTGGCGATTCAGCAAGCCTTGGATTTGCTACAGGCCATCGTTGAAAAGGATCCGAGCAATCGCAACTGGCAACGCAATCTATTTATTGCAGAGCTGCGGCTGACCGAAATGGAAAGCAATACCGTCGCGACCGACAGAATCCTGACGCGGCTAAACAAACTGGAACACGACTTTGCTGAGCTGAGCCGGCTGGAACCGAAAAAGCTCAACCTGCAGGTGATGCTGGCGGGCGCCCAGCAACGAAAAGCGCTGGTTCTGCTACGCGACTCCCGGCACCAGGACGCCCAGAATTCCTTATCGCCGGCGCTGGAAAAACTCCAGGCGCTGTACAAGTCGTCGCCCAAGGACGTGGTAATACGCACTTATTTAATCAACGCGCTGCTATTGAAAGCCGATCTGGCGCCGGCATCCGAAGAACAGGCTTCGCATTGCAATGCTGCGATAGACATATTGAAACCACTGGTCGACGGCAGCCACGATTTCATCATATTAGCGCCATGGGTTAAAGCCCACGCCTGCCTGAATCAAACAGAAAAGATTGTCCACGTCAGAAGGCAGCTGGACGACATGTCTTATCGCGATCCGGATTATTTACATTATCTTTCCACCCACCCCAAGAAGGCTAATTTATGAGCAAACTTATCGCTTCGACCCCTTTCATCAATATTCTGGTAAAAGTACGCGCGGGCAGCACGCCCAACACTTACAAGGTAGAAACCGCTCCGGCCATTCCCTACATTACCGCGCCAGATACCGTCATCAATTATCAGATCTATGACAGCGGAACGAAGGACATCATCTTCACCGGCATGACCGTAAAGCCAGCTGATAATGGCCAGCTGAGCGCTGCCAGTGTCAGTGTCAGCGGCAAACAATTGACGTTCAGCGATGCAAATACCACCAAGATGACACTCAATATTACGCTGAACTTCAAAGACGAGGACGGCCTGGAATTCAACCACGATCCGGAAGTCGAAAACGAGCCGGATACTACGATGTAAATTGCCTCTCTGGTGCGTCCGCGCGGGCGCACCAGTGTCGATCGCTAAACGTATGCCGTCCACTCATCATTTCAAATCCTTTACATATCACGGCCAGGCGCCTGGTGTGCGGGTAATTTTTACTGGTGCAGTCCACGGTAATGAAATATCCGGCACCCAAGCAATTTTGCGGTTGATACAAGCGCTGGATAGGCGTTTGCTGGTGATACAACGCGGTACTGCAACATTCGTACCGGTGACCAATGCCTTGGCGTTTGAGAAGGGCAAGCGCAATGGCGACCGCAACCTTAATCGCAGCCTGTTCCCCAAGCCAAATCCACAGGATTTTGAGGATCGTGTGGCAAACTGGCTGTGCCCGCTGCTGGCGCAGCATGACGTACTGCTGGACCTGCATTCGTTCAGCGGAACCGGCGAGCCATTTGTCATGCTCGGGCCACGCAATAACAACGGGCCGCTGGAGCCATTCAAGCACCAGCAACAGGAACGCGCGCTGGCGCGCCGGCTGGGTGTGCGGCGCTTTGTCGATGGCTGGCTGCGCACGTATGGCGCTGGCGTTGAGCGGCGCATGAGCGGCAGCAGCGAACTGCAGACTGTGCTGCGCTACGGCATGGGCACCACCGAATACATGCGCTCGGTCGGTGGTTACGCGCTGACGCTGGAGTGCGGCCGGCACGACGATCCACAAGCGCCCGAGGTGGCGTACCGCGCCATGGTGAATACACTGGCGTTTCTCGGCATGATCGATGCGCCCAAGCCGGAGCCGGTCGGGACCGAGCAAATGGAGGCGCTGAGCATGGTCTCGGTCTACGACAAGCAACACGCAGACGATCAATTCAGCCGTACATGGTCCAGCTTCGATCCAGTCAGGCAGGGCGAGCAGATCGGCCGCCGCGCGGATGGCACGCCGGTACTGGCGGAATTCGACGGCCGCATCCTGTTCCCCGATGCCGAGGCCGAGGCCAACAGCGAGTGGTACTACCTGACCCGCCCTAACCCGGCGTTTTAAGCGGTCGACACTTTCAGGCCGATGATGCCGCCAACAATCATGGCGATACATGTCAGCCGCACGATGCTGGCTGGTTCATGCAGCACGACGATGCCGTACACCACCGTGCCCACCGTACCGATGCCGGTCCAGATCGCATAAGCTGTCCCCAGCGGTAGCGTGCGCAGCGCCAGGCCCAACATGCCGACGCTGCCGGCCATTGCCGCCAGGGTCAGCACCGACGGCACCAGTTTGCTGAAGCCTTCGGTGTATTTCAGGCCGACCGCCCACACCACTTCCAGCAGACCAGCCAAGATCAAGACAAGCCAGGTCATATCGAACTCCCCGTTGCGGCCGGGTCGTCCAGGCCAGGTGAAACGCCGCAACGGGCGCCGCGCTTCGTTTCAACGCAGGGTCGTCCCTGCGGAAGCACAAGAGGCAAAACTATATCATTCAGACAAAATTGGTGCACGGGCTCTAGCCGCAGTCGCCTTGCTCGGGCCATAATGTTCCATCAATATAACAACCAGGAGCCCCCATGCATTTAGCAGCCCAGATCGTCGTCGCCCTGGTGGCGCTGATACACGTCTACATCGTCTTGCTGGAAACGGTGCTGTTCAATTCGCGCGGCCGCCGCGTGTTTGGCCTGAGCAAGGAGAAAGCGGAGATCATGCGGCCTGCGATGTCGAATCAGGGCTGCTATAACGGCTTTCTGGTCGCCGCGCTGGTGCTGGGCCTGTTGCATCCGGACGCGGCAACCGCGTCGGCCTTTACCGTGTTCGGTCTGGCGTGCGTGGCGGTGGCTGGCGTGTGGGGCGGCGTTACGGTCAAGCGCTCGATCCTGCTGATCCAGACCCTGCCGGCTGTGATCGGCCTGGCGCTGCATTTCGCGGCTTAAGCATGCAGAGCAAGCTGAACTGGCTGCTGATGGCGCTCGCGGCAGCCGCGCTGATTTTTACCGGCTACAAACAAATCGGCGGCAAGCCGCAGCCGCATCTGGTCGATGATGCCGGCTGCACGCCGGAGGCGGTCAGGCGCATCAACAACATCACCGAACGGGCGATTCAATCGTCGCAATGCGCCCAGCGCGGCAAGTGATTATTTGCGCAAGGTCGGCAGCCGGACGGTCACCGTCGGCGCGGTGGTGGTTTCGGCCGGCGGCCTGGCGCCGGTGCCGCGCAGCGCCAGCAGCCAGCCGACACCGTCGAACCAGAACGGCGAACCGAGCGATGCGGCAAAAGCGGTCGCCGCCCAGCCGATCAGCGCGAACGCCAGCGCCACCAGCCACGTCCCCACGCCGTCGACGCTGTCAAAGCGGGACGAGGGCCAGCCGATCGGCAGTTTTTGCAGCTGCTGTGCCTGCGCCTTGGCAGCTTGGACTTGCGCCAGCGCGGAGGGAGCGGCCGCCACCGGCAGTCCCGCCGCGTGGCTCTGCTGCGCACTGGCGATCATGCCATCGCGCAGTTCGGCATCTTTCCACAGCCGCGTGGACAGTTGCAACGCATCGATATTCATCGCCGCCGCGTAGAACAGCCCCACCAGAAACAGCACAAACTGCGAGCGCCGCTTGTACCAGCCGCTGATGCGCTCCATGACGGTGTCGTACCAGATGCGCACGGCGTTTTCCAGCGCCGCCACATCGTCCGGCCCCTCGCCCATGATGGCCAGCAGCGTGCGCGTCAAGCCCTCATTGCCGACCTGGTTCAACAGCATGGCCGCCGTCTGCCCCTTGCCGTAGCGCGTGGTCAGCGTGGAGACGAAAGCCCGCGCGAAGATCGCCGACGGAATGTAAGACGGCATGCGCCCGCGCTGCGCCATGCCGCGTATCAGCGGGTGCCGCATCACTGCGGCCGTCAGCGAGCTCGGCTCCAGTTTATCAAGCCGGAAACCGCCATCCAGCCGCAACAGCCGCTGGATCGATGGCAAGATGCCGCGCAGCCGCGACTTGCCGGCCGGCTCGTGCAGCATGGTCAGCACGCCGTCCAGCAGCACCTTGGCGCGCGTCTGGAACAACGAGGCGATCGCTTCGCGCGTGGCGCTGCACAGCAGGCTCACCGCCAGAAAAGTGTACGACAGCCCGATCAGCACATCCAGGTAGGAATTCGACATAGGCGCGGCGATAAATTTTCAACAATGTTCCAATAACATAAAGGATTTTTCGCTGGTCAGCACGCTTTTTATTTATATCGTAGAATTCCGATATTGAAATCGGAAAAACACGATACATATAGCAATCATGGACATAGATGCGATCCACAAAGCCCTTGCCAACCCGATGCGGCGCCAGATTCTGGCGTGGCTGAAGGAGCCGGACGTGTACTTCTCGGAACAGCAACATCCGCTGAGCCTGGGAGTCTGCGCGGGCATGATCGACCGCCGCGCCGGCCTGTCGCAATCGACGATGTCCGCCCACCTGGCCGTGCTGGTCAAGGCCGGGCTGGTCAAGTCGGAACGCGTCGGCCAGTGGAATTATTTCAAACGCGATGAGACTGTCATCCAGGCCTTCATCGACCAAATGCAACTATAGGGAACTACATCATGCCTACTTTGTTCGATCCGATCACCATCGGCGATATCACCCTGAAAAACCGCGTCGTCATGGCGCCGCTGACCCGTTCGCGCGCCACTGGCGGCGGCCGCGTGCCGAACGCGCTGATGGCCAAGTACTACGAGCAACGCGCAACCGCCGGCCTGATCCTGAGCGAAGCCACCGCCGTCACCCCGCAAGGCGTAGGCTATGCCGATACGCCGGGCCTGTGGTCCGATGAGCAGGTTGAAGGCTGGAAACAAGTTACCGCTGCGGTGCACGCCAAGGGCGGCGTCATCTTCGCCCAGCTGTGGCACGTCGGCCGCATCTCCGACCCCAGCTTCCTGAACGGCGACGCGCCGGTGGCGCCAAGCGCGATTGCGGCCGAAGGCCACGTCAGCCTGCTGCGTCCGCAACGTCCATACCCGGTGCCACGCGCGCTGGACACCGAGGAACTGGCCGGCGTGGTGGCGGCCTACAAGAAAGCCGCACAAAACGCCAAGCTGGCCGGCTTCGACGGCGTGCAGATCCATGGCGCCAACGGCTACCTGCTGGACCAGTTCCTGCAAAGTAAAACCAACCAGCGCACCGACAACTACGGTGGCCCGGTGGAAAACCGCGCCCGCCTGATGCTGGAAGTGACCGATGCCGTGATCGAAGTATGGGGTGCAGACCGCGTCGGCATGCACCTGGCGCCGCGTCGCGATTCGCACGACATGGGCGATGCCAACCCGGCCGAAACCTTCGGCTACGTGGCGCGCGAGCTGGGCAAGCGCAAGATCGCCTTCATCGCCGCGCGTGAAGCGGTGGGCGAAGACAGCCTGGCGCCGCTGATCAAGCAAGAGTTCGGCGGCGTATTCATCGCTAACGAGAAGCTGGACAAAGTCGTAGCGCAGAGCCTGCTGGACACTGGCAAGGCAGATGCCGTCGCCTTCGGCAAAGACTACATCTCCAATCCAGATCTGGTCGAGCGCCTGAAAACCGACGCCCCGCTGAACCCATGGAATGCGGAAACCTTCTACGCCCCAGGCGAACAAGGCTACACCGACTACCCTGCCCTGGCTTAAATAAACTTAGCGCGGTTGCGTGTACGTCACTGGCACGAACACGTAACCGGCTTTGCCGTTGGACCGCACATGGCCCAGGCCCGGGAATGACAGGTGGGCCGCGCCGATCAGGTAGCCATCCTTGGCTGCTGCGGCGAACGCCTCCTTGCGCTCCTTGATGGCAATCGTGCTGTCGGTGTCGAACGAGATGCCGACGCCCGGATCATCAAACTGCACCGCCTGCACATGCAGCAAATCCCCCAGCAACACCAGCTTCTGTCCCTTGCTCTCCACCACGTAGGTGATGTGGCCCGGCGTGTGACCGCCGTTGAAATACGATTTGATGCCCGGCACCAGCTCGCTATTCGCCACGATAGGCTGGAACTTGCCGGCCTTGACGTACGGGTTGACCGACACCATCGGCCCCTGGAAATTGTCCTTGGCTTCCGGCGATGCCTTGTCCAGATTGGTCTGGCTCAGGTAGTAATCCGCATCCAGCTTGCCGGCGCGGACGATCGCATTCGGGAACACCCGCTGTTCATTGGACGCCAGCCCGCCCACGTGGTCGCCATGCATGTGCGTGATATAAATCTCGTCCACCTGCTCCGGCTTGTAGCCGGCCGCCTTCAGATTCGTTACCAGTTGCCCCAGCGTCGGACCGAACAGGCTGGCGGCGCCGGTGTCGATCAGCACCAGCTTGCTGCCGGTGTTGACCAGGAAGCCGTTGACCGAGGTTTGCAGCGGGCTTTTCTGAAACGACCGGGACAGCGCCGCATTGGTCTTGGCCGGCGGCTGCTTGAGCAGCTTGTCGACCGGCAGGTCCAGCGTGCCGTCGTTGAGCACGGTGATTTCGAAATCGCCCAGCGTGGTGCGATAAAAACCCGGCGCCTGGAAACGCGCCATCGGCGCCCCCGCCTGCGCGGCGGCGGTCGCCAGCAAGGTGGCGACGACAACCAGGGGTTTAACAATACGTGTAGTCATGGCGCTTCTAGTGATGAAATGATCAGGAGCCCTACAATACCGCAAATACACGCTGTGTGTATTTACAAACCAGGCTTGTTGCCCGCGCCAAGTTCCTTTTTGATGGCGTCATCGCGCTTTTGCTGGGCTGCCGATTGCTCCCGCACCAAGGCATCATGCACCAATGCGGAGTCGAATGCGCGTACGCCATATTTGTCGACGATGCCGGTCGCCGGATTAAAACCGTAGCGCGCTTCAATCGCCCGGCCACACTTGGGATTAAACTGTTTCGGATACTGGACCCAGTAGCCGGCCACGCTGATCGGCGTTAACTGAGCATCGCCGCCGCGCGTGCTGCAAGGAGAGCCCGCCTCTTCACCCACATATTGCTTGCCCGCGCGGTCGAAGTCCCAGCGTGCCGTGCCGCCAGGACCGACGATGCTGTGATACGACGGCTTGCCATATTTTTCGGTGAGTGACGCCAGCATCTGGTCCTTGCTGAAGCTCTTGCCCTGCGGCACCACCTGCGATTTGCCCACAAACCAGACTTTGCCCGACTCATCGTAAATCGCTTGGAAGTGCTCGTTGGCATTGGTGGAAAAGCCCGGGATCATCCCATTCGTACCGATCACCTTGCCGGTCTTTGGATTCTTGACAGCGGCCATTTCATATTTGGGATTCGCCGCTTCGATGCTTTGGCGCGCGGTGGCAGCATCCATGCCGAGCTTGACACCAGAGACATCAAACTCGACAGCCTGTGCCGTCGCGGCCAGGAATGGGACAACAAGGGCGATAGTGCTAAGTTTCATACACACTCCATAAAAATAATTAACAAGACTGTAATTTCTTTTTAGGAAACGTTGCGCACGTTTGCAACTTTTCCCGCATGCTGAAAAATGCACGGAAAGTGCAAAACTTGCCCCACTGCCGAGGCCAATATAGAATGCGCGCAGCTTTTTGACCAGCTTGCTGACAGCCTGTCAATAGTGCAAATAATATAAAACCACGGGGTGTAGTGAGATGACTGATGATGAACTGAAACCGGCGGCGCTGCCCACCTGGCGCCGGCGTTTGTCGCTGCGGGTATTGAACCTGTTCGGCTGGCGTTTCCTGTACCGCCCGCTGCCCGGCCCGCGCGGCATCGTGGTGGTGTATCCGCATACCTCGAACTGGGACTTCTTCATCGGCCTGCTGTGCAAATGGGCGCTGAACCTGCCGTTCCGCTGGCTGGCCAAGGATTCGCTGTTCAAATCGCCGCTGGGCGGCTGGTTCCGCGCGCTGGGCGGCGAACCGGTTGACCGCAGCGCGCCGCAAGGCATGATACGCTCGCAGGCCGAGCGCATGAACGCCGCCGACTGGTACTGGCTGGCGATCACGCCGGAAGCGTCGCGCGGCTACCGCCCCAACTGGAAGAGCGGCTTCTATCATCTGGCGGTCGAAGCCAAGGTGCCGCTGAGCCTGGTCTACATCGACTACCCGAACAAAACGCTGGGCATGGTGGATCACCTGCATCTGAGCGGCGACCAGGAGGCCGACATGGCTGCCATCCGCGCCGTCTACCAGGGCCACCACGGCCTGTATCCGCAAAACGAAGCGCCCATCGTGCTGCAGGAGCGCCGCGCCGAAGAGCGCAAGTAGCCTAGGCGGTCGCCGTCAGCATCACACCGGTAGCGGCAATCGCCGCGCCCGACGCCTTCACCGCCAGCGCCGGGCTGACGCGGCCCAGCAAGTTCCCGCCATACACCAGCAGCAGGCTGGCAGCCAGCAGGCCGCCAGCGCTGATCGCCTGCGGCAGTTCGTGGCCGTGCGCGTTACCGTGCAGGACGGCGAACACGCCCACCATCAGCGTGCCGGCGGCCGCCGGCAACCGCGTGGCCGCCACCAGCAATACCCCCATCAGCGCCACCGTCAGTGCAATGCCGGTTTCCAGGCCGGGAATGCTCAGCCCCAGCGCGCCGGTGGCCATGCCGATCAACAGCATGCCGATGAAGGTGGCCGGCAGCCATTTGGCGTTCGGCTGGCGCACACTCCAGGCCCCCACGGCCAGCATCGCCAGCAGGTGATCGAGGCCGGTGAACGGGTGCGTGAAGCCGGCCAGGAAACCGTGCGCATGCGCGCCGTCGCCGGTGTGCGCGAAGGCGGCGGTGCTGCTTGCGGCCAGGGCCAATGCGGTAATGGTCTTTTTCATGGATTCTCCTTTGATTGGTCCAGCAGTCCCTGCTGACGAATGTAGTCGATGACGGCGCTCACGCCTTCGCCGCTGCGCAGATTGGTGAAGATGAAGGGACGTTCGCCGCGCTGCTGTTTGGCGTCGCGCGCCATGATGTCCAGGTTGGCGCCGACATGCGGCGCCAGGTCGGTCTTATTGATGATCAGCAGGTCGGAGCGGGTGATGCCCGGACCGCCCTTGCGCGGGATTTTCTCGCCGCCGGCAACGTCGATCACATAGATGGTCAGGTCGGACAGTTCGGGGCTGAAGGTGGCCGCCAGGTTGTCGCCGCCGGATTCCACCAGAATCAGGTCCAGGTCCGGGAAATCAGCCTGCATACGGGCGATGGCTTCCAGGTTGATCGAGGCGTCTTCGCGGATCGCGGTGTGCGGACAGCCGCCGGTTTCCACGCCCATCAGGCGTTCGGCCGGCAGCGCATCGGCGCGCAGCAGGATCTCCATATCCTCCTTGGTATAGATGTCGTTGGTGATGACGGCCATGTCGTAGTGGTCGCGCATGCCCTTGCACAGCATTTCGCACAGCGCGGTCTTGCCGGAACCGACCGGACCGCCGATGCCGACGCGGAGTGGATTGGATGGTGTCATAGTGCTCTTTCAGGATCTGTATAAACGGCTGTATTGAACTTCGTGCTGCATTGACAGCAGCGACAGGCCGGGCGCCCAGTTGCACATATCGTCGTCGCCGACGGTTTGCGCATGGCGGGCGGCAGCTTCGATCTCCTCGCGCAGCGACAGCAGCATGCGCTGGCCGGCCACCTGTCCCAGCGGCACCGACTTGACGCAGACCAGCACCTGGTTCTCGGCCCAGGCGAACAGCATGGCCAGCAGCGCTTCAGCGTGCGGGATATTCAGGGCGGCGACGGCGCAGCTGAAGGCGGTCGGCAACGCGACTTCGGTTTCGCTTTGCAGGTGGGTCAGCGTGTCGGCATCGGTAATGCCAAGTTCCGCGACCAGTTTGGTGAGCGAGTAGCCCATCTGGATGGTCTCGGCGCGGAATTCGCCGCTGTCTCGCGAAGCAATAAATTTTTCGCTCCAGTCGCTGACGGCGCGCCAGTCGCGGCGCGACCATGCCTGCATCAGGCGCCAGGTGACCGGCGCCTCCCATTGCGCCACCACCTCGTGCAGGTGGCGGACGATCCAGGCGCGCGCGGTGTCGGCGTTGTGCACGGTGCCATTTTCCAGCGCCGCCTCCAGCCCTTGCGAATAGCTGTAGGCGCCGATCGGCAGAGCCGGACTGGCGAATTGCAGCAGATGGAGCAACGCGGCGGCCTGCATCACCGCCGCCCCGTCATTCCGGCGCAAGCCGGAATCCATGCTGAGCATCCGGGCACCCGTTCCATGGGTCCCGGCTTCCGCCGGGACGACGTGGTGCTCATTTCGGGTCGCTCGGACGATGGATTTTCTGGCGCACAGGAATGGGCGCCAGCGGGCCATGGTCGTGGTGGTGCGCGTGGCCGCCGCCATACGCGCCGGATTCCGGCTCGAACGCAGACATCTCCTCCACCACGGTCGCGCCCAGGCCCGCCAGCATCTCTTTCAGCACCGCGTCCGCGCGGATGCGCAGGAAGCCGTCACCCACCTGCGCCTGCGTGTGCCGGTTCCCTAGATGAAAAGCGCAACGCAACAGCGCATGCGCGTCGGCACAGGTCACTTTGTAAGTCGGCTCCGGCGCGGCGACCACGCGGATCACGCGCTTGTCTTCTCCGGTCAGCAGATCGCCGTCGCGCAGCACCGTGCCGCGCACGGTGAAGACGGCGACTTCCTCGCCGCTGTCCAGCGCCGCGCGCAGGCGGCACTTCTCGCGCAGTTCATAAGGCAGCACCAGTTGGGCCGCGATCTCATCGGCGTGCGCAACTTTCGTATGTAGGGTAAGCATAATCAGAACAGGAAATAGCGCTGCGCCATCGGCAGCTTGACTGCGGCTTCGCAGACCAGCAACTCGCCATCGGCGCGCACTTCATAGGTTTCGGGATTGACGTCCATCTTCGGCGCCAGGCCGTTGTGGATCATGTCCGACTTGCGCAGCGCGCGCATGCCCTTGGCCACGATCAGCGTTTTATTCAGTTTCAGCGCATCGCCGATGCCGGCATCGTACGCCGCCTGCGAGACGAAGGTGAACGACTTCTTCAAACCGCCGCCGAAGGAACCGAACATCGGCCGGTAATGCACCGGTTGCGGCGTCGGGATCGACGCGTTCGGATCGCCCATCAGCGCCGCCGCGATCATGCCGCCCTTGAGTATCATCTGCGGCTTGACGCCGAAGAAGGCCGGCTTCCACAGCACCAGGTCGGCGATCTTGCCCACCTCCACCGAGCCCACCGCATGCGCAATGCCGTGCGTGATGGCCGGGTTGATGGTGTACTTGGCGACATAGCGCTTGACGCGGAAATTATCATTGCGCGACGAATCCGGCGCCAGCGGCCCGCGCTGCTCCTTCATCTTGTGCGCGGTCTGCCAGGTGCGCATGATGACCTCGCCCACGCGGCCCATGGCCTGCGAATCGGACGACATCATCGAAATCGCGCCGATGTCGTGCAGGATGTCCTCGGCCGCGATGGTCTCGCGGCGGATGCGCGATTCGGCAAACGCCACGTCCTCGGTGATGGCCGCGTCCAGGTGATGGCAGACCATCAGCATGTCCAGGTGCTCATCCAGCGTGTTCACCGTGTACGGCCGCGTAGGATTGGTCGACGACGGCAGCACATTCCCCTCGCCCACCGCCGCGATGATGTCCGGCGCATGGCCGCCACCCGCGCCCTCGGTGTGGAAAGTGTGGATGGTGCGGTCCTTGAACGCCGCCAGCGTGTCGGCCAGGTAGCCGCCCTCGTTCAGCGTGTCGCTGTGGATGGCGACCTGGATATCCATCTGGTCCGCCACCGTCAGGCAGTTGTCGATGGCGGCCGGGGTGCTGCCCCAGTCCTCATGCAGCTTCAAGCCGATGGCACCGGCGCGCACCTGTTCCTCCAGCGGCGCCGGCAGGCTGACATTGCCCTTGCCGAGAAAGCCCAGATTCATCGGGAATGCGTCGGCCGCCTGCAGCATGGCGTGCAGATGCCACGGTCCCGGCGTGCAGGTGGTGGCCGAGGTGCCGGCCGACGGCCCGGTGCCGCCGCCGATCATGGTGGTCACGCCGCTCATCAGCGCTTCCTCGATCTGCTGCGGGCAGATAAAGTGGATATGCGTGTCGACGCCGCCGGCGGTGACGATCATGCCCTCGCCGGCGATAATCTCGGTCGCGCCGCCGATCGCCATCGTCACATTCGGCTGGATATCCGGGTTGCCAGCCTTGCCGATGCCGGCGATGACACCGTTCTTCAAGCCGATATCCGCCTTGACGATGCCCCAGTGGTCGACGATCACCGCATTGGTGATCACCGTATCCATTACCTCGGCCGCCACGCGCTGCGACTGGCCCATGCCGTCGCGGATCACCTTACCGCCGCCGAATTTCACTTCTTCGCCGTAGGTCGCGTAGTCCTTCTCGATTTCGATAAACAGTTCAGTGTCCGCCAGGCGTATACGGTCCCCCGTGGTCGGGCCTAACATCTCCGCATAGGCGCGGCGCGAGATTGTCACCATATCAGCTTAGTTTCCCCATGACTTTGCCATTGAAGCCATACACTTCCTGGTCGCCGTCCAGCTTTACCAGTTCCACGGTGCGCTGCTGGCCCGGCTCGAAGCGCACGGCGGTGCCGGCGGCGATGTTCAAGCGCATGCCGTAGGCCTTCCAGCGTTCCAGCTTGAGCACCGAATTGACTTCGAAAAAATGAAAATGCGAACCGATCTGCACCGGGCGGTCGCCCTGGTTGGTGACGACGACGGTGACGGTTTCGCGGCCCACGTTCAGGCCGATCTCGCCTTCTTCAAGCTTGTATTCACCTGGGATCATGATGAACTCCTTTAAGGGATGGGGTTGTGGACAGTCACAAGCTTGCTCCCATCAGGGAACGTCGCTTCGACCTGGATGTCAGGGATCATTTCAGGGATACCCTCCATGACGTCGGCGCGCGTGAGTATGCGCGTGCCGTCGGACATCAGTTCTGCGACAGTTTTGCCGTCGCGGGCACCTTCCATGATGGCGCAGGTAATCAGCGCCACCGCTTCCGGGTAGTTCAACTTCAGGCCACGAGCCTTGCGGCGTTCCGCCACCAGGCCTGCGGTAAAAATCAACAGCTTATCTTTTTCGCGTGGAGTCAGGTCCATGTCTTGTGTGCTCTTTCAGGTTTGCCAGATGCGCGGCGTGACAGCCTCGCGCTGCAACAGGTGTGGACGCAGGCGGCGCCAGACGGTCAGCATCAGGCGGCGCGCGGTTTCGCTGTCGTCGCCCAGATGGCGCGCCACCAGCACCCCCTTGGTTTGGGTGACACCGAAAACATGGTCGCCGTCGGCGGCGATATCGGCGCGGATGTCGTTCAACACCGCAGTCGGCAGCGGCTTGCCGGCGGCGATCAGCGTGGCGCAGACGGTGCGGCCGTTGAGTGCCAGCGGACTATCCAGGCGACCGCCGAGCATGTCGCCCTGCTCCCACCAGATCAGCCGTCCTTCGCGGCGGATGCTGCTGCGCTGGCGGATGCGGCCGCTATTGAATACTTCGCCCGAGCCGCGCCGGCCCATGCACAGGATCTCGCAACCGAGGAAGGTGGCGCCGGCGGCCAGTTCCACTTCCTGCTCCAGCACCACGTTGGCGGTATCAAAGAAGATCGTCTCTTGCGGCAGCCATTCCAGCGCCGCGTTTGGATTTACATGCAGATGCACGCTCTGGCGCGACAGCTTGCCATTGGCCTTGTACCACTTGGCCGCGCCCGGCGTGGTAATGAAGGCGTGGGCATTGTCGCCGACGCCGATATCGATTTCCAGCCGATCACCGCCAACCACGCCGCCCGGCGGATGGACGATGATCGCCTGGCAAACCTTGGGGCCTTCCGCGTACAGCGCCTTCTGCACGCGCAGCGGGCCATAGTGCATCTTGTCCAGCAGCCGCGTGGTGCCGGCGTCGTCGACAAAGCCCAGCGTGAGACTGGCCTGCCAGGCGCTGTGGCTGGCGGCAAGGTCACGCGGTACGGTGCAATCGGGCATGGCGGCTGGAACGTTTAAATAATGTTCTGTCCTATGCAATCGCCATGCCAGCTTAAAGCCGCCGCCGCCCGACCGCCACGCACCACAATATTGCAATCAGCACCAACTTGGTGCAAATGTTAGCCGCCGCCGTCATCACAGGCTTTTTCTCCTGCAGCAAAACTCAACTGTTGTAAAAAAGTGCCCGGCAGCAAATAATTTTTGCGTTTTCTACGCGCCCAAAAGTATTGCCTCATTTCGCAAAAGCAGCGTTTTAGCGCTTGAGGAATAATTTGATTCATTGAAGCGCAGAAACAAAAGTTGTTCAACAAAGGGCGCATTCCTAACTTAACCGGAGGTCATCATGATGAGCAAATCTCTCTCCCGCGCAGCACTTGTCGCCGCTTTCGGCGCTGCCATGCTGCCGCTGCTGAGCGGCGCGGCGGTCTACAGCAACGGCAGCAAAACCTCGCAATTCGACGTTACGCTGAAAATCATCGCCGACTGCGTCATCGCCACCAATGCGCTGGACTTCGGCCAGTCGCAAGGCGTGTTGGCCAACTCGGTCAGCGTCAACACCACGCTGAACGTCACCTGCACCAACACCACCCCGTACAACATCGGCCTGAACGCCGGCACCGGCACCGGCTCGACCACCTCGGCGCGGACGATGAGCGGCACCGGCGGCAATACCGGCACCGTCGCCTTCAATCTGTACCAGGCAGCCGGCGCCACCAACTGGGGCAACACCCAAGGCACCGACACCAAATCCGCTACCGGCAACGGCACCTCGCAAATCCATACCGTGTACGGCGTAGTCCCAGCGCAAAACACGCCAGCGCCGGACACGTATAAATCGACGATCACCGCGACCGTCTACTTCTAAGCCACACCTCTCCTCCGCCGCCAGCCCGACCAGCAGCTGACGACGCGACAAGCAGCATTCTCCAGCGCCCAAGCCCGCGCTAAAGTTTCCCCTAGCCTTCAGCAGTACCGCCCCAACGTAGCGGCCAGTTTTCATCGCATTGCGCCCCCACATTGGAGAACATCATGGCACGTACCGTCCTCACCCGCATCGCCGCAGCAGCCACCATCGTTGCCCTGATCGCCCCGCAAATCGGCGGCGCCGCCGTCTACAGCAACGGCTCCAGGACCAGCAATTTCGATGTCACCCTGAAGATCATCGCCGACTGCGTGATCGCCACCAATCCACTCGACTTCGGCCAGTCGCAAGGCGTGCTGGAAAACGCAGTCAACGCCAACACCACGCTGCAGATCACCTGCACCAACACCACGCCCTACAATGTGGGCCTGAACGCCGGCACCGGCGCCGGCTCCACGGTTGGCGCCCGCACCATGAGCGGTACCGGCGGCAATACCGGCACCGTCAACTTCAACCTCAACATGAGCGCCGGCGGCGGCAACTGGGGCAACACCCAGGGCACCGACACCCGCTCTGGCACCGGCACCGGCACTGCGCAGAACCTCACCGTCTACGGCGTGGTGCCGGCGCAGGCGACGCCGCAGCCGGACGTCTACAAATCGACCATCACCGCCACCGTCTACTTCTGATTCTTGCAACCGGCGCAAGGGAGCTTTGAGTCCGGCGCTATTGGTGTGCGCCGCGCGCGTCCCCATACTGTCTGCTTCTGGAATCGAAACCACGGGAGCAGCACATGAAAGTATTCGTTACCGGCGCCGCCGGTTTTATCGGCAGTTCGATCGCGGCGGGCCTGGTCAAGGCCGGCCATGAAGTCGTTGGCCTGGTGCGCAAGCCGGAGCAGCTGGAAGAAGTGAAAAAAATCGGCGTCACCGGCGTGCTTGGCGCGCTCGGCGACCGCGAACTGCTGATCGCGCAGGCGCAGGCTGCGGACGCCGTCATCAACGCCGCCAGCAGCGACAATCGCGCGGCGGTCGAAGCCTTCATCGAAGGTCTGGCCGGCTCCGGCAAAGTATTTCTGCACACCAGCGGATCGAGCATCGTCGGCGATGCGTCGGGCGGCGAAGGCACGGAACAAATCTACTACGAAGACAATCTGCCGGAACCCACCGCCGACAAGGCCGCGCGCGTGGCGATCGACAACCTGGTGCTGGACGCCGCAAAACAAGGCGTACGCTCGGCGGTACTGTGCAATACACTGATCTACGGCCACGGCGCGCTGCCGCGCGACTCGGTGCAGCTGCCACGCCTGCTGAAACAGGCGCGCAAGAGCGGCATCGTGCGCCATGTCGGCCCTGGCCGCAATATCTGGTCCAATGTGCACATCGACGATGTGGTGGACCTATACCTGCTGGCGTTGGACAAAACCGCAGCCGGCGCCTTCTACTTCGTCGAAAGCGGCGAAGCGTCGTTCCGCGACATGAGTGGCGCGATCGCCAAGGCGCTGAATCTGGGCGAACCGCAAGACTGGCCGCTGGACCAGGCCAAGGAAGAATGGGGCTACGAGATGGCTTCCTACGGCCTCGGCTCCAACAGCCGCGTGCGCGGCGCCCGCGCCCGCAAGCTGGGCTGGCAGCCGCACCGGCCGCCAGTGCTAGAGTGGATCGCCAAGGATATGCTGAACTAGTCGGTATCTGCTGAGGGGCTCGCCACCAAGCAAGTTTTTTTCATTCCTAGCTTTGTGACATCGGTAATTTCTCCCCCGCGTACAAGTGGTAAAAAGCATCCCCACCTTCCACGCGCTGTTTCGTCCATCCTTGCATGGCATAGAAGCGGTCAGCGCGGGTTTCTGCCCCGGTACTCAATCTAACGCAGTCATTGCCTTGGTCAAATAGCCAGGCAGTGGCCAAGTTAAGCAGCTGCTTTGCCAGCCCTTTTCCTTCGTGATTGGGCAAAACGAACAGCGCCCAAATCGAAGAATTGGTCTTATCTGCGTAGGAAAATCCTACAATTTCTCCGTTTATCTCCGCAACCCAACCACGACCTAGCAAATCAAGATAATCTTCATACATCTGCTGGGTAATTCGGCTTGGTTCAGACAATATATTTTCACGAACGGCAAGGCGTATCGCCGACATCAAGGGGATGTCGTAAGAATTTGCTTGGCGAAAAGTAGCTTCATTTGTGGTCATATATCATTCAACATGTTTTTATCTAATTTCCAATGTTGAAGGTCCGCTTCCGCCCCTAAGCCGCCGGTCGCATTTCCCTCCAATTATTTACGCAACGACCAATTCGAATTTTTTTGAACTAACTGATGCGCGATAAACGTTAACAGGTGCACTTCGCCGTTGAATCCAAGACGTGACCAGGTCGATTGTCGATGTTGACGCGAGCGCACCCAAAATGATTCCCGTGAGATTTACGGGACGGAATTTGACAACTCCAGGCCCTCCGACATAGCGAAGCAGTCGCCATTCAGATTCATATGCCCAGTGATTAGACTTCACCAACAGGGACTTTTGCATCATCACGTCCGGGTCATCGTCGTACGGATTGATTGGCACTCGCTCATCAGAGTATTGGATTTTCTGAGCATGGGCCATAAAGGGGGCGGCACCATCGAATTCGAGGCATATTCCACGGTGTGAATCTGCGTAGTGGGACCACATCAGAATGTCGTCGCATTTCGTTGAAACACAAAGAACACCAACCTTTGTTGTAATGTGATGATTGTGTATAGTCTGAATGGCAGCAACAGTATTGCTGATGTCGCCGATACTCATCGATGTCGCCATAACTTTATCAGCTTCTGCTTGCCTTTGTTCCTCAGTCAACTCAGGCTCGAACTTTCTCGACATCCGCAGAAAATCCTCGCGCTGCCGTTCCGGGGGGGCCTCCAATGAGAACGACGGCCTAAGGTCAAACGGGTCATTAAAACTTGAAGCCGCCGCGAAATAAATTTCATCACACAACACCGTGCGTTCCACCCAGTTCGCGGTATCGACGTTCATTGACCTGTATTTGTAAAACTTGGCAGGAAATTCGCTCATATCTTCAATCAAGATTTAATGACAGCTATTGAAATTGGCAATGCATGAGCAATTCACATTGTCATACTGAAATTCCGGACCAGTCCGCTTTTGGCCGTTTACTGTAAGTCGACAGCATATTTTCCTTGCGATAAGGCTTCAAGGCGTGACAATCCTTGATCAATTACAGACACCCAAGGTATCGGCGTAATAATGATCCTATCCACACCCAATTTCTGAATGCCTCGTTCCGTCAACTCGATTTCTATACGATTATCAATACGTCTTATTGCGTGAACTCCGACATAGCAGCCGTGCCTTTGGTCATCGCGTTCAATGTATAGCCCGTCTAAACCCAGCTGAATTTCTTGCTCTTGAGGAGATAGTGAATGCTGTAGCATGAGGTAACGGGCTGCGCTAGGCTCATCATCTCCGAACGCAAACACTAAATTTTCCTCGTCCTCAGAAAACGAAATAAGTTTCGCGGCAAGCTCAAAATTCATTCTATTCTTTCTTCAAAATGAAGATGTCTGCTAATGGCCGATTGCGGTCAAAGTACCTGTGCGCCGGCGACGACGGAGGCGCTCCGTTTACTGCCGCCCAGCTGAAGATGGGGGTATTGGATTCAGCTCCTGCGACCATATCACTCCGGCGATTTTCCAGCCATCGTTAGTGCGTACCATCTGCCAACTCTCCTTGCCCCAATTTTCCTTATAGCTAGCTCTGACAAAGGTGTAGTCGAACCAGACTTGCCCAACGTCGCCGTCGCTGTCAATCCGCACGTTCGATATGGTTTCGTCGATTTTTTCCTCATCCTTGACAATAGAAGTGATGAATTTACGCGGACTGCTGGTGAAGGATTTAAAAGGCCGTTTCATTTCAGGTTTGGGCCGGTTTGCGTACAGCCTTTCGATAGTGGAATCGGTGGTGACACCAGCCCAGGTGACATCCTCTTTCAAAAATAGTTGCAGAAATGCTCTCTCGTCTTTGTTGGCGATAGCGGCGCGGAAGGTCTCGATGACCCTTTCGATTTGCGCCTTGTCGCTGCTGTCCGCTGCTTGAGCTAGGGCATATTGGGGCGAGACGGCTAATCCACCGAGCGCTAACGCAATCGCTAACAATCTGTTCATTATTTTTCCTATTACAGGCAGGGCAAAGGGATTCTAACTTCGATTCGTCGCACCAAACGCCGAACAAAAACAGAATAAATCTTGATGCAGCTATCGGTATTACCGGGAACCTCGAAAAACCGTCGCTCCCGCGCAGGCGGGAGTCCATAGGCCGCATAAACAGTGGCTCAGCATGGATTCCCGCTTGCGCGGGAATGACGAATCGGCGGTTATTCGAGGTTCTCTACCGCTCATGACTCCTCATCGTTACGGTATTTTTCCGTCAATAGCGGAAGCGTGGTTGGCAAATCTTCGTCCATCCACTCCTCTCCACTGGTAACGGCGAATTCCACCGCGAAGTCCCGCTCCAACTCCCCCGCGCCTTTCTCACGATATGCCTTGAGCGCGGCATAACCAAAAGCCTCAAGCTGAAAGTTATCCCGCTTAGCGAGCGACGCCAGTGAATCTGGCTTGGCGACGCCGTCCTTATAGGTCTGCTCACCCTCGGAAATCAGCCAATCACGGAAATATTTAAAGCCATCGTCGGAACAGCCATCATTCATGACGTAGGCGGCTGCCCACAGATTCCAGCTGTTTGCTTCAAGCAGCAACGCTTCATATCGTTGCTGAAAGCGCTGTATGTCATCAGGCGCTAGCAGAACAAGATGCTGTAGCAAGATGGTCGGCCTGGCGTCTACATCCGCCCCCGCCTCCTGTTTAACTACGCCGATAATTTTCCAAAACTGTTGTTCATTCATAGGGATCAATACTGCAAAAATTAGGGGGAGGTGGTGGCCAGCTCGCCGCGATTATTCGGCCGCCGGTTCGGGCTGGACGTCAGGTGCGATGGCCGGTTTCGTTTTTGGCAGCAGCTTGTCACTGAAGGCCTTCATCTGGCCGGCCACGTCAATCTCCTTGCCGTTGACAATCAGCTTGCCGTTCTTGATGTCGATAATGGCGCGCAGTTCGTCTTTCTCGATCACCGCATAGCCGCTGGTGACGACTTTGCCGACCACCACGCTTACCATGCCGTCGGCAGCCTTATCGATCTGCTGCGCGGCGTCCGGCGCCGAGGCGTCGATGCTCTTGGCGGCGAACGCGCGCGAAGCGTCCTTCACCAGCGCCACCGGTACACGCACCTCAAAACGCGCCACCATTTTCTTCATCCATTCGGCAAAACCCTTGAAATCGGACTCCACCAGTCTGGAGAAACCGATGCTGCCTTTCACTGAGGCTGTATTGCCGTGATATGAAGCGCTGAGGTCGTCGATCACCAGCGTGGCACCGGCGACCAGGGCGCGCTTGCCGAAGTCCGTCATGACTTTCAGCTGCTGCTTGCTCTGTTCGGCCTGCGACAGCTTGCTGTTTTCCTGCACACGGATGCTCTTGTCCAGCTCGGCCAAGGCTTTGGCCGGGATTTTCGTAAAGCGGAAAGCAAAATTGGCATGATCGACTTGCTCGTTGCCCACCGTGATGGCTTCGACCGTAGTGCGTATGGCAATTTCCGCCGCTGTTCCCCGGCGCATTACATCCGAACGAAACTCGACGCCATTCAGGCGCATGACTTCCTTGCTGCCGCCTTCCGCCTGAAGCGCACGCGCGGTGATAACGCCGATCTTGAGGTTGACATCACCGTAAGTCACGCCATCCGCGCCGCGCTGCTGCTTGCTGTTGAGGCGCATGTTGACCATGCTGAACGCGCTTCCCGGCCCAGTCACCAGCAGCGAAGGCCACGAGCCATTACCGCTAACGGCACGGCCAGCCTTGTCGGTCGTTATGTTGAGCACAGCGTCAGTCCAGCTGAACTCAGTGCCATTCGGCTGCTTGTAGCTGTGCGCCGCCAGCTTGCCGACATAGTCGATCTGGCCTTTGGCGCTGCCTGGCACGCGCTCCAGCGGGAACGGCCGCTCGGAGCCGAAGATTGCTTTCAGCTTGGGGCGCAGCTCAGGCGAGAACTCAAATTTGGCGTAGTTGTCGAGCTGTCTGACGAAATTGGACTCGCCCTGCAGGACTTTCAGTTCCTGGGCTGCCCGAGTCACAGTGTGGGACAGCTCGCTCGGGACTTCGGGCGGCTTTGGTTTGGCGGCAGTGGCGAAGGTGGGAATGGCCAGCACTGCGCTGGCCATGGCTACTGCGAGTAAGGTCTGTTTCAATGTTTTAACCAAAGAGATTTGTTAAAAGTAATGGCATTTTACCCAACAATTCCCTTCGGAAATACTCACATTGTCACTCCAGGTCGGGATATGGGCTTTTGCCGCCTTCGGCGATGAACAGGTCGATGCGCGCTTCCAGCACCGGCAGCGGCACCGAGCCCAGTTGCAGCACGGTGTCGTGGAAGTTGCGGATGTCGAACTTCTGGCCCAGCGCCTGCTCGGCTTTTTTGCGCGCGTTGATGATGCTCATCTCGCCCAAGTAGTAGGACAGCGCCTGGCCCGGCCACGAGATATAACGGTCCACCTCGGTCTCGATCTCGTGGTTCGACAGCGCGGTGTTTTCGCGCAGGTAGTCCTGCGCCTGCTTGCGGGTCCAGCCCTTGCTGTGGATGCCGGTATCGACCACGAGGCGAGACGCGCGCCAGGCCTGGTAACTCAGCATGCCGAAGGTTTCATACGGCGTCTCGTAGATGCCCATCTCCGCGCCCAGGCGTTCGGTATACAGGGCCCAGCCCTCGCCATAGGCCGAGATATAGGCGTTGCGGAACGGCGGACGGCCCTTCTGCTCCAGCGCGATCGGCATCTGGAAGGCGTGGCCCGGCGCCGATTCGTGCAGCGTCAACGCCGGCATGCTGTACAGCGCGCGCGACGGCAGGTTGTAGGTATTGACCAGGTAGACGCCCGGACCGCCACGGCCCGAGGTATAGAACGGCGCCTGATCGTCCGGCACCGGGATCACCGCGAAGCGACGGCGCGGCAGGTAGCCGAAGTATTTCGACACCTTGGCGTCGAACTTCTTGGCCACCCAGGCCGAGCGCATCAGCAGTTCTTCCGGCGTCTTGGCGTAGAACTGCGGATCGGTGCGCAGGAATTGCAGGAAGGCCGGCAGGTCGCCCTGGAACTTGACCTGCTTGATCACGTCCAGCATCTCGGCGCGGATCTTGGCCATTTCTTCCAGGCCGATGTTGTGGATCTGGTCGGCCGTCATCGCGGTGGTGGTGAATTCAACGATCTTCGACTGGTAGTAGGCTTTACCGTCCGGCAGGCTCTCGGCCGCCAGTTCTTCGCGCGCGGCCGGCACGTACTCGTCGCGCATGAACTTCAGCACCGTTTTGTGGGCCGGGATCACCGCAGTCTCGATCACCTTGGCCGCCTGCGCGCGCAGTTCCGCTTTCAGCGCGTCCGGCATCGCCGCCGGCATCTCCTTGAACGGCGCGTAGAACACCGTGTCCTGCGGCGTTTTCGCCTCGGTCACCGAGGTGATCGACGAATCGCGCCCCACCAGCGTGATTTTCGGCGGCGTGAAGCCGCGCGCGATGCCAGCGCGCATGTTGACGATTTCCTCGTCGAAGTAGCGCGGCGTGTCGGCCAGCTGCTTGATGTAGGCGCGGTACTCCTTCTCCTTGCTCATCGGGCGGCGCGCGGTGTAGGTCATGTTGGACCAAAACGCGGTGTCGGCATTCAGCGGCTTCTCGTATTCCTTGAACTGCAGCGCGGCGATGAAGGCGGCGATCTGCGCCTTGTACACCTGGTAGTTGATGCGCTCCGGCGCCGACAGGCGCGCTTCCTTGATGCCGTCCAGCTTCTTCATCACGCCCTGCCAATAGGCCAGGCGCTGGTTCTGGGTGGCGGCGTCGATCTTCGGCAGCGATGACGATACGCCGCTGTCATCGTCGTCTTCGCCGTCTTCCTGCTTCTGGCTGGTGCGCCATTTCCATTCCTGGGTGTAGACGGCCTTGAATTGCGCGTCCGACGGACCTGGCTTGACGGCCGGTGCGGCCGCATTGGCTGCGCTTAAACACAATAACAGGCATGCACCGGCGATGGCGGTGCTGAACTTCTTTTCCATAACGCTCCAGAGAAGTGATTACATATCCAACAAATTACGGCGTTCCCGCAGCAGCGCGGCAAAGCCCTCGGCATTCAGCGGACGGCTGTAGAAGTAACCCTGCATTTCATCGCAACCGCGCCCGGTCAGGAATTGCACCTGGTCGCGCGTCTCCACGCCTTCCGCTATCACTCGCATATTCAAATTGTGTGCCAGCGAGATGACCGACAGCGCAATCGCCGCATCGGCGCTGTTGGTGGTGACGTCGTCGACGAAGGATTTGTCGATTTTCAGCACGTCGATCGGGAAGCGTTTCAGGTAACTCAAGCTGGAATAACCGGTGCCGAAGTCGTCCAGCGAGATGCTGACGCCGATGTCCTTCAGGCGGCGCAGCGCCGCCACCGCCTTGTCGGGATCGCCCATCACCGTGCCCTCGGTGATCTCCAGCCCCAGATACTCGGGCGCCACGCCGAATTTGCGCAGCGTGCTTTCCACGTACGGCACGGTGGCGTCGTTGGCAAACTGCCCCGCCGCCAGGTTGACCGCCACCTTGATCTTGCCCAGGCCCTGGTCATGCCACACCTTCATCTGCGCGCAAACGCTCTCCAGCACCCACTCGCCGATGCTGTTGACCAGACCGTATTCCTCGGCCAGCGGGATGAAGCGGTTCGGCGGCACCTTGCCCAACACTGCACTATCCCAGCGCAGCAATGCCTCAGCACCGACCACGGCGCCCGTTTTCAGGCAGACCTGCGGCTGGTAATGCACTTCGAATTCGTCGCGCGCGATGGCGCCGCGCAGCTGGCTCTGGATCGCCAGCTTGTCGCGGATTTCCGCGTCCATGCGTTCGGTGAAGAAGGCATAGTTGTCGCGGCCGATTTCCTTGGCGCGGAACAGCGCCGTGTCGGCGTTGCGCACCAGCTCATCGAAGCTGTCGCCATCGGTCAGGCTGACGGCGATGCCGATGCTGGAGGTGACGGTGATCTGCTGGCCGTCGATCACCAGTTCCTTGCGCAGGCCGGCCAGGATATTCTGCGCCAGCGCCATGGTGGCGCTCAGTTGCGGGTCGTCGGCAACGATGATCTGGAATTCGTCGCCGCCCTGGCGCGTCACCGTGTCGTCTTCGCGCACGGTCTCGCTCAGGTATCTGGACACCGCCTGCAGCGCCTTGTCGCCCATATCGTGACCGTACGAGTCGTTGATGCTCTTGAAGCGGTCTAGGTCCAGGCACATGACCGCCACGCAGCGACCTTCGCGGCGGGCGGTACCGAGCGTCTGGGCGAAGCGCTGGCGCGCCAGCAGGCGGTTAGGCAGCCCGGTCAGCGCGTCGTGGTTGGACAGGAAATCGATCAGGTGCTGCTCGGCCTTGCGCTCGGTGATGTCCATGAACACCGCCACATGGTTGATCACCTGGCCGGTTTCATCGCGCACCACCGAGGCGCTGAGCAGGCCCGGATAGGTGTCGCCGTTCTTGCGGCGCGCCATGATCTCGCCCGACCAGTGGCCGGTCTTCAGCACCGACTGCACCATGGCGTCGAAGGCGCCGGCGTCCTGGTCGCCGGCGTGCAGCAGGCCGATGCTCTGGCCCAGCACTTCCTTGGCGGTGTAGCCGGAAATTTGCGTGAAGGCGGGATTGGTGGCGACGATGCGCGCCTCGCGGTCGGTCACCACGATGGCGTCCTGAGTCGCCTCGAACACCTGACTGGCCAAGCGCAGGAATTCTTCGTTGGCGCGGCGCTGCTCGACCTCCTTTGCCAGTTCGGCGGTGCGCTCGGCCACCCGCTGCTCCAGCAACGCGCGCTCCTCGGCCAGCGCCTTCTGCGCCCGGCCCAGGCGTACATGGGCGTCGGTGCGGGCCAGGATTTCCTCGGCCTGGAACGGCTTGGCGACAAAATCCACCGCCCCCAGCGCGAAACCGCGCACCTTGTCGTCGGTGTCGTACTGGGCGGACAGGAAGATCACCGGCACCTGGCTCAGTTCAGGCGTGGCCTTCAGGCGGCGGCAGACCTCGAAGCCGTCGATGCCGGGCATGCGGATATCCAGCAGAATCAGCTCCGGCGGCCGCGATTGCGCCGTCCACAGCGCCAGTTCGCCGTTCGGCGCCTGACGCACATAGTAACCGGCTTCGGTCAGCAGGTCGCTAAGCAGCTTGAGCGAGGCTGGCGTGTCTTCCACGATCAGCACTTCGCCTTTGGTATGTTGTTCCGACAAATCCCGATGCATGTAAAAAGTCTCTCGCCAAGTCAACTACTCCAGGGTGCTCCCGCTATCATATACCGGTCAGGCCTGAGGCTCCAATTCATCTCCCGCCGCGTCCAGCAAAGCGCACAGTTGCGGATACTGGTGCAGCTGCACCATATGCCCGATGCGGGCCACCACATCAGCCAGCTGCGGCGGCAACGGTTCCAGCAGCGCGGCCACCCGCGCCAGGTTCAATTCCTGCAACGCCGTCTTCAATTCGGCGCGCAGCGACGCTTCGAGGCGCTGCAGATCGCCGCTTTCCAGCGGCGTCTGCGCCGTGCGGCGCGCGGCCACCCGATGGCGACGCACGAACTGCAGGTTCAGTTGCTGCTCCAGCACCGCGTACAACTGCTCCTGCTCGACCGGCTTGCGCAGGAACTCGTCGGCGCCGGCCGCCAGCGCTTCCTCGCGCTCCTCGACAAAAGCGGAGGCGGTCAGCATCACGATGCTGGGCTGCGGGCCGTCCGCGTTGGCGCGGATCTGGCGCGTGGCGCTGATGCCGTCCAGGCCCGGCATGCGCCAGTCCATGAACACCAGGTCCGGCTGCCAGACATCGACCATGGCCAGCGCCTGCACGCCGTCGCCAACCGCAGCGACATCGAAGCCCAGCGGCTTGAGCAGGCTTTCCAGCAGCGCGCAACCGTCGGCATTGTCGTCGACCACCAGCACGCGGCGACGCTGCTGCGGTTCCAGCGGGGTCACTACATCCTGGGTCAAGGCCGGCGCGTCATCGGCCACTTGCACCGCGACGGCGAAGTGGAAGGTCGCGCCCTCGCCCGGCGCCGACTGCAACGCCAGCGTGCCGCCCATCAGCTGCACGAATTCACGCGAGATGGTCAGCCCCAGGCCGGTGCCCTCTTTGGCGCCGGGGCCGTCGGCCTGGATAAACGGCTCGAACACGCGCGCCTGGTCTTCCTCCGCGATACCGGGACCATCGTCGATGACGGCAAACGCCAACTCGCAGTGGCCGCCGCGCGCGATGCCGCGCACCTTCAGCGTGACCTTGCCCTGGCCGGTAAACTTCACCGCGTTGGACATCAGGTTCAGCAGCACCTGCCGCAGCTTGGTGCCGTCGACCCGCGCGCTGGCCGGCAGGCCGACGCTGTCCAACACCAGTTCCACGCCGTTCTGCAGCGCGCGCATGCTGACCATGTCCATCACTTCCTGCAGCATGTCGTTGAGTTGCACCACTTCCGTTTGCAGCACGGCGCGGCCGGCCTCGATCTTCGACAGTTCAAGAATATCGTTAATCAGCGTCAGCAAATGCTGGCCGGAGCGGTGAATGATGGCCAGGTTGCGCTTCTCCTCCGGCAGCATGTTCTTGGAATCGGCCATCAGCCGCGAGAAGCCGATCACGGAATTCAGCGGCGTGCGCAGTTCATGGCTCATATTCGCCAGGAAGGTCGACTTGGCGCGGTTGGCAGTCTGCGCCTGGCGCACCGCCACCGACAGCGCGTTGGTGCGTTCGGCCACCAGTTCTTCCAGGTGAATGCGGTGGCGGCGCAGCTCCTGCTCCGCCATGCGGCTGGCGGTAACGTCGTAGTTGACGCCGACCATGCGCATCGCGTGGCCGTCGCCGTCGCGGAAGGTCATGCCGTCCGCCTTCATGTAATGCACCGAACCGTCGGCCCAGATCAGGCGGTACTCGATATCGAATTCGGCGGTGCCGTTGAGCGCCTGCTGCAGCAGCATTTCGGTCGGCACCGAATCGTCCGGGTGCACCATCTTGCGCCATGCCTCGAACGGATTATCCAGCTTGCGGCCTTCCATGCCGTGCAGACGGTACATCTGCTCGTCCCACACCATCTGGCCGCTGACGATATTCCAGTCCCAGATGCCGATGGCCGCCGCGCTGGAGGCGATCTGCAAACGCTCCTCGCTGGCGTGCATGGCCACATAACGGCTTTCCATCAGCCGCACCATCTCGCGGATCGAGGCGTTCAGCGTTTTCAGTTCGCCGGTGTACCAGTCGCGCGGCGGCGCGGCGCCGGAATTCTGGCCGGCCTTCACGCTGGCGGCATAACGTTCGATATTCGTCAGCGGCTTGAGGATCAGCTGCCATAGCAGCAGATAGAGGCTCAGCACCAGCGTCACGTCCAGCACGAAAATCATGCCGGCGATGGTGTACAGGCGCTGGCGCAGCTGCTCGATCAGCAGCGCCGGCGAGGCATACACGGTGATGGTGCCGATATTCTGCCCGCCCGCCACAATCGGCCGCTGTTCCGCCAACAGCTCGGGATCGGACGGCAGGCGGTCGGTCGGCACCAACTGGGCCTGTTCGTTACGGGTCAGGATGAACGGGTGGTTGCTGGCCACCGGCGCCACCGCGCTGGCGTGCAGGTCGCGGTTGCTCAAGCCGCTCTTCATGATGGTGACGATTTGCGTCTCGTCGAAATTCCACGCCGGCAGCGCCACGGCGGCGGCCAGCTCGTCGGCGCTGTTGGCCAGCGTCTTGCGCAACTGTTCCCAGCGTTGCGCGCGTTCGACCTGGTAGAAATACAGCGCGAAGGTCGTCAGCACCAGGGTCACCACGGCGGTCAGCGTCACGCTGACAAATACGGCGATGGAGACCTTTGCTAGGCGGCGGGCAAGTTGAACCAACATCGGCAAACCATGAATGGGGGGTTAATCTGCGCTGTTACGCCTCAGATCATAGGTTCAAAATGCAATCAAGTCCATGCATATTTGCGTTCAAGCAACGCGCGGCTTACGATAGTTGATCTGAGGCATTTGCGGCACTGAGGAATAGCCTGCCATGCAATTGCTGCAACAAGGTACTATTACGTAGCCGGTCCATGACCGGGCCCTTGACTTCGGCCAGATGCAGGCCGATGCCGCGCTTTTTCAGACTCAGATTCAGCTCCGACAACGCCATCAGCGCCGTGGTGTCGATCGAGCTGACCGCCGACATCACCAGCACCAGATCGCGCGCGCTCCGGTGGGTGGCCAGCTCGCACTCGATGCGTTCGTTAACCGCTTCCACATTGCCGAAGAACAGATTGGCGTCAATGCGCAGCATCAGCACTTCCGGCCGGGTCTCGGCCGGATAGCGCTCGATATTGCGGAAATGCTCGGTGCCGGCAATGCGGCCCAGCACCGCGATGTGCGGCCGGCTGGCGCGCCAGATCAGCGTGCCCATCGACAGCGCCACGCCGATGATGACGCCCGCCTCCACCCCCATCACCAGCACCCCGAGGCAGGTGGCGCCCCAGGCCAGCGCGTCGCCGCGATCGTATTCCCAGGCGGTGCGCAGGATGCCGGTTTCCAGCATGCCGAGCACGGCGACGATAATGGTGGCGGCCAGCACCGGCATGGGCAGCAGCGACAACCAGCCGGTCGGCAGCAGCAGTGCGCAGGCCAGCAGCGCGGCGGTGATCAGGCTGGCCAGCGGCGTGTTGGCGCCGGCCGCGAAGTTGACGGCGGAGCGCGACAGGCTGCCGGTCACCGGCAAGCCGCCCGACAGCGCGCTGGCCACATTGGCCGCGCCCAGTCCCAGCAGCTCGTGGTTGCTGACCAGCTTCTCATTGCGCTTTTGCGCCAGCGCCTGGGCGCCGGACATCGACAGCAGGAACACCATGAAACCGATCAGCAGGCCCGGTTGCAGCAAGACGCCCCAGTGCGCGCTGGATGAGGCCAGGTTCAGCTGCGGCAAGCCGGCCGGCACCGTGCCGGTGGTGCGCACGCCCAGGTCGGCCAGGCCGGTGCAGGACATCAGCGCGATGCCGCCCAACACCACCAGCATCGGCGCCAGCTTGGCGCCGATGTCGGCCGCCGCCGCCGGCAAGCCGCAGCGCTTCAGCAGTCCCGCCAGATACCGGCGTGCCAGCACCAGCACCAGCAACGCACCGACGCCCAGCACGGCGCTTGGCGCGTGGATGTGCGGCAGCTCGGCGCCCAGCAGCGTATGCAGCTGGTCGAAGGCGATGACGATGGCCGAGCCGACGGTGAACCCGCTCATCACCGGCCGCGAGAAGAAATTGGCCAGGAAGCCCATGCGCAGCAGGCCGCACAGCAGCAGCACCGCGCCGGACACCAGCGCCAGCTGCGCCGCCAGCACGCCGGCCAGCGCCGAACCGGCCGGCGCCAATGGGCCGATGACGGCGGCCGTCATCAGCGAAATGATGGCCATCGGGCCGACCGACTGCGTCATGCTGCTGCCGAACAGCGCGTAGACGATGGGCGGCAGGATGCTGGCGTAAATACCCACCACCGGCGACAGTCCGGCCACGATGGCATAGGCCATCCCCTGCGGGATCATCATCATCGCCACCACCAGCCCGGCGCTGAGGTCGCCTGGGAGTTGAGCACGCCGGTAGTGTTTCAGCCATTGCAGCATTGTTGTTCCACGGGTACAGAAAGGCGGTAGTTTACTCCAAATACGTTTACCAAATTAACTTATCCGAAAATCTTATATGGAAACATTGCATGCGCGTGGGAATCTGATAGAATTGCGCAAACACCTAGCTTGGCCTCGATCAAAAAGCCATCGTCAAGCTGTCGTCGGCCCAAACAAATTGCCGGCAGTTACCCAAATACTGTCCACAATTTATTGGAGTCCGCATCATGCGCATCAAATCCCTTCTGCTGTCCCTGTCCGCTGTTGCCGCGTTGAGTGCTGCTTACGCGCACGCCGCGACCAATCTGGTCAAGAACGGCAATTTCGAATCCGTTAGCAACGGCACCAACAAGCAACTGTCGTCTTCCATTACCAACAACGCCAAACGCACCACGCTGATCGATTGGACCAGCAGCAATGGCAACGACGGCGGCTATAACTTTGTCCTCAACAGCAATATCGCCACCACCTGGGATTCCGCGATCTGGCTGAAGGGCAATAACAATGGCTGGACCAAATCGGCCAATGGCGGCAACATCTTCGTGTCCGACTCGCAGTACTGGCCTGGCGTGCTGTCGCAGACCATCACCGGACCGCTGGCTCGCAATACACGCTGAATTTCGACTACGCGCTGGCGCAGCAAGTCGGCTTTAACGGCGCCAACACCAACAACTACTGGCAAGTCATGTTCGGCAACAGCACGCAGAACAGCAATGCCTTGAGCATTGCCAACGGCGGCTTCAGCGGCTGGAATACCTCGTCGATGACCTTCACCGCCACCGGCACCAGCCAGGTCCTGTCGTTCCTCGCCAAGGGTTCGCCGGGTGCGCCTCCGTTCCTGCTGCTGGACAGCGTATCGATGACGGCCGCCGTGCCTGAGCCTTCGACCTGGGCCATGCTGGCTGCCGGCCTGGGCCTGATCGGCTTCGCGGCGCGCCGCCGCATGACCAAGCAAGCCTGAGTCGAGCGCTATGCTGCCATCGCCCGGTGAATTTGTCGCGGCTGTTGTACGCCTCAGCGTCTGGCTGGTGCTGCTGACGGCCGTCTTCGTTCCGCTGGAGCGCTGGTTCGGCGCCCGCCATGCGGCACGCTCCCGCCGCGAGCAGCTGCAAAATCTGGCCTACTACGTGATCAGCAGCCTGGTGCCGATCGTTTTGCTGAGCATACCGGCGGCCCTGCTGGCGGTAGTGGCGCAGCATGTGGTGCCGGCGACGCTGCTTTCTGCGGTGCAGTCGCTGCCGCTGGCGGCGCGCATCGCGCTGGTGTTTGTCGTGGGAGAAATTGGCTTCTACTGGGGCCACCGGCTCAGTCACGAACTGCCGTGGCTGTGGCGCTTCCACGCCGTGCATCACAGCACCGAGCACATGCATTTCCTGGCCAATACCCGCACACATCCGGTCGACATGGTCGTGACGCGCCTGTTCGGCCTGGTGCCGCTGTATCTGCTGGGGCTGGCCGGTCCGAGCGTGGCGGGCAGCGGCGCGCCGGCCCTGCTGCTGGTAATCGGCACCTTGTGGGGGTTTTTCATCCACGCCAACCTGCGCTGGCGCCTCGGCGCGCTGGAATGGCTGGTGGCCACGCCGGCCTTCCACCACTGGCACCACAGCCGCAACGACCACATCAACCGCAACTACGCGTCGACGCTGCCGCTGCTGGACCGCGTGTTCGGCACCCACTACCTGCCGTCACACTGGCCGGCCGCTTACGGCACCGATACGCCACAAGCCGACACCCTGTCCGGCCAGTTGCTCGACCCGCTGCTGCCGGCGGCCAAGCGGACCGCCAGCTAATCCTGTAGCGACTGCCTCGCCGCGTCGAGGATCTCCAGCGACAGCGCTTCGTCATCCACCGCGCGCGACAGCACGATGGCGCCGATCATCGACGCGTACTTGGCCAGCGCCTGCCTGCGCTGCTCGGCCGCATCGGCGCCGGGCATCAGCTGTGCCAGCACCGCCAGCTGGCCGCGCGCGCCTTCGGTCATCGCGTGGCGCGCCTTGGGGCCGAGGCGGGCCACATCCGCACCCAGCGCCGTTACCGAGCAGCCTTTCTCGGGATGATCGCGGTGCTGCGGGGCCAGGTAACCGTCGCTGATTTTTTGCAGCGCCGTGTCGCGGCCTTCGGCCACATAGCCTTCCCAGCGCTCGACCGACTTTTTCAGTGCATAGCCGGCCGCCTCGGCCAGCAGATCCTCTTTGGAAGCGAAATGGCCGTAAAAGCCGCCATGGGTCAGTCCCGCGCTTTTCATCAGATCCGCCACGCCGATGCCGTCGTAGCCTTTTTCACGGAACAGCCGCGACGCCGTTTCCACGATGCGCTCACGATTCAGCGCCACTTGTTCCCTGCTGACTTTCATATTCGACTCCTGCCTGCCATCTCTTGACATTATACATTACGAGCGTAATATATCAATCATTACGATCATCATTAAAAAGGTAGCCATCATGAAAGCTGTTATCAGCGCCTATGCGCGTTCGCCCTTTCATTTCTCGCGCAAAGGCAAACTGGCCGACGTGCGTCCCGACGACCTCGGCGCGCAGGTGGTAAAAGGCCTGATCGCGCGCACCGGCCTCGATCCCAGATTGCTGGACGACGTCATCCTCGGCTGCGCTTACCCGGAATCGTCGCAAGGGAACAACCTGGCGCGCATCGTTTCGCTGCTGGCCGGCTTCCCGCACGAAGTCAGCGCCATGACCATCAACCGCTTCTGCGGCTCGTCGATGTCGGCCGTGCACATCGCCGCCGCGAATATCGAAGCCGGTTTGGGTGAGGCCTACCTGTGCGTCGGCGTCGAGTCGATGACCATGGTGCCGCAGGGCGGCTTCAACTTCTCCCCCAATCCGCAACTGCTGGCGGAAACCGCCGCCTACATCAGCATGGGCGACACCGCCGAAAACGTCGCCCGCAAATACCAGGTGGCGCGCGCCGACCAGGAAGTGCTGGCGCTGCAATCGCACCAGAAAGCCGCCGCCGCGCGTGAAGCCGGCCTGCTGAAGGATGAAATCGTCCCCATCACCACCGCCGGCGGCGACGTCATCGCCGAGGACGGCTGCATCCGCCCCGCCACCACGCTGGCAGCGTTGGCAGCGCTAAAACCGGTGTTCGATGCCGAACATGGCGTGGTCACGGCCGGCACCTCGTCGCCGCTGACCGACGGCGCTTCGGCAGTGCTGGTGACCAGCGAGGAATTCGCCCGCAGGCATGGCCTGCAACCGAGCGCGCGCATCGTCTCCATGGCGGCGGTAGGCTGCGATCCGGCGCTGATGGGCATCGGCCCCATCCCCGCCACGCAAAAGGCGCTGAAGCTGGCCGGCCTGTCAGCGCAGCAGATCGATGTGGCGGAAATCAACGAAGCCTTCGCCTCGCAGGCGTTGGCCTGCGTGCGCGAACTCGGCATCCGCCCGGAAGTGCTGAATATCGATGGCGGCGGCATGGCCATCGGCCACCCGTTGGGCGCCACCGGCGCGCGCATCACCGGCAAGGCGGCAGCGCTGCTGGCGCGCACCGGCGGCCGCTACGCGCTGGCGGCGCAGTGCATTGGCGGCGGCCAGGGCATCGCCACCATCCTGGAGAAGATTTAAGCCGTCGCCAGTTCGATGCAGTTGCGGCCGGCGCGCTTGGCGCGATGCAGCGCGGTATCCAGACGGTCCAGCACCGCCGCGCCGGCCTCCTCCGGCCCGACCTCGGCCACGCCGAGGCTGACGCTGAGCGTGCCGCCATGCATGGCGCCCGGCAGATCGGCCTCGCTGAGCGCGCCGCGCAGCTTTTCCGCCAGCCGCACTGCGTCATTGCTGGTGGTGTGCGTGGCGACGATCAGGAACTCCTCGCCGCGCATGCGCGCCAGCGTGTCCGAGGTGCGCAGGCGGCCGGTGACGGTTTCGGCGATCTTGCGCAGCGCGCCCTCGCCCACCGGCGAACCGTACAAATCGTTGGATGAGCGGAAGCTGCCCACATCCAGCGACAGCACCGCCAGCGGCAGGCCGTAGCGGCGCGCGCGGCGGATTTCATGGTCCAGCGTGTCCTCGCCGGCGCGGCGGTTGGCGGCGCCGGTGACCGCGTCCACGGTGCTCAGCTGCGCCAGCTGGCCACACAGCGCGTCGTTCTGGTGCCGCAATTCGCTCATGCACAGCGCGTAGCTGATAAATTGCGCCATGCTGGCAAAGCACGCGAACTGATCGCGCGAGAAAGTGACATGGCGGTCGAACATCAGGCTGATGGCGCCCAGCACCGGGCCGCCCGCTTCGGCGTACAGCGGCAGCGCCAGCACCATGCGCACGTTGCGGTCGTGCAGCGCCATCGCCAGTTCCGGATCGCCGGCCTTTTCCGGCGCGTCCAGCAGCACCAGCTCGCCGCGCGCGACCGCCATCAGCGGCGGGAAAACCTCGCGCAACGGCGATTGCAGCAGGCGGTCGGCGCGTTGCAGCAGGCGGCTCAGATCGAGGTGATTGCGCGCTTCCTGCGCCACCAGTTGCAGATCGCCGCGCGCTTTCATGTGCAGCACGGCGGTATGCCGCACGCCAGGGAAATTACACAGCGCCAGACAGACTTTCGACATCATCACCGACACCATATCGATGCCGGACAGCGCGCGCTGCAGGCTGCGCTGCACGCCCAGTAGGTCGCGCAGTTCTTTTTCCTTGTCCAGCAGGTGCTGCTGCGCGGTGGCGGCGGCGTCGTCCGGCACGCTCAATGCCTGGCGTACCGCCTGCTGCAGTTCGTGGTCCAGCACCGGGCAGACGCGGTAGGCGAAAGCGCCGTAGGCCATCAGCTCCGGCAGCCAGGCGCTGTGCTCGTAGGGGCACAGCAGCAGAATCGGCGCGCCGGCGCGGCCGCGTATCAGGGCGCCGACGCCGGCCAGTTCGCTCAGTTTGTCAAAGCCGTTGAGGTCGAGGACCAGCAGGTCCGCGTTGCGCCTGGCAAGGGCGGAGACAGTGGCGTCGACATGCTCGCACGAGGTCAGCTGGGAAAACATCTCGCCGCAACGTGATTGGAATTCCGCGCGACGCTCGGCACCGGGATTGAAAAATACACCCGTACTGCTCGCGCGGCTGTAGACGTCCGACATGGCATTTACTCCCTAGTATTGTTTTGGTTTTTGTCTCTGCCGCTAGTGTGCCATAAAGTACATAATTATCAATCTTTTTGCATTATTTTTATGTGTGTCCGCGCACTGTCAGGGCGGCTGGCGAGCCCAATACTATTGATTCACGATTCAGGGGGGACGTCATGACGCAATCAGAAAACAGGGCCGATCAAGGGTCGGCCAGCCTGCAGCGCGAAATTCAGCAGCGCCAGGATCAGGTGGACCGGCAAGGTGCGCCTGCCGGCAAAGATCGGCAGGCGGTGCAGACCAGCGACCACGACTACCCCGGCACGCCGATGCCTGCGCAGCACCTGGAGAAGCCGGGGCTGGAAGCGGACATGCAGCAAAAGCCGGAGTTCCTGGCGCCCGACTACTGCGGCAGCGGCAAGCTGGCCGGCATGGCGGCGCTGATTACCGGCGGCGATTCCGGCATCGGGCGCGCGGTGGCGGTGCTGTACGCGCGCGAGGGCGCGGACGTGGCGATCGTCTATCTGAACGAGGATCAGGATGCGCAGGATACCAAGCGCTACGTGGAGGCGGAGGGCCAGACCTGCCTGTTAATCCGCGGCGACGTGACCGATGCAGCCTTCTGCCGCGACGCCGCGCATCAGGCGCATCAGCGGTTCGGCCGGCTGGACATCCTGGTCAACAATGCGGCGTTTCAGGAGCATGCGGAGAAACTGACCGACCTGACCGAAGACCGCTTCGACCTGACCATGAAGACCAATGTCTATGGCTACTTCCACATGGCCAAGGCTGCGCTGCCGTACCTGAAGCGCGGCGCATCGATCATCAATACCGGCTCCGTGACGGGATTGCAGGGTTCCGAGCATTTGCTGGACTACTCGACCACCAAGGGCGCGATTCATGCGTTTACCAAATCGCTGGCCTCCAACCTGCTGGAACAAGGCATCCGCGTCAACGCGGTGGCGCCGGGACCGGTGTGGACGCCGCTGAATCCCGCCGACCAGTCGCCGGAGAAGATCGCCCAATTTGGCGCGCAGACCGACTACAAACGGCCGGCCCAGCCGCAAGAGCTCTCGCCGTCATATGTGTTCCTGGCGGCGCCCTGCTGCTCCAGTTATATCACCGGGATCGTGCTGCCGGTAACCGGTTCGGTGGGCGGCTAGGCCATGGCCGCGCGCGCGTTGTGGAAAGGGGCGATCAGCTTCGGGCTGGTCTATATTCCGGTCGAGATGTACACGGCGGTGCAGGAGCACGACCTGGACCTGACCATGCTGGACCGGCGCGACTTCTCGCCGATCGGCTACAAGCGCTATAACAAGAAGTCCGGCAAGGAGGTGACCTGGGACGATATCGTCAAGGGTTACGAGTACGAGGACAACGAATACGTGGTGCTGTCGGACGAAGATCTGAAGCGCGCCAACGTGGAGGCGACGCAGACCATCGATATCGTGGCCTTTGTGGAGGCCAGCGACGTGCCGCTGACTTACTTCGAGACGCCCTACTACCTCGCGCCCTCGCGCGGCGGCAACAAGGTATATGCGCTGCTGCGCGAGACTTTGCGCAAGGCCGGCAAGATCGGCATCGCCACGGTGGTGATGCGCACCAAGCAGCATCTGTGCGCGCTGGTCTGCGTGGAGGACAAGATCGTCCTCAACACGCTGCGTTATGCGACCGAGATCCGCAGCGCCGAAGAACTCAAGCTGCCACCGGCAACCCTGAAAGCGGCCGGCATCAGCGACAAGGAACTGAAGATGGCCTTGTCGCTGGTGGATGGCATGAGCGAGGAATGGAAGCCGGAGCAGTATCACGACAGCTACAAAGAGGACGTGATGGCGATGATCAAGAAAAAGATCAAGGCTGGCCAGACCAAGACCATTACCGCGCCTGACAAGGAAGCCGCCGCGCCCAAGTCCTCGAATGTGGTCGATCTGGTGGCACTGCTGCAGGACAGTCTGGGCAAGCGTGGCGGCAAAGCGCGCAGCACCGCCGGCACCACCACTACCACCACTACCCGCGCCAAAAGCGCCAAGGCAAGCAGCTCGGCGACGACCGCCGCAGCCAAACGCAAACCTGCCGCCAGCCGCGCCAAAGCCGCTTGAACGGCGCGGCGGGCGGCGGACGAGCCGTCAACCCTGCCCCGGCTTGAACTTCATCAGCTTCATGGCAGGCGCCAGGCCCTTGGCGGACTTGGCGTAGTCGTCCCACGGGGCGTTGCCGACATCGAGCCGCGTGTGGACGTTGGCAACGTTCCACTGGTCGGCGCTTTGCAGGCCGTCCAGTTCTTCCCAGGTGATGGGCACCGAAATGCCGAGGCCCGGCCGGGTGCGCACCGACCAGGCGCATACAGTGGTGGCGCCACGGCCGTTGCGCAGGTAGTCGATGAAGATTTTGCCGACGCGGTTGCGCGGTCCGCTCTTCTGCACAAAGCGGTCCGGTATGGTTTGCGCCATGTGCGCGACGATGGCTTGCGAGAATCCTTTGACGTCGTCCCAGCCGTAACCCGGCTTGATCGGCACCACCACATGCAGGCCTTTGCCGCCGCTGGTCTTCAGGAAGGCCGGCAGTTCCAGTTCGTTGAGAAAGGCGCGCATCAGCTGCGCCGCTTCTTTCACCTGATCCCAGCTGACGTCCTTGCCGGGATCAAGGTCGAAGATCATGCGGTTGGGTTTTTGGTAGCCGGTGGCGCTGGCGTTCTGCGTGTGCAGTTCGACCACGTTCATCTGCGCGGCGGACAACAGGCCTTGTTCGCTCGGCACTTCCAGCATCGGCGGATGATCGGGGTCCAGCGCTTGCCTGAGCTGTTTAACGCCCGGCATGCGCGACACTTCGGCATGCTTCTGGAAGAACAGCTCACCGCCCACGCCCTCCGGCGCCCGCACCAGCGATACCGGGCGGCCTTTCAGGTGCGGCAGCATCAGTGTAGCCACCAGCGCGTAGTAGCGTATCAATGTGATCTTGGTGGCGCCGCTTTGCTTGTCGATGACGCGGTCCGGATTGGTGACTTTCAGCGACTTGGGCAGCTTGCCCTCGATGGCGGCTTGCATGACTGGTTTCTCCTTGACGTGTTGCGGCGTCTCGCGCGTGATGCCGGCGGCGCGCTTGTCCTTGCGCAGGCCCTGGAAGACGGCGTGGCGAATCGAGCCGGAATGCGTCCACTCACCGAAGCTGACTTCCGCCACCAGGGTGGGCTTGAGCCAGTGGGCTTTCTTGTCGATGTCGCGGCTGGGGGCGAACGGACTGTCGTCGGCGTGCAGTTTCTCCATCTTTGACTTCAGGTCTTGCAAGGAAGCGGCGTTAAAACCGCTGCCGACGTTGCCGGCATATTGCAGCCTGCCGTCTTCGTCGTAGGTGCCGAGCAGCAGCGAACCGAAGCCGGTGCGCGATCCTTGCGGATCGGTGTAGCCGCCGATGACGAATTCCTGGCGCTGCCCGCATTTAAGCTTGATCCAGGTGCCGCTGCGGCGCGCGGAGTAGTGCGAGTCCTTGCGCTTGCCGATGATGCCTTCAAGGCCCATCTGGCAAGCGGCGGCGATCATATCCTGCGGTGGCGCGTCAAGCGCGGTGCTGAAACGGATGTTGCCGGATTCGCGCTTGGCCATGATCTCCTGCAGCACGGCGCGGCGTTCTTCCAGCGGCAAGTCGCGCAGGTCGCGGCCTTTGTGGAACGGAATGTCGAACATGAAGTAAACGATATCGCCAGGCGCGTTTTCGTCGAAGGCGTTTTGCAGCAGGCCGAAGTCCGGCCGGCCGTCATCGTCATGCACGACGATTTCGCCGTCATACCAGCCGGGCGGGAATTTCAGCCTGGCGATCTGGTCGCGCAAAGGCTGCAGTTTGTGGGTCCAGTCGTTGCCGTTGCGGGTGAACAGGCGGATGTCCTTGCCATCGATGCGGGCCAGCAGCCGGTAGCCATCGAACTTCACTTCAAACAGCCAGTCCTCGGCGGAGGCCGGCGGGCCATCGACCAGGGTTGCCAGTTGCGGCGACAGCGTCTCCGGCATGGCCGCCACGGGCGCCGCCGCCGTGCGGGCGGCGGGTGGTCGGGTGCTGGCCGGGGCGGCTGGCGCGGTTGGCATCGGCAGCGCCTTGACGCTGTCGGGCATTTCGTCGACCACGCTGAATTCTTCGGCGGGACGCGCGTAATCGTCTTTCTCCTTGATGAGCAGCCACGGCTCCTGTTTCTCGCCCTTGCCCTTCATCCGCACCAGCACCCAGCGGCCGTGCATCTTGTGACCGTGGATCTCGAATTTCAGATTGCCCGCCTTGAGCGCCTTGCGCGGATCGTCCAGCGGCTGCCAGGTGCCCTTGTCCCAGATGATGACCTTGCCGGAGCCATACTGTTTCGGCGGGATCGTGCCTTCGAAGTCGTTATAGGAAATCGGATGATCTTCAACGTGCACCGCCATGCGCTTGTCGTGGGTATCGTAGCTCGGGCCTTTGGGCACGGCCCAGCTCATCATCACGCCGTCCAGCTCCAGGCGCAAATCGTAATGCAGGCGTGTGGCCCAGTGCTTCTGGATGACAAACGCCAGCGCCGCCTTACCCGCTTCGCCGCCGTCGGCGGGTTCGGGCGTGATGGCGAAGTTGCGTTTGGCCTTGTAGGTCTTGAGCGTATCGTTCATTCCGCCAGACTATGCCCGGCGGCGTGCAGAAACCGTGCGGTGGCGAACATGTAAGCGATTGTAAAGGCCGTCAACGCGCGGTTTGCAGACCGCGTTTTTTGCTCAGAGACGCGGGAATTGTCCCGGGCCCGAAAACCTGACTGAAGGATTGAATCATGACCAAAGTAATCGCTACCCTGATCGCTGGCCTGTTCGCTACCGCTGCTTTCGCACAGACTCCAGCCCCTGCCGTCACCAAGGCCGAAGCCAAGGAAACCAAGACCGCCGCCAAGGCCGAAGCAAAAGAAACCAAGGCTGAGATCAAGGCGGAAGCCAAGACCGCCAAGGTAGAAGCCGATGCCAAGAAAGACGTTGCCGTCGCCAAGGCTGAAGAAAAAGCCGACAAGGCCGATGCACACGCCAAGGCCGCAAAAACCAAGACCAAGGCACACGCCAAGGTAGAAAAGGAAGCGGCTGCCACCACCAAATAACCGTCGTTCCGGCGCCAGCCGGAACCTATAGAACGCATGCTCAGCATGGACTCCCGCCTTCGCGGGAGCGACGGTTATGCCGCTGCACGCGGCGAAAAAAAAGCGGACCTTGCGGTCCGCTTTCTGCGTTACTTCTGCGCCAGCGTGGTTGGCGGCGCATCGCCCCAGCCACCGCCCAGGGCGCGGATCAACCCGACGGTAGTCACCGCGCGATTGCCGCGCAACTGCACCGCAGTGCGCTCCACCGCAGCCAGATTGCGCTGCGCGTCCAGCAGATCAAGATAGCTGGAACGACCGGCCGTGTACAGCTTCTGCGCCAGGTCGGCCGAGCGGCGTGCGGACACCACCGCATCGTCGATCTGCGCCGTCTGGCCAGCCAGGATGCGCAGGCCCGCCAGATTGTCTTCCACTTCCGCGAACGCCGTCAGCACGCTCTGACGATACGACCCCACCGATTCCTCCAGCGCTCCTTCGCTGCGCGTGATGTTGGCGCGATTGCGGCCGCCATCGATCACCGGCAGCGACAGGGCCGCGCCCAGCAGCCAGGAACGGCTGCTCCACTTGAACACATCGGCCACAGTATTACCCGACACGCCGCCCGCATTCGCGTTCAGCACCAGCGACGGGAACATCGCCGAACGGGCCACGCCGATACGGGCGTTGGCCGCTTCCATCGCGCGCTGTGCAGCGGCGATATCCGGACGACGCTCCAGCAGCGTCGATGGCAGGCCGGCGGGAATCGCCGGCAGCAGCGTGCTGTCCAGCAGCGGGCTGTTGCCAGCGGTGTAGCTGGCCGCCGGCTTGCCCAGCAGGACAGCCAGCGCGTGCTCGGTGGTCACACGCTGACGCTGCAAACCAATCGCCTCGGCACGGGCGGTCGCCAGCTCGGTCTTGGCACGCGACAGGTCGAATTCGCCGATGTCGCCCAGGTCGAAACGACGCTGGTTGACTTTGACGTTTTCTTCGCGGGTCTGCACCGTGCGGTTCAGCGTTTCCAGTTCGGCGTCGGTGGAGCGCAGACGGAAATACGTCTGTGCCACGTCGGCCTGCACGGCCAGCAGCACCGAGCGGTAATTCGCTTCGACCGATGCGGCATCGCCGCGCGCCGCCGCCACGTTCGACGAGACGCGGCCGAACAGGTCCACCTCGTAGCTCGCCGACAGGCCGGCGTTGAACACCTTGGCCGGATCGACCGGGGTGCCGGCCGGCAGGCCGGCTTCGGTCGGCGACTGGCGCACCCGCTGCGCACCGGCATTGAGGCCGACTTGCGGAATGCGGTCGGCTTCTGCCACGCCGGCAATCGCGCGCGCCTGCTTGACGCGGGCGGCGGCCACCGCCAGGTTGGCGTTGGCGCGGGTGGCTTCGTTGATCAGCTCATTCAGCGCCGGATCGCTAAAAGCCAGCCACCACTCGCCGCGCGGTTGCGCTTCGGCGGCCTGCGCCTGTTTCCAGGTGCTGCCGTCAGCGGCGGTCTTCACCTGCGCGTCAGGAATCTGGGATTCCTTGAACGCGGTCGGCACATCCATCGCGGGTTGCTTGAACTCCGGCGCTGCGCATGCGGTCATCAGCAGCGCCGCCAGGATGGGCGCTACGCCCTTGGCGATCATATGCAGCTTGTTCATCGAGTTGCTCATTTTAGTGAGTCCCTTCCAGTTTTACCGCAGCGGCATCACCACCCACGGCAGGTTTTTTCTTTTCCAGCTTGACCGCCAGCTTGCGCAGCAAGACATAGAACACCGGCGTCAGGAACAGGCCGAAGAAGGTCACGCCCAGCATGCCGGCAAACACCGCCACACCCATTGCATGACGCATCTCCGCCCCTGCGCCTTTCGAAAACACCAGCGGCAGCACACCCATGATGAAGGCGATCGACGTCATCAGAATCGGACGCAGACGCAGGCGGCAGGCTTCCAGCGCGGCTTCGACGATGGTGCGGCCATGGTGTTCCAGCTCGCGGGCAAATTCGACGATCAGAATCGCATTCTTCGACGCCAGCCCCACCAGCACGAACAGCGCAATCTGGGTGAAGACGTTGTTGTCGCCATGGGTCAGCTTGACGCCGACCAGTGCGCAGAAGATCGACATCGGCACGATCAGGATCACCGCCAGTGGCAGGGTCCAGCTCTCATACTGGGCAGCCAGCACCAGGAACACCAGCAGCACGCACAGCGGGAACACATAGATCATGGTGTTACCGGACAGGATGTCCTGATAAACCAGCTCGGTCCACTCGTAGCCGATACCTTTCGGCAGCACTTCGTTGACGATCTTGGTCATTTCAGCCTGCGCTTCGCCGGTCGATACGCCAGGGGCGGCGCCGCCGTTGATTTCAGCAGCCACGTAAGCGTTGTAGCGCTGTACGCGATCCGGGCCATAGCTATCCTTGACGCGCATCAGCGACGACAGCGGAATCATCTCGCCCTTGTTGTTGCGGACCTTCAGTTGCGCGATGTCTTCAGCGTGCGAACGGAACTGCTTGTCGGCCTGAACGCGAACCTGGTAGGTGCGGCCAAACTGATTGAAGTCGTTCACGTACAGCGAACCGAGGTTGATCTGCAAGGTCTGGTAGATCGTTTGCAGCGGCACGCCCAGTTGCTTGGCCTTGGCGCGGTCGATGTCGGCGAACAGCTGCGGCACGTTGATCTGGTAGCTGGAGAACACGCCGGCCAGTTTCGGATTCTGCCAGGCCTTCATCTGCACTGCCTGAACGGCTTTATACAGCTCGTCGTAACCCAGGTTGCCACGGTCTTCCAGCATCAGCTTGAAGCCGCCGGTGGTACCCAGGCCGCTGACTGGCGGTGGCGACAGCACCAGCACGAAGGCGCCTTCGATAGCGCCCATGCGCTTGTTCATCTCGGCGGCAATCGCTTCGGCGGTTTCATTCGACTTGGTGCGTTCTTCGAACGGTTTCAGGCCGAGGAACACGATACCGGCGTTAGGCGCATTGGTGAAGCCGTTGATCGACAGGCCAGGGAAGGAGATCGAGTTGTCGACGCCTGGAATATCGGTGGCGATTTCCGACATCTTGCGGATCACGGCGTCGGTACGGTCCAGCGATGCGGCGTCCGGCAGTTGCGCGAAGCCGATCAGATACCCCTTGTCTTGCGGCGGCACGAAGCCCGGCGGCACGATCTTGAACATGAAGCCTGCAGCCACGGCCAGCACGGCGTAGACGATCAGCGAACCGCCTTTGCGTTTCAGCGCGCCCTTGACACCGCTTTCATAGCCGTGCGAAGCGCGGTTGAAGAAGCGGTTGAACCAGCGGAAGAAGCGGCCGAAGACCTTGTCCATGCCACGGGTCAGCGCGTCTTTCGGTGCATCGTGCGGTTTCAGCAGCACTGCCGACAGCGCAGGCGCCAGCGTCAGCGAGCTGAATGCCGAGATCACGGTCGAGATAGCGATGGTCAGCGCGAACTGCTTGTAGAACTGGCCGGACAAGCCCGAGACGAAAGCGATCGGCACGAACACGGCGCACAGCACCAGCGCAATCGCGATGATCGGACCACTCACCTCTTTCATCGCCTGGATGGTCGCGTCATGCGGCGACAGGCCATTCTCGATATTACGCTCGACGTTTTCCACCACCACGATCGCATCATCGACCACGATACCGATGGCCAGCACCAGGCCGAACAGCGACAGCGTGTTAATCGAGAAGCCGAAGGCCAGCATCACGGCGAACGTACCCACCACCGACACAGGAACGGCCAGCAGCGGGATCACCGATGCGCGCCAGGTTTGCAGGAAGATGATCACCACCAGCGCCACCAGGATGATCGCTTCGATCAGGGTGTGGATGACGGCGTCAATCGACTGCCGTACGAATTGGGTCGGGTCATATACAACGCTGTAAGTGACGCCTTCCGGGAAATCTTTCGACAAGCGGGCCATCGTTGCGCGCACGTCGGTCGACAGTTGCAACGCATTGGCGTTGGGCGCCTCGAAAATAGGGATCGCCACCGCCGACTTGTTGTTCAGCAGCGAGCGCAGTGCGTAGGAGTTCGAACCCATCTCCAGGCGCGCCACATCTTTCAGCAGCGTGACCGCGCCATCGGCGTTGGTCTTCAGGATGATGTTGCCGAATTCCTCAGGGGTTTGCAGACGGCCTTGCGTATTCACGGTCAGCTGGAAGTCCGCATCCTTGCTTGGGCCCTGGCCGATGACACCGGCGGCGACCTGCACGTTCTGCTCGCGGACGGCGTCAACCACGTCGCTTGCGGTCAGGCCGCGCTGCGCCACTTTCTGTGGATCGAGCCAGACGCGCATGGCGTAGTCGCCGGAACCGAACAGCTGCACCTCGCCCATGCCGGGCAGGCGCGCCAGTTGGTCCTTGACGTTCAGCACCGCGTAGTTACGCAGATACAGGTCGTCGTAACGGCCGTTCGGCGATTGCAGGTGGACCACCATGGTCAGATTGGGCGACGACTTGACGGTGGTCACACCGATCTGGCGCACTTCTTCCGGCAGGCGTGGCAGCGCGCGCTGGACGCGGTTCTGCACTTGCGTTTCGGCCTGCTCGACGTTGGTGCCGATCTTGAAGGTGACGGTCAGCGCCAGCGCGCCGTCCGAGGTGTTTTGCGAGGACATGTACAGCATGTTCTCGACGCCGTTGATCTGTTCCTCAAGCGGCGCGGCCACGGTTTCGGCGATGATCTTCGGATTCGCGCCCGGATACTGCGCGCGCACCACGATCGACGGCGGCACCACATCCGGGTACTCCGAGATCGGCAGCTTGAAGATTGCGATCAAGCCGGCGACGAAGATAATGATCGACAGTACCGCCGCGAAAATCGGCTTGTCGACAAAAAATCGAGAGATATTCATGTTTAATTATTCCTTGGACGTGCCAGTCTTTGCGATGGCTACTTTTTCGTCTTTCTTGACTTCAGGCTGCGCCACGTTGGCTGCCAGCGGATCGGCGTCCATCGGCACCACGTTCGGCGTGATCGGCGCGCCCGGCTTGACGCGCTGCAGGCCGTTGACGACGATCTTCTCGCCCGGCTTCAGGCCGTCGCGCACCACGCGCAGGCCGTCGACTTGCTGGCCCAGCGTGATCGGACGGTATTCCGCCTTGTTGTCCTTGCCGACCACGAACACGAACTTGCGGTTCTGGTCGGTGTTGACGGCGCGTTCGTTGATCAGCAGCGTCGGCTTGGCGCCGGTGCTGCCGGCCAGTTGCACGCGGGCGAACAGGCCGGGCACCAGCAGGCCGTCGGCGTTGGTCAGGGTGGCGCGCATGCGCACCGAACCGCTGCGCGGGTCCAGCTGGTTGTCGACGAATTCCAGCTTGCCTTCGTGCGGGAAGCCGGTTTCGTTGGCCAGGCCGATTTTCACCACGGCCGGCTTGCCCTGGTGGGCGGCGGCGCCGACGCGCAGATAGGTGTCTTCGTCACCGTCGAACGAGGCGTAGATCTGGTCCAGCGACACCACCGAAGTCAGCACCGCAGTCTGATCAACCAGGTTGCCCAGCGTGATTTCCGCTTTCGACACGCGGCCGTTGATCGGCGACGTCACCTGCGTGTAGGTCAGGTTCAGTTTGGCGGTGTCGTACTGGGCCTGGGCAGCGCGGGCGTCGGCGTCCAGCTGTTTGTAGCCGGATGCCGAGGCATCGTATTCGCGCTGGGCGATGGCTTTGTCGGCCAGCAGCTTTTCAGCGCGGACCAGTTCCACTTTCGCCAGATCGGCCTTGGCGCGCGCCGAGTGGGCGGCGGCTTCGGCGCGGTTGGCTTCGGCCTGGAACGGGCGCTGGTCGATCACGAACAGCACGTCGCCTTTCTTGACCTGCGAACCCGGCTTGAAGTTGATGGCGGTGATGAAGCCGCTGACGCGCGGGCGGATCTGCACCTGCTCGATCGCCTCCAGGCGGCCCGAGAACTCCTGCGTCTCGATGATGGTTTTCTCGACTACCGCTGCCGCCGACACCGGCGGACCGCCGGCGGCGGCTGGCGCCTCGGCGGCTTTGCTGTTCGCATCGCCGCAACCGGACAGGGAGATTGCGGCCAGGCCCGCCAGTGCCATAGCGGCGGCCAGCGGCCGTGCTACAGCAGTCATTGATTTAACGGTTTTCATGTTAATTCCTTTTTGTATGAAAATAATTAATGGAAAAGGCGGCACCGGGCGGTCTCAACGAAAATCGAGAAAACACGGTACTAGCGCCCCGCTGGCAAGCCAATGGGGACGTGACTCTTACTGCTTAGGGATAGGGGAATCCTATGCGGCTGGCGGCGTCTCGGTCCGTTCCAGTCCAGCGATAAAGCTGGCGATTTCTCCCAGCGCCTGACATCGACAAGCGCATTCGTTGCGTGCCTCGGTATCTTTCAGAGGCGCCGGCTGCATGCGCCGGACAGTGGTTTTAACGCCGCAGGTAATCAGCTTGGCGCCGTATTGTTCCGCTTCGTCGCGCAGCGGATCGTCTTCGGTCGACAGGATCAGGGCGGGTGGCAGGTTCTTCAAACGGCTCGATTGCAGCGGCGATGCATACGGGTGGGTACGGTCGGCGGCATTGGGCAGGTAGCCGCGATACGCCTGCGCGCATTTGTCCGCCACTTCCAGCAACTCCGGCTCGGCCTGGATCTCGCGCATCGAGCAGGTGGTCAGGCCCGGATCCAGCATCGGCATGATGAGGATCTGGCCAGCGAGCCCCGGACCGCCGCGGTCGCGCGACATCAGCGCGCAGACGGCAGCCAGGTTGGCGCCTGCTTCAATGCCGGATACCAGCAGCTGCTTGCCGGTCCAGCCCAGTTTGGCCTTGTTTTTCTTGGCCCACACCAGTACCGCGTGTGCATCTTCCACCGCTGCCGGGAACGGCTTGTCGGTTGCCAGTGTATAAGCAGAGGCTAGCACCGCGACATGCCGGCTGTCGTCTGCCAAATGGCGGAGGAACAGGTCCGCGTCTTCCAGGTCACCGCCGACAAAGCCGCCGGCGTGGAAGAAGACCAGCAGCATGTCGCGCTTGGCGCCGGCATCGCCGCTGGTATAGAGACGTGCCGCCAGCGGACCTTCCGCGCCCTTGACTTCCAGGCTGCGGATTTTCAGTTGGTCCGACAAGGTCGGCAGTTTCTCTACTGGATTGTTCATTGTTGCACCGTTCCCGATTCATTGGAGGACCACATGTTAGCAGGATCGCAGGGGTGATCGCCGCTGGCGACCAGCGTCAGTGCGCGAACGCCGCTGACCTCCGCCTTGGCGGTGTGAGAATAGGCGTCGGTATAGACCACGCCTGCCAGTGCAACCGACGTCAGCGCCAGTGCTATCGTTGCGAAAATTGCATCCCGATATTTCATGATAAGTCCTCCTTTCTTCATCTTTTGCTTTGTGCAGTACAGCAATCTTAAACTTGATCTACAATCTAATAAATAAGGCAAAGTCGAATTGATTGTTCAGGATCCTGAACAATGGGACCAAAGATGAATAAACTTCAAGCGATGGAAGTGTTTGTGCAGGTGGTGGACGCCGGTGGCTTCACGCGCGCCGCCGAAAACATGAAACTGCCTAAAGCCACGGTATCCACGCTGATCCAGTCGCTGGAAACCTCGCTGGCGGTCAAGCTGCTGCACCGGACCACGCGCCACGTCAGCGTCACGGCCGACGGCGCGGCATACTACGAGCGCTGCCTGCGCATCCTGTCGGATGTGCGCGAGGCGGAGGAATCGCTGTCGCGCACCCGGCTCAGCCCATCCGGGCGGCTGCGGGTGGACGCGCCGACCGGCCTGGCCAGCGATGTGATCGTGCCGGCGCTGCCCGACTTTTTCCAGCGCTACCCGGATATCCAGCTGGAGCTGGGCTGCAGCGACCGCCCGGTCGACCTGGTCGAGGAAGGCGTCGACTGCGCCATTCGCGGCGGCGCGCTGGGCGATTCCAGCCTGATCGCGCGCCGCGTCGGCATCCTCGACTTCACCACCGGCGCCTCGCCCGCCTATCTGGCGCTGCATGGCCGGCCGGCGCACCCGAACGATTTGCTGCGCCACCGCTGCGTCAATTACTTTTCCGCGCGCACCGGTAAAATCTTCGACTGGGACTTCACCCGCGACGGCGAACGGGTACAGGTTGCCCTGCCCGGCTCGATCGCGCTGAATGACAGCAATGCCTACATCGCCGCCGGCATGGCCGGACTGGGCGTGGTGCAGATGGCCACGCTGATGATGGAACCGCTGATCAAGGCCGGCCGTTTTGAAGCCATCCTCACCGACTGGACCACCGATCCGCTGCCGATCCACGTGGTGTACCCGCAGAACCGCCACCTGTCGGCCAAGGTGCGGGTGTTTGTCGAGTGGGTCGCCGAACTGTTTTCCAACCATCCTGGCATGCGCCTGCCGAAGGCGGCGGCGCGTGCCCCATCTTTTGAGGTTGCCATATGACCGCAGCACACAGCATCGTTTTCCTCGACCGCGACAGCGTGATCGCCAATCTGCGCAAGCCGTCGTTTGCGCACACATGGACCGAGTATGAAGCCACGCGTTCCGGCGAGGCCGTGCAGCGCTTGCGCGACGCGCGCGCCACCATCGCCATCAGCAACAAGGTGCCGCTGTCGGCCGACGATCTGGCGCAGTTGCCGGACCTGAAGCTGATTGCGGTGGCCGCCACCGGCACCAACATCATCGATCTGGAAGCGGCCCGGCAGCGCGGCATCGTGGTCACCAATATCCGCAACTATGCGGTGCACACGCTGCCCGAGCATACGTTTGCGCTGATCCTGGCCTTGCGCCGCCAGCTGGTCGCATACCGCGCGGATATCGAGGCCGGCCTGTGGCAAAAGTCGGAGCGTTTCTGTCTGTTCGGCCATCCGATCGCCGATCTGGCCGGCAGCCGCCTGGGCCTGTTCGGCTATGGCGCGCTGGGCAAGGCCACCGCGCAGATCGCGCGCGCCTTCGGCATGGAAGTCATCGTGCACAATCGCTCGCCGCTGCCGGATGCCGCAGCCGACGGCGTGCGCGAAGCCGGCTTCGACGAGGTGCTGGAGACGTCCGACGTGATCAGCCTGCACCTGCCGCTGACCGATCAGACCCGCAACATGATCAGCGCCAAGGAAATGATACGCATGAAGCGCAATGCGCTGCTGATCAATACCGCGCGCGGCGGCCTGGTGGATGAAGTGGCGCTGGCGGACGCGCTGCGCAGCGGCCTGATCGCCGGCGCCGGCTTCGATGTGCTGGTGACGGAGCCGCCGCCGGCGGACAATGTGCTGCTCAACCTGCGTCTGCCCAACTTCATTCTGACTCCGCACTCGGCGTGGGCCAGCACGCAGGCGATGCAGACGCTGGTCGATCAGTTGATCGATAACATCGAAGCGTGGGCGGCGGGCGCGCCACGCAACGTGGTTGCCTGATTACTTAACGTCCAGCAGTTCGACGTCGAAGATCAGCGTGGCGTTCGGCGGAATCGGGCCGGCGCCGCGTTCGCCGTAGCCGAGGTTGGCCGGCACGATCAGCGTGCGCTTGCCGCCGACTTTCATGCCCTGCACGCCTTCGTCCCAGCCTGGTATCACCTGGCCGGCGCCGAGGCGGAAGCTGAACGGCTCGCGGCCGATCGACGAATCGAACTGCGCGCCGTGCTGTTGCGGCGAATTCGGCTCGTACAGCCAGCCGGTGTAGTTGACCACGGCAGTGGCGCCGGCCACGGCTTCCTTGCCGGTACCGGCCACGCTGTCGATTTTTTGCAGCGGCAGCGCGACGGCGGCGCTGGCGGCCGGCGCCTGCGCAGGGGCGGCTTCGGGCGTTTTGGCGCGGTCGCAGGCGGCCAGGGACAGCGCCAGCGTCAGGCCGATGGCGCAAGTGGAAAGCAGTTGTTTCATGAAATTCTTTCGTGTTGTCGAGGGCCGCAGCTTACACGAATCAGGGATTGAGCTGGTCCACTTTCAAGTGATGATGCTGGTCGAACGCCCAGACGGTTTCGCGATTGATCAGGCAGATGGGGTAGCCGCCCAGATTGAATTTGACAGGCTGGTCCAGCATCAAAACTCCTCAGTGTGCGTGTACGTACAATTGAAACATCGCATACTGCACGGCGAATTGCAATGCTGTGCATGAAAGCACCACGGTCAGCACCCAGTTACGCAGACTCTGATTCACGCGCTCCAGATCTTCCCTGGTGGCGAAGTGTGACAGGCGCTCGTCCAAGTGCTGCTGATATTCCTTCAGATACGCTTTCGTCACATAATTCTGGCGTATTTCTTCAACACTTTCCACCAGCGTTTCCATGTCATGCTCCACTAACGCGACGCGCAGCTCGATGCTTTTATCATTCGCCATAATAACCTCCGGGTCAAGAAGGCCAGCCTATCGTGCGGGGATGGGCTACGGCATGAGCAAACACAAGGCGCAAAGCAAAAGGGCCTGAAGATTTCTCTTCAGGCCCTTCTACTTACAGATGGTGCGGCTGGCAGGAATCGAACCCACGACCCCTTGGTTCGTAGCCAAGTACTCTATCCAGCTGAGCTACAGCCGCAAAAACAACATCATAACATCAGTTACTTTTTAGCACCAGCACCTTGCAGTGCTGATCCTCATAATTCTGGTGCGGCTGGCAGGAATCGAACCCACGACCCCTTGGTTCGTAGCCAAGTACTC
>CAUPXZ010000004.1:0-233260 GCA_963515135.1 uncultured Duganella sp. | reverse complement strand
TAGCCTGACATTTTCGGACACTTCCATTTGATAAACTTGTCAAAGGGAGTGAAAACATGAGATCAACGACATATACACCGGAGTTCAGGGCCGAGGCAGTCAAACTGGTGCTGGCGCAAGGACTAACGCTGGAAGAAGCTGCACGGCGAATCGCGATTCCCAAAGGGACGCTGGCGAACTGGGTGAGCGCCGCCAAACGTGGCACCGATCCAGCCGCAGCACCTGGCAGCCGCAGCGTCGCGGAGCTGGAGGCAGAAGTGGCCAAGCTACGCAAGGAATTGGCGGTCGAGCGGATGGAAAAGGACGTGCTAAAAAAGGCCACCGCGTACTTCGCGAGGGAGTCGCTGCCCGGTACGCGTTCATGAAATCGGTGCGGCTCCATTATCCTCTTGGCTTGTTGTGCCGCGTTTTGGAAGTGTCGCGTAGCGGCTTCTACGCAGCGCTGCGGCGTCAGCCATCGAAGCGTGCGCAGGACGATGAGCGATTGAAGGTCGCGCTCAAGGCCGCTCACGCGCAGACGCGCGAGACCTACGGCCCCTTGCGCTTGCAGCCGGAGCTGGCTTCGCAAGGGTTCAATGCTGGGCGTGACCGGATAGTGCGCCTGCGGCGAGAGCTTGGCCTACGCTGCAAGCAAAAACGGAAGTTCAAAGCCACGACGAACTCGAATCACGCGTTCCCAGTGGCGCCGAACCTGTTGGAACAACGCTTTGCACCGGAGCGACCAAATGAAGCCTGGGTCAGTGACATCACCTATGTCTCCACGGACGAAGGATGGCTTTATCTGGCGGGCATCAAGGACGTCTTCACCTGCGAAATGGTGGGCTACGCGATGGACGCCCGGATGACGCAGGAATTGACAGCGCAGGCACTGTGGCGAGCGGTGCGCAGCAAACGGCCCGCGCCAGGCTTGATTCTGCACTCGGACCGCGGCAGTCAATACTGTGCCGACGACTACCGCAGTCTCGTCGCGCAATTCGGCATGCGGGCATCCATGTCGCGCAAGGGGAACTGCTACGATAATGCGCCGATGGAGAGCTTCTGGGGAAGCTTGAAGAACGAGATGATTCATCATCAGAAGTACGCTACACGAGCCAACGCGGAATCAGCGATCAAGGAGTACATCGAGATTTTCTATAACCGCCAACGGCGTCATTCGCGCCTTGGCTATGTGTCGCCAGCATCGTTTGCAGAGAGCTTCAGAAAATCGGCGCTGGCTGCTTGAAACGGACGTGTCCATTATTGACAGTACACCTCACAGCTCAGCGACAGAAATAGCCCAGCGTTACAAAGACCGCTGGGACATTGAGCTCTTTTTCAAGTGGATCAAGCAGCATCTGTCCATCAAGCGCTTTCTCGGCCGCAGCGAAAACGCCGTCCGGATTCAAGTACTGACTGCTTTGATCAGCTACTTACTCGTCGTCCTGTATCAAAAAAAACATGCGCCCAAAGTGTCACTATGGGATTGCTTGTGCATGGTGACAGCCACGCTATTCCAACGAATTGTTAGCGAGGACTCGGATTACCGAAGACGAAGGCAGGACCAGATGGAAATGAGCCTCCGTCAATCCAGCCTTTTTTGATCATGACGTCAATAAAATTATTCCGGACACCAGTGCGCGCAAGCGGGAATCCATGCTGAGCCGCTGTTCATGCGGCCTATGGACTCCCGCCTGCGCGGGAGTGACGGTTTTTCGAGGTTTCCTTAGTTCGCCCAAGGCATCATTGACCACCGCGTCGCCGGAGCGTAGCAGGATGAGTTGCCGCCGCTGCCGCAAGTGGAGGAGGCCAACGTCGCCAGCTTGGCCGAGTGGCTGGCTGCTGCGCCGCAGCAGGTCGACCTGCTGGTTTTTGCCTCCGGCGTCAACTACTAGAAGCGGCATATTCCCGCTGCGTGGTTTGCGTTACGCTCGCAACTCGCGGCGGCGCTGGCACAGTTGCCGGCGGCGTGCAGCGCTATGTGCTGACCTGCGGCAGCAGCAGGCCTACCTCGATTGGGAGTTCGGGCTGGTGGAACAACTGGGAAAAGACGGCACACATGGGTTTTTCGTCGTTTAATTGACTTGCCTCATTGCAATAATCGTTGCAATGCAGCATAATTTTCCTGTGTTACTAATTTAGCTTCGTGGGGAATAGCAATGACGATTACCAAGCGGTTGATTCTGACTTTATCACTGGCGCTGGCGGCGCTGATTTTTGTGGGCGTATCCGGGCTGAGGCAGCTATCCAATGCGCAGCAGCGGCTGGACATGGTGCAAACGCGCCTGATTCCGAGCCTGGCCAGCTTGAATATCGCCAAGGGCTACATGGCCGACACCCGGCTGGCCGGTTATCGTCTGTCGGTGTTCTCCAATCTGGCCGACAAGAGCGCGCTGGATAAAGCCTATAACGACGCCCACGCCAAGTTCGACGAGGTGATCGCGGTGTATGAGAAGGAACGGGTGTTCGACGACACCGACCGCAAGCTGCTGGAAGCCGACAAGGCTGCCATGGCGACCTATCGGCAGACGCTGGTGCCCTTCATCGCCGGCGCCCACGCGGGCGACATGGACGCGGTGCGCGCCACGCTGGAAGCGGGCACGCCGCTGGCGCTGTCGGCCGGCGCCTTGAAGAAAGCCTTCGACGACCACATCGCCTACAACAACAAGCTGATTGCCGACGTGCGCGCCGAGAGCGTGGCGGAATACAATTTCGCCTTCCGCATGCTGGTGTCGGTGATCGTGCTGGCGCTGCTGGCGACCGGGGCGCTGGCATGGTCGCTGTACCGCACCATCAAGAGCAGCCTGGCGTCGATTCGCGACACGCTGGAAGATGTCAGCCAGTCGCTGGACCTGACCCGTAAAATCAAGGTCGAGCGCATGGACGAAATCGGCCATACGGCGGTGGCGTTCAACAAACTGCTGGAGCAGATCGCCGGCGTGATCGAGACCGTGCGCGCGTCGACCAGTTCGGTGGGGGCGGCATCGCAGCAGATTGCGGCCGGCACTGGCGATCTGTCGCAGCGCACCTCGTCGCAGGCGGCTGCGCTGGAACAGACGGCGGCCAGCATGGAACAGCTGACTTCCACCGTCGGCCAGAATGCGGACAATGCGCGCCAGGCCAACCAGCTGGCGCGGTCGGCCTCCGACGTGGCGACGCAGGGCGGGGCGGTAGTGGAGCAGGTGGTGGTGACCATGGGCTCGATCCACGAATCGTCACGCAAGATCGTGGATATTATTTCGGTCATCGACGGCATTGCGTTCCAGACCAATATCCTGGCGCTGAATGCGGCGGTGGAAGCGGCGCGTGCCGGTGAGCAGGGACGTGGCTTCGCGGTGGTGGCGACCGAGGTGCGCAATCTGGCGCAGCGCTCCGCTTCCGCCGCCAAGGAAATCAAGGAGCTGATTGACGATTCGGTCGAGAAGGTCGGCTCGGGCACCAAACTGGTTGAGCAGGCCGGCTCCACGATGCATGAAGTGGTGGCCAGCATCAAGCAGGTGACCGACATCGTCGGCGAAATCAGCGCCGCCACGCAGGAGCAGAACGACGGCATCGAGCAAGTGCACCGCGCCGTGACCGAGATGGACCAGACCACGCAGCAGAACGCCGCGCTGGTCGAGCAGACCGCCGCCGCTGCCGCCACGCTGCGTGATCAGGCGGACAAGCTGGAGGAAGTTGTCAGCGCGTTCAAGATCGGCGCCACGCAGCCATCGTACACGCCACCGGCCGCACCGCGCCCGCTGGCGAAGGTCAACGCGCTGCCGAAACCTGCACAGCGCGCCAAGCCGGCCGCCCCGCAGCCGGCGCCGCGAAAACTGCAAGCCGCCGCGTCGTCCAGCGACGAGTGGGAAGAATTCTGAATTGATGGACATGCATGAGGTAAGCCGGCGCATCGATTTCCTGCGCGAGATTGATCGCTTGAAATCGGTGATCAGGCAATCGCCATTGCTCGACCGCAGCAGGAAAGAGAATTCCGCCGAACACTCATGGCACCTCGCCATGTACGCGCTGGTATTGGCGGATTATGCGGCGGGCACGATCGACATCACCCGCGTGATGAAGATGCTGTTGATTCACGACATCGTGGAAGTGGACGCGGGTGATATGCCGATACACGGCGTTCCCAGCCAAAACCAGGCGGCGCTTGAGCAGCGGGCTGCGCAGCGCATCTTTGGCTTGCTGCCGGACGCCATCAACAGCGAGTTCACGACAATCTGGCATGAATTTGAAGCGGCACAAACTGAAGACGCCCAGTTCGCCAAAGCCCTGGACCGCTTCCAGCCCCTGCTGATCAACGTCTTCACCCAAGGGGGAACCTGGGCGGAAAATCGCGTCAGCCATGAGCAGGTGCTTGAACGATACGGCCCAACCATCCAGCGCGGTGCGCCGGCGCTGTGGGAAATCGCCCGTGGCTGGGTGGACGCCCATTTCAAGAAATAGTTGCTACTAATAAAAAAACAAATGCAAATGATTCTCATTTGATATATGATGGCCCGCCAGCCAGAAATCGCCGCAACTACCAAGAAGGAGATATCCAGCCAATAACAAGAACGAGAAGTTTATATGACTGGATACACTTTACGGGATGCCATCCCGCAGCCGCGCATGGCCGCATGCCAGCGCCGCAACCCTCTGCTGGCCCGCACCTCGCTGGCCTGCGCCATCTCCACCATGTTCCTGGCGTCCGCATTTGCCCAGGAAAGTGATTCATCCCCTGTCACACAAATACTGCCGCAGGTCGACGTGACCGAGCAGGTCGAGCCGGGTACAGCGACCACCATCAGCGGCGACGAACTGGCGCGCGCCAACAATATGAAGGACGTGGTGCGCAATCAGCCGCTGGTGTCCGCGCCGGGCACGGCGGCGGGCACGACCCGCAACCGCAGCAGCTTCGACCGGTCGGGCACGACCGGCTACAACATTCGCGGCATTGAAGGCAATCGGGTCGGCATGGATGTCGACGGCGTTGAAATGCCGGACGCCACCACCCGGCCTTACGTCAGCCGGGTTGGCGCCAACACGTTTGGCGTCGGCCGCGACTTTATCGATCCGGAAATGTTCTCCGCAGTGAATATCCTGTCCGGCACCACCTCGGCCAAGCGTTCGGCGGGCGGCATCGGCGGCGCGGTAAGCTTCAAGACCAAGTCGGCGGAAGACTATCTGGTGGCCGGCAAGCTGTCTTATTTCGGCGGGAAAATCGGTTACGATTCGGCCGACCGTTCTTGGAACGAGAGCGCCACCGTGGCAGGCAAAAGCGGCAACCTGGACGGACTGGCCAGCTATTCGCGCCGCGACGGCCACGCAACGCGCAACAACAGCGGTATCGTCGACAGCATGCCGGACGACTGGCATTCCGATGCCTTGCTGCTCAAGGGCGGCCTGCGCATCGACGCCGCCAACCGGCTGGAACTGTCCGCCGATTTATACCGCCGCAAGAACGACACGTCGTTCTATGGCTGGGACACGACCAGCACCGCCATCACGGAGAATTCGCGGCAGCACAGCGACACCAGCCGCAACACCTTGCAGCTGATGCACCAATGGACGCCCAACAATGCGTGGGTCGACCAGGCGGATACGCGTCTGTACTTCCAGAGCACCGATACCGAAGACCAGACTGACACGACGACCCTGTCCACCAAGGCCACGGTGCGCAATGTTTCCGAGAACAAGACGCGGACCTGGGGTGTGTCGAGCGTGGCCAACAAGCGGCTGGACCGGCACTATGTCAGCTATGGCTTGAACGCTTCCACGCAGGATGTGGAACGGCCATGGAATGTGTCCGGCTACATGAAGCCGCAGCCGGACACGACCACCGAACGGGCGGGCTTGTTCGTGCAGGATGACATCAGCTTCGACGTGGGCGGCCATCGCCTGGTGCTGATCCCCGCGCTGCGCGCCGACTATGTCAAGATCAAGATGCGCGACCTGGGCAATTTCGCCTCGGGCGTCTTGACGCCAGCCGATGTGGAAAAAATGTATGGCAGCCCGAGCAACACCATCCTGAGTCCCAGCCTCGGCCTGAGCTACGACCTGACGCCGGCCATGCTGGCATATGTGCAGTACAAGCGTAGCGGACGGGCGCCATCGGCCGGCGAGATCTTCGGCTCGTGGAATATGGCCAGCAACTATGTCGCCAGCAACCAGTATGCGCTGGTCGGCAATCAAAACCTGAAAGAGGAGACCAGCGACGCCTTTGAAGTGGGCCTGAAGGGCAAGCCGACGCCGGGCGTGAGCTTGAGCACCTCGCTGTTCTACACGCAGTACAAGGACTTCATCGCCTATACCCGCTACACCCGCGCGCAGTTTCCAGACAAGTTCACCAATGTGCCGGCGCACATCGGCACCATCTATCAGGCCGAGAATCGCGACGATGCCAAGGTCTATGGCTTTGAACTCAGCGCACGGGTCGAGCATGGCCAATGGAGTCCACTGGCCCGAGGGTTCTACTCCAGCTGGGCCTTGGGGTTGAGTCATGGCACCTCCAAATCCTACTATGCCGGCGACAAGGATGTGCGACTCGACTCGGTGTTGCCGCGCAAGGCCATCATCGGCGCCGGCTATGACGCGCCGCTGAAAACCTGGGGCCTGAATCTGACCGGCACCTTCGTCGCCGACCGGCAGGCGGAGGCGACCAACCGCGATGCCTACAACAACTCGGGGCCGGGCCTGACCGATTCGGCGACTGCATTGTTCCGCGTGCCGGGTCACGCCGTGTTCGATCTGAGCAGCTACTGGCAGATCAACCGGAACCTGCGCCTGGATCTCGGCATCTACAACCTCGGCGACAAGCGTTACTGGGATTATTCCAGCGCGCGCAACCTGCAGCCGGCGGTCGCGCGCGACCGGCGCGACATCGAACTGCTGACAGAGCCGGGTCGCACGGCTGCGCTGTCATTGAGTATGGCGTTTTAAATTTTTTCAATAACTGATGGAGATAAGCCATGAAGCGCCCTTTGTTCCTGAGCACCCTGTTCACCGCATCGTACTTCGTTGCGCTGGCGGCGCACGCCCATACGCCATTCCTGCTGCCGAACAGCTTCGATGTTCAGCCGAAGGAAATGATCGGCGTCGACGCCGGTTTCACCGAGAAATTCTTTGTGTCGGACGTGGCGTTTGGCGAGACCGCGTTTTCGATCATTACGCCGGCTGGCGAGCGCCTGCCGTTCGGCGACATCCACCAGTTCAAGCAACGCACGGTGGCCGAGCAAAAACTGCCGGATGAGAAGGGCACTTATCGCCTCAGCACCGGGCCGCGTCTGGGCGCCGTGTTCCGCACCTGGGAGCGCAACGGCAAAACCGAATCCGCGCGCGATCCGAAGCAAGTCATGCCGGCGGATGCCAAGTTGCTGAACCACTACCAGTCGCTGTCGATTTCCGAGGCGTATGTCACTGCCGGCAAGCCATCGACCAAAGCGTTGGCGGCGGTGGGGAAGGGGCTGGAAATCGTGCCGGTGACACATCCCAGCGATCTGTTCGTCAACGAAAAATTCGACTTTGTCGTGCATTACGACGGCAAGCCATTGTCGAATCAGAAGGTCAGCATTTACCGCTCGCCGATGGATCTGGCCAGCCAGAGCACGGTGCAGAATGTGAGCACGGATGGCGACGGAAAAGTTGCGCTGCCGTTGACGAAATCGGGCATCTATCTGGCATTGATACGTTATCAGGCCCCAGCGCCGGCCGGCGCCGCCGCGCCGATGTACGGGCACAACTACACGTTGACCTTCCGCGTACTGGATCAGTGATGGTAAGGCTGGCCAGCTGATGACGGTTGGCCGGCTGCTCGTTCCAACGCTAGCGCGATGGCCGAACTGAGCGGTACAGAGAGGGCGTACAAATTCTCAGGCAGATGAGGTATCCTGACTTTGCCGGCGAGGGCAATATTTGCAAAGAGGCATTGCTGTTTTCTGCTGACGGCCATAACCGGCCTTTTCGGAATCCTCGCCACCTGTATTTTCTACCTGCCTGGGGCTGATGAATGCCGAGGAACGCACGCTTAACGAATATCTCAGCTGGATTGTGCGGCGCTTTCGCCAGCCGTAACAATGATCTGGGTGGTTATTGGGCAATCGGAAAATTGCGTTTGCTTGCAGAGCAGTGTTCGCAGCGTACCGCGTCCCTTGATGTGCTAGCCCGGACGATGCAGCCACCGTCCTCCGAGTTCGCACAACTGCTAATGGACTATTACTGCCTGCTTCAAAAGTTAGCCAGCCGATCGGGCATCTGCCTTAAGGAAATCACAGCGGCACATATCTCTGTGGATTTTCTACCTCCGCCCTGGCCCAGAGCAATCTATTACCAACTGCAGTGGGGTCAGCAGTTCCTTCTAACGGTGACTGTTTGCGCGGACGGCAGGGAGGATGGCATCAGTCGCCACGCTGGCTATTGCCGGCCCCACGATCCGAATAGGGAACGTCGCCGCTCTGAAAACTGAAGCATCGCTTCTTTGATATTGGAGGTATTATTTTGGACAAAATGATTGTTCTGCGAATTTCCGACAACGATGGTATAGATTTGAATGGTCTCACACTACAGTCAACCAGTGAGGTCGCGGAAGCTCTTGAGAAAATTCGTGCCGAAAACCCTGATGTGACTGTTTCTGTCGATGCCAGCGACTCCATATATTATGAGTCAATCGGCAAGGCCATTTATGGTAGCCAGCGGGCCGGCTTTTCTGGTGAGCGACTCCGCATACTCGTCAATGGCAAACCTTTGGAAGGCTGACCTCAAACTATGTCACTAAAACCAATATCGAGAGCATCGATTTTAGTTAATTATGTGGTCTTGGCAGGTGTATTGATATATTTTGTCAAAGGCGCAGTTTTAGGCGAGTTAGCTATTCCAGGAAGTAAGGGAACGTTAGTTTTGCATGGATGGCTGTTGTGGTTGGCTTGTCTATCTCCATTTTTCTTGCTTGCCATGACAGCCGTCCGATTCGAAACATCAATAGCTTTGCGCGAGCAGACACGTAAAATTCTAACTGCGGTGCTTGCCGCTTTAGGTTTCATATCTTTCTTCATCGCTGCTGTTAATGGAACATAGGAACCAGGTAGTAACCAGCCATTGACGTTGGTAAACTCCTTGAATCACCTGTTCGCACAGTCCGGTCATGACCACATTGCGTAAAGCAATTATCCTGGCAGTCCTTTTTGCGGTGATAAGCGCCATCGCAGCGCTGTCACATGTCGCAATATGGACGGACATATCATGGCAGCGCGCGTTGCTTGGGACAGGTTCCTTCGGCTGTTTTGGATTCTTACTCGGAGGGATCTACGCGTTTGACCCGGAATCCGATTTGAAGATCAAGGCCAGCGCAATCGGTCGGATGTCATTCGGCGTCATGGCCTCGTTAATATTGTCCGCTTTGTGGCGCTGGCCCCTTGAAGGTGTCGCGCTCGCAAGCCTTATTGGTGCTGTACTTGGATATTTAGGCATGACTTGGGCAAAATTTGTCGACTTCTGACGGTGCGGCTCTAGAAAGGGGCACGAGTGAGCCGTCAGACGCTATCTCCGTACGGAGATGAGCGAGCCAGCCTACCCCGAGAGACCTGGTGCCAGCGCCATCGACAAATACGCCTTCCCGCTCTCTGCCCTGTTCAAAATGGCTGGATCGCCATTCTAGATGGCGATGCCCTTGACCGAGGCCGCTACATTGTCAAGCAGATCCATCTCCGCCTCGCTGAGGGTAACTGTTGAAGCACCAAGATTTTCTTCCAGCCGGCTGCGGCGGCGCGTCCCCGGAATCGGTACCACCGACACTTCCCAGCGCCGTGCCTGATGGTAAATCCAGGCTAATGCCAGCTGCGCAACACTTATGTGCAGGCTGCGAGCCAGTTGCTCCACTTGTGCGACGAGTTGCGCGTTGGCCTGCTGATTGTCTGCCTGAAAGCGAGGGAAGTTGCGGCGCGCATCGTCTGACGCCAAGTCGGCAATGGCAGCCTTTCCTGCCAATAGTCCGCGGCCAAGCGGTGCGTACGGGACGACCGCAATACCCAACTCCTGCGCCGCCGACAGTATCTGCCCTTCAATTTTTCTGCTGAAAAGGGACCACTCGGATTGCAGGGCGCTGATCGGGCTGACTGCATGGGCGGCCCGAAGTTCCTCAGCCGACACCTCACACAAACCCAGCCAACGCACTTTGCCGGCGGCAACCAGATCGGCCATTGCCCCAACAGAGTCTTCGATTGGAATTTCAGGATTGCGCCGGTGCATATAGTACAAATCGATCACCTCGACGCTCAGTCGCCTCAAGGAATGCTCCACGGCCGCGCGGATATATTCAGGTCGGTTGTCGACGCTCCAGTCGTCTGGCGTCTGCGGCGTACGCCTGTAGCCGAACTTGGTGGCGATGACGATTTTTTCGCGGTGCGCGCGCAGAAATGGCGCGAGAAACTGTTCGTTTGCACCGGTGCCGTACATATCGGCGGTGTCGAACATGTTCACACCAAGCTCCAGCGCACGCTCCAGCGTGGCCCGCGCTTCCACCCTGTCTGTTCCGCCATAAAACTCGCTGATGCCCATACACCCCAACCCTTGTGCGCCGATCAGTGGGCCATCTGCGCCCAGCATTACGCGCGGTAAAACAGTCAATTTGAGATTCATATAGTCTCCAATAGGTTTCAGTACTTGTGTTATAACTGTGGAGTTAAGTCCATAGTCAAGATGAATATGTTGATTTCAGAATTTGCGAGCCGTACCGGATTACCTGTGGATACAGTCCGGTTTTACATCAGTAAAGGGCTGTTGCATCCAGCGCGCGGCAGTACCGGCGGCTCACGCTCGTATCAGATTTTTTCGGAAGATGAAGTGACTGCGGCACGCATGATTCGCCTGCAGCAGTCATTGGGATATTCGCTGAGGGAAATCGCCGCGCTCAATGAAGAATACCGACATGGTAAAAGGTCGATGACACGAACCGTACAAGTGCTGAACAAGCAGATCGCCACCCTGGAAGAAAAGCAGCGAAGCATCGCAGGTGCGCTGGCGTTCCTGAAAGAGAAATTGTCTTGGGTGGAAGCGGGCAGCCCCGGCGAAAAGCCTAATGTGGATGACTATTACTGCTAGGGGCTGACTATGCTTGCGAGCGTAGCTGAAGGTCGGCTTGGGGCGCAAACGAATAGTGCAGTCTGGGGCGCGTGGCGCTCCGGCGATACCTCTGAATCCACACCGAAACACGCGTTAAACTCACAAAGTGATGGCCTCCACGTTGCATGGCAAAACAGCTATCGATTCGTTGCGTGGAGCGAGCTTTTATGTTTTGATACTCCGGTTATCGACGATACAAGGTGACTCATGAAACGCTATTGGATATTGCTGTTGCTTGCCGTAACGCCGCTGCTGGCGATAGCCGCCGAAGCTACTGATAATCAGCTGATCGAACGCGCGGTGCGCGACTATATCGAGTCGCAGCACAAGCCCGATCCCGAGCGCATGGAGCGGGCGCTGGATGCCAAGTTTGCCAAGCGCACCTACTGGCAGGCGGCCGATGGCGCGGAGTTCATCATGAACACCGACCGCGATACGATGGTCAACGTGGCCAGGACTTACAACAAGGACGGCACCAAGTTTCCGCCACAGCCGCGCGTCGATATCAAGATCCTCGATGTCGATCAACGCGTCGCCACCGTCAAGCTGACTGCCGACGATTGGATCGACTATATGCACCTGTATAAGAACCAGCGCGGCGAATGGAAAATCATCAACGTGCTATGGCAGTACCATGACACCGCCCGCCAAGTCAGCAAGAAATGATCCATCTGGCGGGCGGTTCCTGTTCTGTGCACCCCGCTGTCCATGCGAGTGGCAGGACATTCAAACCGGCCGCCGATCACTGTCGCTTGGCGAGGAAGAATATCAGCGACCGCTGCGGGGAGGCGCGTCATCGACAGCTATGTCGATGAAGGGGACAACTACTACTTCCAGGCGTCCAGCTGCGGGCGATAGTTCTGGTGTACTTCCAGCGACGACAGCTTGACGGCGCGGTACAGTGGGCATACGCCGCTCAGCGCGGTCAGCAGCGGCACGGCGCCGATCCACCCCCACGCATCCACCAGGCCGATAAACGCCGCAGCGATCAATCCCAGCCCCACGGCCACCCGCAGGGCGCGATCCACAGTACCTACATTGCTACTCATGATTTCTCTCCTTTTCACTTGATGTGTTGCCAGTATGAATTAGAGTGAGGTAGCAAAAATATGACGTGGATCAAATTACCTTAATTTGCCTCCTCCGGCTTCAACACCATTTCGACGTAATTTTTGCGGTTGAGGAAGCGTTGCGCGGCGGCCTTGATATCGTCGGCGGTCACCTCGTTGATACGTTGCTCGATCTTCAGAATCTCGTGCGGATCTTTGTCTTCCAGCACGCCCTGGCGCAGATAATTCATCCAGTAGCCGTCTTCCCGCAGTGCGCGGCGGTAGGCTTGCAGGCGGGCTTGCTTGACCTTGTTCAGGTCTTCCGCCGTCGGGCCGTTCGCTTGCAGACGTTCGATCTCGCTCCACACGGCGGCCTCCACTTTCTCCACGTTCTGTGGCGAGGTTGGCAGCGTAATCCCGACGCCATACGAGCCGCGCGGCGTTTTCTCATAGCGTACGCTGGCATTACCGGAATAGATCAGCTTCTGCTTCTCGCGCAGTTCGTCGGTGATGCGCAGGTTCAGCACATCGCCCAGCAGGCCCAGCGGCCAGGATTCGGCATAGGAATACTGGACATCGCCGCCGAAGTCGAAGGTGATCTGGCTTTTCTGCTCCAGGCCGGCCTTGACTTCCTGCCGCACCACGCCGCGCACCTGGCGGATGCCGGGATCGCGGTAGGTCAGCGGCAGGTCGCCAACCGGCAGCGTTGCCACATAGGTCGCCAGCAAAGGCTTGATCTTGTCGATCTCGAAATCGCCGACGAATAGGTAGGTCATGCCCTTGGCGCTGGACATGCGCGAGCGTTGCAGGTTCAGCGTGCGGTCCAGGTTCAGCGCTTCGAAGTCGGCCGGTTTCGGCGGCAGGTCGACTTGCGGATGGTTGCCGTAGACAGTCAGCAGGCGCGCCTCGGCAAAGCGCATCTCCGGCATGGCGGACCGGTTGCGCACCGATTCGGCGCCGCGCGTGACGAAGGAGCGGAACAGGTTTTCGTCGCGGCGCGGGCTGGTGGCGGACAGGTAGTTCAGTTGCAGCATCGATTCGATGTCGCCGCTGCGGCTGCTACCGCTCAGCTGGTCGGCATAGGCGGTCAGTTGCGCACTGTATGAGACGGCTTTGCCGGCGAGAACCCGCTGCAGGTCGGCTGGCGTGTATGAACCGACGCCCATCGCGTTCTGCACCGCGCTGGCGAAGCGGCCGCTACTCTTCTCGGCCTCCGGCAACGCGTACAGGCCGCCCGGACGCACCGCCAGCATCAGCACTTTGTCCTTACTGAAGTCGGTCGGCTTGAGCATGACCTTGACGCCGTTCGACAGCGTCAGCGTGGTCACGCCCAGCGTCTTGTCTTCGCTCTGGGCGACGATGCTGCCGGGTTCCGGCTTGTAGCTCATCAGGTTGGCCGGCAGCGCCTTCTCTTCGACCTTGGCCACCGGCAGCTTGGCGGCTGCCTCGGCGCGCGCCAGCAGCTCGGCGCCGGTCGGTGCGGTCTGGCCGGCGCCGACGCTGTTGGTATGGGCGGCGTACAGCACCAGCTTGGGCGGCGTGGCCGGGATGATGGTCTTGGCGTAGGCGTTGACCTCGTCCAGCGTGATAGTCGGCAACAGCGCCTTCGCGTACGCATTATCCTGGTCGCTGCCGGTGAGCACGCCGCCGGCCAGGAAGTGACGAACGTACTGGCCCACCACGGCTGCCGAGTCGCGGGTGGCGCGCGAACTGGCGGTGTATGCGTAACCCGCCAGCAGGTTTTGCTTGGCGACATCGAGGTCATTGGCGGGGAAGCCAAATTGGCGGGCACGCGTGTTTTCCTGGACCAGCGCATCGATGGCGGCGTTCACGCCCGCTTTGCCGATGGCGGCGGCAGCGGTAAAGCCGAACTGGTTGACGCCGAACGGCACCGGATTCTCGCCGGCGCCGCCGCCGAGGAAAGGCGGCTCGGCGATCTGCGTCAGGCGGCCGTAGCGCATCTTCATCAACTGGCTGAACAACTGGCGCACAAGCACCTCGCGGAATTCGCCGACAGTCTCCGGCGGCTTGCGGCCGAAGGTCGCATAGTAGAGCTGCACATTATTGGCCGGCGCTTCCTTGTCGAGGAAGACCAGGGCGTCTGCTGTGGTCAGCGGCGCTGGCGCATAGACGGTGCGCGGGCGCGGATTGGCGGGCATGCTCAGGCCGGCGAAGTGGCGCTTGATCATCTTTTCCGCCTGCTCCGGGTCGATGTCGCCGACCATCACCACGGCCATCAGGTCCGGGCGATACCAGTCGGCGTAGAAGCGGCGCACGGCGTCGGCTTTGGCGTTCAGGATCGAGTCTTCGGTGCCGATCGGCAGCCGGTCTTTGTAGCGCGAGCCGTTTGCCAGCTTCGGCAGCATGGCTTCCAGGCTGCGCTGGCCGTAGCCGGCGCGCTGACGCTTTTCCTGCAGCACGATCTGGCGTTCGTCGTTGATGTCCTGATCGGCCAGCGTCAAGCCATGCGCCCAGTCTTCCAGCACGGTCATGCCTTGCTCCAGGTTTTCCGGCTTGTCGGTCGGGATCGGCAGCATGTAGATGGTGGCGTCGAAGCCGGTGGAGGCGTTCAGGTCGGCGCCGAAGCGTACGCCGATCGATTGCAGGTAGGCGATCAGTTCGTGCTTCTTGAAGTGCGTGCTGCCGTTGAACGCCATGTGCTCCAGCAGGTGCGCCATGCCGCGCTGGTCGTCGTCCTCCTGCACCGAGCCGGCGTTGACTACCAGCCGCAGTTCGACGCGCTGGGCCGGCTTGGCGTTCTTTTCGATATAGTAGGTGAGGCCGTTATCGAGCTTGCCTGTTTTGACGTCGGGGTTGGCGGAAATGCGGTCGCTCAGCGCCGGCGCGGCGGCCGCGCTGATGGTCAGCAGCAGGCCGGCGATCAGCGCGGGGAAGGTCAGGTGTTTGGTCATGGCAGGTTCCTGTAAGGATAGCGGGCGGCCGTCTCCGCGACCTTGGACAAGGGCGCACGATGGTCGTCTCCACGCCAGACTTTAATCAAAAAACATCTTTCATTCAAGGAAACATTGATCAATTGACTGATTGAAAGCCAGCGCATGCTAAAAGACGGTATGCCTTAAAATACCTGCCCGCCAATTTGGCTTGTAAAAACATGGGATTGAGGAACGGATGGTAGTCTGGAAAGTTGCGCTATTGTGGCTGACGATGGTGGTGTCGGTGTCGGCTGCCGGTGCGCCTTCCGCACCGGATGTCACCTTCGAGCGCCGGACCTGGTCGCCCATTGAGGGCGCGCCATCGAGTGCCTGGGATATCGCGCAGAGCGCGGACGGCCTGCTGTGGTTTGCCAGTCCTGCCGGGCTTTACCGCTTTGACGGCGAACGGTTTCAGCGCGTCGAGAAGATCTATGGACACGCGCTGGCTTCGCATAACGTCACGCTGGTGGTGGCGCTCAAGCAGGGCATTGCGCTGGCGTACTCATTTGGCGGTGTGTCCGTGTTTTCCGCGCACGGGGTGAAGCACTATGACAGCCGCGATGGACTGCCAAGCGGCTCGATCCGGGAAATTCTGCAGACGGCCGATGGGGATCTGTTGATCGGCACCTCGGCAGGCATGGCCATGTTAAAGGGCGACCGCTGGCAACTCACCCGGAATAATGGCTTGCCCGAGGGGGCGGTGCGCAGTATTTCGGTTGATCAAGCCGGCACAACTTGGGTAATTGTCGGCGAGCAGCTGTATGGTCGCCCGGTCCGCAGCGATACTTTCGTGCCGGTCATGCAGGTATTCCAGTCCAGCGTGCCGCAAATTGTCGGCGGCAAGATTCTCGTGATTTCCCGGCGCGGCCAGGTGGTGCGAATTGAAAGCGGCAAGAAAGCGTTGGTCGTGCTGGATAAAGTGTCGGCGAATTTCGATGGCATTTATGATGGCCCGTTATCGACCCCGTGGGCGTGGTTGGGCGATAAGGGCGGGCTGGTCCGGCTGCGCCAGCAAAGCGACGGGCGTTACGCGGTCGCCGAAGCGTTTGAAAACTTGAAGGGCAAGAATAACCCCATCGTCTCGTCGCTGGTGGACCGCGAGGGCAATGCCTGGTTTGGCACCCTGAATGGCGTGGAGCGGTTGCGGGCGCAGCGGATCCACGAAGTGACAGTGCCGAATGGTATATTTTTACCGTATGTCCATCGCGGTCTCGGCGACTCGATGCTGTTGTCCGGAGTATTCGCGCGCGAGCTCGTGCGAATAACCGGCTCGGGCAGCGCCAGGGTGGCCGACCTGGCCGATGTCGTCGCACTGTGGCGCGACGGGCCGGACCGTGTCTGGGCGGGCTCCGCCTCCGGCTTGTTCCGCATGCGCGCGCACGGTCTCGATAAATGGCCGCTGCCGGCCGGAGTAAAGCCGGGAGCGACGGTGCAATCGATCGCGGTGGATAAGGCCGGGGTGGTGTGGGTGTCGATCAGTCGCAGCGGTCTGTATCGATTCGTGGACGGCGTGTGGACGCGGGTCGACACCGACGCGTTCGGCGAGGATGGGATTCCGGTTATCCTGAGCGTCGCCGAGTCCGGCCGCGTGTGGATGGGGCTGACAAAGAACCGCATCGGCCAGGTGGTGAACGGCAAGGCGCAAGTGGTGCCCACCGATCCCGCACGCGATATTGGCAGCGTGCTGAGCCTGCTGGAGATCGACGGCCATCTGCTTGCGGGCGGCGAGAAAGGCCTGGTGTGGGTGGACCCGCGTGGCATCAAGCCTATGTTGCCGGACAATGAGCAAGCTTTCCGTGGCGTCTCAGGCTTGGGGCTGGACCGGCAGGGCGGCTTGTGGATTCACGGCCTGGACGGCATTTTTCACATCTCGAAAGCGCAGCTGAAGGCGTTTTGGGCGGCGCCCGGCCAAACGCTCAAGTGGGAGGTGTTCAGCTTGGCCGATGGCGTGCGCGGCGCCGCGACGCAAATTCGCCCGTTGCCCAGCTTGTCCGTGGCGGAGGATGGACGGATTTTCTACGCAACCAATAGCCAGGTCGGCTGGATCGATCCGCTGAATGTGCGCCGCAACCAGCGCGCGCCGAATGTGCTGGTGCTGGGGCTGCGCGCCGGCGATGTCGAATGGGATCCGCAAGGGCCGGTCCGGCTGAGTCCGGGAACCACGTCGATCGAGATCAAGTACGCGGTGGCCGCGATGTCGATACCGGAGAAGGTGAAGATCAAGTATCAGCTGGGCGGCGTGGACCGCGACTGGCAGGTGCCCAGAGGCGAGCGGGTCGCCCGCTATACCAATCTGGAACCCGGCCGCTACACGTTCCGCGTGATCGCCGCCAATGAGGATGGGGTATGGAACAACGAGGGCGCCACGCTGTCGTTTGAGATTCTGCCGGAATTCTGGCAGGCGTGGTGGTTCCGCGCGCTTGTGCTGCTGGTCGTGATCGCGCTGGTATTCAGCTTTCATCGCTGGCGTATCGCCTCCGCTGCGGCGCGCATCGCCGAGCGGGCGGCGGCGCGTCTGGAGGAGCGCGAGCGGATCGCCCGCAGTTTGCACGACAACCTGTTGCAGGGCGTGCAGGCGCTGATCCTGCGATCCAGTACCGTGCTGCGGCGCTTGCCGCCAGGGAGTCAGGAAGAGCGTATTCTTGAGAGCGTGCTGGGACAGGCCGAGAAGCTGGTGGAAGACACGCGGGATGAAGTGATGTCGCTGCGGCATCGCTGGTCCGCCGACCAGATTGTGGATCAGCTCGCTGCGGAAGTGGCGGCGATGAAGGCGGCTTCAACGGACCGCCTGATGCTGACCGTCAGCGGCGATGTGGCGCACATGCGCCCGGAAGTGGCGCAGGAGGTTTGTCAGGTGTTGAAGGAGGCGCTGAGCAACGCCGTCCGCCATTCGAACGCGACGGCAATTCGCGCCACGCTGACGGTGACTGCGGTCAGCATCAACGCCAGCGTCGTGGATAACGGCATCGGCATCGCGCCGGAGGTCGCGCTGAACGGCACGCCCGGCCACTGGGGCATCATCGGCATGCGCGAACGGATCGCGAAGCTGGGCGGCGTGCTGAGCATCGAGGGCAGCGCTGCGGGAACCACCTTGCGATTCACGCTGGAGTAGGCATGCTGGACGTGGCGCCTGGCGCCCGGGATCGGCGCGGTTTTGCTTTGCGCGCTACAATCAAATTCTTTCGAGTCAGATTGGAGGAATGCGATGAATCACAAGCGTCTTGGAAAGTCCGGCCTGCGCGTGCCGGAACTGAGTTTTGGCACGGCCACTTTTGGTGGCGGCAACGACTTCTTCAAAGCCTGGGGCAGCACCGATGCCGGCGGCGCGTCGCGTCTGATCGATGTGTGCCTCGAACATGGCGTCTCGATGTTCGACACCGCCGACGTCTACTCGGACGGCCTGGCCGAACAAATCCTCGGCGAAGCGATCAAGGGCAAGCGCAATCGCCTGCTGATCTCCACCAAGGTCACCTTTCCGATGGGTGATGGCCCGAACGATTACGGTTCGTCGCGCCAGCACATTATCGAAGCGGTCAACAACTCGCTGAAGCGGCTGCAGGTGGAGCATATCGATCTGTTGCAGTTGCACGGCCAGGACTACAACACGCCGGTCGAAGAGACGCTGTCCACACTGGACCAGCTGGTCCGTGAAGGCAAGGTGCGCTACATCGGCGCCTCCAACTTCTCCGGCTGGCATCTGATGAAATCCCTGGCGACGTCGGACCGCTACGGTTATCCGCGTCATGTGGCGCACCAGATTTACTACTCGCTGCTGAATCGCGACTACGAATGGGAACTGGCGCCGCTGGCCGAGGACCAGGGCGTAGGTGCGGTGGTATGGAGTCCGCTGGGATGGGGCAAGCTGACCGGGAAAATCCGGCGCGGCCAGCCGGCCAAGCCAGGCACGCGCGCGCACGATATCGCCGGCACCGGCCCGCAGTTTGAGGAGGAACGTCTGTTCCGCATCGTCGAGGCGCTGGACGTGGTGGCCGCGCAAACCGGCAAGTCGATACCGCAGGTGGCGCTTAACTGGCTGTTGGGCAAAAAGACCGTCGCCAACGTCATCATCGGCGCGCGCGACGAGCAGCAACTGATCGAGAATATCGGCGCCACCGGATGGGTGCTGACGGCGGAGCAGAACGCGCTGCTGGAACAGGTCAGCGATGTGTCGCCGGCTTACCCGGTATGGCATCAGCGTGGCTTTGCGATTCTGAATGAGCGCGGCAGCTGATTAGCGGCGACGGTAGGTCAGGGGGCGGTTTGGTCGACGCTTTTCTGGTCGAAGATCAGCGTCTTGGTCGTTCCGCCGGTTTGCACGTTGACGGTATTTTTCTGTGACGGGATGAAGTCGATGAGCACCGCGTTATGAATGCGGTCGCCCTTGGCCAGCCTGGCCTTGGGCACTTCCTGGAAGATCACCACGCTGTCGGCATCCACCTTGGCACCGATCCATTGCAGCGGCAGGCGCTTGCCGTCCGCCCGGGTGATGGCGAATTGCTTTTCCACGTAGCGGCGCAGCACCGCTTCGCTGTCCGCGCGGCCGAGATCAATCTGGCGGCCGTTGAGTTCTGTCAGCAGCGTGGTGAGATCGTGCCCGGTGTAGGTGTGCACGATCTCGGTGCTGCCGGTGCGCTCGTTGTAGCTGATGTCCGCCATCCCCATGTGGAAGTTGTGGGCGGCGGCGGTCATGCTGGCCGAAACCAGCATGAGCGCCGCAACAGCGCGCAGGCGACGCAATATCACTTCTTCTCGTCCTTCTTCAGCGGCGTATTGAAGTCGCGCATCAGGTTGTTTTTATCGCGTTCGGTCTTGAACAGTTCCAGGCGCGATTGCGTCACCTTGCGCGGCCACGAGTTGTTGGACGTGTCGATGTCGGCGGTTTCCCAGTATGGGTCCTGGGTCAGTCCCACCATCGGCTCGTCGGTGACGATCAACTTGGTGATTTTCTTGCTTGAGTAGCGCCATACTTCCGCAGGAATGCGCTCGATGTACTTCTTGCCGCTCTTGAGCTCAATCTCCAGGATCAGCGGCATCACCATGCCGCCCTGGTTGGAGAAGTCCACCAGGTACAGGTGCTTGCCTTGATCCAGCAGCTTCTTCTCCCACGGTTCCAGTTTCTCGATCGCTTCGGCGTAGGCGTTGCGGTCCTTGTTGGTGACGGTGAACTCGTCATGCTCGTTGTAGAAGTCCTTCAGCTCCGGATGCGCGTCCAGGCGTTTCGGCAAGGCCTTGTTGCGCTGTTCGGAGACGGAGATAGGCTGCGCGTCCTTCTGCGCTTTTTTCCAGGCCTTTTCTTTTTCCGGATTCTTGCTGCTTACGCCGTACTCGTTGATGCCGTCGATGCTGATGTCGACCGGATCGGTGGTGTAGAACCAGCCGTGCCAGAACCAGTCCAGATCCGTGCCCGACGCATCTTCCATGGTGCGGAAGAAGTCCGCAGGGGTAGGGCGCTTGAACTTCCAGCGCTGCGCGTATTCGCGGAAGGCGTAGTCGAACAGTTCGCGGCCCAGAATGGTCTCGCGCAGGATGTTCAGGCCGGTGGCCGGCTTGGCGTAGGCATTGTTACCCACCTGGAGCAGCGACTCCGAGTTGGTCATGATCGGCACCTGGTTGCGGCTCTTCATGTAGTCGACGATGTTGCGCGGCTCGCCGCGGCGCGACGGATAGCCGTCTTCCCATTCCTGTTCGGCGAGGTACTGCACGAAGGTGTTCAGGCCCTCATCCATCCAGGTCCACTGGCGCTCGTCCGAGTTGATGATCATTGGATAGTAGTTGTGGCCTACTTCGTGGATGATGACGCCGATCAGGCCATACTTGGTCTGCTGCGACCAGGTCAGCTGGCCGGTTTTGGCATCCTTGCTCGGGCGCGGGCCGTTGAAGGAGATCATCGGGTACTCCATGCCGCCGACGGGGCCATTGACCGAGATCGCGGTCGGATACGGGTAGTCGAAGCTGTACTTGTTGTACTTGTCGATGGTGTGGATGATGGCCTGGGTGCTGTACTTGCCCCACAGCGGATTGCCTTCCTTCGGATAGTAGGACATCGCCATCACGTCGGTGGAATCCTTCTTGTAGCCTTGCGCATCCCAGATGAATTTGCGGCTCGACGCCCAGGCGAAGTCACGCACGTTGGCGGCCTTGAAGTGCCAGGTCTTGCTCGCGGTGCTGCGCGATTTCTCGGCGCGGGTGGCTTCTTCCTGGGTGACGATGACCACCGGCGTGGTCGCGGTCTTGGCCTTTTCCAGACGCTCGCGCTGGGCGGCGCTCAGCACGTCGGCCGGGTTTTGCAGCGCGCCGGTGGAGGCCACCACGTGGTCGGCCGGAACGGTCAGCTGCACGTCGTAGTCGCCGAATTCCAGCGTGAACTCGCCGGTGCCGAGGAACTGCTTGTGTTGCCAGCCGTAGACGTCGTAGTAGGCCGCCATGCGCGGGAACCACTGGGCGATTTCGAACAGGTCGTTCTTGTCATCGTCAAAGTGCTCGTAGCCGGAACGGCCGCCCAGCACCTTCTGCTCATTGATGTTGTAGGACCAGTCGATATTGAAGACGAACTTCTCGCCCGACTTCAGCGGCTGCGGCAGGTCGATGCGCATCATGGTGCGGTTGATGACGTACTTCAGCGGCTGGCCGCCGGCGGCCACGGTCTTGATCTTGAAGCCGCCGTCAAATTCACTGCCGGCCAGGATGCCGCGCATGCCTTCGAATTTGTAGCCGTCTTCCGGCGAGGATGGCTTGGCCCATGCTTCGCGCGATGGCTGGGTGAGCATCATGCGGGCGTCGGAATCCTTTTTGTAGATGTTCTGGTCCAGCTGCACCCACAGGTAGCTCAGCGTGTCCGGCGAGTTGTTGTGATAGGTGATCTGCTCGCTGCCGGTGATGGCGCGCTTGGCTTCGTCCAGCGAGGCGCTGATGGTGTAGTCGGCGCGCTGCTGCCAGTAGGCGTGACCCGGCGCACCGGAGGCGGTGCGGTAGGCGTTAGGAGTCGGCAGGATTTCTTCGAGTTGACGGAATTTGTCGTCGAATGGTTCCGCCGCGTAGGCGGATACTGTCAGGCAGAGGGCCAGTAAGCCAAGCTTCTTTTGCATAGGGAGTGTTTCCTCTTGATAAGAGGATAAATTGTATAGCAGGTTTTCAAGCGATTACCTGCTGATACAATAAAATACAAACCCGTTTTAGTGCTTGACCTGGGTTTCCTGGAACTGGTAGTGAGCGTCGTCGGTGGCGGTGATGGCTTTAGACGGCACGTCCAGCCGCATCAGGCGCGACCCCGCGCCGGCGCTGGCTTGCGGCCACTCCGGCAGGCCGGCGCCGTTAGGGTTGCCAGTCTTGATGAAGTTGGCAAAATAGCTCTGCATCTGCGCCGACAGCGCGCGGTCGTCATCGGTCCATGCATAGACCTTATTACCTGCCAGGTTGCCCAGCGCGTACTCGATTTCCACCGAGTGGCCGGCGCCTTCCTGGCCCGGACGTGGGCGGGTGTAGTAGTAGCGGTAGGTCGGTTTGCCGCTGCTGCGCGCGTGGCTGTCGATCCATTTCCAGGTGCCGTAGCCGATGAAGCGGTCGCTGGCCAGTTCGGTCGCGGCCTGTTTGACATCGCCGCCGTAGGCTTGCTGTGCGGCGGCAGCCTGATCGCCGTACAGTTTTTGCAACGCGGCGCCGAAGTTTTCGGCGCTCGGCTCGGCCTCGCCGAGGATTTGCTTGTAGTGGCCTTCATACGAATTCCAGCCGGCCAGCAGCGGCACCCTGGCTTGCTCGCCCGCCGCGAAGATGGCGACCGGCGCGCGCGGAATCACGTAGCCGTCCTGGATGGCGGAGAACCATGCCTGGGGCTTCTTCAGCGCGTCCAGCAACTGTTGCGCGGGCAGGGCGCGCAGCTCGGCCAGCGTCGGCGCGTTCAGCGACTGCGCGTAACTTGCACCCATCTGCTCGGCCGCAGCAAGCGGCATCGGCGCCATGAGGCCCAGCAGCGAGCCGCTCTCGCCGATGGCGCCGGCGATCAGGCCCTTGGCCTGCGGGTTGACCATCTGCGCGCTGACCGAGAACGAACCGGCCGATTCGCCGGCGATGGTCACGCGCGCCGGATCGCCGCCAAAGGCCGCGATATTCTTCTTCACCCATTGCAGCGCCGCCGCCTGGTCCATCAGGCCGTAGTTGCCGGACGAGCGATGCGGCGCTTCCCTGGTCAGCTCCGGGTGGGCCAGGAAACCGAATACGTTCAGGCGGTAGTTGACGGTCAGCGTAACGATGCCTTGGGCGGCCATGCTTTCGCCGTCGTAGCGTGGCTCCGAGCCGTCGCCCGCAGCGAAGCCGCCGCCGTAGAAGTAGACCAGCACCGGCAGCTTCGCTTTAGGCGACCTGGCCGGCGTCCAGACGTTGAGGAACAGGCAGTCCTCGCTGACGCCATCGGCGCGGAACACCATGTCGGAAAACAGCGGCAGTTGCATGCAGCGTGCGCCGAAATGGTCGGCCTTGCGCACGCCTTGCCATTTGGCCGCCGGCTGTGGCGCTTTCCAGCGCAGCTTGCCGACCGGCGCCGCCGCGTAGGGAATGCCCTTGTACGAGGTCACGCCGGATGCCTCGGCCACGCCTTCCGCCACACCGGTGCCGGTGGTGGCGCGCGGCGCGGCTTCAGCGCAAAGGGCAAACAGGGAGGAGAGCAGCAGCAGACCGGTTTTTTTCATGGCGTTTGCGGTGGTTGGGTTATCGGGCTTTGCCGGCGATCTTGGTCGAAGGGCGCAGGCGCGGCGCGGCGTCCGACTGGCGGCGCACCAGGGTGTGCTCCATGACCACATGATGCGGATCCTCAGGCGTGCCGTTGCGCTGGGCGCGGATCAGGCGCACCAGGAACTGCACGGCTTCTTCCGCCATGTCGGCGATCGGCTGGCGCACCGTGGTCAGCTCGGGCCAGATGGTGGTGGCCAGCGCGGTATCGTCGAAGCCGGCCACCGTCAGGTCGCCAGGCACGTCGAGACCGAGGCGATGGGCGATGGCGACGACGGCGGCGGCCATGTCGTCATTGCTGGCGAAAACGGCGGTGGGGCGGTGTTCCTGCGACAGCAGGTTTTCCGCCGCATCCAGGCCGGAACGGTAGGTGAACAGGCCTTGCACGATCAGTTCCGGCGCCAGCTGCATATGCTTGTCCGCCAGCGCCGCCTTGAAGCCGGCCAGGCGGCGCGCGCTGGCGCTCTGGTTCGGATGGCCGATGACGAAGCCGATGCGCTGGTGGCCCAGCGCGATCAGGTGGCAGGTCATCGCATACGCGGCCTGATAGTCGTCGATGCTGACGCCGCCGACGCGCGGGTCGGGCTGGCCGCAGGCCACGGTGATGGCCGGCGTGCCGGATGCGGCGATCAGGTCGATCAGGTTGCGGGTGTCGCACAACGGCGGCGGCAGGATAATGCCGTCGACGCCATTGGCGATCAAGCGGCGCGCCTGTTCGACGCCGTGTTCATCGGCCTCGCACTTTTCCACCACCAGTTGCACGTTATTCGGGCTGGCCTGGTTCAGCAGGCCGACCAGGAATTCGCTCAAATAGCCCGCCGACGGATTCGAATACAGGAAGCCGACGCGGATCGGACGCGATCCCGCCAGGCGGCGGGCCGCCTGGTTGGGAACGTAGTTGAGGGCAGCGACGGCCGCATCGACGCGGTTGCGGGTTTTTTCGCGGACGTTGGTATCGCCGTTCATGACGCGCGACACCGTCATCGGAGAGACGCCGGCCAGTTCGGCCACGTCGGCCATGGTGGGCGCCTGCGAGCGGTTCTGCACGGCCGGAATTGGCGCCGCTTTCACCTTTTTGTTAGTCATCTGTCCTCTGTTAATAATATGGCTATGTTAAGCCCGAACTTTATCACAAGCGGCGGCTACCAATGGCCCGGCGCATAGGGGAAGGTCAGGGATTTGTAGTATTCCAGCGATTGTGCCGGCGCTTTCACGCCGGCCGGCAGCGGCAGGCCGGACACCGACTGGAAGTAGGCGATGCAGGCGTCGCGCCACAGGACGGCGTTGGCCACCTGGCGGGTCAGGCGCTGTTCTTCCTCGGCGTAGCGGCGGGCGTCGATCAACGGTTTCAGGGCTACCCACTGAGCGTGCAGGGTGCGCGCATCGGCCAGACCTTTGTCGTAATGGGCCAGCAGTTCCACCCACAGCGTACGGCCGGACTGCATTTTGTAATCCCATGGCAGGTGGTGGAACCACAGCAGGAACTGTTCAGGCGTGGTTTTCGGATCGCTGTACTGGCGGGCGAACTCCGGCGCATACTGCTCCAGCGCGTTGCTGCCTTTGGCGGTGCGGTCGAAACCGATGCCGTCACGGGCGGCGCGATGGTAGTAGATCGGATTCCAGTCCGGGCGTTCCAGATTGTCCACCCATGGGCCTGGGCCGTGATGGTGGCCGGTGCCCATGATGTGGTGCAGCCCCAGTGGAGTCATGTAGTTCACCACCGTCTCGCGGGAGTTCATCATCATATCGACGACCGGCTTGACCACGCGCTGGTCCGGGCCGAAGGTGAGGGCGGCCCATTCGGCGGCGACGTCCTTGGCCTTGGCCTGCTGGTTCCAGGCCATGCGGCCGTAGGCATACCAGTTGGCCTGGTCGAAGTGCGAGCCGGCCCAGTTGCGGTCGGTGCCGATGTTCGATACGCCGGCGATGCCGCTCAGCGTCTTGGCGACGGTGCGGCCGCCTGGCGCGGTTTTGGTGTCGGCTTGCAGCGTCTCTTCAAACATCGTGCCCAGATAGGCCATGTCGGTCGAGAAGCCCAGGTACTCCTTGGTGATCTGGAACTCCATCATGACCGGCGTTTTCAGTGCGCCGAACAGCGGGTGGAATGGCTCGCGCGGCTGGAAGTCGATGGCGCCGTTCTTCACCTGCACCAGCACGTTCGGGGCGAAGGTACCGTCCAGCGGCTTGAATTCGTCGAAGCCCTGCTTGGCGCGGTCCTCGCCGAGATGCGTGCCTTTCGGCGCGTAGACGAAGGCGCGCCACATGACGATGCCCTTGTGCGGCGCCAGCGCGGCGGCCAGCATGTTGGCGCCGTCGGCGTGGGTGCGGTGGTAATCCTGCGGGCCTGGCTGTCCTTCGGAGTTGGCCTTGACGACAAAGCCGCCGAAGTCGGGAATGGTTTTGTAGATTTCATCGGCCTTGCGCTTCCACCAGGCTTGTACTTCCGGCGACAGCGGATCGGCGGTGGTGGTTTCCTTCAGTTCCAGAGGCGTCGACCAGCGCGCCGACAGATAGACCTTGATGCCGTAGGGACGCAGCACGTCGGCAATGGCGGCGGCTTTGGCGATGAACGGCGCGGTCAGCACTTCCGGCTTGGAGTTGACGTTGTTCAGGACCGTGCCGTTGATGCCCAGCGAGGCGTTGGCGCGGGCGTAATCGGTGTAGCGCTGGTCCTTGATGTCTGGCAGCGCCCACCAGTCCCAGATCGACTGGCCGGAGTAGCCGCGTTCCACGGTACGGTTCAGGTTATCCCAGTGGTTCAGCAAGCGCAGTTGCAGCGTTGGCGCCGACGATGCTTCCAGCCTGGCGCCGGTGGCGGCGTCGCGCAGCCAGGCGTAGGTGCCGTACAACAGGCCGATGTCGCTGTTGGCCGCGATCAGCGTGACGTTGTGGCCCTGGATGCGGGTCTGGCGCAGCAGATAGCCTTCATTGCCCAGCGTGGCCAGTTCGGCGCGCAGCGGCGATGCGCTCGCGCTCAGTTCCGGCAGGCGTGCCGGCGTGGCAAGCAGCAGGGCGCCGTCGGCGATGCGGGCTGCTGGCGCTGGTGCGCGGCCCAGCAGGCCGCCGAGGCCTTTTTGCAGCTCGTCGAGCGCAGCTTGCGTGGTCGGCGTGGCGGCGCCGGGCAGCACGATGCTGCGGGCCTGCTGTTGCACGCTGGCCTGTGCCGCCTTGTCCAGTGGGCGGTAACGCAGCCACAGATCGTAACCGTCTTCGTTGGGCGGTGCAGTGGCGGAAGCCGCAGCGGCAACCGTGAGAAGCAGCGCCGCCAGCGCGGCGGATAAAGAAAATCGCATCATGTCTCCAGTTTATGGTAGCGTAATCATTTCGTTGTGACGCGATGGTAGCAAACATTTCCAAGAGGAGCGAGACAAAAATGAAGATAACCCGTCGTAGTATGCTGGCGCTGATGGCGGCCGGTGGTTTGGCGCCGCTGCATGCCGCCGAAATGCCGGAGCCGCTGAAGGTGCTGGGCAAGCGCAAAGGGATCAATGTCGGCAATGCGATAGGCGGCCGCTACTTCCGCGATCCGGCCTACAAGGCGCTGATGGCGCGCGAATGCAATATGCTGGTGGCCGAGAATGAAGGCAAGTGGCAGGCACTGGAGCCGCAGCAGGGCAAGTACAACTTCGGCCCGGCGGATGAGATGTATGCGTGGGCAAAGTCGCAGGGCATGCTGGTGCGCGGGCATAACCTGATCTGGCAGGAAGCCAAGTGGCTGCCAAAGTGGGTGAGCGAATACGACTTCGGCGCACAACCGGCGAAGGCGGCGGAGGCGCTGCTGCGCAAGCATATCGTAACCGTGTGCGACCATTTTGGCGACACCATTCATAGTTATGATGTGGTCAACGAGGCAGTGGACCAGAAAACTGGCGAGTTGCGGCCTAACGTGTTTACCGAGCGTCTGGGCGCGGTGCCGCAGATGGATCTTGCGTTCCGCCTGGCGCACGAGCGGGCGCCGAAGGCGGAGCTGGTCTACAACGATTACATGGGACCGGACGCGGACAGCGCCAAGCATCGCGCGGGCGTGTTGAAACTGCTGCACGACCTGAAGTCGCGCGGCACGCCGATTCACGCGCTGGGACTGCAAAGCCATATCGGCTCGTCGGATGATCTGAGCACCAGCGAGCGACAGCGCGAATGGCGCAAGTTCCTCGACGAGGTGACTGGCATGGGCCTGGGCCTGTTGATTACCGAATTCGACGTCAACGACCGCAAGCTGCCGGTGGACATCGCCAAGCGCGACGCCGGCGTAGCCGCGCTGGCAAAAGACTACCTCGACGTAACGCTCAGCTACCGCCAATGCCGCGACTTCCTGCTATGGGGGATGACTGACAACGTCAGCTGGCTGCAAGAGTGGAAAGAAGCCAAGCGTGAAGACGGCGCCCAGATGCGCCCAACACCATTCGACGACCAACTGCGCGCCAAACCCCTGCGCGACGCCATCGCCGCCGCCATCAAAGCCGCCCCAGTCCGCAGCTGAACTTCCCGGCGCCTTCGCAAGCCGTCATTCCCGCGAAAGCGGGAATCCATGCTGAGTATTCCCGGCCAACGTTCTATGGACTCCCGCTTGCGCGGGAGTGACGGCTGGCGTGTTACTGGCGTGGGCTTTCTGGTGGGCCGAGGTAGCTGGAGCGTTGGCCGCCGGTGTTGACGACCAGCTTTTGCAGCACCAGCCCAGGGTCTACTGCCCAGAATTTCAGCGTGTGCTTGCCCGGCTTGTCGATCTGGTGGCGCGAGACGAGTACGGTTGCGCCGTCGGAGACGGTGCGTTCCCAGGCTTTTTCGCTGGCGTCCGCGTGGATGTTGATGATCTGCGGCGCTTCGTCGTCGATCGAAATGGCGTAGCGCAGGCCTGCGCCAGGCTGGAATTTCTGCGTCGGCGCGAGGGTGGCTTGCACCTCCACCTTGCCGGCGCTGAACAGCTGCATTTCATATTCGAGGCGCATGCGCGGCTTTTCGTCGGCTGGCGCGTCCACCGGCAGCGTCGTCATGCCGGACAGCGTGCGACCGTGATCCGGAATCTTCAGCCAGGTGCGCTGGTCCGCCGCCACCGCGCGGGTGTAGTGCTCCGCTTCCATCGACACCACGCCGCCGGTTTCGATGAAGCCTTTCATCGCCGCCGCGCCGGCTGGCTTGCGCAGCGGGACTTTCACTGTCGTCTTGACGCCTGCGCCGCTGATCGTCAGCATTGCCCTGCTCACGCCTTCCGGGACGTCAGCCCAGCGCGCGTTGACAAACACCCGCTGCTGACTGGTGACTTTACCGGCGGGCTTGTCCAGCGTGATCCACGGTTCGCTGGCGCTGATCGTATAGTCGAACGGCTTCTGGCCGCGATTGAAGACGTCGATGAAACGCGCCTTCTTTTCGAACACGTCCAGCGTTGGCAGGCTTAGCGTGCCGGTCTCGCGGCCCGGCCACGCCAACTCGCTGCCTTCCACTGCCACGCCCATGTCGGCGGCTTTTGGCACCTGCATCTGCGTCACCGGCGGCATGACGTTGCGTTGCGGCTGGTTCCAGTAGGTGTAGCCCAGGTGCGTTTGCGACATCATTTGGTGCCACTTGCCGCCGCTGATGTCTTCCTGATAGCGGCGCGCCAGTTCAGCGTCTTCGGCGAACAGGGCGCGCGCACGCGTTGCCAGATCGTTGGTTGCGGCGCGGCCTTGCAGACCGTATAGCTGATTCAGACCGGCGGTGACATACAAATCATTTACCACCGCGCTGGCCTTGACCGGATACAGCACCAGCTGGAAGAACGCGTCACGCTTGTTCGCAGGCAGGGCGGCCGATATCTTTTCGGCGTGTGCGGCGATGACGTTGTAGTCGTCGACGATGCGCTGCGCCTCGTTGTAGTTCACCAGACTGTAGGTGGTAGGCTCCAGTTGCTCCGGCTTGCGGCGACCATTGAACTTCGCATACTTGCCGACGATGTCGGCGATGTCGTCGGCGTGCTCGGGCCCGAACTCGCGGGTGGCCCACAGTTTCAGGTAATCCGGCAGGCGCTCGGCCGGCCAGGCCTCAGGGTTCCAGGCATAGGTCAGAAAGAACTCGATCGGCACTTCCATCGGCTTCAGGTCGCCGACGTTGACGATCCACATGCGGTTGGCCTGATACTGATATGCCAGGTGCATCTGCTCCCACACCTTTGGCAGCGGCGTCACGTTGATCCATTTGTACGAGCGCGGACCGCCGACGTAGTCGAAGTGGTAGTAGACGCCTGCGCCGCCGGCGCGCTTGCGTTCCTCCGTGGTCGGCAGGCGGCGGATATTGCCCCAGTTGTCGTCACACCACAGCAGCATCACGTCGTCCGGCACGCGCATGCCTTTTTCATAGTATTCCTGGACTTCCTTGTACAGCGCCCATACCTGCGGCACCTTGGTGACATCGGGATTGATTTCCCGCTCGATGATCTTGCGCTGGTCTGCCACGATACCTTCCAGCAGCGCCACATTGGCGCCTTCGGACATCGGCTCGTCGCCATCGCCGCGCATGCCCAGCGTGATCAGCTTTTCCTGTCCTTGCGACACGCGCAGGCCTTGCGTCCAGAATTCGCGCAGCTTTTCAGGGCTGCGATTGTAGTCCCATGGCTTGCCTTCGCCGTAGCGGCGCCACTCGTCGTGCGCGCGCATCATCGGTTCGTGATGCGAGGTGCCGATAACCACGCCGTAGTCATCGGCGACCTTGCCGTTCAGTTTATCGTCGTCGTAGAACGCCTTGCCCCACATGGCCGGCCAGAGATAATTGCCGCGCATGCGCAGGATCAGTTCATACACCTTTTCGTAGAACTGGTGATTGAAGCCGCCGTAGCGCTGCTTGACCCAGTCGGTCAGCGCCGGCGCCTCGTCATTCAGGAAAATGCCACGATACTGCACCATCGGCGCATCACTGACCGCAGTTGCGGCCGAGGCGTACACATTCGCGTGCTTCGCCGCCGGCACGTCCGCCCACCAGTTCCACGGCGAGACGCCGATCTGCTCCGACATCTCATAAATGCCGAAGATGGTGCCGCGCTTGTCGCTGCCCGCAATCACCAGCGCGCGCTCAACGCCAGGCAAGGGCTTGCGCAAGGTCTGAACCTGCCAGCCTTCCCACTTGCCCTTGATGGCCGACACATCCAGCTTGCCTTCGGCCACCAGCTGATCGATCAGCGCGCTCTTGCCGATGGTGCCGATGATGACCACGTCCGCGCCTGCCGGCTTGCCCCCCTTGGTCAGCACCGGTCTGGCGGCACTGACGCGGGCGATGTCCGCCTGCAGATCGTCGGCCGCTCGGAGTACGCCGACGTGGTCGGCCGGGTCGACGTACAGCCTGGCGGCTTGGCCGTTGCGGGCCAGGGCCACCGCATCGGCGGGAGGTTGATCGAACCAGGCCAGTTTTTTCTGGCCCAGCGCCTGCGCGGGCAGGGCGTGACAGAGCAGGGCCACCAGCAAGGCCCCTGCGGCAAAAGCACGTTGTCTCATGTTTTATTTTTCCAGTGGTGTGTAATCGAACCATGCGAAATCGGCCGCCGGCATGGTCTGCTGTTGTCCGGCACCTTCGGCATACATGCCGATAAAGACACCGGTGAAACCGCCCGCCGATTCTGAGGACAACGGTGCGGTCGGCAGTGTGGCGCCGATTTGCCTGAGCGGCCCGCTGGCGCCGCCGTAGCTGAACGCATAGCGGTCCGGCCACGATTCCACCTGCAGCGTGACCGGTCCTGGCGGCAGCGGCGCTGAGGCGGTCAGCGTGGTTACGCCGCCGGTGCGCGACACCAGTTCCAGCCGTCGCTCAGGCGCGCCGGTGATGCGCAACTGGTAGTAGTTCTTTTCATTCTGACGCAGCACCAGGCCGGCCGCTTGCGCCGCGGCGGACGGCGCAAATTCAATTTGCGTCGCCGCGCGCATGCGCATATGTTCCTGACGGCGCGCCACAAAGGCCGGCTGCGCGATGTCGTTCATGGTGACGCTGCTGCCTTTCAGGCGCAGGTAGCCTTTGCGCTCGCCCAGCGACCACAATCCGTCGCCGGGACCGCGCAGCTGGGTCCATTGCAGGCCGAGTTTCGGCGCGGTGAAGTCGTCCCGCACCGGTTCCGCAGGCCATGGCGCCGATGCCGGCAATCCCTCGGCTGACATCTCCATCTGTAGCGGCTTGTTGTCGTTGACGGTGAGCCAACCCTTGTCGTTCCACGTCACTGGCGTCAGCAGCGTTTCGCGGCCGAGATGATGGCGCTTGTCGACCGGACGAATGCCCAGCAGCGGCATCCACCATTTTCCTTCCGGCGTTTGTACCAGGTCGCCGTGACCGGTGGCCTGCAACGGCAGTTCAGGATGATCGCGATGCGTCAGGATGGGATTGGCCGGATTCGCGGTAAATGGGCCGAATGGCGATGACGAACGCGCCATCGTCAGGCTGTGGTTATACGAAGTACCGCCTTCGGAAATCAGCAGATAGTACAGGCCGTCCTGTTTATACAGGTGCGGACCTTCCGGCCACACGCCGCCTGTCCCGGACCAGATCAGGCGCGGCGGTTCCAGCAGCTTGCCGGCCTTGAGGTCGATCTCCGCCTGATAGACGCCGCCGCGCTCACCGCCGCCGTGGCGGGTGTAATACACCTTTCCATCATCGTCGAAGAACAAGGATGGGTCCATGGCGAAGGACGGATCGTTCAGCCATACCGGTTCCGACCATGCGCCGGCAGGGTCTTTGGTGTGTACGTAGAATGCGCCGCCGCCTTCCATATTTGTCGTCACCATATAAAACACGCCGTCGTGGCAGCGCAGCGTTGGCGCGTAGATGCCTTGCGAGCTGCGGGTCTTGGTCAGATTCAGCTGGCTGCCGCGCGACAGCGCGTGGCCGATCTGGCGCCAGTGCACCAGATCCTTGCTGTGGTAGATCGGCACACCGGGAAAGTATTCAAAGCTGCTGGTGGCCAGGTAGTAGTCACCGCCAACGCGGCAGATACTGGGATCGGCGTGAAAGCCGCTCAATATCGGGTTGGTGTAGGTGGCTGGCTGCGCCGCGTGCGCAACAGGTGCAGCCAGCGTGGCGCCGGCCAGGAGCGCCGTCAAGGCGGCGCGCGCTGCAATCATCATTTATTTGTCTCCACATTTTTTTTGTAGTGCCTTCAAGGGCACGGTTTCCGCCAGCGCGCGGTAGCCCGCCAGCGATGGATGCAGGCCGTCGCCTGAATCGTAAACTTTCTTGATGCGTGATGGTTGCGCCGGATCGCGCAGCGCGGCATCGAAATCGGCCACGGCGTCGTACACGCCGGAGGTGCGTATCCAGTGATTCAGTTGCTGGCGGTCGGCTTCATTGTCTGCCTCCGGGTGGTAATACTCGCTGCCGGAATAGGGCGTGACCGTGCCGCCGATGACGCAAATGCCATGCGCGTGCGCTCGCTCGGCAAGCTGGCGGTGCGCCAGCTTCAGGTCGGCCAGCAGTTGCTGGCGGTCGGCCGGCGTATCCGGGCCATTGCGGTGCTGGACGCCGAAGTCGTTCACGCCGATCAGTACCAGTGCATGCGTGACGCCGGCGCGCGAAATCACATCGTTGTCGAAGCGCGCGGACAGGCTCGGGCCGATGCCGTCTTTCAGCATGCGGCCGCCGCCGATGCCGGCGTTGACCACGCCCAGCGCGTGGCCGTTGTTGCGCAGCCGCGCCGCCAGCACGTCCGGCCAGCGGGTGTTGGTATCGTTCGGGATGCCGTAGCCGTCGGTGATCGAATCGCCGATGGCAACCAGCGCGCCGACGCCGCGCGGCGCCAGTACCTCGACGTCACTCAACGCATACCAGCGCGTGACTTTGCCGGCGTCCGCCCAGGTGGCCTCCATTACGCGGTTGCCTTTGGCGAGGAAGGTGGTGGCGCGCGCGCCGTTATGGCTGGTCTGGCGCGCCGGTTCGCCGTTGAAGTAGAGCGACACCGCCAGGTCGGCGGCCGGCTTCACTTCCATGGCGACGGCGTCGCTGTAGTATTCCGCGCCGGCTGGAATGGTCACGGAGCTGCGGCCGTCGAAGCTCAGCGGGCGCAGGGTAGGGGGCAGAATGTCGGCCTGACCGGGCGTTTTCGCCAGCGCCACGCTGGCGCCATCAAGGATCAATGGTGCGGTGCCATACAAGTTGCTGATGCGGACCCGGAACTGCGTTCCGCCCAGAGTGAGATGGACGGTCTGGCGCAGGCTGGCGTCGTGCCAGTTCTCGGTCGCCAATTGGTTTGCGCTATCAGGAATTTGCTGCGCTGCACCCCAACTCGTCACCCAATGCCTGTCCGGCGCCGGCGCGGCGGTCGCTGACTGCATCAGACAAGCAGCCAAACAAGAGGCCAGCACGGCGCCCAAATAACGGGGTAAAGCGAGTTGACTTGGTTGCATAAATCCTTCACACTCATAAAATGTTAGCGCTATTCATTTTAGGTTAACCGGATGGTACGTGCAACAAAAATGCCGGTTGAAACCATTAAAGAGGAGACCCCGTGAAGAACAACCTGAAACACGCGCCGGCGTCGGCGCACCTTCCCGCCGACCTGTCGGACGCCCTGCTGGTAGGCCGCGTATGGCGCGGCGGCGACATCAACGGCCCGAGCGTGGTCGTGGTGCGCAACGGCGAAGTATTCGACATCACTGCCCAGGCGCCGACCGTGGCCGACCTGCTGGATCGCGAAGACGTGGTGGCTTTCGCCAAGGCCGCGCAAGGCGAAGCGCTGGGCCGCGTGGAAGCGCTGATCGAAGCGGCACTGACCGGCGCCGAAGACGCGCCGGTACGCCTGCTGGCGCCGAACGACCTGCAGGCCATCAAGGCCTGCGGCGTGACCTTCGCCGTCAGCCTGCTGGAACGCGTGATCGAGGAACAAGCCGGCGGCAACCCGGCCAAGGCCGACGAGCTGCGCGCCACGCTGCTGAAAGATATCGGCGCCGACCTGTCGGCCATCAAACCTGGCTCGCCGGAAGCGGAAAAGCTGAAGGAGCAGTTCATCGCGCGTGGCGCCTGGTCGCAGTACATGGAAGTGGGCATCGGCCCGTATGCTGAAGTGTTCTCGAAATCGCAGCCGATGTCGGCGGTCGGTTTCGGCGCGGATGTCGGCCTGCATCCTGAATCGAAATGGAACAACCCTGAGCCGGAAGTCGTGCTGGCCGTGAACAGCCGCGCGCAAGCGGTCGGCGCCACGCTGGGCAACGACGTCAATCTGCGCGACATCGAAGGCCGCAGCGCGCTGCTGCTGGGTAAAGCCAAGGACAACAACGCATCGTGCGGCATCGGTCCGTTCATACGCCTGTTCGACGGCAGCTTCAGCATCGACACCGTGCGCAACGCGGAGCTGCGCCTGGTGATCGAAGGCGCCGACGACGACTTCCGCCTGGACGGCGAGAGCCGCATGCGCGAAATCAGCCGCGACCCGCTGGACCTGGTAGCGCAAACCAGCGGCGCGCACCATCAGTATCCGGACGGCTTCATGCTGTTCCTCGGCACCATGTTCTCGCCGATCAAGGACCGTGGCGCGCCGGGCGCGGGCTTCACCCACAAGCTGGGCGACCGCGTCAGCATCAGCAGCCCGTCGCTGGGCATGCTGGTGAATCATGTCTATCGCAGCGATGCTGTCACACCGTGGACTTTCGGCGTGCGCGCGTTGTATCGCAATCTGGCCCAGCGCGGCCTGCTCAACTAAAAAACAAATCTCTGGAGAGAATAAATGGGGAAACCTTTGGTCTTCGCTACCTACCCGGACCTGGCAGGTAAGCGGGTTTTGATCACCGGCGGCGGCAGCGGCATTGGCGCCGGCATCGTGGATGCCTTCGTCAAGCAGGGCGCGCAAGTGTTCTTCGTCGATATCGTGGAAGAGGCTTCGCGCGAACTGGTGGCCAGCCTGAAAGACGCTGCGCACGCGCCGGTGTTCTTCAAATGCGACTTGACCGATCTGGATGCGCTGTCCAATGTGATCGCACAGATCGAACAGGATCACGGCGCCATCGAAGTCCTGATCAACAACGCGGCCAACGATCACCGTCACGAAGTCAAAGACGTCACCGCCAAGTATTGGGACGATAGCCTGGCTGTCAACCTGCGCCACCAGTTCTTCTGCGCGCAGGCCGTGGCGCCGGGCATGAAGAAGGCCGGCGGCGGCGTGATCCTGAACTTCGGTTCGATCTCGTGGCACCTGGCGCTGCCTAACCTGACGCTGTACATGACCGCGAAAGCCGCCATCGAAGGCCTGACCCGCGGCCTGGCGCGCGACCTGGGCCAGGACGGCATCCGGGTCAACACCGTGATTCCAGGTTCGGTGCTGACCGAACGCCAGAAAGCGTTGTGGCATTCGCCCGAAGCAGGACAGGCGATTCTGGCTTCGCAAGTGCTGCCGCAGCCGGTAGAGATCGAAGACATCGCTGCCATGGCGCTGTTCCTGTCCTCCGACAATGGACGCCGTTGCTCCGGCCGCGATTACTTTGTCGATGCCGGATGGTATGGCGCATGAGCCTCTACCAGCCTGAATGCATCTGGCCCCTGGCGGCGACGCTGGCGGAAGGGCCGGTATGGCACGCTGAAGACAAGGCGCTGTACTTTGTCGACATCAAGCAGCGCGCGATTCACCGCTGCGGCGAAGACGGCGGCCGCCGGCAGAGCTGGACGGTGCCGGATGAAGTGGGCTTCGCGCTGCCGATGCATGGCGGCGATTTCGTTGTCGGCCTGCCGGGCCGCATCGAGCGCTTCTCCTTCGAGACCGGCGCGCTGACCACCATTCAGGAACTCGAAGCCGACATTCCTGGCAACCGCCTGAATGACGGCTATGTCGACCGCCACGGTGCGCTGTGGTTCGGCTCCATGGACAACGCCGAGGTGGCGCCCAGCGGTTCGCTGTTCCGCCATAGCGCCAGCGAAGGCTTGCAGCACAAGGACGGCGGCTATGTCATCACCAACGGTCCTTCCGTCAGCCCGGACGGCCGCACCTTCTACCATACCGATACGCTGGAAAAAACCATCTACGCGTTCGACATTGACGAAGCGGGCGCCTTGTCCAACAAGCGCGTGCTGGTCAAGATCGCCGGCAGCGGTTATCCGGACGGCACGGCGGTCGATGCCGACGGCGTGCTGTGGGTAGGCTTGTTTGCCGGCGCCCGCATCGAGCGTTACTCGCCCGCCGGCGAACTGCTGGACAGCATCCCGATGCCGTGTTCGAATATCACCAAGGTCACTTTCGGCGGCGCGGACTTGCGCACCGTGTTCGTGACCACCGCCCGCAAGGGCTTGACGGCTGAAGAATTAAGCCGGGAGCCGCAGGCAGGAGGCATTTTCAGCTTCCGTGTCGCCTCGCCGGGACAACTGCAACATCTGTACTTACCAGAATAGGCACTCTATGAGCACCCAACAACGCCGCTACCGTTCGCAGGACTGGTTCGATAATCCGGACCATATCGACATGACCGCGCTGTACCTCGAACGCTTCATGAACTACGGCATCACGCCGGACGAACTGCGTTCCGGTCGTCCCATTATCGGCATCGCCCAATCGGGCAGCGATCTTAGCCCGTGCAACCGCATCCACCTGGAACTGGCCAAGCGCGTGCGCGACGGCATCCGTGACGCCGGCGGCATCGCGATGGAATTCCCGCTGCACCCGATCTTCGAAAACTGCCGCCGCCCGACCGCCGCCATCGACCGCAACCTGGCCTATATGGGCCTGGTCGAGATCCTGCACGGCTACCCGATCGACGCCGTGGTGCTGACCACCGGCTGCGACAAGACCACGCCGTCGCAGCTGATGGCCGCCGCCACCATCGACATTCCCGCCATCGTATTGTCCGGCGGTCCGATGCTGGACGGCTGGCTGGATGGTGAACTGGTGGGCTCCGGCGCCGCCATCTGGAAGGGCCGCAAGCAACTGGCCGCCGGCAAGATCAATGAAGAGAAGTTCCTGGAAATCGCCGCCGCTTCGGCGCCGTCGGCGGGCCACTGCAACACCATGGGCACCGCATCGACCATGAATGCGATTGCCGAAGCACTGGGCATGTCGCTGACCGGTTGCTCGGCGATTCCTGCGCCATACCGCGAGCGTGGCCAGATGGCCTACGAAACCGGCAAGCGCATCGTCGAAATGGCCAAGCAGGATCTGCGTCCATCGGCGATCCTGAACCGCGAAGCCTTCCTGGATGCGATCGTGGTCAACGCCGCCATCGGCGGTTCCACCAACGCCCAGCAGCACATCGTCGCCATGGCGCGTCACGCCGGCGTTGAGCTGAAGTCGAGCGACTGGATGGAATACGGCCACAAGGTGCCGCTGCTGCTGAACATGCAGCCGTCGGGCAAATTCCTGGGCGAGCGTTTCCACCGCGCGGGCGGCGTGCCAGCGGTGATGTGGGAACTGGAACAACAGGGCAGGCTGCGTTCCGACCGCCTCACTGTTACCGGTAACACCATGAAGGAAAATCTGGTGGGCCGCGAAACCAACGACCGCGAAGTGATCTACCCGTTCAACGCGCCGTTGAAAGAGGATGCAGGTTTCTTCGTCCTGAAGGGCAATCTGTTCGACTTCGCCATCATGAAGACCAGCGTGATTTCGCCGGAATTCCGTGGCCGTTATCTGAGCACGCCGGGCCAGGAGAACATTTTCGAATCGCGCGCCATCGTGTTCGATGGTTCGGGCGACTACCACGACCGCATCAACGATCCGGCGCTGAACATCGATGAGAACTGCATCCTGGTGATACGCGGCGCGGGTCCGATCGGCTGGCCGGGTTCGGCGGAAGTCGTCAACATGCAACCGCCAGATGCGCTGATCAAGCGTGGCATCAACTGGTTGCCGACGCTGGGCGACGGCCGCCAGTCCGGTACCTCCGACAGCCCGTCGATTCTGAACGCCTCGCCGGAAAGCGCGGTGGGCGGCGGCCTGGCCTACATCCGCACCGGTGACACTGTGCGCGTGGACCTGAACGAAGGCAGCTGCAATATGCTGATCAGCGACGAGGAACTGGCCAAGCGCAAAGCGGAAGGCATTCCGCCTGTACCTGCCAGCCAGACCCCATGGCAACAGCTGTACCGCTCGACCGTAGGACAGATGGAAACCGGCGCCTGCATGGAACTGGCGCTGGAATACCGCAACGTGGGGCAGACGCTGGCGCGTCACAACCACTAAAAACATCGGGGTCAGTGCCGACATTCGGACATTTCGCGCGCGAAATGTCCGAATGTCGGCACTGACCCCGAATTTAAAAAATATAAGGAGACGATAGAGATGAAGAAGATTGTAATGAGTGCCGTCATCGGCGCGATGCTGGCGCTGGGTGCCGGCGGCGCGATGGCCGATGCGAAGAATCCGAAGATCGGTTTTTCGATTGACGACTTGCGTCTGGAACGCTGGGCGCGTGACCGCGACTACTTCACCGCCGAGGCGGAGAAGCTGGGCGCCAAGGTCTACGTGCAGTCGGCCGACGCCAGCGAACAGCGCCAGATCGCGCAGATCGAGAACCTGATCTCGCGCGGCGTCGACGTGCTGGTCATCGTTCCTTACAACGCCACGGTGCTGAACAACGCCGTGCGCGAGGCGAAGAAGGCCAAGATCAAGGTGGTGTCGTATGACCGCCTGATTCTGAACGCCGATATCGACGCCTATATCTCTTTCGATAACGCCAAAGTCGGCGAGCTGCAGGCCAGCACGCTGGTGGCGCTGAAACCAAAGGGTAATTACTACCTGCTGGGCGGCGCGCCGACCGACAACAACGCCAAGATCCTGCGCGAAGGCCAGTTGAAGGTGCTGCAGCCGCTGATCGACAAGGGCGATATCAAGGTCGTCGGCAAGCAGTGGGTCAAGGACTGGAGCGCCTCCGAAGCGCTGGCCATCGTGGAAAACGCGCTGACTGCCAACGGTAACAAGATTGACGCTGTGGTGGCCTCCAACGACGCCACCGCCGGTGGCGCGATCCAGGCGCTGGCTGCGCAGAAGCTGGCCGGCAAGGTGCCGGTCTCCGGCCAGGACGCCGACCTGGCAGCGGTCAAGCGCGTCATCGCCGGCACCCAGGCCATGACCGTCTACAAGCCGCTGAAGGTGATCGCCACCGAAGCGGCGCGCCTGTCGGTCAAACTGGTGCGCAACGAGGCGCCGGCCTACAACTCGACCTATAACAACGGCATGAAGAACGTGAATACCTTGCTGCTGGCGCCAGTCGCGCTGACCAAGGCCAACGTCGACGTGCTGGCTACGGACGGTTTTTACACCAAGGCCCAGCTGACCGCCAAATAAGGAGTCAGCATGGCTGAATATCTTCTGGAGATGCGCAACATCGTCAAGGAATTTGGCGGTGTGCGCGCATTGAACGGCATCGATATCAAGCTCAAGGCCGGCGAATGCGCCGGCTTGTGCGGCGAGAACGGCGCCGGCAAATCCACCCTGATGAAAGTGCTGTCCGCCGTGTACCCTCACGGCACCTGGGACGGCGAAATTTTGTGGGACGGCCAGCCGCTGCGGGCGCAGTCGATCCGCGAAACCGAGGCGGCCGGCATCGTCATCATACATCAGGAACTGATGCTGGTGCCTGAGCTCTCGGTGGCGGAGAATATCTTCCTCGGCAACGAGATCACGCTGCCGGGCGGCCGCATGGACTATGCGGCCATGAACCGGCGCGCCGAGCAACTGCTGAAAGAGCTGAACATCAATGATGTGAATGTGGTGCTGCCGGTGAAGCAGTACGGCGGCGGCCACCAGCAGTTGATTGAAATCGCCAAGGCGCTGAACAAGAACGCGCGCCTGCTGATACTCGACGAGCCGTCGTCGTCGCTGACGGCGTCCGAAATCAAGGTGCTGCTGGATATTATCCATGCGCTGAAAGCCAAGGGCGTCACCTGCGTCTACATTTCGCACAAGCTGGATGAAGTAGCGGATATCTGCGACACCATCGTCACCATCCGCGACGGCCAGCATATCGCCACCACGCCGATGAGCGATATGAATATCGACCGCATCATCGCGCAGATGGTGGGGCGCGAAATGACCCAGCTGTATCCGCAGCGAGAGCACACGCCGGGCGAGGTGATCTTCGAAGCCCGTAACGTGACCTGCTATGACGCCGATAATCCTGAGCGCAAGCGCGTCGACAACATCTCCTTCAAGCTGCGCCGGGGCGAGATCCTCGGCATCGCCGGTCTGGTGGGCGCGGGCCGCACGGAACTGGTGTCGGCCATCTTCGGCGCTTATCCGGGACCGAGCGAAGCGGAAGTGTGGCTGAACGGCCAGAAGCTCGATACCAGCACGCCGGTCAAAGCCATCCGCAACGGCCTGGCGATGGTGCCGGAAGACCGCAAGCATCACGGCATCGTGCCCGATCTGGGCGTGGGCCACAACATGACGCTGGCGGTGCTGAAGGACTTCTCGCGCGCCTCCCGCATCGATCAGGAAGCCGAGTTATCGACCATCCGCAAGGAGATCAAGAGCGTCAAGCTGAAGTCCTCCAGCCCGTTCCTGCCGATTACCGGCCTGTCCGGCGGCAATCAGCAGAAGGCGGTGCTGTCCAAGATGCTGCTGACCAAACCGAAGATCCTGATCCTCGACGAGCCGACGCGCGGCGTCGATGTTGGCGCCAAGTTCGAGATCTACCAGCTGATGTTCGATCTGGCCAAGGAAGGCGTGTCGATCATCATGGTGTCGTCGGAACTGGCCGAGGTGCTGGGCACGTCGGACCGGGTGCTGGTGATCGGCGAGGGCAAACTGCGCGGCGATTTCGTCAACGACAACCTTAGCCAGGAAACCGTGCTGGCGGCGGCGCTCGACGCCCATTGAATCAGGATGATCCATGAAGAGTAACAACATCAAACTATTGTTCACGCAGTACAAAATGCTGGCGCTGCTGATCGCGGTGGCGCTGATCTGGGCTTTCTTCAGCTATCACACTGAAGGCGGCTTCGTCACGCCGCGCAATCTGTCCAACCTGATGCGCCAGATGGCGATCACCGGCATCGTCGCTTGCGGCATGTCGCTGGTGATTATCGCCGGCGAGATCGATCTGTCGGTCGGTTCGCTGCTTGGCCTGCTGGGCGGGATCGCGGCGGTGCTGGACGTAACGCACCATCTGCCGCTGCCGGTAACGCTGATCGCGGTGCTGGTGGTCGGCCTGCTGATTGGCCTGTTCAACGGCTATCTGACTGCTTACCTGGGCATCCCGTCGTTCATCGTTGGCCTGGGCGGCATGCTGGCGTATCGCGGCATTGTGCTGGGCGTAACCGGCGGCACCACCATCGCGCCGGTGTCTGACGACATGGTCTACATCGGCCAGGCCTACCTGTCGCCAACGCTGGGCATTGCGCTGGGCTTCGTGCTGTTCGCGGTCGGGATCTATCTGATGCTGCAGCGCCGCCGTGGCCGCGCCGCGCATGCGCTGGAAGTCGCGCCGATGTGGCGCGATGCCGCCAAACTGGCCTTGCTGGGCGTGGTGCTGGCGGCTTTTGTCATCACCTTCAACTCGTACGAGGGCATTCCGCTGCCGGTGCTGCTGCTGCTGGCGTTGCTGGCGGTGTTCAGCTATGTCACCACGCAGACGGTGTTCGGCCGCCGCGTGTACTCGGTCGGTTCGAATATGGAGGCGACCCGTCTGTCCGGTATCAACGTCAAGTCGATCAAGCTGTGGATCTTCGGCATTATGGGCCTGATGTGCGCATTGGCCGGCATCGTCAATACCGCGCGGTTGGCGGCGGGTTCGCCTTCGGCCGGCACCTCGGGCGAGCTGGATGCGATCGCCGCCTGTTTCATCGGCGGCACCTCGATGCGCGGCGGTTCGGGCACGGTGCACGGCGCGCTGGTCGGCGCATTGGTGATGGCGTCGCTGGACAACGGCATGTCGATGCTGGACGTGGACACGTATTGGCAGATGATCGTCAAAGGAGCGATCCTGACATTGGCAGTATGGGTGGACGTCAGCACCCGCGCAGGCAAACGATAAATCAAAAATATAAAAAACCATTGGAGACAAATGCATGACCAATCACCGCAGGCAATTCCTATCATCCATGACCGGCCTGGCCGGACTCACCGTTCTGCCGGCGCTGGCGGCCACCACCAAGGCGCCGTACAAAGATGCTTCGCTGCCAGCCGAAAAGCGCGTCGATGACCTGATCGGCCGCATGACGCTGGAAGAGAAGATCATGCAGTTGCACTGCACCTGGCTGACCAAGGTAAAAATCCAGGACGAGAAGGGCGAGTTTGTCGCCGCCAAGGCGCAGCAGGAATTCCCGCACGGGATGGGCATGCTGGCGCGTCCTTCCGACCGCCGGTTGGGGCAGGGCGCCGGTGCGGCCGGCGATGATGGCCAAGTGCTGAACCGCACGCCGTTGGAGACGGCCAACTACGTCAACGCGGCGCAGAAGTGGTCGATGGAGCAGACTCGCCTGGGTATTCCGATGTTCATGCATGAAGAGGCGCTGCATGGTTACGCGGCGCGTTACGCCACCAGCTTCCCGCAGGCGATCGGCATCGCGTCCTCTTTCGATACCGAATTGACGACCAGGATCTTCAGTGTGGCGGCGCGCGAGATGCGCGCGCGTGGCGCCAATCTGGCGCTGGCCCCGGTGGTGGACGTGGCGCGCGAGCCGCGCTGGGGACGTATCGAAGAGACCTTCGGCGAAGACAAATACGTCTGCGGTGAAATCGGCAAGGCGGCGATTCTCGGCTTCGCCGGCACTAGCCCGGTGCTGGCCAAGGACAAGGTGTTCGTCACGCTGAAGCACATGACGGGTCACGGTCAGCCGGAGAACGGCACCAACATCGGCCCGGCGGAAGTGACCGAGCGCACGCTGCGCGAGGAATTCTTCCCGCCGTTCGAGCGCGCCATCAAGGAGTCCAATGTCGGCGCGGTGATGCCGTCATATAACGAGATCGGCGGCGTGCCGTCGCATGCCAGCCATTGGCTGCTGCACAAGATCCTGCGCGACGAGTGGGGCTTCAAGGGCATCACCGTGTCCGACTACATGGGCGTGACCGAACTGATTACGCGCCACAAGCTGGTGGACACGAACAAGGAAGCGGCCTACCGCGCCTTCAAGGCTGGCGTGGATGTGGAGACGCCGGACGGCAAGGCTTTCAAGGAGCTGGGCCAGTTGGTCAAGGAAGGGCGCATCAGCGAGAGCGAGATCGATGTCGTCGTGCGCCGCATCCTGACGATGAAGTTCGAAGGCGGCATGTTCGAGAATCCCTACGTGGACGCCAAGGCCGCCGACAGCCTGACCGCGACCAAGGAATCCGTCGCGTTGGCACGCCTGGCCGCCACCCGCACGCCGGTGCTGCTGAAGAACGACAAGGGCCTGCTGCCGCTGGACGGCAAAAAGGTAGGCAAGCTGCTGCTGATCGGTACCCACGCCAAGGACACGCCGATTGGCGGCTACTCGGATATTCCGCGTCATGTGGTGTCGATCCACGAAGGATTGCAGGCCGAGGCGAAAGCGCAGGGCTTTACGCTGGCTTACTCGGAAGGCGTGCGCATCACCGAAAGCCGCATCTGGGGCAAGGACGAAATCAAGTTCACCGATCCAGCCGTGAATGCGAAGCTGATCTCCGAAGCGGTAGAAGCGGCCAAATCGGCCGACACCATCGTCATGGTTCTGGGCGACAATGAGCAGACCAGCCGCGAAGCCTGGGCCGATAACCACCTGGGCGACCGCGAGACGCTGGACCTGATGGGCCAGCAGAACGACCTGGCGCGCGCCATCTTCGCGCTGGGCAAACCGACCGTGGTGTTCCTGCTGAACGGCCGCCCGCTGACCATCAACCTGCTGGCGGAGAAGGCCGACGCCATCATTGAAGGCTGGTACATGGGCCAGGAGACCGGCAATGCGGCGGCGGACCTGCTGTTCGGCCGCGCCAACCCTGGCGGCAAGCTGCCGGTGTCGTTCGCGCGCAGCGTCGGCCAACTGCCGATCTTCTACAACCACAAGCCGTCGGCGCGCCGCGGCTACATCGATGGTTCGACCAAGCCGCTGTATCCATTCGGCTTTGGCCTAAGTTACACCACCTTCGAGATTTCGCAGCCGCGTCTGGTGAAAGCCAGCATCGCGGTCGGCGAATCAACCACGGTAGAAGTGGATGTGACCAATACCGGCAAGCGCCTCGGCGACGAAGTGGTGCAGATCTACATCCGTGACGATATCAGCTCGGTCACTCGTCCGGTGCTGGAACTGAAAGCCTTCAGGCGCGTGACATTGAAGCCGGGCGAGAAGCGCACCTTGAGCTTCGACATCAAGCCGTCCGACCTGTGGTTCTTCAATACCGAGATGCAGCGGGTGGTCGAGCCGGGCAGCTTCACCATTCATGCCGGACCGGATAGCGTCAATCTCAAATCGGTCAAGCTGATGGTGGGCTAAACTTGTTCTGACCCCCTGTACAATCGCCGTACCGGCAGCATGTGCTGTCCGGCGGCGAACGGAGGAGAAGACGATGAGCAAGAACACGATCTGCCTGTGGTACGACAAGGACGCGGAAGAAGCGGCAAACTTCTATGCCGGCGTCTTCCCCGAGAGCGCGGTCACCGCGGTGCATCGCGCGCCCTCCGATTACCCGTCCGGCAAAGCCGGTGACGTGCTGACCGTCGAATTCACCGTGCTCGGCGTGGCATGCCTGGGCCTTAATGGCGGCCCAGTCTTCAGACACAGCGAGGCGTTTTCGTTTCAGATCGCCACCGACGATCAAGAAGAAACGGACCGCTATTGGAACGCCATCGTCGGCAACGGCGGCGCCGAGAGCGAATGCGGCTGGTGCAAGGATAAATGGGGACTGTCGTGGCAGATCACGCCGCGTGTGCTGACCGACGCCCTGGTCGAGGGCGGCGACGTCGCCCAACGCGCCTTCCAGGCGATGATGACCATGCAGAAGATCGATGTCGCGAAAATCGAAGCCGCCGTGCGCGGCTAGGTGCGCTGTCGAACATACGTTGCGTCAGCTCAGCAGTACGATGATCTCACAATATCAATCAACGTGAGGCTGATCATGGCAAACGCAAAACAGGTGCTGGTAGTGGATGACAACGTGGATGTAGTGGAGTCGCTGTCGGCGCTGCTGCAATGCCAGGGCTACGAAACCGCATCCGCCCACAATGGTTACGAGGCGTGCGACTGGGTGCGCGATGAAATGCCCAAGGCCATCATCATGGATCTGGGCATGCCGTGGATGGACGGCTTCGGCGCGGTGCGCGCGATCCGCCGCATGCCGGGCGCTGAATCGGTGCCGATCATCGCAGTAACCGGCTCCGCTGACCGCGACTCGGCCAAGAAGGCTGTCGCGGCGGGCTTTACCCAGCACTTTTCCAAGCCGCTCAACTTCGATCACCTGAATCGCTATTTGAGCAGCCTGTCGTAAGCGACGGTCAGCGCAGCGTTTCGGTCAGCACGCGGCCTTCCGAGCCTGCCGGTGGACGCAGGTGCAGCAGGTGGGCCAGCGTCGGCGCGATGTCGACCACTTCGGCGTACTGGCCGTAAGCGCCTGGCTTGATCCAGCGTTTACCCATGATCATCAGCGGCACGTTGGTGTCGTAGGCGTACGGCGAACCGTGCGAGGTGCCGCTGGTGCCCGTGCCGAAATACCAGTATGGCTTGGTGATCACCATCAGGTCACCCGACGATTCGCGGTTCCAGGCGCGGCGCATCAGCGCGTTGATGTGCGTACCCTGCACCGCGCCGCTTTCAAACTGGGTGCGGGTAAAGGTGTCGACGATGCCGTTTTGCGCCAGCAGGTATTTGGCGGCGGCGTTTTCCACGTCTTCGCGTTTCAGCTTGTTCTGCTCTGCCAGCTGGTAATCCAGGTGGATGTTCGGCAGCGACCAGGCTTGCACCAGCTTTGCCACCCCAAATTTCTGTTCCAGATGCTTGTCCAGCGCGGCCATCAGCTTGTTGCCGTCCAGGCGTTCGGCGTCGTAGTGCTGCGTTTTGGCGAATTCCGGCGTGTTCGGGAAGCCGTGATCGGCGGTCATCACCACCAGCACGTTGTCCATGCCGACGCGTTTATCCAGATACGTAAAGAACTCGGCCAGCATGCGATCCAGGCGCTGCAGGTGGTCGTGCGACAACTTGCTCTCCGGGCCGAAGGCGTGGTTGACGTAGTCGTGCGCCGACAGGCTGACGCCCAGCAGGTCCGGCACGCCGGCCGGATTGCGGCCGAGGTTTTCACCCTCCACGGCGGCGCGCGCGAAGTCCAGCGTAAGCTGATCCAGGTACGGGCCGACGCGCAGGCTGGCATAGTAGCCGGCGTCGATTTCGCCGCTTTCGCTGTAATAGGTGTAGGGCAGGCGGTTATGGCCGCCGGCTTTCGGCGCGTTCAGTTCTTCCGGCGCATCGCCATCGTAGGCGGCGGGCGGCAGCAGCGCCGACCAGGTCTTGCCGTAGTAGCGGTCCTGCGGCTTGGCGGCCAGGTATTTGGTGGCCCATTCCGGGTGCTGCTTCATGTAATAGGTGCTGCTGGCGAAGTTGCCGGTTTTGTCCATATACATATAGGCGGTGCCGGTTTTACCCGCCAGCAGGATCGCGCCGCGGTCTTTGCCGGAGACGGTGATCACCTTGCTCTTGCTGCCGGTGGCGTAGCGCAGTTCATCGCCCAGGGTGTTGACCTTCAAGCGGGCCGGCGAGGTGCCGTCGCTCGGCTGGGTCTCTTCGCCGATGTAGGTGTAATTGGTGTCTTCGGTGCAGTAGACCGATTTTTTGGTGACCGGATCGATCCAGTTATTGCCGATGATGCCGTGCACATAAGGATAGGCGCCGGTCAGCACCGCGCTGTGGCCGATGGCGGTGACGGTCACGCCATGCGCCTGGTGCGCGTTGCTGAAGGCCGCGCCCTGATCCAGCATGCGGCGCAAGCCGCCCTGGCCGAACTGGTCGCGGTAGCGTTGCACCTGCTCGTTGGGCAGGCCGTCCACCACCAGCACGACGACGAGCTTGGGCAGGGTGGAAGCGGCGGTGGGCGCTGCGGGCGCGGCGTGGGCGGCATGAAGGGCGAGGCTCGCGGCCGCGATTACAATGGCGCGCAAGGACATTTTTTTGGTCATAGGTCGTCGTCAGGTTGAATGGGGTGGCATAGCGTACCATGGGCGTATGACGATTGGATGACAGATCTTGCAAGGTTGGCAACCAAACACTTCTTCACGGCAGATGCGATGTTGCAAAGAAAGTTTTTTTGAGGAAAAGCGTACTTTTTTGAAGCAGAAGCGATCGCGAAATGGTAACTCTTGCCAAAACGCTGATAGAATGTGGCAGTGAGGAATCTTCTTGCAGGAGTCGATGATGATTATGATTAACAACATTGGTGGTGCCAGCTTGTCCGCAGCGTTGGTTGCAGACAAAGCACTCACGCCTGTTAAAACGGGCACTGAAAACAGCACGAACGCGGACCTGAGTGCATCGGTCGCCGCGTACTTCTCGCTGCCTGGTTTCAATGCCACCAGTCCCCTGCAGACTGATACAAGCAATTCGGCCAACACCGACGATCAGGCGAATGCGCTGGTCAAGGCAGTGTCGGAAGACGACAGCCTGAAAACCGCGTTGCAACAGTTCGACGAAGGCCTGAAGAAATTGGCCGAACGTCCGGAAACGCAAATCTTCCAGGCCCGCTTCAGCGCCGCCGAAGGCAACCAGACTGAAGTGAAAACGCCAGAAGCCTTGCTGCTGACGCCGGAGCCACTGCCGGGCGTAGGCGAGGATGGCGTGCTGGGCGTGCCGCCGCCGGCAACCGAAATGGCTGCCGATACCAATCACGACGGCAAAATCAGCGAAGATGAGCGTGTCCGCTACGAGGCGCCGCTGACCTACCGCAGCCTGGCCCATGAAGAAACGGCAGATGCGCAGACCAATGGTCCTAACATCTTTTCCGTGACCGAAGTGAACCGCGCATACGGCGCCGCGACCAAATCCGTGCCGGCCTGATTTATTCGTCAGCCGATACCCGAACGGGCTTTGCCAGAAATGGCAAAGCCCGTTTTTTTATCTCCGCACGGCAATAAAGCCACACCTGATCAGGAAAAAATGCGAATATGTTATTCAATCTATATTCATGCCTGGTGCAGGAGACTGTAGTGAGAAAACGGATCTTTACGCAATTCAATCAGTTTGCCTTGCGGGCCGGCGTCGCGGCGCTGATCACCGCCGGGCTGGGCGGCTGCGCGCTCGGGCCGGACTTCAAAACACCCGCAGCCCCCGCCACCGCCGGCGACAGCTATACGCCGACGCCGCTGGCCAGGCAGACCGCCTCCGCACCGGGCGCGGGCGGCGCGGCGCAGCAGTTTGCCTTCGGCGAGGAGATCCCGGCGCAATGGTGGACGCTGTTCCGCTCGCCGGCGCTGGATCAGCTGATCCGCAGCGCGCTGGAACAGAATCCGAACATGGCCGCCGCCGAAGCGGCGCTGCGGCAGGCCCAGGAAAACTATAACGCGCAGGCCGGCAACCTGGTGTATCCGTCGGTGAACGCGCAACTGGGCGCGGCGCGGCAGAAGACCAGCGTCACCACCGCCGGCACGGCGGCCGGCGTGTACAACGTCTACAACGCCTCGGTCAATGTGGCTTATACGCCGGACGTCTTCGGCGGCACGCGCCGCACGCTGGAAGGCGCGCAGGCGGCGATCGACTACCAGCGCTTCCAGGTCGAGGCCACGTATCTGACGCTGAGCGCCAATGTGGTCACCACGGCCATCCAGGAGGCGTCGCTGCGCGCGCAGCTGCAGGCCACGCGCGAAGTGCTGGCGGCGCTGACCGGCCAGCAGAACGTCATCGAGAAGCAGTTCGAATACGGCGCGGTGCCGCGCACCAACCTGCTCACCCAGCGCAATCAGGTGGCGCAGATCAACGCCACCATCGCGCCGCTGGAGAAGGCGCTGGCGGCGGCGCAGCACCAACTGTCGGTCCTGGCCGGCAAGCTGCCGGGCGAGCCGGGCATGCCGCAGTTCACGCTGGAGTCGCTGACATTGCCGCAGCAGTTGCCGGTGTCGCTGCCGTCGGCGCTGGTGCGCCAGCGGCCCGACATCCGCGCCAGCGAAGAGCAGTTGCATCAGGCCAGCGCCGCCATCGGCGTGGCGACGGCGGCACAGTATCCGCAGTTCACGCTGAGCGGCAGCTACGGCTCGTCGGCGGCCAGCTTCGGCAAGCTGTTCGACGCCGAGACCACCGCCTGGAGCCTGGCCGCCGGCATTGCGCAGCCTATCTTCAACGGCGGCGCTTTGAGCGCCCAGCGTCGCGCGGCGGAAGCGGCCTACGATGCGGCGGCGGCGCAGTACCGCGCCACCGTGCTGACCGCGTTCCAGAACGTGGCCGACACGCTGCGCGCGCTGGATGCCGATGCGGCCACGCTCAAGTCGCAGGCGGAGGCCGAGGCCCTGGCCAAGGAAACGCTGGACCTGGCGCAGCAGCAGTACAAGCTGGGTGGCATCAGTTACCTGTCGCTACTCGATGCGCAGCGGGTCTACCAGCAGGCGCATGTGCTGCTGGTGCAGGCGCAGGCGGCCCGCTACGCCGACACCGCCGCGCTGTTCCAGGCGCTGGGCGGCGGCTGGTGGAACCGCGCCAACGGCGTGCCGGCTGCGACGGCGGTATCCGCCGCCGCACCTTATGGCACTAATGGCACCAATGGTACTAATGGCACTAACAAATAACTTCAAAAGCAGGAGAACGATTCATGGCCAAGCGACTGATGACCAAGCGTATGCTCATCATGGTGGGGTGCGTTATTTTACTGATCGCCGTCCTCGCATTCGGGAAGTTCTTACAGATTAAAAAGCTGATCGCCAGCGCCCCCAAGCCGGCCGCGCAGGTGGTTACCGCCGTCAAGGTGCAGCACGCCGAATGGCAGCCGCAGCTGGCGTCGGTCGGTACGCTGGCGCCGGTGCGCGGCGTCGACGTCACCACCGAGATCGCTGGCCTGGTACGCGAAGTGCGCTTCAAGTCGGGCGACGAGGTCAAGGCCGGGCAGGTGCTGTTCGAGCTGAATGCGGACACCGACGTGGCGCAACTGCGCTCGCTGCAAGCCGCCGCCGATCTGGCCGGGACCACGCTGAAACGCGACAAGCTGCAACTGGCGGCGCAAGCCATCTCGCAGGCGCAAGTGGACAGCGATGAAGCTGACCTGAAGAGCAAGCAGGCGCTGGTGGCGCAGCAGAAAGCCGCCGTCGACAAGAAGACCATCCGCGCGCCGTTCGCCGGCAAGCTGGGGATCACGTCGATCAATCCCGGCCAATACCTGAACCCCGGCGACAAGCTGGTGACGCTGCAAACCATCGACACCGTGTATGTCGATTTCTTCGTGCCGCAAAAGCAGCTGTCGCAACTGTCCATCGGCCAGAAGCTGAACCTGACCGCCGACGCCTGGCCAGGCGTGGGCTTCGCCGCCAAGGTCACCTCGATCAGCCCGAAAGTGGATGCGGCCACCCGCAACGTGCAGGTGCAGGCCACCGTGCCGAACGCCAAACGCCAGCTGCTGCCGGGTATGTTCGCCAATGTCAGCCTGGATCAGGGCGAGTTGAAAAAGTACCTGACCTTGCCGCAGACCGCCATCACCTACAATCCGTATGGCTCCACCGTGTTCGTGCTGGCGCCGCCGGCCGGCGAAGCAGCCAAGGATGCGCTCAAGGATGACAAGGGCCAGCCTTACCTGGTGGCGCAGCAGGTGTTCGTTACCACCGGCCCGACGCGCGGCGACCAGGTGGCAATCCTCACCGGCGTCAAGGAAGGCCAGACCGTGGTCACCAGCGGCCAGCTGAAACTGAAGAACGGTTCGCCGGCCACCATCGACAACAAGGTGCAACCGGCGAACAGTCCGAATCCTACGCCGCAGGAAAAGTGAGGATAAAGCGCCATGAACTTTACCGATATCTTCATCAAGAAGCCGGTGCTGGCCAGCGTGATCAGTTTACTGATCGTGGTGCTGGGCCTGCGTTCGCTGTTCAGCCTGCCGATCAACCAGTATCCGAAGACGCAGAACGCGGTGGTGACCATCTCCACCACTTACTACGGCGCGGATGCGGCCACGGTGGCGGGCTTTATCACGCAGCCGCTGGAATCGGCCATCGCCCAGGCCCAGGGCATCGACTACCTGTCGTCGTCGTCCAACAGCGGCGTGTCGACCATCACCGCCACGCTGCGCCTGAACTACGATTCCAACCGCGCGCTGACCGAGATCACCACCCAGGTCAACTCGGTCAAGAACCAGCTGCCGCAACAGGCGCAGCAGCCGGTGCTGACGGTGCAGACCGGCCAGACCACCGACGCCATGTACATGGGCTTCTATAGCGACACGCTGCCGACCAATAACGTCACCGACTTCCTGGCGCGCGTGGTCAAGCCCAAGCTCGATTCGATCCAGGGCGTGCAGACCGCCGAGCTGCTGGGCGCGCGCCAGTTCGCGCTGCGCGCCTGGCTGGACGCCGGCAAGATGGCGGCGCACGGCGTCACGGCGGCGGAAGTCAGCGCGGCGCTGGCGTCCAACAACTACCTGGCCGGCCTGGGTTCGACCAAGGGCCAGGCGGTGACCGTGCCGCTGACCGCCGGCACCGACCTGCACACGGTGGAGGAGTTCAAGGCGCTGGCGGTGAAGCAGGAGGGTGGCGCCATCGTCCGCCTGGAGGACATCGCCAACGTTACGCTGGGGTCGGAGAACTATGACTTCAACGTCGCCTTCAGCGGCGTGCGCTCGGTGTTCATCGGTATCAAGGTGGCGCCGGACGCCAACATCCTGGACGTGGCCAAGCGCGTGCGCGACGCCTTCCCCGGCATCAAATCGCAGCTGCCGACCGGCCTGACCGGTGAGATCGTCTACGATTCCACGGAGTTCATCAACACCTCGATCGATGAAGTGGTGAAGACGCTGGTGGAAGCGCTGGTGATCGTGACCATCGTGATCTATCTGTTCCTCGGCAGCTTCCGCGCGGTGATCGTGCCGGTGGTGGCGATGCCGCTGTCGCTGATCGGCACCTTCTTCGTGATGCTGATGCTGGGCTACTCGATCAACTTGCTGACGCTGCTGGCGATCGTGCTGGCCATCGGCCTGGTGGTGGACGATGCGATTATCGTGGTGGAAAACGTCGACCGCCACATGAAGGAAGGCATGACGCCGATGGACGCCGCCATCCAGGCCGCGCGCGAGCTGGGTAGTCCGATCCTGGCGATGACGGTGGTACTGATCGCGGTGTATGTGCCGATCGGCTTCCAGGGCGGCCTGACCGGCGCGCTGTTCACCGAATTCGCGTTTACGCTGGCCGGCGCGGTGGCGGTGTCCGGCATCGTCGCGCTGACCTTGTCGCCGATGATGTGCGGCCATTTCTTCGACCATTCGCAGGACGAGGGCAAGTTCGTCAAGGCCATCGACCGCGTGTTCGACAAGGTGCACAACGGCTATCTGCGCCTGCTGCACAGCTTGCTCGATACCGGCGCGGTGCTGATCGTGTTCGGCTTCATCGTGTTCGGCCTGCTGATCATCCAGTTCAAGATGTCGCAGTCCGAGCTGGCGCCGGAAGAAGACCAGGGCATCGTGCTGTCGCAGGTGGTGGGCGCGCCGACCGCCACCTCGGACCAGATGCAGGCCTACGCCAAGCAGATTTTCGACGTCGCCAAGTCGATGCCCGAGTATGACCAGATGTTCCAGATCACCGGCGTGCCGACCACCAATGCCGGCATCGGCGGCGTGCTGTTCAAGTCGTGGGACAAGCGTTCGCGTTCGGCGCACGAGATCCAGACCGAGTTGCAGGCCAAGTGGAATACCATCGCCGGCGGCCGCGTGGCGGCGTTCCAGTTCCCGGCGCTGCCGGGCAGCTCGGGCCTGCCGGTGCAGTTTGTGATCACCACCACCGAACCGTTCGAGAACCTGAACACGGTGGCGCAGGCGGTGCTGGCCAAGGCGCAGGCGGACAACAAGTTCTACTTCGTCGACGTCGACCTGAAGATCGATACGCCGCAGGCCAAGGTGGAAGTGGACCGCGACAAGCTGGCCACGCTGGGCCTGACGCAGCAGGACTTCGGCACCGCCATGGGCGCGGCGCTGGGCGGCGGCTACGTCAACTACTTCTCGATCGCCGGCCGTTCGTACAAGGTGATCCCGCAGGTGCAGCAGGTCGACCGCCTGAATCCGAACGATGTGCTGGACTTCTATATCAAGACGCCGACCGGCGACATGATCCCGGCCAGCACCGTGGCCAGCATCAAGTACAGCGTGCAGCCGGAATCGATCACCCGCTTCCAGCAGCTGAACTCCGCCACCATCTCCGGCGTGACCGGTGCTTCGCAGGGCGAGATCCAGCAGTACCTGCGCGATACGCTGAAGGAGGTGGCGCCGTCCGGCTATACCGCCGACTTCTCGGGTGAATCGCGCCAGTACGCGGCGGAATCGGGCGGCTTCCTGGTGACCATGTTGTTCGCGGTGGTGATCGTGTTCCTGGCGCTGGCGGCGCAGTTCGAGAGCTTCCGCGATCCGATCGTGATTTTGTTCTCGGTGCCGATGGCGCTGTTCGGGGCGATGACGTTTATCTTCCTCGGCTTCGCCTCGGTCAACATCTACACGCAGGTGGGGCTGGTGACGCTGATGGGCCTCATTTCCAAGCACGGTATTTTGATCGTGGAAGTGGCGAACCATCTGCGCGCGGCCGGCAAGTCCAAGCGCGAGGCGATCGAGGAAGCATCGGCCACCCGCTTGCGGCCGATCCTGATGACCACGGCGGCCATGGTGTTCGGCGTGATCCCGCTGGTGATTGCCTCGGGCGCCGGCGCGGCCGGCCGCCACGCCATGGGCCTGGTGATTTTCACCGGTCTGTCGATCGGCACGCTGTTCACACTGTTCGTGGTGCCGGCAATGTATCTGTGGCTGGCCGGCGAGCATAAAGCGGAAACCACGCCGGCCGGTGACGTGCCGCCGGCACAGCCGGCGCCCCAGGCCGCGCACTGAGCGCCATCATGGGCAGTAACGACAAATCCGGCGCCGATCGCTGGCGCTGGTTGTCGGGCGGACGCCAGCGGCGTCAGGAGGAAGTCATCCTGATGCTGCTGAGCGCCCTGACCATCGTCAGCATCCTGCCGTTCGGTATTTACCGGCTGCTGCAGGGCAGCTGGGCCACGGCGGCGGTGGACATGTCGCTGGTGGCCGCGATGTCGGCGGTGATCGTGCATGTGTGGCGCACCGGCCGCTATCAGGCAGCCGGACTGGCGGTGACCATCTTCTACTCGGCCGGCATGCTGGCCGTGGTCTACCTGCGCGGCGTGGCGCTGGTGTACTGGGTATATCCGACCATGATCGCCGCCTATTTCGTGGTGCGGCCACGGGCTGCGCTGGCGATCAACAGCATCGGCCTGCTGCTGCTGGTGTGGATGCTGGTGGGGCAAATGGCGCTGGATAACCTGTCCACCATCATCGTTACGGTGGGGCTGGTCAACCTGTTCGCCTATGTCTTCGCCTATCGCACCGGCTTGCAGACGCAGCGCCTGCATACGGCGGTGGAACTGGACTTTCTCACCGGCGTCGGCAACCGCCGCGCGCTGGACCGCAAGCTGCTCGAACATGCGCAGGAACGCCGGCCGCAACTGGAGGCCAGCCTGCTGTTGCTGGACCTCGACCACTTCAAACAGGTCAACGACCAGCATGGCCATGCGGCGGGCGACAAGGTACTGAAAAAGCTGGCGGAGCTGATGCGGGTGCATACGCGCTCGTCGGACCGCATCTTCCGTTACGGCGGCGAGGAGTTCGCGATCATCGCCAGCGGCGCCGGCTTGAGCGCGGCCGCGCATCTGGCGGAAGGCCTGCGTGCAGCGGTGGCCGAGGCCCCGCTGCTGGACGGCCACCCGATCACCATCTCGGTGGGGGTGGCTTACATGGACAAGCTGCTGACGCCCGCCGACTGGCTGGCGCGCGCCGACAAGATGCTGTACGCGGCCAAGCAGGGCGGCCGCAACGCGGTGCGGGTGGCTGAATGATGCACGCCGCCGTGCGCGGCAAGTGCCGCTGATGCCGGCTTAAGCGATGCCGAGGGCAATCAGCGACGGCAGCCGCTCGGTGTTGAAGGCGGTAGCCTGCTCGACCAGGTTTTGCAGCATCTCGCCATCGTCCAGGATGGGCGCACCGTCCTTCAGCAGGCGCTGTTGCTGCGTCAGCAGCAGCTCCTGGCAGTATTGCGCCCACTCGCGCGGCTCGCGCAGGCCGCTGGCGCGCGCCAGCAGGAACAACTGGTGAAAGCGCGGGACGGTGACGCCGGCGCCGATCACCGGGCTGGCGAGCACGCTGATATCGCCGCTGCCGCGTGCCTGCTCCAGCAGCACGCGGTTCAGACTCTCCGTGCGCGGCCGGCATAGTGCGATGACGTCGTCGTCCTGCACCAGCGCCAGCGAGCCTTTGTCCGCCAGCATCAGCGCCGCCTGCTGCAACTGGCCGAGCGAGATGCCGCGCTCGCGCAACTGCGTTTCGATCTGCCCGAGCGTGCGCGGACGATGGTCCGCCAGCAGCTCAAGCAGCGGACGATAAATATTCCCGCTCAGCTCCACCTTGCCCAGCGGGCTGTCGATCGTCAGCGGGACTTCCGCGTGCGGGACCAGCAGCATCACGCGCAGGGCGCGCAGTTGTTCGGCGTGCGCCATCGGATTGAGACGGCGCGGTCCCTTGATCCAGTAATCGCGGCGGAACTGCTGGTTGACGATGAAATCGCGCACGCTCTGACGGAACACTGCGTCGGGCAATTCGTTGAGCAGCGCTTGCTGTTCCGCGGTCATCTGGGTCTCGGGCACATGTTCTATGGCGCTCGCCGAGCAGGCGAAATCCACTTTGGCGTCGCCCAGCCAGTCGGCCATTTCGGCAAACGACATCGGCACCCAGTCGCGGTTGAAGTATTCGTGCGCCACGTAGTGGTGGTTTTGCGCGGCGATGGCTTTCAGCCGCTCGCCCAGGCCGGGATGGGCGCGCGCGTAGGCGGGATTGGTGGCCCACAGCCGCTGCGCGAAGGTGATGGCGTTGGAGACTTTGGCGGCGACGCCGGCGCCGGGCGGGGTCATGATCTCGGCATGCCGGGTGAGCAGGTTGCGCACCGGGACCATCGGCGTCCAGCCGGGCAGCGTGTTATAGCTGATGTACAGCAGGCCGCCGACCTTGAGCTTGCGGCGGATGAAGTCGACGATGATGGCCCGGTTGTCGTCCGAGATCCAGCTCCAGATGCCGTGCAAGGCGATGAAGTCGAAGTCGGGCAGGTCGTCGCGGGTGCAGAACTCGGCGAAGGCCTGATCGTAGAGCTGGGCGCCGTCGGCGTAGGTGCCGGCCAACTGCTGGGCGAAGCTGGCGTGGGATGGATTGAAGTCGGTGCCATGCCAGCGCACCGGAGAGGCCGCCGCGTGCACGTTGGCGCTGACACCCTGGCCGAAGCCCAGTTCGCAGGCCGTGCCTTGGGTTGGCAACGCCTGCATTGCATTTAACAGGAGCAGCTTGGCGCGCAGCGGGTTGAGCTCCGCGTAATAACCATAGGTGTAGCCGATATCCGCAACGTAACCGCTAGTCCAGTTTGCCATATGCCTTCCTTGATGAAGATGCACAGAATCCTAAGGGAATAGCAAGCAGTCTGTCGCACCGCTGCAAAATATGCAAGTATCTTCAGAACGGGCGCACGCCGATCAAGGGCAGGTGCAGCCACATGGCGAATACGCCGGCGCCGATCACGCCGGCGACGACGGTCAGCGCGGTGGCGCCACCGCTGCCGGCCGGGTAGACGGTGCCCAGCGCGGCGTCGCGTTTGCGCGCGGCGCGGAACAGCAGGATGGCCCACAGCAGGAAGCCGCCGAACAGCAGGATGTCGTGCAGCGTGCCGTTGGCGATCAGGTGGGCCAGCGCCCAGGTTTTGACGCCGATGGTCATCGGATGGTGCAGCCTGGCCTTGATGCCGTTGCGCGGAATGTAGGCGGCGGCCATGAAGATGAAGGCGATCACCGCCAGCAGGGCGGCGATGTGGCGCGTGGCCGGCGGCGGCGACCAGATGACGATGGGCGCCTCGCGCGCCAGGCCGTAGCCCCAGACGATCAGCACGAAGCCGGTGATGGAAATTACCGAATACAGGGCGCGCCATGTCAGCAGGCCGATACGCGCGCGCGTGGCGTTGCGCCAGTCTTCGGCGACGATGCGGATCGAGTGCAGTCCGAGGAATAGGATCAGGCCCAGTATGAGTATCGTCATCGCGCTTCCCTGTGGTTGGTTTGGCGTGACGATACACCGGCTGGCCGCCGCATGCAACGACGCTAGCGCAAGTTTCCGGCCAAATGGATGGCGTCTGCGGCGCCACTCAACCGCAGCGGACGCCAGCCGCTGGCGTCCTGCGGCGCCACCTGTACCGTCAGTGCGGCGCAGGGCAGGGGGACCGGCCGCACGAAGCGCACATCGATCTCATTGAAATGCATGCCTTGCTGACGCAGCAGCTCGTAGCTGCGCACAAAACTGCCGAAGCCGTGCAGCACCAGGCCGCGGAAAACCGAGCGTCGCGCAAGGGGGCCGCACCAGTGAATCGGATTGAAGTCGCCGCTGAGCAGGGCGAAGCGCAGGCCGTCGCTGGCGTCGGCGCTCCATTGGCCGATGCTGGTCCATTGCGGCGCGTCAGCTTCCCGCATGCTGCGGGCGGCGCGTGGGCCGGGCAGCAGGAAGCTCATATGCAGCCTGGCCTCTACCAGGGACGGCTGTCCGGCGGTGCCGGTGATGACGGCCACCACGACCTTGATGCGGCCGGGCGTTTCTTCGATCTGTTCGACGGCGGCGCTGACATGCAGCGGCGTGTTGCGCGGCAGCGGGCCGTGGATGCGCAGGGCGACACCCTGATTGATCACGCTGGTCAGCTTGTAGGGCATGCGCAGCAGCAGTGCGCCAACCAGCGGCAGGCTCCATTGCGACATCATATGCGGCGGCAGCTCGCCCTGCTTGCCATGCGCGCCCGCCCACGCCTGGTACGCCTCGACCAGCGCCGCCGGCGGCGCTGCAATCACACGCGTGACCGGCGCAATCCGTGTCGCCGCATGCTGCTCATCATGGTCCGGCGGACGGGAGGCGGGAAGCAGCGCGTTGAGCAGCGTGTGGCCGACCACGCGCGCGCCGGTCAGCAGCATCGGCAGCTGATGGCGCAGCAGGCGATACGGCACGCCGCTCATTGCTGAACCGCTTTCACCACCGCCGCCAGCAGCGGCTGCGGCTGATACAGCAGGCGGCGCGGCGTCAGGCCAAGCCGCACCACCACCAGCTGCTGCGATGGCACGATGGCGATGCTCTGTCCATCATGCCCCTGCATCCAGTAGGTGTCCGCCGGCAGCTGGAAGCGCGCATCGGGATTCTGCCCCTCCGGCGTATCGCCGGCCGGCCCTTGGCGCCACAGCTGTCCCTGGCCATACTGCCCGCCCGACGCTGGCGCCACCTGCTGCATGCCGTCGACAAAGCCGGCCGGCAGCATGCGCTTGCCCTGCCAGACGCCGTCCTGCAGCAAAAACTGGGCGAAGCGCGCCCAATCCTGCGTGGTCGCATACATATAGCTCGAACCAACCAGATTGCCGCGCGCGTCGGCCTCCAATACCGCGCTATTCATGCCGAGCGGCGCGAACAAGCGGTTATGCGGCAGCGCCAGGATGTCAGCCGATGTCGCCGCCGGCCCCTGCGTGGACGCATCGCCCGCCGCTGCCCGTTGCCAGATGCGCGACAGCAGCAGCGTCGTCCCGCTTGAGTAATTCCACTTGCTGCCGGGCGTCGCTTCTGCGGGCTGCGCCGCCGTGAATGCCGCCATGTCCGGCTCCAGATACAGCATGCGCGTCACATCCGACACATCGCCGTAACTCTCGTTGTAGCGCAAGCCGCTGGTCATCGACATCAGCTGCGCGATCATAATCCGCGCGCGGGCGTCGTCCTGCGGCCAGAAACCGCTCTGCTGCAAGGACAGCTTGCCGTCCGCGACTTGCATGCCCACCAGCGCCACCGTCACCGTCTTGGTCATCGACCAGCCCAGCAGCGGCGTGGCGGCCGAGAAGCCGGTGCCGTAGCGCTGCGCGATCAGACGTCCGCGATGAATGACCGCCATGCCGCGCATGCCGGGACCGGCCAGCGCCTCCTGATCCAGCAAGGCCTGCACTGCCGCATTGGCGTCTGCCAGCGACCCGGTCGGCCACGGCACGTTGGAAGAGGGCGCCCAGATCGGAATCGGCTTGAACTGATACTGCGACGCCAACGCCACATCGCCGTCCGGCGCCGCCGCGCAACCGGTACCCGGCCGATATACCGCCATGCCATCGCCGACGAAGCCGAAGAACTGTGCGCGCACCGTCTTGCGCTGCTGGTCCACGCTCACCTTCAGATACTTCAACACCGGATGGCCCGGCGCCTGCACATCGTCGGCCAGCACCGACTGGCCATCGCGGCCGGCGATGAACACATTCGAGCAAACGATTTTGGCGCCGTAATTGGCGCCCACCTTCAGCAGCTCCGGCGGCTTGACCGCCACAGTCGCCACGCCGCCCGCCACGATTACCAGCACTGCCGCAACAGCCAGTCCGATTTTTGATGCCACTGATGCCATTACATGCCAGCCCTGAGTTCGACGCCGAGTGCGCGCGGTGGCGTGATGGGGAGATACGGCGCGCCCGTCAACGATACTACACAACACCGGTCGTCGTGGGAAGGGGGGCTCAAGGTCTGGCAGCTCAGCGGATGCTGCAGGCGGTATCGTCGCACTGCACCTGCTGCGGCGCGCTTTCCGTCACCATCTGGCCGATGATGGCGCCGACCTTCATATCGTCGGCGCGGCCGAAGTGATGCAGCCGCAGCCGCCCCTGGCGATCGATGACCAGCAGCGTCGGCGTGCCGCGCAGCTGGTACGCCTCCATCGTCAGCGGAATCGGCCCATGGGCCGACGGCTGGTCTATCGCCACCGGGAAGTCGATGCGGTACTCGTGCACAAAGGCTTCCAGCGCGGCGCGGTGCATCACATCATGGTGCTCGAACACCGTATGCAGCCCGAGCACCGCCACATCCTGCGGATCGAAAGCGGCGCGGATGGCCTTGGCCTGCGGGATGCCGTGCGAAACGCAACCAGGACACAGCATCTGGAAGGCGTAGATCACCACGACCTTGCCGCGCAACTGTTCCAGCGACAGCGGCCTGGCGGTGTTCAGCCATGACGCGACCTGGAGTTCGGGGGCGATAGTGTTCATGGCCGCTCCTTATTTGGCGCGCAGTTTGACCGATGGGAAGTCGACCGGCACCTTGAACGCCACGTTGACGTAGTTGGTGAACAGGTTCAGCGCCACATGGGCCAGGATCTCGACGATTTCCTCGTCATTGAAGCCGGCGTCGCGCAGGGCGGTCACCTCTTCGTCGCTGATCTGCGCGCGGTGGTTGACCACGGCGGTGGCGAAGCGCAGCGCGGCCGCAGTTTTTGGATCGGCCGACTGGCCGGCCTGGGCGGCGGCCATTTCCTCGGCGGTGGCGCCGGCTTTGCGGCCCAGCGCGGTGTGCGCGGCCAGGCAGTATTCGCAGTCATTGCGGTCGGCGATGGCGACGGCGATCTGTTCGCCCAATTTGGCGTTGATGACGCCGCCACCCAGCGCGCCGAACGAGCCCCACATCGATTTCAGGGCGGCGGTCGAATTGGCCACCGCCTTGAACATGTTCGGGGTGACGCCGAAGGCGCCGTTGATCTGGGCCAGCAGCTGTTGGCGTTCGCCGGTGGTGTCGGCAGGGGTAATGAGAGCGATGCGAGACATGATAGGACTCCTAATTAAAATGGTTAAAAAAAACGGGTTAAAAAAATTAAGCAAAAACTTTCCAGTTGCGCGCCTTGGCTGCCGGATCGGCCGGCTCTTGTTCAAGGCAGTCCGTGCGCAACAACGACACCGACAGCGGCGCATTCACCAGGTTGCAGTGGTGCGGCGCCGGCTTGCCGGGATGCGCGTTCGGTTCGAAGAACCGGCACGACAGGCAGGCGCGCATTTCCGGGAAGCGCTCGGTTTTTTGCAACTGCGCGATCAGTTTGAACAAACCAGTGAGCAGCTCTGCCTGTTGTGCTGCGGGCAGCGCGGCTGCGGCTTGTTCGGCAAAACCCAGGGCGCCACCGATACGGGCCGCCATCGCCGCGCCTTCCGCCGTCAGGAAGAGCGCGGTGGCACGGCCGTCATCTTCTGCGCGCGCCTTGTACAGCAAACCCTTGGACACCAGGGCCGAAACCGAATCGCTGGCACTGGCGGCGCTGATCGACAACTGCGCAGCGAGCCAGGACAGACGCACACCCTGTTTCCGGCCTTGCAGCAACTGCAGCATCTCGGCCTGGGTGGGATTCAGATTCTCGGCCGTGGCAAACTCCCACATACCGGAACGCATCACACTGGCGATACGTCCGATAGAGGTAACGATACGGGCCGAAACGTCCGGCGTATCCTGCCACGGCTTGTTAGATTTGGTGTCCATGCTCTGCATCATACACCCCAAAAAACTTTTGTCAAGGACTCCTAATTAAATGGGGTCGGTTCCGGCAATCCGCCATTCAAACGCTTTGTTGAGCCAGATTAAGGCGGGCCATGGATTCAGGGCTAGGTTGGACGGATGACACTCCCACTCGAAAACACCTTAATTTGGCGGATTGCCGGAGCTGATCCCCGAAGCTGCGACGGTTAGTTAAAAGCTGGTCGACAGCCCGGCGTAGACGGAGCGGCGTTCGCCGTATTGCGGGGCGCCGACGCCGACGCCGGAGCCGTCGCGCAGCAGGTAGACTTTGTCGAGGGCGTTGATCAGCGCCAGGCGGCCTTCGATGCTGCCCACGGGCGTCGCTTTCCAGGTGTGCGTCAGCGCCAGGTTGACGGTGGTGTAGTGCGGCAGGTGGCCGGAGTTCGGCGCGCCTTGGTCCGGCGTCATGCGCAGGCCGCTGCCATACAGGACGTCGCCGCTGATCTGCGATTCGCCCCAGTGGTAATGCGCGCCGCCCGATACCGTCACGGTCTGGTCGTGGTCGACGTGGATGTAGTGGTTGGCGATGTAGGCCAGTTCGTCCGGGCCAAACAGCGATTGGCCGGAGGTGATGTTGCTGCCTTCCGCCTTCTGCGTGGTGACGTTGAGGAAGCCGCCCCAGTCCTTGCGGCTGTACACCGCTGACAGTTCCAGTCCCTTGGCATAGCCACGCTGGTAGTTGAACGGCGACAGGATCAACGCCTGGCCGAACTGTCCTTCATCCAGCATGTTGTGGATTTTCTTGTAGTAGGCATCCGCCGTCACCGTCAGCGCACCGCTAATCTGATGGCTGATGCCGACATCGTAATAGTTGGTGCGCTCGGACTTGACGTTGTCCGACTGCGCCACTTCCGGCGCGTTCGAGGTGCCCGCATATTTGTCGATGCTCGACTGCGCCGCCAGTTCCTGCGGCGGCGGCGTGAAGTAGCGCGAGTAGCCGGCATGCAGCGCCGTGCCCTTCGCCAGCTGGTAGGCGAGGTTGATGCGCGGACTCCATTGCTGTTCGCTGACGTAGGCCTCCACCTTATCGAAACGCACGCCGTAATTCACGGTCAGCGGCGCGCCGATATGCCATTCATCCTGCAGGTAGACGCTGGACAGCTTGCCGGTCTTGCTGCTGTTGTCGATGATGGTGCGCGGCCCGGTGCTGGCCTGCGTGCCGTCGTCGTTCAGGTCGAATACCCCGACCGCGTTGTCGCTATGCGTGGTCTGGCGCGTGTAGGCCAGGCCGGTGCGCAGCGTGTGCGTGCCATTCAGTTTGTAGCTGGCGTCGAATTGCAGTCCGTTGGCGGTGTTCGAGCGCAGCGTGTCGGAGGCGACGCCGTTGTAGGCCAGGTCGCCAATCGGGTCCGGCGTGTAGTGCAGTTCCGAATACTGGTGGAAGCCGGACAGCTGATAATTCAGGTCGCCCACGCTTTTTTGCAGCGACAGCACCAGGAAGCGATTCAGCTCGCGCTGACGTTCATCCAGCTGCGACGAATCCGGCGCCGTGGCGCCAGTAACGGCAAACGCCGGCTGCTGATCCGGGTTGTTCGGAATCTGGAAACGGCCATTGTAGGTGCCAAACATCAGGCCCACGCGGGTGTTGTCGTCGACGAAGTAGGAGAGGGTGCCGAAGGACTTGGCCTGGCGCGTTTCGTCATGCAGCGCGCTGCGCGCCGGCAGCGGATTTTCGATGCCCAGATTATTCGACAGGTAGCTGCCGGACAGGTAGTAGTTGAACGCGCCCTGCGTGCCGAAAAACTCCGCGCTCGGCTGCACATGATCGTGGCTGCCCACCAGCACGCCGATGCGGCCGCCGGTCTGCGGCTGTCCTTCCTTGGTCTGGATGTCGACGATGCCCGAGGTGCGCAGGCCGAATTGCGCCGGCAGCGCGCCGGTGATGAAGTCGGTCGAGGCCACGAAGCGCGTGTCGATCGACTGGCCAAAGCCGCTGATCGACTCCGGCAATTGCACGCCGTTGACGCGGTACTGCACGTTGGCGTGATCGTCGCGCACGTGGATCGAACCCGAACCCTTGGAATCCTGGCTCACGCCGGGAAGCCGCAGCAGCACTTCATTGAACGGCGTGTTGTCGCCCTGGCCCAGCTGGTCGACCATGTGCTTGTCGATGCTGTAGATGGTGGTGCCGACATTCGGCGACAGATCGATGCGGGCGCTTTTCAGGTGGGCGGCGGTGACTTCCACCTGCGGCACGACGCCGTCGTCGTCGGCAAATGCCTGTTGGGAGGAGAAGATGGTGGCCAGCAGCAGCGGCAAGGTACGGAGTTGCATGTTAAATCCTTAAAATGTTCAGGCATGGCGATGCGGCGGCCCTCGCAGGGCCGCGCAGCGATCGACGATCGGAAATCAGATGGAGGAAACAGCAACGCCGGGCGGCGCGTGGGAAGGCGGAGTGAGATAGCCGGTTTGCGCGGCGCGCACCACACTTACCGGCGCCAGTACCGGCAGGGCGCCTTGCGGTGCCAGCGGCGCGACCGTAACGGTGGCCGGTGGCGCGCCGCCGACAGGCAGGTCGGCGATGACGCAGGCGGCGCAATCGGGTTCGTGCTGCGCGTAGTCGTGGTTGTGGGAAGCTACGCCGATCAGCTGCAGCGCCAGGAACAGCAGGACGAAGAACATCATGACGCGTTGATAACGCGTCTGTCGATCTGCTGCGCTGAGGGTGAGGTTCTGGCCGTGCATCGGCAGATTTTACAACGGATTGCGTCTGTCAGTGTTGTGGATTCAGGTAGGACTCGCCCACCAGGCCGCGCCGCGTGGCCAGCACCACGGCGTGGGTGCGTGCCGTTGCGCCAAGCTTGTCGAAAAGGCCTTTGACGTGGGTCTTCACGGTGCCGACGCCGATGCCCAGTTCGCGCGCGATCGACTTGTTGCACTGGCCTTGCGCCAGCAGTTGCAGCACATCGGTCTCGCGGCTGGTCAGGCCGATGCGGGTGAAGCTGTCGGCCACGCAGCGGCTCAGCTCCGCGCTCAGGTAGCGCGTGCCGCGGCTCAGCGTGCGCACGGCGGTCAGCAACTGTTCGGAGTCCGAGTTTTGCAGCAGGTAGCCGTGCACGCCGGCCATCATGGCGGTGCGCACTTCCCATTCGCGTTCCAGCTGGGTGACGATCAGCACGCGCGGCTGGTGCTCGCCGTGATGGGCGGCGGCGGCGCGGCGCATGTGTTCCAGCGCGCTGCGGTGATCCAGGATGATCACATCGGCGCCAGGATGCGCGGCGGCCTGTTCGGCGACGCCGATGGTGACCTGCATGTCGGCGTGCGCACCGAGCAGCGCGGCCAGGCCGGCGTTGACGATGGCGTCGCCGTGGGCGATCAATACATGCACTTTTTCGCCCTGCAGGACGATGGCGTTGCTGTTGCTGCTGCCGGCGGCGGCCTGCGGCCAGGAACGGTTCTCCACTCGCATGTGACTCTCCTTAAGTAAAAACTGGTGTCGCTCGATGTCGATCATGCATGCAAGATTAAACTTTCCTGCCATTTTTGCCACGCCCCGATCCGGGAGGGTTGTCCTACCCATATGGAGGTATGGTCAAAAGTTTGCATATATGTCATGCTGGCGCTAGATGCCCGAATTTTAATCACGAGATGCCCATGAATCCCGCGCCTATCACCATCCTGAGCGTCGACGACCATCCGATGTTCCGCGAGGGTATCGCCAGCGTGATCGCCGACGAAACAGACATGCAACTGCTGGAAGAAGCCACCAACGGCGTGCAGGCGGTTGACGCCTACCGTCGCCTGAAGCCCGACGTGACACTGATGGATATCCAGATGCCGGAGATGAACGGCATCGACGCCACGCTCGCCATCCGCAAGGAGTTCCCCCACGCCCGCATCGTGGTGCTGACCACCTATGAGGGCGATGTGCTGGCGCAGCGCGCAATCGCCGCCGGGGCGGCCGGCTACCTGTTGAAGAGCATGCTGCGCAAGGAGCTGCTGGCCACCATCCGCTGTGTGCATGACGGCCGTCGCAGCATTCCGCCGGCGGTGGCCAGCGGCATCGCCGAGCATTGGCATGAAGGTGCGCTGAGCAAGCGCGAAGTGGAAGTGCTGCAGTTGGTGGCCGGCGGCCAGAGCAACAAACGCATCGGCATGCATCTGGTGATTTCCGAGGAAACGGTCAAGGTGCACATGAAGAGCATCCTGGCCAAGCTGAATGCCAGCGACCGCACGCACGCGGTCACGCTGGCGATCGAGCGCGGCATCCTCGACCTGCATTCCTGCGGCCTGGTGCAGTAACTACGCCGCCTCGCGCAGCAGCCAGCGCCGCAGCGTGCCTGGCCTGCGCTGATATACCGCCGATCCCGGCGCACACACCTGCACCACCGTCCCCATGCCGGGGCGGCACCACAGGTCGAGCGCGGCGCCGACTTTCACCGCGCGTTCGCGCATGCCGAGCAAGCCCCAATGGCCGGGCCGCTCGCCGGCGGCCAGCACCTGTTCGCTGATGCCGCGGCCATCGTCGCGCACGCGCAGCGTGAAGCTGCTGACGGCGTAGCCCAGTTCCAGCTCGATGCGGCTGGCGCCCGCGTGGCGGAAGGCGTTCAGCAGCGCTTCGCGGCCGATGTGGTAAAGATGTTCGCGGCCCTCGTCGGTCAGCGGCGTTTGCTGGCCGGTGACGATCAGCGCGAAGTCGGCCGCATGTTCTTCGCGCAGCTCCTGTCCCAGTTCGCCGAACATATGCGGCAAGTCGTTGTGGTGGGGCTGCACGCTGCGCAGTCCGCGCACCTGGTTGCGGCCTTCGGCGATCACCAGGTCGGCCTGATTCAGGATCTTCTCAACCAGCTGATACGCCTCGCTGTCCGGCGGCAGGCGCCGCAACAGCGTCTGCACGCGCAGCATCAGCCCCTGCACGCTTTGCAGGAAGGTGTCGTGCAGCGTGCGGGCGATGCGTTCGCGTTCGTCGGCGCGGTCTTCCAGCCGCCGGCGCAGCTGGCGCGTAACGTGGCGCAGCCGCAGGCGATAGGCGATCCACAGCAGCCACGCCGTCGCCAGCGCGCACAGCAGCTTGAACCACAAGGTCTGGGCGAAGGTCGGCGGAATGCTGAAGGCGAGCGTGGTTTCCTGCGGCGTCCACACGCCGTCCTCGTTGGCCGCCATCACGCGGAAGCGGTACTGGCCGGGGTCCAGATTGGTGTAGAACGCCTGGCGGCGCGCGCCGGGATCCTGCCATTCGCGGTCGACGCCGTCGAGCCGGTAGCGGAAGCGCACGCGTTCGGGCACGCTCAAGCTCAGCGCGGTGTAATCGATGCGCAGGTTGTTGGTGGACTTGGGCAGCGTCAGGCCGGGCAGGGGACTGTAGCGCTGCTCGCCGATCACCAGGTCCTGCACCAGCACCGCCGGCGGCACCGGGTTGCGGGCGATCCGCGCCGGATCGATCCAGTTGATGCGGTTGGCGGTGGCCATCCACAGCAGGCCGTCGTCGGCCAGCACCAGCGAGGGCATCGGGCGCAGCTGCGAGGCCGCGCCCAGCAAGCCGTCGTGGGCGTCGAAGCGTTCGTAATCGACTTCGTGGGCGGGCGAGAACATGGCCAGCCGCAGCTGCTCGGCGCTGACGCGGCTCAGGCCTTCGGTGCCGAACAGCCACAGATCGCCGGCGGCCGTGCGGGCGATGCCGGAGACGCCGCGGAAAGCCTCTCCTTTGCGGCCGTGCAGCGGGATGAAGCGCTGGCCGTCGAACCATGCCACGCCGCGTTCGCCGCCGGCCCACAGCTGCGCGCCATGGCGATACAGCGTCAGCACATTGCCCAGATCCAGTCCCTGTTCGTCGCCGTAGATGGTGGTCTGTCCATGGTGCAGCCGCGCGATGTGATTGCGGATGTAGCCGGCCCATAGCGCGCCATCCACGCCTTGCGCCAGCGCGATGGGAAACTGGTCGGCCATGTCGGGCGCCGGCAGCGGCAGTGCGGGCTGGCGCGTCCAGACGCCGTCGCGCAGCAGGTACAGTCCTTCCCTGACCACCGACACCCACAGGCCGCCGCCAGCCGCCCGGCTCATGGCCTGCGCTTCGTAGCCTTGCGCTTCCGGCGGCAGCGGATAGCGTTGCACGCGCGTGCCGTTGACGCTCCACACGCTGGCGTCGTTACCGGCCCACAGCACGCCGTCCGGATCGCGGTACAGCGCCGAGATGCGCCCGGCCAGCAGGTTGCGCCGCTCGCCCTCCGGCCCGAGCACATGGAGCGCGCCGAGTCGGTCGCCGGCCCAGACGCCGTCGCCGCTGGCCGGCGCAATCGCCGGGTGGTTGAAGGTGGTGTGCACCGGCAGCGTCAGCAGGCGGTTGCGGCGGAAGCGGTTCAGGCCCGCCGAGGTGCCGATCCACACATTGCCCTCGCGGTCCTGGAAGAAGCTTTGCGGCAGGCCGCCGTTCAGATCCTGCGGTTGCAGCGGGGCGCTGCTGCCGGCGGCGCGCCGTTCCAGGCCGCCGGCGCGGAACAGCCACTGGTTGCCGTCGCGGTCGAAATGCATATTGGTGCCGGGCAGGGCCGGTTTGCCGGCGGGCGCGCCGGCCGGCGCCTCGGCGAGCAGGCGGTAGTAGTGGTCGACATCGGAAGCCCACAGCGTACCATCCGGCGCCAGCGCAATCGCGCTCAGATTGCCGCGCGGCCAGGTCGGGCGAAACGGCGAGCTGGTGTCGGGACGGCTGTAGATTGCTCCCTGCACCGCCACCCACTGGCGGCCGGTTTTATCGAACAGCACCTGGCGCACGCGCCGCGTCGGCAGGCCTTGTTCCATGCCGACGCTGAGGAAGCGGTCGCCGGCCAGCCGCGCCAGGCCGTCGCGCGCGGCCACCCACAGCACGCCGTCCGGCGCGCGGGCGATGCTGGTGATGGCGCCGCCCGGCAGACCCTGGCCGGCGGTGTAGTGGCGCACCTGGCCGTGGTGGAAGTGGCTGATGCCGCCGCCCATGCGGTAGCCCACCCACAATCCGCCTTCCGGCGGCGCGTACAGCGTGCGCACATTGGAGGACAGCAGCGCATGGCCTTCGACGCTGTCCATGCGCTCATAACGCTTGCCGTCGAAACGGTACAAGCCGGTGCCGGAGGCCAGCCACAGCCAGCCGTCGCTGGTCTGCGTGATGTTGAGAATATCGACCGGGGCGCTGTCGAGCGCGCCCCAGGCGGTGTGGGTGAATTGTTCAAGCAGGCGTGCCGCAGGCTGCTGCGCCTGCGCGGGGGCGAAACACAGCATGCCGCACAAGGCGGCAGCGGCGGCTTGCCGCAGCAGGGATGCGCGTGCAGTCGTCATAATCCGGGCTGTGTAGGGAATGTGATAATTTTAGCACCTATCCATGCGCAAGTTGATACCCCCCAAAAGAGGGGGCAAGCATCGATCAATACCGGTGATGTGGGAAACCGTGGCTGTCACTACACTATGCGCACGATTTAACCCCTGGAGCCACGCTAAATCATGAAAATGTATATTGTATCGATTGCGGTCGGCCTGTTGGTCGGCCTTATCTACGGCTTTCTCAACGTGCGATCGCCGGCGCCGCCGGTGATCGCGCTGGTCGGCCTGCTGGGCATGCTGCTCGGCGAGCAGCTGCCGCCACTGCTGCGCCAGCTCTGGCAGCCAGAAGCCCCCAAAGTCTCGTGGATCGAAGACCACGTCAAGCCGCACTGCTTTGGCCAGCTGCCATCCGCCCAGAAAACCGATGAAACCCGGAGCTCCTAAATGACCCAAGCAACGCAAACTCCCGACCTGATCCTGCACCGCGGCCTGTTCACCACGCTCGATCGCAGCAACCCGACCGCCGAAGCGGTCGCCATCAAGGACGGCAAGTTCATCGCCGTCGGCCGCGCCAACGAGGTGATGGCGCTGGCCGGCCCGAACACAAAAATCGTCGATCTGCACGGCAAGCGCGTGCTGCCCGGCCTGATCGACAACCATTGCCACATCATCCGTGGCGGCCTGAATTTCAACCTGGAGCTGCGCTGGGACGGCGTGCGCTCGCTGGCCGACGCGATGGCCATGCTGAAGGCGCAAGTGGCCATCACGCCGGCGCCGCAGTGGGTGCGCGTGGTGGGCGGCTTTACCGAACACCAGTTCGCGGAAAAGCGCCTGCCGACCATCGAGGAACTGAACGCGGTGGCGCCGGACACGCCGGTGTTCATCCTGCACCTGTACGACCGCGCGCTGCTGAACGGCGCCGCGCTGCGCGCCGTCGGCTATACCAAGGACACGCCGGAGCCGCCTGGCGGCCAGATTCTGCGCGACGGTTCGGGCAACCCGACCGGCTTGCTGCTGGCCAAGCCGAATGCCGCGATCCTGTATTCGACGCTGGCGAAAGGCCCGAAACTGCCGCTGGAATACCAGGTCAACTCGACCCGCCACTTCATGCGCGAGCTGAATCGCCTCGGCATCACCGGCGTGATCGACGCCGGCGGCGGCTTCCAGAACTATCCGGAAGACTACCAGGTGATCCAGCAGCTGTCGGACGAAAAACAGCTGACCGTGCGCCTGGCCTACAACCTGTTCACGCAAAAACCCAAGCAGGAGAAGGAAGATTTCCTGAACTGGACGCAGAGCGTCAAGTACCAGCAGGGCGACGACTATTTCCGCCACAACGGCGCCGGCGAAATGCTGACCTTCTCGGCGGCCGATTTCGAGGACTTCCGTGAGCCGCGTCCCGATATGCCGGCCAATATGGAAGACGACCTGGAAGGCGTGGTGCGCATCCTGGCGCAGAACCGCTGGCCATGGCGCATGCACGCCACCTACGACGAAACCATCAGCCGCGCGCTGGACGTGTTCGAGCGCGTCAACCAGGACATTCCGCTGGCAGGGCTGAACTGGTTTTTCGATCACGCCGAAACCATTTCGGACCAGTCGATCGACCGCATCGCCGCGCTGGGCGGCGGCGTCGCCGTGCAGCATCGCATGGCTTATCAGGGCGAATACTTCATCGAGCGTTATGGCCACGGCGCCGCCGAAGCCACGCCGCCGATCAAGAAAATCCTTGAAGCCGGCGTGAAAACCTCGGCCGGCACCGACGCCACCCGCGTCGCCTCGTACAACCCGTGGGTGTCGCTGGCCTGGATGATCACCGGTAAAACCGTCAGCGGCGCGCAGCTGTACCCGCGCGCTAATTGTCTGGACCGCGAGCAGGCGCTGCGCATGTGGACCGAGAACACCACCTGGTTCTCCAACGAGGAAGGCAAGAAGGGCCGCATCCAGGTGGGCCAGCTGGCCGACATGATCGTGCCGGACAAGGACTTCTACGCCTGCGCCGAAAGCGAAATCTGGGATCTGAGTTCGGAGCTGACCGTCGTTGGCGGCAAGATCGTCTACGCCGCCGGCGCCTTCGCCAGCCACGACACGCCGCCGCCGCCGGCCATGCCGGACTGGTCGCCGGTGCGCCGTTTCGGCGGCTACGCCGGCTGGGGCGAGAAGCAGGGCAGCAGCCGCGCCGCGCTGAAGGAACTGGAACAGCGCCAGTTGAAGCAGAAGCGTGAACGCGAGCAGCAGGCCGCCGCCTGCGGCTGTGCCAACAACTGCAATGTGCACGGTCACCAGCACGCCAACTCGTGGGGCAGCAAGGCGCCGGTGTCGGACCTGAAGAGCTTCTGGGGCGCGCTGGGTTGCGCCTGCTGGGCGGTGTAGTGCAGGCGCCGGCAATCGCAACGGCGGCGGCGCGCAAAGCGCCGTGGATACGCTGGGTATGTCTGCTGCTGTTGTGCGCCGCCTATCTTCAGGGCGGCATCAACAAGCTGACCGACTTCAATTCGGCCATCGGCGAGATGCAGCATTTCGGCCTGTCGCCGGCGGCGCCGTTGGCGGCGCTGGTGATCGCGCTGGAACTGGGCGCCTCGGTCGCCATCCTCAGCGGTTATTACCGCTGGTTGGGCGCGGGTTTCCTCGGCGTGTTCACGCTGATGGCCACCTGCGTCGCCAACCGGTTCTGGGAGATGGGCGGCCAGGAGCGCTTCATGGCGGCAAACAGTTTTTTTGAGCACCTCGGCCTGACCGGCGCCTTCCTGCTGGTGGCCTGGCTCGATTTGCAGAAAGGTAGTAATGGAACGCGGTGATATCAAGCAGGGCACAGCCCTGGGTTTTTTGGCGGGGTATGTCGATACCTTGGGCTTCGTCGCCTTGTTCGGCCTGTTCACGGCCCACGTGACGGGCAACTTTGTGCTGATCGGCCGCGCGCTGATCGAGCCTTCGCAGTCGATCACGCTGAAGCTGCTGGTGTTCCCGGTGTTCATATTGTTTGTCGCGCTGGCGCGGCTGGCGATCGTGCATTGGGACCGCAAGGGCGCCAAAACGCTGCGTAACAGCTTCCTGTTCCAGCTGTTCCTGATGCTGGCGACCGTGCTGTGCGCGTGGCACGCGGCGCCGGTGGTGGAAGCATCGGCGCCACTGACCATGATCACCGGCATGCTGTGCGCCGGCGCCATGGCGGTGCAAAACGCCTACGGCAAGCTGCTGCTGGGTAAAAGCGCGGCGACCACGGTCATGACCGGCAACGTCACTACCTTGGTGATCGAGATGGTGGACTCGCTGCGCGGCGATCCCGACGCCATCACCCGCTGCAAGAAGGCCACCTGGCCGGTGCTGGGTTTTGCCGCCGGTTGCATGTGCGGCGGCGTGGCGTTTGTCTACACCGGCTTCCACGGGCTGCTGTTGCCGTGCGTGATGCTGCTGTGGCTGGCCGCCGCAGCCAGGGACTAGATCGAAATAATCCCGCGCTTGAGGGCGATCGTCACCGCGTGGGTACGGTCGTTCGCGGCCAGCTTGGCCAGCACGTTCTTCATGTGCGCCTTGACGGTTTCCTCGGAAATCGACAGGCGCTCCGCGATGCGGCGATTGGAATGTCCACTCGCCGCATGATTCAACACTTCCATCTCGCGGCTGCTCAACGGTCCCTGGCCCATGTGCTGGGCCAGCTCCATCGCGATCTCCGGCGGAATGCGGCGCTGTCCCATGTGGACCCCGCGCACCGTGTCCAGCAAATCCTTGCGCAAGGTGCTCTTCAACAGGAAACCGGCGGCGCCGCCTTGCACGGCACGCAGGATCTGCGCATCGCCCTTGTAGGTGGTGAGCATGACCACGCGCGCGCTGTGATGCTCGCGGCGGATCTCATGCAGCGCCTCGACGCCGTTCAACTCCGGCATGGCGATATCCATGATGGTGACATCGGGCCGCAGACGCCCGTAGGCGTCCACGGCCTCGCGGCCGTTGGCGGCTTCGCCGACCACGCACATATCGCCCTGGCTGGAGATGGCCTCGGTGAGGCCGGCGCGCAGCAAGGGGTGATCGTCGACGACGAGCACGGAAATAGGGTGGGGGGAAGTACTCATATCCATACGGCCAATTTTACAGAATTTGCTGACTTAATGCTGACGCGTTGTGACTTAGCGCAGCTGCGAATAGGCGACCGGCAGCCAGTCGTAACCCTTGCCGTCCACGCGCAGGTGGCCCAGGCCGGGGAAGGACAGGTGGGCTGCGCCGACCAGCGCGCCCTCCTTGGCGACGGCCTGGAATACCTTGGCGCGCGATGCCTGTGCCGCTTTGGCGTCGCTGTCGAAACCGATGGTGACTGCCGGATGTTCCAGCTGCACGGCGGCCACGTGGATCAGGTCGCCGATCAGCACCAGTTTCTTGCCCTTGCTTTCGACGGTGTAGATGGTGTGGCCCGGCGTGTGGCCGTAGCTCGACGTGGCGCGCACCCCTGGCGCCAGCTCGGTGTCGCCGTTGAAGGGCTGCAGGTGCCGGGCGGCCGCGTACGGCGTCAGCGCGGCGATGGCGCCCTGGAAGTAGCCCTTGCTGTCGGCCGGCGCCTGGTCCAGATTGGCCTGGCTCAGCCAGAAATCGGTATCGCGCTGGTCGGCGCGGACGATGGCGTTGGGGAATACCAGTTGGCTGTTGGCGGCGAGGCCGCCGATGTGGTCGGGGTGGAGATGGGTCAGATAGATCTCGTCGATCTGCTCCGGCTGGTAGCCGGACGCCTTGATGTTGGCGGCCAGCTTGCCCAGGGTCGGGCCGAACAGGCCGCCGGCGCCGGTGTCCACCAGGATCAGCTTGCCACCGGTGTTGACCAGGAAGGCGTTGACCGAAGCTTCGGTCGGCACCGATTGATAATTGCGCGCCAGCGCTTTTTTGGTGACGTCGGCCGACTGGTGCAGCAGTTTGTCGAACGGCAGGTCGACGGTGCCGTCACTGAGGGCGGTCACTTCGAAGTCGCCCAGCATGACGCGGTGGAAGCCTGGGGCGTTGGTGCCGGCCAAGGGCGCGGCGGCAAAGGTGGAAGCCGAAGCGGCGAGCGTCAGTGCGGCGAACAGAGGTGTTAATTTCATGATCTACTCCTTAACAGTTCATTGATGAAACGAAGTATGCATCTTTGCAAAAAATGGCACAATAAGAGAAAAGACAAATGCAATTTGCTGTTTCTGCAAAGATGGAGGTAAAGTGATCGACGGGTTGAAATGTTTTGTTACCGTGGTGGAATTAAGCAGTCTGTCCAAGGCCGCCATCCAGCTGGAGATGGCGGTCTCTTCAGTGTCCCGCAAGATCGACGCATTGGAGCGGGAACTGGGCGCGCGCCTGCTGCTGCGCAGTTCGCGCCAGGTGGTGGCAACCGATGCCGGCGAGCGTTTCCTGCCGCGCGCCCGCAATATCCTGGCCGAGCTGGCGGAGGGCCGCAGCGCGGTGCAGGAACTGGACACCGAACCGCGCGGCCTGCTGACGGTGACCGCGCCGGCCGCCTTCGGCCGCCTGCATGTGGCGCCGGCCATCGCCGCCTTCCTGCAGCGCCACCCGCTGATCGAAATCGATCTGCACGTCAGCGATGATGTGGTGGACCTGTCGGCGCGCCGGGTGGACGTGGCGGTGCGTGCCGGCGTGCTGCCGGCCAGCGATCTGGTGGCGACCCATCTGGCGGGCATGAACCGCGTGGTCAGCGCCAGCCCGGCCTATCTGGCGCGTCACGGCTGGCCGGAAAAGCCGGAAGACCTGCTGCAGCACCAGTGCCTGACCGTCAATGGCCGCGTGCCGCCGCGCGGCTGGTGGCGTTTTGAGGGCGTGAACAATTACCAGCCGTTGCCGGTGAAGGGAAATCTGCGCTGCGACGATACCGATTCGCTGCTGCATGCGGCGATCGGCGGCGCCGGCATCGTGCACCTGGCTAACTGGCTGGCCAGCGACGCCATCGTGGCCGGCCAGTTGGTGCCGGTGTTCCCGATGTTGCCGATCGAGCGGAATGCGGCGCTGCGCCGCGATCCGAACGAACCGGCGATCCATGCGGTGCACATGCCCGGGCGTTCCAACCAGGGCAAGGCACAGCTGCTGATACGGCATTTGAAGGAGTATTTCGGCAGTCCCGCGTATTGGGACCTGGCGTTGGCGGCTGCCGGGGCTGGCGAGCGCCGCGCCCCGTGACGGTACTGGAGCAGCGGGCGCTTAATCCCAGTCGCCACCGCCACCACCGTCGCCGCCACCGCCATCATCCCAGCCGCCGCTGACGCCGAAGTCGTTGCCGCCCATGTCGTCGCGGCGCAGCAGTTCATCGCGCGAAGCAGGATCGTCGTAGACGATGTCGTTGCGCGGCTGGTCATGCGAGGCCGCGTTGGCTTCGTTGTGGTTGCCGGTGAACTGGCGCGCAATCGCTTCGGCCGCCACAAAGCCCGCGCCGACCGCCGCACCGGTCGCCAGGCCGCCCATGATGCGCGAACCCATGCCCGGTTGCTGCTGTTGCGGATAGCCCGGCTGGCCGTAGCCCGGCTGCTGCGGATAGCCTTGCTGGCCCCAGCCTTGCTGATTCATGCCTTGCTGAGCAACGCCACCCGGCGCATAGCCCGGCTGCGCGCCCGGATTGTAGCCGGCCGGGTTGTACGGATCATTCATCGCCTGCTGCTGTTGGCGGCGCTGCATGAAGCGCGTCGCCAGCCAGATGAAGCCTGCCAGACCCAGGCCGATAATCAGAATGCCGCCGAAGGAAAAGCCCTTGCTTTCAGGCTCCCTGGCATAGCCGCCGCTTTCGTAGCCCTTGCTATTGGCGCTGCGCGCAGGCGGGGCGTAGGTTTTGCCGCCCTCGGTCAGCAGCGTGCGCAATTTGTTGACTGCCTCCGGTTTCACCTTCGGCAAGCCGGGCGCCAACTGCTCGGCCTTGGCCAGCGAGGCGCGGGCGGATTCAAACTGCCCTTGCTTGGCCTGCAACTCCGCCTGCACGAAGTAGGCGGTGCCGCTTTTCGGATGCGCAGCAATTACCTGATCGAGCATGCCTTGCGCTTCGGTGTATTTGCCGGCGCTGGCTGCCGCGTAGACCTCCTGGACGGTGGGCTCGGCGGCAAATACAGGGGCGGACAGCGCCAGGGCGCTCGCCAGCAATGTGATACGTGCAATAGATTTAGCCGTCATGTCATACCTCCTAGTGAAGACAGGCCTCAGATAAGGGTAGTTTACGCCAATTTCAAGAAAATGAAGGTTAGCCAAGGCTTAAGTACGTGCGGTCGCTCACCTCGGCGCGACGCTGCATCCACAGCCGGCGGTGTTACTGCGCTGTTACTTTTGAAGCACCGTATCAGGTGCTAATGTTTGGCCCAGCCCGGTTTCTGCCATTTCACCTTCGCTTCACGATAAAGAGAGTTCGTCATGAAGACACCTTCGATCAACCGGCCTGAAGCGGAGATCGGGCGACACAGCCCGGCTAACGCTTCAGACGCCACGCAATCACGGTCAGCGAGCACCGCTGCCATGTCTGATGCGCGCACCGCATCGATGACGCTGTTTCATCACCAGTCAACGGCCGGAACTTCCAGCCGGGCGGCGCAGCTCAAGGCCTGCGCGGACATGATGGGCGGGCGCCACGACGCATCCGTGCAGTCCGGCGTGGCGCCGGTTCAACGTACCTTGAAGGTCGGTCCCGTGCAGATCGAGCCGGAGCATATCGACTTTGTGGTTGAACAGGTCATGGCGCAGTCGCGAAAAATATTGGCGGTGTACGAAAGCGGCACGCCAGGCTCGGAAGACAGCGCCAGCTGGATGGCTTACAGCAAGGGCATTCCACAAATGCTGCTTCATAGCACTGATGAGGTGAGGGCGATTGTCGGGGAATGGGTGACGGCGTCTGGCTCAGGCGCGATGGCGCCGACCAAGGAGAGCATCAGTGAAAGAATGACAGGCGTGCGCGGGAAAAAAGCGTTTTGGAAAGAGTATGGCGATTTTCTGGAGGCGACCATCGCGATTGGCTACGAGTTGCATCCCGAGACCTTGGCTAACAGGGAGCATGAGCGCGCCCTCGGCACCTCTATTTTGCAGAATGAAGGCGTGAATCACCGTCTCAACGACATGCGTATCAGGATCATGAAGTGGATACAAATGAAATACGGGAAAGACGGCGACCTGATGGGGACGTTCGAAGCAAAGTTCAAATTGGGTGGTTCATACAATCTTGGAAACTTAAAGGGCATTACGCGGAGTTTCACGGCACTGTTGAATAGCCCGGAGTTGGCGTTCATCGACAATATCGAAATTATTCACGACCTGATGGAACTCACGTCTGAGGCAGGTGGCGGCAGCATTGTCCAGAACTTGCCTGGTAGCAAGGTACTGACCCAGGCGCCGAGTGAGCACGCTTACCAGCAAATCGGGGTCACATCGGATGGTGATCCGTACCGAATGTTGCCGATGAAATCCGAGTCTGACCATGGCCCTGGTGGTGGCGCGTGGAGAGCGGCCAAACACTACACTTTAAAAATGTTTGAACGACAGTTTCAGGAGTTCGAAGAGCAACGCGGGCAGGACATTGAACTTCAAGAACTGGATGCCGCGCCAAGTGGCATGCGGGCCGACAAGTTACACACGCGCTACAAGGATGCACACGGCCGGAAAATGGACAAGGCCATCACTTACGCCCCTAAGCCTCCGGTCAGCGCGCTGGGCAGATTGAGAGACTCGGTGCTGAGGGCGCTGGAACTTAAACAAAAGCCGAATACCCTGGATGCCCCCACGCTCGATAAGCGCTCCAAGGGACGGCACAATGTCGGAACCCGTAATGAATTCGACCCGGTCACCGTGATTGCCCGCAGTTTCAATGCGCCAATCGAGGCAGGCAGATCGATGACCACTGCGCGCCTGCTGGAAATGTGCCGCCAGGTCCTTGCCGATTCGGACGAAGTTGAACTGCAGGGAAAAGGGCAGACGGAACTCGACGCGGTAGCCCACGCCATCTTCGCGTATTGGGCCGCAGCTTACAACACCTCGTTGACCCCGGTACATACGTACCACGAGGTGATGGATGTTGCGAGTACGTATGGCGTCGAATACCGGCCATTCCATTACCGTGAACTGAACGGCGATATGAGCACCAGCGCACATGTGCCGATGAATACTAAGCGTCCGGTGAAGGAGACAGTGCCCAAGCGATGGGAACTCAAGCCAGAGATTCGCGGCCTGCCGTATCGCATCAGTGCCAAACAGCGAAACTACCTGAAGCAGCGCGGTCTGGTCGAGCGCTGGATCGATCCGGATGGCGATTGCTTTTACGGAGCACTCATCGCGAATGGCGTAGCCATCGGCAGTATCCGGGATATGAGGCGGCAACTGTCCGAGTATTTTCTCGCGCATATCGACGATTATCGAGGATTCCTTGCCGGCGCCAACGAGCAATCAGTCGCGGCGGATATCCGCAGGCCGTATTCGTATGCCCATCTTGGCGGCGATCTCACGCCGAAGCTTATTTGCGATTTCCTGGGGATAGGAATTTCTATTGTTGACGAAAACGGCGCTACTACCCGCATCAATGACGGGGGCAGCGACAGCAACATCCTGCTGCATGTGAAAAATCCGCTCCCGCATTACCACGCAGTCAGTATCGATCCCGCTGCGCTCACTGAAGGTGTCGAACTCGGCAACATGGCAGAGTGATGAGGTTGGGTGTCCAGCCCAGCGGTTGCACTCTGGTGCTTAGGCCAGCTTGAGCGGGGAAGCGATCCGCGCCTGGGAGGCGCCGTGGCTGGCGGCGATGGCGCTGGCCACCGTTTCGGCGGTGGCGGCAGCCAGCGTCCAGCCCAGGTGGCCGTGGCCGGTGTTGTAGAACACGCCCGGCGCCTTGCCGGGGCCGACGCGCGGCATCAGGTCCGGCATCATCGGCCGCAGGCCGGCCCATGGCGTCAGGTTGCGGGTGCTGACATCGGGGAAGTTTTGTTGCACCCACGCGGTTAGCGGGGCGATGCGGTCGGCGCGGATGTCGCGGTTCTGGCCGTGGAATTCGGCGCTGCCGGCCACCCGCAGGCGGTCCGCGCCGAGGCGACTGCATACCAGCTTGACGGTATCGTCGACCAGGCTGACTTGCGGCGCCGCCTGCCGGCTGGCTGCGTCGTCCAGTTGCAGCGTGACGGAATAGCCTTTGACCGGATACACGTTGACGCTGTCGCCCACCTGCGCCGCCAGGTCGCGGCTGGCCGCGCCGGCGCAGATCACCACCGCATCGTAACGGCTGGTGACGGCGCCATCGCCTTGCAGCACGGTGACGTCGACGCCGCCGCTGGCGGCGCTGAGCTGCACCACCTGCTGGTTGCAATGCAGCTGGGCGCCGTGGCGTTGCGTAGCCGCTGCCAGGCCGGTGGTGAATTTATGGATGTCGCCGCTGCTGTCGCTCTCAGTGTAATGGCCGCCGTAGTAATCGCCTTGCAGCGCCGGCTCGATGGCGCGCATCTCTTCCGGCGTGACCGCGCGGCGCGGCACGCCGGCCCGCTCCAGCAGCCTGGTGACGGCGACCGCGTGTTCGAATTCATCGCGGTCGCGATGCAGGTGCAGGATGCCGCGTTGCTGCAAGTCGAATGCTATGCCTTCCTCCTCGGCCCACTGGAACAGGTGCTGGCGCGCGCCCACCGCCATGCGGGCGAGGGCGATCGTGTTGTCGTGGTATTGCGGCATGGCGCCGATGAATTCGCTGAACCACGACAGCTTGTGCCAGGTGGGATGCAGGTGGACCAGCAGCGGCGCATCGCGCCGCATCAGCCAGTGCAAGGCCTTGCGGATGGTGGATGGGTGATTCCACACTTCCGCATTGGAGGCCGACAACTGGCCGCCGTTGGCATACGAGGTTTCCATCGCCGCGTAGCGATGGCGTTCGAGCAGGGTAACGGCGAAGCCGCGCTTCGCGAGGGCATAGGCGGTGGTCACCCCGGTGACGCCGCCGCCGATGATGGCGATGGTTTTCATGATGTGCGTAACTAGCTTACAAGAAAACCATCGGCCTTCAAAAGATTTTTACGCCTTCTGTTGTTTGCCGCGCTGCGCGCCGATGTAGCGCTCGATCACCGACGGCAGCACCGTCAGCGGCACGCCGCAGCTTTGCACCAGCGCGTCGTTGAAACCGGCCAGGTCGAACTGTCCGCCCAGCGCCTGTTTCGCGCGCTCGCGCTGGCGGATGATTTCGTTGTGGCCCATCTTGTAGCCGCAGGCCTGGCCCGGCGATACCGTGTAGCGGTCGATTTCGCTGGTCATGGCCTGTTGTCCGCGTCCGGTGTTGTCGACCAGGAAGCGGATTGCCTGTTCGCGCGTCCACTTCATCGCGTGCATGCCGGTGTCCACCACCAGCCTGCAGGCGCGGAATTGCTGCGCCTGCAGGTAGCCTATCTGGCTGAACGGATCGTTGGCGTACAGGCCGAATTCATCGACCAGCTGTTCCGCATACAGCGCCCAGCCTTCGATGAAGGCGTTGAAACCGATTAGCGAGGAGATCAACGGCAGGTCGCCATGGCGCTCGGCCAGATAGGCGCCTTGCCAGGCGTGGCCCGGCAGGCCTTCGTGCGCGGTCAGCGTGGCGATTTCCGACTTCGGCCACAGCGTGGTCGACTTCAGGTTGATGTAGTAGATGGCCGGGCGCGAGCCGTCCAGCGAGGCGAAGTTCATATAGCCCAAAGGTGCGCCGGCCTCGATATCGGTCGGCACGCGCTTGATTTGCAGCGGCACCTTCAGGTCCAGGTGGGAGATCTGCGGCATCAGCTTGCGCACGGCGGCCACGCGGTCGTTGCAGTAGGCGATCAGCTCTTCGCGGCCCTTGTCGTTGTCGGCGTAGAAGCGCGACGGGTCTTTCGACAGCGCCAGCAGGCGCTGGCCCACGGTGCCGTTGGTGATGCCCTGTTTTTTCAGGATGGCGTCGATGCGCGCTTGCAGCTGCTTGTTCTGTTCCAGGCCGATGGCGTGGATTTCCCTGGCGCTGTGGGTGGTCGATGTGCCGAGACGCAACGCCCATTCATAGTAAGCCGCGCCTTGCGGCAGGCGGTGCACGCCGGCCACGTTGGTGGCTTTGGCGGCGGCCTTGCTGAAGGTGTCGATCTGGCGTTCCAGCGCAGGGTAGACCGAACCTTCCACCAGTTTCAGGGCGCGCGCGTGCCAGTCGCCGCCGATGTTCTGTTTTTGCGTGCGTTCGGTGATCGAGGTCACCAGCTTTTGTTCGGCGGCGGCGGTCTTGCGGAAGTCCCGCAACTGCACCAGCGCGGTCTTGCAGATGAAGTCCGGCGGCATGATGCCTTTGGCGGCCTGCTCGGCGATGCGCGCGGTTTCCTGATCCAGCATTTTGCCCAGACCTTCGAGACGCGCGATGTACGCCCCGGCGTCGGCGGCGTTGCTGATCTGGTGCTGCGAATCGAGGAATTCCGGAACGCGGGTGATGGCGCCGTCCTGCTGCGTCACAGGGAAGGGTGCGGTGCCGCCAAAGAAGCCGCTGGCCGCGCCGCCGAACGGGAAGCGCAAGCCTTGCTTGCCCGATTCGGCGGCATAGGCGATGGTGTCGTAGCGGGTTTGCGCATCGGCGCTCAAGGCTTTGCGGTCGATGGCGCGCAGGCGGGTTTCGATGGATTTGACTTCATCGGCCCATTGCGCGTCGCCCGCTGGCGACACGTCTTCCAGGCGCGATTTCAGCGCGGCGCGCCCGTCCTTGTCCAGTCCCAGGCCGGTGGCGCTGGTCGGCGACAGTGCCAGCACTTCTTCGGCGATATCGGCCAGCAGCTTGTTGAAGGCGGCATCGCCATCGTTGGCCCAGGCCAGGTTGGGTATGGCGCCGGTGGCGCTTACGGAGAGGGCGGCTAGCAGGAAATCGCGGCGGGAACTGGTCATGGCATCCTTCGAATGGGTAAGTAAAGAATCGGCGCGATGCTGACCTTAGCCTGCCCGGCGGCGCGATGTCAATGGCTTTTAGCTATCAGGGCTGAAGCGCAGCCGGAAGCGCGCGGCGAGTTCCTGCAGCACGTCGACTTCCTGGCGCGGCAGGGCCAGCGCCACATGCATGTCGGGGCGCACCAGGTAGGCGGCATCCTCCAGCAGGCCGGCGTGTTCGGCGCTCTCGCTCCACGGGAAGACGCGCAGCGGCAGGCGCATGGCCTGCGCGGCGGCAGCCAGTTGCGGCGTGGTCTTGCCGTAGATGTGGAGTTGCCAGTCCAGCGTTTGCAGCGGCGCGAAATTGTCCGGCACCCAGGGCAGGCGGTCGCCGCCGATCACTTCGCCGGCACGGCCGCCACTGAGCGCGCTGTCCGGATAATGAATCAGCACCTGCGACAAGGTTCTGAACAAGGTGCGGCGCGCGGCGGCAAAGCCGCTCAATACCGGAAACACATGCGGCAGCAGCCAGCTGCGCAACAGCTGCCCGCCGGTGCCCTGCGAGACGATCAGCTGGAACGCGCGGTCGGTGGTGATCACCAGCTTGCGCGCGAAGACGATGCGTTCGGCCTCGTAGGTGTCGAGCAGCGCGGCGTCGGCGCGGCCTTGCAGCACCTGCGCCAGTTTCCACGCCAGGTTGATGGCGTCGCCGATGCCGGTGTTCATGCCCTGGCCGCCGGCCGGGCTGTGGATGTGCGCGGCGTCGCCGGCCAGGAAGCAGCGATCGACGCGGAAGCGCGACGCCACGCGATGGTGCACGCGGTAGGTGGAGAACCAGTTTACTTGATCTACCTGAATCCCGAGCAGCGGCTCCAGCATCGGGCGCAAGGTGTCGAAGGTGGGATATTCCGGCGCGTTTTCCGGCATGAGGCCGATCAGGCGCTGCATGCCGCGCGAGCGCACCGGCAGCATCAGCGCGAACGTGTTGGCGCCGAGGTGACCGACCAGATCCCGGTTGGGCGGACCGGATGTGTGCACGTCCGCCACGTAATACAGATGCTGGTAAGTGCCGCCGGTGAATTCCAGCTTCAGCGATTCGCGCACACGGCTGCGGGCGCCGTCGCAGCCACACAGATAGACGCTGCTGCAGGCATGACGTTCGCCGCCACTTTCCAGCACCGCGCGCACGCCCCATTCATCCTGCGTGAACGATTCCAGTTCGGTGTTCCATTCCACTTCCACGCCTTCGGCCTGCAGCTGCGCGGTCAGCAGGCGTTCGTGATCGTCCTGCGGATAGGACAGCACGAAAGGGTAGGGACTGAGGCCGGCGCCGATATCCTTCAGCGGCAGCTCGGCGATGTCTGCGCCGTGCTCGCGCAGGTGGATGGCTTCAATCTTGATGCCCTGGCTGATGACCGCGTCGGCAAACCCCAGCTGTTGGTAGAACTCCAGCGTGCGCGCATGGACCGCCATGGCGCGCGAGGCCTGCCCCGGTCCGCTGTTCTTGTCGATGATGCGGACAGAAACGCCCCGTCTTGCCAGCGCAATGGCAAGCACCAGGCCGGTGGGACCGGCGCCGACGATGAGAACATGAGTAGCCATGCTCCGAGTCTACCGCCACGCTAATTTGCGGCGCGCCCGGTTGCGAATTGGCTTTTTTGCCATGGTTATGCTATGTTTATTTTTTCTTAACTATAACACCTGGCTCGATGAGCGATTTTACAACCCGCCGCGCATTGCTGCTGGCGCTGGCCTGCACGCCGTTCGCGCGCGCCGCCGATCTGCTGGACCAGGCGCCGGCCACCACGCCGTGGTCGTCGCCCGCGTTGCTGGCGCGGTTCGAGAAAGAATCCGGTGGGCGGCTGGGCGTGGCGGCGTTGAATAGCGCCGACGGCCGGCAGATACTGCATCGCTCCGATGAGCGCTTCCCGGTTTGCAGCACCTTCAAGATGATGCTGGCGGCGGCGGTGCTGGCGCGCGAGCCGGCGTTGCTGAAGCAGCGTGTTCGATATGATAGGAGCGACCTGGTGCCGCACTCGCCGGTGACCGGCAAGCGTGTGGCGGAAGGCATGACGGTGGCGGAGCTGTGCGAAGCCACGCTGCAGTACAGCGACAACGCCGCCGCCAATCTGCTGATGAAACAGATAGGCGGGCCTGCTGCGGTCACGGCGTATGCGCGCTCCATCGGCGACCACGAATTCCGTCTGGACCGGTGGGAGACCGAATTGAATACCGCGCTGCCTGGCGATGCGCGCGACACCACCACGCCGCTGGCGATGGCGCGTTCGCTGCAAAAGCTGGTGCTGGGCGAGAGCTTGCCGGTGGCGTCGCGCCGCCTGCTCAAGGAGTGGATGATCGGGAATACCACCGGCGCCACCCGCATCCGCGCCGGCGTGCCTGCCGGCTGGATCGTTGCCGACAAAACCGGCGCCGGCGACTACGGCACCGTCAACGATATCGCGCTGATCTGGCCGCCGGGTAAAGCGCCGATCGTGCTGTCGGTCTACCTCACCCAGCCAGACAGGGATGGCAAATACCGCGCCGAGATCCACGGCGAAGTCGCGAAACATGTGATCGAGGCCTTCAAATGAAACAGCTGAAGTTTAAAATTTTCGGCTCCTTCATCGCCATCAGTGGCGAGCAGGGCGCCTGGCAGGCGTTCTATTTCGGCGCCGAAGGCAAGCGCCGTCCTGCGGACTTCATCATTCCCCGTGACGTCGCCGAAGCAGACCTGTGCGACTACCTGGCCGACCTGCTGCACGAAGACGCCACGCCGCGCAACAACACAGCGGAGCAGTTACCATGACGACAAAAGCGATCCGCCAGGCATACGAAGAAGGCCGCAATGATGACGCACTGCGGCTGATTCTGAGTGCCTTCGACCGTATTGACACGGAAGCGGGCGATCAGGGGCTGCATTTCATCACGATGTTCCAGTGGCAGATGATGATAGACGCTGGCTATGCGCCTGCACGCGAAGCAATGGTGCGCGTGCGCGACGAGCAGATTGCGCGCTTGTTGGCGGGGCAGCTCACCTTTGGCGCTTATGCCGAGCCATGGCGGCGCTCCCGCTTCCAGATTATCCTGGAGATGAACGAAAAGCTGAACGACAGCCGCTCCAGCTACGATGCCTTTATCGCGCTGCTGGACGTAGCACCTGAAGTAGCGCGTCAGCATGCGTATCGTGTCGTGCCGGCCATGGTAGACATCGGAGACTACACGCTGGCGGAAAGATATCTTGACGATCCGTTGGCGGAGCTCAGTAGGCTGAATCAATGCGCGCGCGAATTTCCCTTGTATCCGCAGCGTGATCAACCGCCGCGCATGTGGGGGGAACTCTATAATTTTGCTCGCAGCGTGACGTTGATGATGGCTGTCCATCGCGGCCTGGGGCGCGAGTCTGAAGCGCTTGCCCTGCACGACGCCGCGCTGGCCGGTATCGAAAGCCTGGAGTTGCGTGCGCTCGCCCAGCGCGAAATCGCCGAACCTGGTGTGATGATGCGCGAGATCGGCGAGTACCGCGCCGCGAATGAAGCATGACGCTGAAAACCTACCACGGCAGCTGCCACTGCGGCGCAGTCACCTTTGATGCAGACATCGATCTAAGCCAGGGCACACTGCGCTGCAACTGCTCCATCTGCATCAAGGCGCGCTTCTGGCCGGCGATTGTCAAGCCCGAGGCTTTCCGCCTTAAAACGGGCGCGGACGAACTGACGCTGTACCAGTTCCTCACCAAGCGCGATAAGCATTTGTTCTGCCGCCATTGCGGCGTGCGTGCATTCGGCATCGGGCAATCGCCGCGCTGGGGTGAGTTCTATGCCGTCAACGTGACCTGCCTGGATGACGTCAGCGAAGAAGAACTCGCGACCGCCCCGATCACCTACCTCGATGGCAAGAACGACAAATGGGAAACCCCTCCACCAGAAACACGGCATTTATGACACTGGATATCCGCGATACCATCGAAGACGATTGGCAGGAACTCAGGCGCACACGCTTGGCCGCCTTGCTGGACGCGCCGACAGCCTTCGGCGTCACCCACGGCTCTGCAGCCGCCTACACGGACGCCGCATGGCGCGACCGCGCCGCCGGCCGTGGCCCCGCACGCTACATCCTTGCATTCGACGGAAAAGAAGCGGTGGGCATCGTCGCCCATGTCCCTGACGCCAATCGGGAACTGGAGCTGATCGCCATGTGGGTCGCGCCATCGCAGCGCGGCACGCCAACCGCTACGCGTCTGGTCGACGGGGTCAAAGCCTACGCCATCGCAAACGGCTACAGCCGCGTGCTATTGGGCGTCTCGCCCGAAAACGCACGCGCCTCGGCTTTCTATCAAAAACAAGGCTTCACCTTCCTGCCGCAATGGGAAGCGCTGGAAAGCCACCCGGATATTCAAGTGCAGAAAATGGAATGGGTCAGACATGAAAGTCCATAGCCTGTGCGCATTGACGTTCGCATCGTTGTTGCTGTCATGCCTTGCGCACGCCGACGAATGCGAGAAAACCGCGCTGGCGAAAAAATATGCGCAGATGCACAGTGAGGATCAGGCGCTGAGAGGCCAGTACATCAAGCTTCTGGAAGCCGAGCATCGCAAACAAAAAATCGATCCGAGCGAAAAAGAACAGCTTGAAATCAAAATCTCGGACATCGATGACGCCAATCAGCGCGAGCTAGATCGTCTGCTGGGTAAATGCGGCTGGCCGGGGAAACTGGACAGAAATCGCGCCGCACTCTCTGCCTTCATCATTATCCAGCACGCTCCGCTGGACTACCAAGTTAAGCACTTCGACATGGTCAAGGCTGCCAACGAACGAGGCGAAATACCCAGCAATAAATTCGCCTGGCTGGTAGACCGCATTCTGGTCAAACAGGGGAAACCACAGTTATACGGCACCGAATTTGAATATGGCAGCAACAAGGTCGCTCCGATTGCCGATCCGGACAAGCTGAATGCGCGCCGCAAGAAAATGGGATTGCCGCCGCTGCCCAGCACCCGTACATCTTCAAGCGTAGCAACTATGAAGTAATCACCTCTGTGGAGCCGATCGGGAAATCCACAGATGCCGTGCCTGCGGCATTCGAGCCGAAGGAATGTGTAGCAGTCCAGGATGCACGTGTCCTGGTAACGAGTAGCGGAGCGTCCAATCAAAAACGGATCAGCTTTGGAACAAAAAAATGAACGACACAGTCTTGCTGCGCTTACTGCCCCTGAACTAGTCGTCAAGGCCTTTGCCTTCGACGATGCGCTGTACGCATTTTTCAATGCGTGATTCGCGCGTCTTCGCTTGCTTGGCGGAGGAGAAGTGCAGCAGGTAGGCGCGCTGGCGGCCGGGTGTCAGTTGTTCGAAGGCGGTGCGTAGTGCGGGGACTTCGTCCATTTTGCGTTCCAGCTCTTCGGGGAAGGGAAATTCGGCAGTTGCTTTCTTCTCCACCTTGGCGCCGGATTGCTCCAGCGCGATGGCGTCCTTGACGTAGGACTTGAGCGTTTTTTTCAGACGCTGGATGTCGGCGATGCCAGTGAAGCGGATCTGGCGCGCGGCCTGCACGTTTTCGGTTTGCTGGATCAGGATGTGCTTCGGGTCTTGCATGATGGCGCCTTTGAAGAACAGCAGCGCGCAGTATTCCTTGAATCCGTGGATCAGCACCACATTGCGGCCGTCCAGCGTGAAGCAGGGCTGGCCCCACTTGACGGTTTCTTCCAACCCGCAGTCGCTGATAATCTCGCGCAGCGCCGCGACTTCCGTCTCCCAGTTCATCGTGCTTTCTCCCATTCTAGATGGACCACTTTGAAGCCTTTATCCTTCAGGACTTTGAGTAGAGTGGGCAGCGCTTTGGCGGTTGGTCCGTTCGCGTCGTGCATCAGGATGATACCGCGCCCGGCTTTGTCCAGGCTTTCGTTCAGCCGTTTGGCGAGAATGTCGGTGGTGTCTTCCGGTATCCAGTCGTTGATGCCCAGGTCGATCGAAGCGACGGTGATGTTGGCCTGTTTAAGCGCTGTCAGCATGGTCGGAGTCTCTTCGAGGAAGGGGAAGCGGTAGGCGGGCGTCTCAACGCCGAAGACGGCTTTGTAGGCGGTGCGGCTGCTGGACAGGTCTGCCAGTTGCTGTTCGGCGGGCAGCGACGCCAGGTGAGGGTGGGTGTCGCTGTGGATGCCGGCCGAGTGGCCTTCGCTGACCACGCGGCGCGCAAGGTCGGGCGATTGACGCAGGTTGCGGCCTTCCATGAAGAAGGTGGCTTTGGCGCATTGGTCGGCCAGCGCCTTGAGCACCAGCGGTGTGTTGTCCGGTGACGGGCCGTCGTCGAAGGTGAGCACCACCTCTTTGTCTGCCAGTGGCAGGGCGATGTGCTGGTGGGCGCCATAGGCCGCACCTTCGCGTTTGAGGATCAGGGTACGGCTAGTATTCAGTTTGTCGGCGCCGCAGTCGGCGGCGATGGCGGCGGTGGTGGTCCCTGCCAGCGCGGCCAGCAGCAAGGCGATGGTGTACTTCATGCGTTGTTGTCTCCGATGTGGATGTGTCCTGTCAGGCCGGGAACTGGCAGGACCAGCGCTATGGAGCGGCCGGGAAGGTCGGCCTGCCATTCGCTGAGTTGTTGTGCGTGGTATTTTAGCGCGGCTTCGCGTTGTGTCCACGCTTGTATGAAGGCGCGCGTGCGATCTTTGGAGGGCAGGGCTTGCAGCGCGGCGCTGGTGCTTGGGCCGAGGAAGTCCTCGGCGACGGCTTGCCAGTCTGTGACGTCTTGCGCGTGCATGATGTCGGCGCCAATCGGACCGTGCAGGTTGATGGCGGCCAGCGAGTAGTGATCCTCGTGGCTCAGAGAGATGCCAATGGTGGTTGGGCGGCCGGCCAGCAGGATGGATGGTGGTTCACCGGGGCGTGACGCGATGCTGATGTCTTCGGAGGGCACGCGCAGCACGGCAGCGAGAGCTTCGCATGCGGCGAGACGCAGCTGGCGGCGGGCGGCGTCACGTTGTACGCCGGTGGTGATCAGGATTGCGAACAGGCCGCCCTTTGGCGTCGGCACGCGGCTGGGCCAGGTTTGGACGGCCAGCGGTTTCATTTGCGCACCGGGGCGGCGGGGCAGCCGGCCCAGTTGCCGTTGGCCGGGATGGTTTCGCCTTTCATCACCAGCGTCAGCGCGCCCAGGCGAGCGTTGTTGCCGACGGCGGCGCTGTACAGTACCGCCGCGCGCGGCCCCATGTAGACCTTCTCGCCGATGATGACGTGGTCGATCTTCATCACGCGGTCTTCGAACAGGTGGGTCTGCGGACAGGTCAGCGCATTCAGTTCGCTGTGGTCGCCAATCTGCACGCAGTCGAATTCGGTGATGTCGGTGGTGTCCATGTAGACGCCTTTGCCGATGCGCGTGCCGAGGATGTTGAAAGCCAGCGGCAACCACGGCGTGCCGCGCAGGTAGCGCATGAAGTTCGGCACGGCGATGCCTTCATACAGATTGGTGACGGCTTCCGACAGCCACACGAACGGCGTCCACATCGGCTCCGACTGTTTGCGATAGCGCCCCAGCAGCAGCCATTTGAGCGTCACCACGAACACATAGTTGCCCACGCCGTAGACCAGACCAGCCAGCGCCAGATCCCAGATCACCTCAGCCCAGCGGCCCGCGCCGGCGGCCGGCATCACCGCCAGCACCAGCGTGTAGCCGACTGCGATCACCAGCGCGTGCGGCGCGACGATGCGGAAGGCTTCGATCAAGCCGCGTCCCAGGCGACGCAACGGCGACGGGCGGAAGGTCAGCCGCTCCGGATAGCCGCTGGTTTGCTCGCGCGCCGGCAGGTTGATCGGCGGGGAGCCGAGCCAGGTGTCGCCTTGGTTCATCTGCGCGTTGGCCGGCGCGCGCGAGTGCACGCCGATCAGCACATGCTCGGGCAACGTGGTGCCGTCCGGGATGTAGGCGCCGTTGCCGACGAAGCTGCGGTGCGAGATGACGGTCGGCTGCATGGTCATCCAGCCGCCGTCGATTTCCTCGTCGCCCAGCATCACCGCATCGGCGATGAAGGTTTCGTCGCCCAGCGTCAGCATGTCCGGCACCACGCCCAGCGCGGTGGAGATTTCGGCGTCCTTGCCGACCTTGGCGCCCAGCAGGCGATACCAGTAGGGCGCGAACACGGTGGCGTAAATGCCGTGCAGGACGTTGAGGCTCGATTCCTGGATCTGGCTGACCAGCCACTTGGCGCAGTAGGTATTGCCGTGGACCGGGAAGCGGCCCGGCTTCAGGCGTGGCAGCACGGTCCAGCGGATGCCGGCCGACAGCAGCGCGGTCAGCACGATCAGCACCGCGCTGGCGGGGAAGGCCAGCACGAAGTAGCGCAGCAGCTGGATGCGCATGTCGTCGCCCTGTAGCCACGGCATCCAGCCGGCTTCGTCGAACCAGTCGATCAGCACGAAGCTTGGGAAGACCGGCATGAAGAACAGTGTAACGATCAGCAGGATGCCGAAGACGAAGAACACGGCTTCGGCGGCCTGGCGTGCGGCGCCGACCGGCGGGCGTGGCGGCAGCTTGGCGGGGTCGAAGGCGCCGGCATCGCGCGCCGGCGATCCGCTCCAGACGCGGCCTGCCGGTACTACACCGCCGTCGCTCAGCGCAGACTGGCCCTCAAGGTGGCCCAGTGCTTCGATGCGGGTGTTGCCCTCCATGATGGCGAAGGAACTGATGCAGGCGTCTTTCTCCAGCGAGATCTGGCCGAGGTGCAGCTGGCCGCGTTCGACGCGGGCGTTTTCGAAATTGACGGCGTTGCCGATGCTGACATGGTCGCTGATTTGCAGCAGGTCCGGCGCGCGCAGCGTCATCGAGCCGATCGTGACATCCTTGCCGACTTTGGCGCCGAGCGCGCGCAGCCACCAGGCGTTGAGCGAGGAGCCGCTCAACAGGTAGGCGGGGGCCGATTCGACCAACCGGTCGGCCAGCCACCAGCGGTAGTAGGTGAGGCCCCACAGCGGGTACACGCCGGCCTTCAGGCGGCCGGCGATCAGCCATTTGCCGACGATGGCGACGGCGAATTCGCCGATGGTCGCCAGCAGGAACACGCCAACCGAGGCGGCGATGGCGCGCGCCACCGAGTCGCCGGGATCGCCGGTAAAGAAGTGGTAGGTGAAGAAAGGCGCCAGCCATTGCGCCATGCGCAGCGTGATCATGGGCGGCATGGCGGCGGCCTGCGCGATGCCGCAGATCCAGCGTTTGAGCGTGGAGGGCGGCGTCCAGTCCTGTTCCTCGGCACCGGCGGTGGGCGCTTCGGCCAGCACCAGGGCGATTTTGCCGATCTGGCGCTGCTGGTAGATGTCGCGCACGGTGACGTGGGCGTAGCACGGGTCGGCGCGCAGCGAGGAGGCCAGGCGGGCGGCGAAGAAGGAGTGGCCGCCAAGGTCGGTGAAGAAGTCGGCGCGGCGCAGGATGGGCTGGCCGGGGAACAGCTTCGCCAGTGCGGCGAACAGGGCTTCTTCGGCCGGTGTCTCGGCCAGGTCGGAGTCTTCCGTGCTGCCGGCTGCAGGAGCGCTGAGCGGCGTGGCCCTGAGTGCCTTGCGGTCGATTTTGCCGGAGGTCAGGCGCGGCATGGCGTCCAGCATTTCGTAACGGCCGGGGACCATGTAGGGCGGCAGTTTCTCGGCGAGGGCGTTGCGCAGCGCGCGTTGATCGAGCGTGGCGCCGCTGTCGGCGACCAGGTAGGCGACCAGTTGGTCGATGCCGTCGTCCTTGCGCAGCAGCACGGCGACGGTGCCGACGCCTGGCTGCTGGGCGAGCAGGGCTTCGATTTCGCCGAGCTCCACGCGGAAGCCGCGAATTTTGACCTGGTCGTCGGCGCGGCCAAGGCAGCTCACTTCGCCGTCAGGGCCGATGCGGGCCAGGTCGCCGGTGCGGTACAGACGCGCGTCGTGCGGGCCGGTGGTCCAGGGATTCGGCAGGAATTTTTCGACCGTCAGGTCGGGCCGGCCAAGGTAGCCGGCCGCTAGTCCGGGACCGGTGATGCATAACTCGCCGACTTCGCCGTGGGCGAGCAGGCGCAGGACCGGCGCCACCACCGCCTCGCCGGGCGCGGGATCGGTGTTGGCGTCAATGACCAGCAGGCCGTAGTTCGGCAGCGGGCGGCCGATGGTCACCGGATGGCCGGGTTGCAGGCGCGCCAGACTGGCGGAGACGGTGGCTTCCGTCGGGCCGTAGGTGTTGAACATCTGCCGGCCTTCGCGCGACCAGCGCGTGACCAACGATTCCGGACAGGCCTCGCCGCCCAGGTTAATCAGCCGCAGGCTGGGCACCTCCTGATTGAACAGGGCGAGCAGCGTCGGCACGGCGTGCAGTACCGTCACATGGTTTTGTTCCAGCATGCGCGGCAGGGTCTCCGGGTCGCCGCTGATTTCCTTGGGGCCGATCCACAAAGTGGCGCCGACCAGATAGGAAATCCAGATCTCCTCGAACGACATGTCGAAGGCGACCGAGAAGCCTTGATACACCTTGTCCGCGCCGGTCACGCCCAGCACCTCGTTTTCGCTGCGCAGGAAGTGGCAGATGCTGCGCTGGGTGATCAGGATGCCCTTCGGCTTGCCGGTGGAGCCGGACGTATAGATGACGTAAGCCGGAACATCCGGCGACACCGCGCCGCGCCGGGGCAGCACTTCTCCGGCGGAGGGCGCGGCCAGCAAGGCTTCGGCGGTCCAGACCGGACGTCCGGCCGCGGCGAAATCGGCCAGCGCGGCCAGGCGCGGCGCGAAGGCGGCGCTGGTCAGCACGCCGGCGCCCGCAGCGTCGTCCAGGCAGATTTGCAGGCGCTCGACCGGCGTATCCTCATCCACCGGCAGCCACGCGGCGCCGGCCTTGGCGATGCCGGCCTGCAGCAGCAGCAGTTCGATGCCGCGCGGCAGCCACAGGCCGACGATTTGCCCCGGCAGCACGCCGGCCGCAATCAGCCGCGCCGCCACCAGGTCCGCCTGCGCATTCAGTTCGCGATAGCTCAGCGAGCGCTCGCCGAAAATCAGCGCAATCTGCTCCGGCACGCGGGCGGCCGTGGCTTCCAGCAGATCGGCCAGGATTTCCTCGCGTAGCAGGCTTTCCTGCTGCGGGCCAAAAAGAAGGTCGGAATGCGGCTGAAATGCTGGCTGAGTCATGCGGGAACTTTTATCGGTGTCAGAGCGTCATTGTACGGTACGGTAGATCGTTCCCCTAGAGGGAGAATGCAAGTTCTGCTTACAGCCTTTACAATAGGAAATACGAGCCACAACTGAAGGAGTCGCATGTCTTCCACCCGTCCTTTCATCGCCCCCCTGCAGTTTGACGACGCCGAAGCAGCCTTCGATCAGGTGCAGGCGATCTATGACGCCAACATCGCCTACCTGCGCGACGCCATGAAGCGCTTTGTCGCCGGCGAAGACGTCGGCGAGCATGTGCGCGCCTGCTATCCCTTTGTTCGCGTGCATACCGATACCGTGGCCCGCGCCGATTCGCGCCTGGCTTTCGGTTTCGTCGCCGGCCCCGGCACTTTCGAAACCACGTTGACGCGGCCCGACCTGTTTGCCCGCTACTATCTCCAGCAATTCAAGCTGCTGCTGAACAACCATGGCAGCCATCATGTGAAAATCGAGGTGGGCGTCAGCGCGCAGCCGATCCCGATTCATTTCTCGTTTGCCGAGCATGAGCACATTGAAGGCAGCATGACCGCCGAACGCCGCCTGCTGATGCGCGACGTGTTCGACCTGCCCAATCTGGCTGCGATGGACGACGGCATCGCCAACGGCACGCATGAAGTGCCGATAGGCGAGGCGCAGCCGCTGTCGCTGTTCACCGCCCCGCGCGTCGACTATTCGCTGCAACGGCTGCGTCACTACACCGGCACCTCGTGCGGACATTTTCAGAAGTTCGTCCTGTTCACCAACTACCAGTTCTACATCGATGAATTCATCAAGCTGGGACAGGAGCTGATGGCCAGTCCCGCAGGTGAGCCGGGCAACGACTACATCGCCTTCGTCGAACCGGGCAACCTGGTGATGCGCCGCGTGGGGCAGGCGGTGGAGCCGGGCGACGCCCACGGCTCGCCGCTGCCGCGTATGCCGCAGATGCCGGGCTATCACCTGATCCGCGCCGACGGCACCGGCATCTCGATGGTCAACATCGGCGTCGGCCCGGCCAACGCCAAGACCATCACCGACCATATCGCCGTGCTGCGTCCGCACGCCTGGCTGATGCTGGGTCATTGCGCCGGCCTGCGCAACACCCAGGAGCTGGGGGACTACGTGCTGGCCCACGGTTATGTGCGTGAAGACCATGTGCTGGATGAAGACCTGCCGCTGTGGGTGCCGATTCCGCCGCTGGCCGAAGTGCAGGTGGCGATCGAAGCCGCCGTGGCCGAGGTCACGCAGCTGACTGGCCATGACCTAAAGCGCGTGATGCGCACCGGGACTGTCGCCAGCACCGATAACCGCAACTGGGAGCTGATGCCGCAGCGGACGCCGGAGCGTCGTTTCAGCCAGAGCAGGGCGATTGCGCTGGACATGGAAAGCGCGACGATTGCCGCCAACGGCTTCCGCTTCCGCGTTCCGTACGGCACCTTGTTGTGTGTCAGCGATAAGCCGATGCACGGTGAAATCAAGCTGCCGGGCATGGCTAACCAGTTTTATCGCGATCGGGTTGACCAGCATTTACGCATCGGCATCCGCGCGGTGGAGCTGTTGCGTGCGCTTGGTGTGGATAAACTACACTCCCGCAAGTTACGCAGCTTCACCGAGGTGGCATTCCAGTAAACGATTAACCTCCCACGCCCCGCATGAATGCGGGGTTTTTACTGAACGACCGTTCGCTTCGATACTTTTTTCGATATCGAAAACCCCAAAAAATTGATTGGTTTGTTTTCTCTCCAGCACCTAAGATCTGCGAACGAAAGCTGCTGTCACGCAGCTCTCTAGAAAAACGACACACTGGAGACTTATGAAACACACCGTATCCGGGACTATCGAGTCCCAGGCGATGCATCGCCTCGTCCTCAAATCCGGCGTTGCCGTCCTGGCCGCCGCCGGCCTGTTGAGCGCCTTCCCGGTCGTCGCGCAAGAAACCACCCCAGTCACCGAACAAGCCGCGCCAGTCGCGGCTGAGGCGACCGTGACCGTCACCGGCGTGCGCCGTGCGGCACAAAGCGCGCAAAAGATCAAAAAAGATGCCGATAACGTTATCGATTCCATCGTCGCGGACGATATCGGCAAATTCCCGGATACCAATGTCGGCCAGACCATCGCCCGCGTCACCGGCGTGCAGGTGCGCCGCGACGGCGGCGAAGCCAACACGGTGCTGATCCGCGGCTTGCCCGGCATCGCCACCATGCTGAACGGCCGCGAGCTGTTCACCACCACCGGCCGCTATATTCAATTGGCCGACATTCCATCGACCATGCTGCAACGCGTGGACGTGTATAAATCGCAGAGCGCGGACCTGATCGACGGCGGCATCGCCGGCGTGATCGACGTGCGTACCAATCGTCCGTTCGACTTCAAGGGCTTTACCGCCGTGGTCAATGGCGGCGCCACCAACAACTCGCTGGCCAGCCGCACCGACCCTAACCTGAGCGGCATGATTTCCAACCGCTGGAAGACCGACATCGGCGAAATCGGCGCGCTGTTCGGCGTATCGTACGTGCGCAATCACTACTCGGAAGAACGCGTCTTCAACACCAAACCGGTCGACAAGAGCTGGCTGCTGCCCAACCTGACCGGCCCGGACTTGCTCGGCCTGCAGAATATCGAAGGCGATCGCCGCCGCGCCGCCGGCAATTACGCTTTGCAGTGGAAGCCTAATAAAGATGTGGAAATCTACGCTGAAGGCCTGGGCACCCATTTCCTGAACAACTTCGAGACCGACTATCTGGTGGCGCTGCCATGGTGGGGCCCTGGCGACACCATGAGCGGCACCAAGATCCCTGGCTCGAATCAATTGCAGACGCTGAATTCGCACAACGTCAACACCATCATGTCGACCCAGGCCAACCGCCAGGACAACGTGACCCAGCAGCACGCCATCGGCGGCCGCTGGAACGCCGCGCCGGGCCTGCGCCTGAGCACCGAGATCGCCCGCACGCTGTCGCGCTACGACTGGCAGAATCCGATTCTGGATACGTTGGCGGTGGTGCCGAACGCCAGCGTCAACACCAATCTGAATGGCTCGGCGAATGTCGCCTACGGCGGCATGGACTTGAACGATCCTAAGAATTATCAGTTCAACGCGCTGTTCGACCGCTACGGTCACGACACCGGTTCCTCGACCGACTGGCGCGCCGACGGTAGCTATGCGCTGCAGGAAGATGGCTTCTTCAAGGACTTCAGCTTCGGCACCCGCGTTGCCAAGCGCCGTGCCGATTCGATCAAGACCTTCGAAGGTTCGACCGCCGCGCTGCCTGGCGTCGGCGTCAGCACGCTGCCTGGCCTGAACTGCAGCGCCGAGATGTCGAATAACTGGGGCACCTCGTCCTGGTACACGCCGTGCGCCAACTACCTGATCTCCAACACCGCCGATGTGCGCAAGGCCGTTACCGGTTCTAGCGCGGCGCGCGCGCTGGACCCCGGCTCCTACTTCGCCGACGAAGAGAAGAACTACGCGCTGTACGGCAAAGCGCACGTGGGCTGGGAAGTGGCCGGTATTCCGGTGGACGGCGTGATCGGTATGCGGATCACCAAAACGGATTCCGACCTGCTGGGTAATTCGATGGTCGGCACCAACTACGTCCTGACTTCGAAGAAAAGCAGCGACACCACCTATCTGCCGAGCGCCAACTTCAAGCTGCAATTGCGCGACGATTTGATCGGCCGCTTCTCGGTGACCAAGACGCTGACACGCCCGGACTTCGCCCAGCTGAATCCGGGTACTGCCTATGTGAAGGCCAGCGCCACCGTCGACCCAACCGCCAAGGGGGGTAATCCGGACCTGAAGCCGTTCACCGCCCGTAACTACGACGGCTCGCTGGAATGGTACTTCTCGTCGACCGGCATGGCCAGCTTCGCGCTGTTCCGTCACGAGTTCAAGGGCTACATCATGGAGACCCAGACCAAAGAGGTGTTCAATGGCGAGACCTACCTGACTACGCGTCCGTTCAATACCGATGACGGCTATCTGCAAGGCGCCGAGGTGGCATATCGCACCTTCTTCGACAAACTGCCGGGCTGGATGAGCGGCTTCGGCGTGGAAGCCAACGCCACCTACACCGAAGGCAAAACCACGTCGTCGTCGGTGGCTGGCAACGTCGCCAACGGCAAGCCGTTTGCCGGCATGTCGAAATGGTCGTATAACGTGGTGGCGCTGTATGAGAAGAACGGCATTTCGGGCCGCCTGGCTTACAACTGGCGTTCGAAATTCACCCAGGTGTACAACGATAGCGCCACGGGCCTGGACCTGATCGCGTCGCCGATGTCGTCGCTGGATGGTTCGCTGGGCTACAAGATCAACGAGAATACGTCGGTTACGCTGACCGGCGCCAATCTGTTGAATTTCAAGTACACCGACTATTGGAGCAACAAGGGCTTGTACCCGCGCGACACGCGCCGTTATGATCGTTCGGTGGGCCTGTTCCTGAACTGGAAGATCTAAGTAACACCCCGTCATTCCCGCTTGCGGGAATGACGTCATTTAGGGGATATGATGTCAAATCAAAAAATGCCGGTGCTGGAAAAGATCGGATTCGGTGCAGGAGACATGGCGCTGAACGTGGTGATCTCGTCGATGATGTTGATGATCACCTTCTTCTACACGGACGTGTACGGCCTCGCCACCACCGATCTGGCGCTGCTGTTCGTGCTGGTGAAGATCATCGGCGCCGCCAGCGATTTGGTGATGGGCCAGATCACCGACCGTGTCATGACGCGCTGGGGGCGTTACCGTCCGTGGCTGCTGTTCCTCGCCGTGCCTTATGGCCTCAGCGTCTTCCTCGTATTTTCGACGCCCGACTGGGGCTACAGCGCAAAGCTGATCTGGGCCTACTCGACCTACATCATCATGACGCTGATGACCTCCGGCGTCGGCGTATCGTATATCTCCCTGCCCAGCACCTTGTCGAACGACCCGCAGCAGGTACTGTCGGCCAATGGCTACCGCCTGTTCCTGGCCAAGGTCGGCGCCTTCATGGTGACCGTGGTGGTGCCGCTGCTGTCCGAGCGCTGGGGCGGCGGCAATGCCGCAGTAGGTTATCAGGCTGCGATGGGCGTGATGGCCGCGATGGGTGTGGCACTATTCCTGTTCTGCTTCTTCACCACCAAGGAACGCGTGGTGCACAAGGTCCAGCGCCAGCCGCTGGGCGACCAGATCAAGGTGCTGATGCAGAACGACCAGTGGCTAATCCTGTGCGCGGTGTGCGTGGTCGGCACCATCGGCTACGTGGTGCGCGGTTCGGTCGCCATTTATTACGCAAAGTATTATCTGGGGGCGAATACCGAGACCGTGTCGGCCTTCCTGTCGACCGGCGTGGCCGCCGCCATCCTGTCGATGGTAGCATCGACCTGGATCACCAAGTTCTATTGCAAGGTCAAGCTGTTCCGCTGGACGCAGATTGCTGTTGGCCTGATCAGCGTGGCGATGTACTTCCTGGTCAAACCGGGCGATATGGTGACCGCGTTTGTGCTGTACTTCCTGCTGTCCTTCGTGGTGGACCTGCATGCGCCGGTGTTCTGGTCGGCCATCGCCGAGACCATCGACTACGGCACGCTGAAAACCGGCAAGCGCGTCTCCGGTTTCGCCTTCGGCGGCATTTCCGTGTGCCAGAAGGCCGGCATGGGCATCGCCGGCGCGCTGGTGGGCGTGCTGCTGACGTATTTCCAATACCATCCTAATCAGGAGCAGACGGCGTTCGCGATGCACGGTATCGTATTGATGCTGACGCTGATACCCGGTTTCTTCCATACGGTGATGGGCTTGCTGATGTTCAAATATCGCATCAACGATAAATACTACGGCGAGGTCAAAGAACAAATGGGAGCCAAGGCTCATGTGGCAGTCTAATTTTTTGGAAGATGAAATGGAAAACGTACTTACTCCGCTGATCGAGCAGCGCGCCGATCCACATATCTATCGTCATACCGACGGCTATTACTATTTCACCGCGTCGGTGCCGCAATACGATCGCATCGAACTGCGTCGCGCCAGAACCATCGCCGGCCTGGTGGATGCCGAGAAGGTCGATGTGTGGCACAAGCCGGATACCGGTGCCTGGAGCGAACTGATTTGGGCGCCGGAGCTGCACTATAACGATGGCGCCTGGTACGTCTACTTTGCGGCCGCGCCCAGCCGCGAGATCAAGCACAAGCTGTTCCAGCATCGCATGTACGCGATCCGTAACGCCAACGCCAATCCGCTGGAAGGCGAGTGGGAGTTCATGGGACAGGTCGACACCGGCATCGACACCTTCTGCCTGGATGCCACCACCTTCACCCACAAGGGCCAGCTGTACTACGTGTGGGCGCAAAAGGACGTGGCCATCGAAGGCAACTCCAACATCTACATCGCACCGATGAAAACCCCGTGGCAGCTGGGCGGAGAGCCGGTGATGCTGACCAAGCCGGAATTCGACTGGGAGATCCGTGGCTTCTGGGTGAATGAAGGTCCGTCTATCCTGAAAAAGAACGGCAAGATCTTCCTCAGCTATTCGGCCAGCGCCACCGATGAGAATTACGCCATGGGCCTGCTGTGGGCGGACGAAAACGCCGATGTGCTGGACCCGAAATCGTGGACCAAGTCACAGGAGCCGGTACTGCAAACCGATTTCGAGCACAAGATCTACGGCCCTGGCCACAACAGCTTCACCGTGGCGGATGATGGCGAAACCGTGCTGTTGGTTTATCATGCTCGCACCTACACCGAAATTATCGGCGACCCGCTGTGGAATCCCGACCGTCACACGTTCGTCAAGCCGCTCAAGTGGGACGAGCAGGGCATGCCGGTGTTCGGCAAGCCATCGATAGCCTAACGTCACTCCCGCGAAGGCGGGAGCCCATAGAACATCGGCGACGGCCGGCGAGGAATCAGATCCCGCCGGCCGTCGCCTCATCAGAGAATCGATATGTCAGCTACCATTACTGAATCCCCATTCGGCACGCTGCCGGACGGCCGCGAAGCCACCCTCTACACCCTGACCAACGCCAATGGCATGATCGCCAAAATCAGTAACCTCGGCGGCGTCATCACCGAGTTGCATGTGCCGGACCGCAATGGCGTGCTGGCCGACGTCTGCCACGGCTTCGACGACGTCGCGCCGTACCTGGGCGACTCGCATTACTTTGGCGCGCTGATAGGCCGCTACGGCAACCGCATCGCCAACGGCCGCTTCACGCTCGACGGCATCGAATATCAGCTGGACGTCAACAACGGCGTCAACCACCTGCACGGCGGCGCCGACGGCTTTCATCGCCGCTTGTGGACCGCCGAAACCTTCAACACGCCGAAATCCGTGGGCCTGATCCTGACCTACGCCAGCCCGGACGGCGAGCAAGGCTATCCGGGCAACGCCGAAGTCACCGTCATCTACGAACTGCGCAACGACAATGAGCTGCGCATCGCCTTCCATGCCATCGCGGACAAGGCCACGCCGATGAACCTGACCAACCACGCTTATTTCAACCTGGCCGGCCAGGGCGACATCCTGGGGCACGAGCTGACGATCTTTGGCGACGCCTACACGCCGGTGGACAGCGGCCTGATTCCGGCCGGCGCTCCCGTGCCAGTGGAAGGCACGCCGTTCGACTTCCGCACGCCGCACGCCATCGGCGAACGCATCGATCAAAAAGATGAGCAGTTGGCTTATGGCTCCGGCTACGACCATAATTTTGTACTGGCCAAAGAGGAGGGGGCTCTGATGGTGGCCGCCCGTGTGGTCGAGCCAGCGTCCGGCCGCGTGCTGGAAGTGCTGACCCAGGAACCTGGCATCCAGTTCTATAGCGGCAACTTCCTGCATGATGGTGTCAGTGGAAAAGGGCGTATCTACGGCTATCGCAGCGGCTTCTGCCTCGAACCACAGCACTTCCCGGATTCGCCGAATCGCCCCGACTTCCCGTCGACGATCCTGCGTCCGAACGAGGAATACGCGACGGTGATGGCCTACCGTTTCAGCATCGCCTGAGCTATATCGAATTCGATATCGATATCGATAAACAATTTATTGGAAAGTTATCTCATGAGGTCTTAGTATGCCCTATCGATGCGGGGGCATGACATTCACGTCTCCGCACAGGAAAATACTGAGGAGAATTGCATGTCTGAGAATGACAAAAAGGTGAAGCTGCGCTCCGCCGAGTGGTTTGGTACCCAAGATAAAAACGGCTTCATGTATCGTAGCTGGATGAAGAATCAGGGTATCCCTGATCACGAATTCGAAGGCAAGCCGATTATCGGCATCTGCAATACCTGGTCCGAACTGACCCCCTGCAACGCCCATTTCCGCAAGCTGGCGGAACATGTCAAGCGTGGCATCTACGAAGCCGGCGGCTTCCCGGTTGAATTTCCGGTGTTCTCCAACGGCGAATCGAACCTGCGTCCAACCGCCATGCTGACCCGTAACCTGGCGTCGATGGACGTGGAAGAATCGATCCGCGGCAATCCGATGGACGGCGTGGTACTGCTGGTCGGTTGCGACAAGACCACCCCGGCGCTGCTGATGGGCGCCGCCTCGGTCGATATCCCGACCATCGTGGTGACCGGCGGCCCAATGCTGAACGGTAAACTGAACGGCAAGAACATCGGCTCCGGCACCGCCGTCTGGCAACTGCACGAGCAAGTCAAGGCTGGCGAGATCTCGATGCACGAATTCATCGGCGCGGAAGCGGGTCACTCGCGTTCTGCCGGCACCTGCAACACCATGGGCACCGCATCGACCATGGCCTGCATGGCCGAATCGTTGGGCACTTCGCTGCCGCACAACGCCGCCATCCCTGCAGTCGACGCGCGCCGCTACGTGCTGGCGCATATGTCGGGTATCCGCATCGTCGAGATGGTGAAGCAGGATCTGAAACTGTCGAAGATCCTGACCAAGGAGAATTTCGAAAACGCGATCCGCGTCAACGCCGCCATCGGCGGTTCGACCAACGCCGTGATCCACCTGAAAGCCATCGCCGGCCGTATCGGCGTCGATCTGGAGCTGGAAGACTGGACCCGCGTGGGCCGTGGCACGCCGACCATCGTCGACCTGCTGCCGTCGGGCCGCTTCCTGATGGAAGAGTTCTACTACGCCGGCGGCCTGCCAGGCGTGATCCGCCGTATGGGCGACGGTAACATCCTGCCGCACCCGAATGCGCTGACCGTCAACGGCAAGACCATCTGGGAAAACTGCAACGACGCGCCGATCTACGATGAAGAAGTGATACGCACGCTGGATAACCCGATCCGCAAGGACGGCGGCATCTGCATCCTGCGCGGCAACCTGGCGCCACGCGGCGCGGTGCTGAAGCCATCGGCGGCAACGCCGGAACTGATGCAGCATCGCGGCCAGGCCGTGGTGTTCGAGGACTTTGAGCACTACAAGTCGCGCATCATGGATCCGGATCTGGAAGTGACCAAGGATTCGGTGCTGGTGATGAAGAACTGCGGTCCGAAAGGTTATCCAGGCATGGCTGAAGTGGGCAATATGGGCCTGCCGCCCAAGCTGCTGGCGGCTGGCGTCAAGGATATGGTGCGTATTTCGGATGCGCGCATGTCGGGCACCGCTTACGGTACGGTGGTGCTGCATGTGGCGCCTGAGGCCATGGCTGGCGGCCCGCTGGGCATCGTCAAGGATGGTGACTGGATTACGCTGGATTGCGCCGGTGGCAAGCTTGATCTGGAGATTTCGGATGAAGAAATGGCGACGCGCCAGGCAGCCCGCGTTGCAGGCAGCGCGCCAGGTCCCAAGACCGGCTACCAGCAGCTGTATATCGAGCATGTGCTGCAGGCCGACGAAGGCTGCGACTTCGATTTCCTGGTCGGTAATCGCGGCTCCGCCGTACCGCGCCACTCGCACTAATCCGTCGCACCGGCGTAAGCTGGTGCCCATACTGAGCTTGCGTTCTATGGATTCCCGCCTGCGCGGGAATGACGACGCTTAGGAGACTCTCGTGTTACTCGTACAATTCAAAAATGAACAAGGTGCGCGCCAGATCGGCGTGCTGGAACAGAATACCATCCGCATCATCGACGGCTACAGCACCACCTACGCGCTGGCTCAGGATGCGATCCGCAAATCGGTCGGCCTGGCCGCGCTAGTGGAGAAATCGCTCGGCGCGCAGACCGCCGCCTTCGACGAGGTAGCCAGCGCCGGCCGCCTGCTGTCGCCACTGGATCACACCGACGACGCCCACACTTACGTCACCGGCACCGGCTTGACCCACTTGGGTTCCGCCGACACCCGCGACGCCATGCACAAGAAAATCGGCGGCGACGTCGAATCGCTGAGTGACTCCATGAAGATGTTCCGCATGGGCGTGGAGGGCGGCAAGCCAGCTGCCGGCAGCGCTGGCGTGCAGCCGGAATGGTTCTACAAAGGCGACGGTTCGATCGTGGCCGCCAGCGGGCAGGATCTGGCCATGCCGGACTTCGCGCTGGACGGCGGCGAAGAGCCGGAAGTCGCAGGCCTGTACGTGATCGGCGACGACGGCCAGCCGTACCGGGTCGGCTTCGCCATCGGTAACGAATTCTCGGACCACGTCACCGAGCGCCAGAACTATCTGTACCTGGCCCACTCCAAGCTGCGCGTGTGCGGCCTGGGTCCGGCGCTGCTGGTCGGCGAAGCGCCAACCAGCATCGAAGGCACCTCGCGCATCTACGACAAGGAGGGCAAGGTACGCTGGGAGAAGCCGTTCTTCAGCGGCGAACAGAATATGTCGCACACCATCGCCAACCTGGAACACCACCATTTCAAGTACCCGCTGTTCAAGCGTCCGGGCGATGTGCACGTACACTTCTTCGGCACCGCCACGCTGAGCGTGGCCGACAACATCGTGGTGCAGCCTGGCGAAACGTTTGAAATCGACTCGCCGCAATTCGGTCCGGCGTTGCGCAACAAGCTGTCCGTGTTCAAAACCGAAGTCGCGAAAGTGAAAACCTTATGATCATTACCGGTGATGCACTGATCGGCGGCCAGGCCGTCAAGGGCACGGGCACGGGCGTCCGCGCCTTCAACCCGGCGCTGGGCCAGGTCATCGAGCCTGAGTTCCGTACCGTGGACGCGGCGCAGATCGACCAGGCCTGCCGCCTGGCCGAGGAAGCGTTCGACACCTTCCGTTCGCTGAGCGACGACAAGCGCGCCTACTTCCTCGAAACCATCGCCGACCAGATCCTGGCGCTGGGCGATGTGCTGGTCGAGCGCGTGATGGAAGAAACCAGCCTGCCGCGCGCCCGCGTGGAAGGTGAGCGTGGCCGCACCATCGGCCAGCTGAAACTGTTTGCCAACCTGCTGCGCGAAGGCTCGTGGCACGATGTGCGCTTCGACAAAGCTCTGCCGGATCGGACGCCGCCGCGTCCGGACCTGCGCATGCGCATGATCGGCCTTGGCCCTGTGGCCGTTTTCGCCGCCAGTAACTTCCCGTTGGCGTTTTCTGTCGCCGGTGGCGACACCGCATCGGCGCTGGCCGCCGGTTGCCCGGTGGTGCTGAAGGCGCACTTCGCCCACCCAGGCACCTCGGAGCTGGTGGGCCGCGCTGTGGTCAAGGCGGTCGAGATCTGCGGCCTGCCGGCCGGCGTGTTCTCGCTGCTGACCGGCGTGGGCAATGAGCTGGGCATTGAGCTGGTGCGTCATCCAGCCATCAAGGCGGTCGGCTTCACCGGCTCGCGCGGTGGCGGCATGGCGCTGATGGCGGCTGCCGCCGCGCGCCCGGTGCCGATTCCGGTCTACGCCGAAATGAGTTCGATCAATCCTGTGTTCCTGTTGCCGGAAGCGCTGAAAAATCGCGCCGAAGATATCGCGGCCGGTTTCGCCGCCTCGCTGACGCTGGGCGTGGGCCAGATGTGCACCAACCCCGGCCTGGTGCTGGCGATCGATGGTCCGGACCTGCAACGCTTCACCAGCGCCGCTTCGCAGGCGCTGGTGGGTGGCGCGGCCACCTCGATGCTGTCGCCGGGGATCGCCGGTAACTTCGCCCGTGGCGTCAGCCAACTGGCGCAACATGCGGACGTGAAGACGCTGGCGCTGGCGCCGCAGGCGGAAGGCAAGGGCGCTCCGGCGCTGTTCGTGTCGACCGCTTCGGCTTTCCTGGCGCAGCACGCGCTGCAAGAGGAAATCTTTGGCCCGGCATCGCTGGTCATCGCTTGCAAGGACGTGGCGGAACTGCGCCAGGTGACGGAGAAGCTGGAAGGCCAGCTGACCGCCACGCTGCAAATGGACGACGGCGATCTGGAAGCGGCGCAGGCGCTGCTGCCGGTGCTGGAGCGTAAAGTGGGCCGCATCCTGGCCAACGGCTACCCGACCGGCGTGGAAGTTGCCAGCGCCATGGTGCACGGTGGTCCGTTCCCGTCCACGTCGGATGGCCGCACCACATCGGTGGGCACCGGCGCGATCACGCGTTTCCTGCGGCCGGTGTGCTACCAGAACCTGTCGCAGGCATTGCTGCCTGAAGTCCTGCGCGACAACGGCAGTGCCACTTGGCTGCGCCGCGAAGGTGAGTTGACGCGCAACTAAACCACCGTCATTCCCGCGCACGCGGGAATCCATGCTGAGCATGCGTTCCATGGGCTCCCGCCTGCGCGGGAGCGACGCAAAATAACGGAGACTGTATGACCCAACTGGCCAAGTTCGGCAGCTTGCGCGGCAAGCGCGTATTCATCACCGGCGGCGGCACCGGCATCGGCGAAGCAATGGTGATCTCCTTCGCCGAGCAAGGCGCGCAAGTCGCTTTCGTCGACATCGCGCGCGACCCAAGCCTGGCCTTGATCCGCCGCGTGAAGGAAGCCGGCTATCCCGAGCCGTTGTTCCGCCAGTGCGACATTACAGACATCCCGGCGCTGCAAGCCACGATGACCGAGCTGACTGGCCTGATCGGCGACTTCGATATCCTGGTCAACAACGCCGCCAACGACCAGCGTCACGAAACCGCTGAAGTCACGCCCGAATTCTGGGACAAGTGCATCGCCGTCAACCAGCGGCCAATGTTCTTCACCTGCCAGGCTGTCCTGGAGGGCATGAAGAAGAAGGGCGCCGGCTCCATCATCAACGTCGGCTCGATTTCCTGGCACGTCAAGAACGCCGGTTATCCGGCCTACGCCACCACCAAGGCGGCCACGCACGGCCTGACCCGTGGCTTGGCGCGCGAATTCGGCGCCCACGGCATTCGCGTCAACACCGTCACGCCGGGCTGGGTCATGACCCAGCGCCAAATCGACCTGTGGCTGGACGACGCCGGCGAAGATGACATCAAGCGCAATCAGTGCTTGCAGAACAAGCTGATGCCGCAGCATGTGGCATCGATGGTGCTGTTCCTGGCCGCCGACGACGGCGCCATGTGCACCGCGCAGGAATTTATCGTAGACGCAGGCTGGGTATAAACCACCCGCAGTAACACTGTTCGCCCCCGGAGACAACCGCACATCGATGCGGCGGGGTATCTCAACCATAGATAAATGGTAGGAACATAGTGAATACAACCGTAGTCACGGCGCTTTCCTGCGCCGCCGCAATCCTCGCGGCCAGCCAGGCCTCGGCGCAAACCGCCACCCCAGCGGCAGCCTTGCGCAGCCCCGACCAGCACATCGCCGTCACCGTGCGCGCAGCCGACGGCAGGCTGACTTACACCATCGCACGCGACGGCAAGCCGGTCTTGCTGGCGTCCGACCTTGGGCTGCAACTCGCCGGCGCCGACCTGACCAATGACCTGTCGCTGCTTGCCGCCTCGTCTCCGCGTGAGGTCGATGACCATTACCAGATGGCCGTCGGCAAACGCAAGGACATCACCTACCGCGCCAACGAACAAACGTACTCGCTGCAAAACGCCAGACAGCAGAAGATCGACATCGTATTCCGTGTTTCCAACGACGGCGTCGCCTTCCGCTACATTGTCGCCGAGCCGTCGCTGCCGCTGAAAAAACTGGTGCAGGAGCATACCAGCTTCGCCTTGCCTGGCGGCGCCAGGGCCTGGCTGCAACCGATGTCCGTCGCCCAAACCGGCTGGAGCAACACCAATCCATCCTACGAAGAGCACTACCGGCAGGAGATCGCGGCCGGCACCAGGTCGCCGACTGAAGCCGGCTGGGTATTCCCGGCACTGTTTCGCACCGGCGTCAACTGGCTCGCCATCTCGGAAACGAATATGGACGGCAGCTGGCAAGCCTCGCGCCTGGCGCAAGACGCCAGCGGCGGCATATACCGGATTGGCAACCCGATGGCCGCCGAGGTTTACACCAACGGCGGTTTGATGGCCGAAGTTGAGGGCACGCTCAAGTCGCCATGGCGCATCATTGCCCTCGGTTCGCTGGCCACCGTCACCAACTCCACGCTGGGCACCGACCTTGCAGCACCCGCTCATGCGTTCGACTCGGCACGCATCAAGCCAGGCCGCGCCTCGTGGAGCTGGGCCATCCTGAAAGACGATTCCATCGTCTACGACGTACAGAAAAAATTCATCGACTACGCCGCTGACATGAAGTGGGAATACACCCTCATCGACGTCAATTGGGACCGTAACATCGGCTACGACAAGATCAAGGAACTGGCTGACTACGCGGCAAAGAAGCACGTTGGCCTGATCCTTTGGTATAACTCCTCCGGCCCATGGAACAAAACTGAGTACTCGCCGAAAGGCCAATTGCTGACCCACGAACAGCGCGTCAAGGAATTCAAGCGCCTGAGCGACATCGGCATCAAAGGCCTGAAGATTGACTTCTTCGCCGGCGATGGCCAGTCGATGATCGCCTACTACACCGACATCCTGCGCGATGCGGCTGCCGCTGGCCTGTTGGTGAACTTCCACGGCTCCACGCTGCCGCGCGGCTGGCAACGCACCTGGCCGAACCTGATGACCATGGAAGCCATCAAGGGCTTTGAGTTCACCACCTTCGAACAGAAGGACCAGGATGCGATGCCGAGCCACGCCGCCATGCTGCCGTTCACCCGCAACCTGTTTGATCCGATGGACTTCACGCCGGTAGTGTTCGGCGATATCCCGAAGATCAAGCGCGCCAGCACCAACGGCTTTGAACTGGCCACTTCGGTACTGTACCTGTCCGGTATCCAGCACTTCGCCGACACGCCGGAAGGCATGGCCAGCGCGCCGGACTACGTGAAGAACTTCATGCGGAACGTGCCGCGCAGTTGGGACGACAGCCGGCTGGTCGACGGCTATCCGGGCAAATACGCGGTCGTCGCGCGGCGCTCCGGCGACACCTGGTACATCGCCGGCATCAACGGCACCGACAAAGAAAAAACGCTGACGCTGGACTTGTCCTTCGTCGGCGGCAAGCAGGGCGTCGTCATTACCGACGGCAGGGAGGCCCGCAGCTTCAGCCAGCGTGCCATCGCCGCCGGCAAAAAAGTAGTAGTAAGCGTCAAGCCGCACGGCGGCTTTGTCATCCAACTATAAAACAGGAGACTGAGAGATGAACCCAATCAAACGTGGCGTACTCACGCTGTGCATGCTGGCCTCGGGCAGCGCATTCGCGGCCGAGATCACCATCGACACCGCCAAACCAGGCGCGGTGATCCACAAGGACGTGTACGGCCAGTTCGCCGAACACCTGGGCACCGGTATTTATGAAGGTATCTGGGTCGGCCCTAAATCGAAAATCCCTAACACCAAGGGCTGGCGCAACGACGTGGTCGGCGCGCTGAAAGACATTCAGGTGCCGCTGGTGCGCTGGCCGGGTGGCTGCTTTGCCGATGAATATCACTGGCGCGACGGCATCGGCGCGCGCGAGAAGCGTCCGGTCAAGGTCAACACCAACTGGGGCGGCGTGGATGAATCCAACGCCGTGGGCACGCACGAATTCTTCGATCTGGTCGATCTGCTCGGTGCGGACGCTTACGTCAACGGCAACCTGGGCACCGGCAGCGCGCAAGAGATGTCCGAATGGGTCGAGTACATGACTTCCGACAGCAAATCGACACTGGCCAATCTGCGTCGTAAAAATGGCCGCGACAAACCGTTCAAGGTGGCTTACTTCGCCGTCGGTAACGAGGCCTGGGGTTGCGGCGGCAATATGAGTCCGCAGTATTACTCGGATCTGTACAAGCAGGTTGAGACCTTCCTGCGCGCGCCCAAGCAGTACCGGCCGAAGATCATCGCCAGCGGCGGTAACGACAATGACCTGACCTGGTCCGATGTGCTGAGCAAGGAACTGAAGAAGCAGACCGAGGGCATCAGCTTCCACTACTACACCATCCCGACCGGCAAATGGGAAGGCAAGGGCGCCTCCACCGGCTTCCAGGAAAACGAGTGGATTTCGACGTTGTCCAATACGATGCGCATGGAAAGCCATATCCAGAAAAACAGCGCCGTCATGGACAAACATGACCCGGAGAAGAAACTGGGGCTGTTCGTCGACGAGTGGGGCACCTGGTATGACGTGGAGAAGGGCACCAATCCGGGCTTCCTGTTCCAGCAAAACACGCTGCGCGATGCAGTGGTTGCGGCGCTCAACTTCAACATCTTCCACGCCCACGCGGAGCGCGTGCGGATGACGAATATCGCGCAAATGGTCAATGTTCTGCAGGCGATGATCATCACCGACAAGGACAAGATGGTCCTGACGCCGACCTACTACGCGTACCAGATGTATGTGCCGTTCCAGGGCGCGACGTCGCTGCCGATCGCCGTGAAGGATAATCCTGACTATTCGGTGGCAGGCTTCAAGGTGCCGGAGATCAGCGCTTCGGCGGCACGCGCCAAGGATGGCAAGGTTTATGTGGCGCTGGTGAATACCAATCCAAACAAGGCTGTCGATGTGGCGGTGAATATTCCTGGTCAGTCTGTGAAGTCGGTCAAGGGCCGCGTGCTGACCGCAGCTGCGATGGATGCGCATAACACCTTCGCCGCACCGCAAGCGATCAAGCCTGCGTCGTTCAGCGCTAGCGCCGGTGCCGATGGCAAGCTGACGGTCAAGGTTCCGGCCAAGGCCGTGATCGTGGTGGCGGTGGAGTAAGCCATGGAAGACATCAAGCTCACACGCCGCAAGGTGATTACCGCCGGTGGTGTGGCCTTGGTGTTGGCCGGTTGCGGCGGCGGAGGTGGCGGCAGCGCCACGCCGACGCCGACGCCAACGCCTGCGCCGACACCCACGCCGACTCCGACTCCGACTCCGACTCCGACGCCTACGCCTACGCCCACTCCAACGCCGACGCCAACGAGCATCACGTTCAATGAGGCCTCGGTCCACGATCCATCCGTCATCAAGGTGGACGGCACGTTCTACGTGTTCGGCTCCCACCTGGCCGCAGCCAAATCGACGGACCTGATGAACTGGACCAGAATCGCCGACGGCGTCAACAATGCCAATCCCTTGTTCACCAACGTGGTGACCGCGCTGGCTGACACCTTCGCCTGGGCGCAAGTCACCGATACCTGGGCGCCGGACGTGGTGAAACTGGCCGACGGCAAGTTCTATCACTACTACTGCGCCTGCAAGGGCGACTCCCCGCGCTCTGCGCTGGGTCTCGCCGTCGCCGACAAGGTGGAAGGCCCGTACGTCAACAAGCAAATCCTGCTGAAGTCTGGCATGTGGGGCCTGCCGGGCGAGGACGGCAAGACCATTTACGACGCGCTGACCATGCCGAACGTGGTGGATCCGAACACCTTCTTCGACGCGAGCGGCAAGCTGTGGATGATCTACGGTTCGTACTCCGGTGGTATCTTCATCCTGGAGATGGACACCACCACGGGCCTACAGAAGCCGGGGCAAGGCTACGGCAAGCACCTGATCGGCGGTAATCACAGCCGCATCGAAGGCGCGTATGTGATGTACAGCCCGGAGTCGAAGTACTACTACATGTTCACGTCCTTTGGCGGTCTGGATGCGAATGGCGCGTACAACATGCGCGTGGCGCGCTCGGTCAATCCGGACGGTCCATATTTGGACGCGAAGGGCAACGACATGGCCAAGGTCAAGTCGAATCCCGCGCTGCCGTTGTTTGACGACGCGACGATTGCGCCGTATGGCCAGAAGATCATGGGCAATCACCAGTTCCAACTGGCGGCTGGCGAAAGCGGTACGGCGCTGGGGTATGTATCACCGGGTCACAACTCGGCATACTATGAACCGTCAACCGGGCAGTATTTCCTGATCTTCCATACGCGCTTCCCGAATTCTGGCGAACTGCATCAGATCCGCGTGCATGAGATGTTTATCAATGCCGATGGCTGGCCGGTGGTGGCGCCGTTCCGTTACGCACCGTTGAGCAAAAACTCGACGCCGCTGTCGGCAGTGGTGACGGCGGCCGATGTGGCGGGCACGTACAAGATGATCAACCACGGCAAGGATATTTCGACGACGATCAAGACGTCTGCGAATGTGCTGCTGGCGGCGGATGGTACGGTGACCGGCGCGGCGACTGGCACATGGAAGCACGATGGCAGCAACAGGATCACCCTGACGCTGGGTACGGCCGGGACGTTCGTTGGCGTGTTGTCGCGCCAGTGGAATACCAACGCCAGTGCGTTTGCGGTGACGTGGACGGCGCAATCGGTGGACGGTGTGTCCATCTGGGGCGCGCGTACCGGCAATTAAGAAAGGCGAGTTATGAAGTATGTTTTATCGACGGTGGCGTTCGCGCTGGCTGCGGCGGGTTGCACGGCCAAGGAAGTGAGCGTGCATGATCCTGTGATGGCGAAGGAAGGCGATACCTACTACGTGTTCAGCACGGGACCGGGCATCACTTTCTACAGCTCGAAAGATATGAAAAACTGGACACCGGAGGGCCGCGTTTTCAAGGGCCAGCCGGTATGGGCGAAGAAGGCCGCACCGACGTTCGACGATCATATCTGGGCGCCGGATGTCCAGTTCCATAACGGGAAATACTATCTGTACTATTCCGTTTCGGGCTTCGGCAAGAATACCTCCGGCATCGGCGTCACCGTCAATAAAACGCTGAACCCTCGTTCTCCCGACTACAAGTGGGAGGATCAGGGAATGGTGCTGCAGTCGGTGCCTAACCGCGATGACTGGAACGCCATCGATCCGAATGTGATTCAGGATGAGAAGGGCGATGCTTGGATGTCGTTCGGATCGTTCTGGAGCGGACTGAAAATCGTCAAGCTGAACAAGGAGTGGACCGGTCTGGCAGAGCCGCAAGAGTGGCATTCCATCGCCAGCCGCAGCAAGGGTGCTGCCGGCTCCGGCGAGCAGGCTGGCGCTGGTGAGATCGAAGCGCCATATATCTTCAAGAAGGGTGATTACTACTACCAGTTCGTGTCGTTTGGCTTGTGCTGCAAGAAGGCTGACAGCACCTATCATGTGATGGTGGGGCGCTCGAAATCGGTCACCGGCCCGTATGTGGACAAGAGCGGCGTGGACATGATGAAGGGCGGCGGCACGCTGGTGATCGCCGGCGACAAGGACTGGAAAGGCCTGGGCCATAACAGTGCCTACACCTTCGACGGCAAGGACTACCTGGTGCTGCACGCTTACGAGACGGCAGATAACTACCTGCAGAAGCTGAAGGTCATGCCGATGCAGTTCGATGCGGCTGGCTGGCCGACGGTCGACCAGGCGGACCTCAACAAATACCGCAGCGTCCAGCTGCCTGCCAAATGATGGCCATCCCGCGCGCATCTGCACGCCGTCACGCGCTGAAGCTGGCCGCCGGCGCGGCCGCCACCATTGCATCGCACCGCGCGTTCGCCGCCCCGACAGCAGGAGCGAATGCGTCGGCGCGGGACTCGGACAAACCGGTGGCGCTGTTCCCGCTGAGCGCCGTGCGCCTCGGGCCGAGCGCTTTCCTGGAGGCCCAGCGAACCGACCAGCGTTACATTCTGTCGCTGGACGCCGACCGCCTGCTGGCGCCGTTCCTGCGCGAAGCGGGCCTCTCGCTCAAACAGCCAACTTATGGCAACTGGGAATCCACCGGTCTTGATGGGCACATGGGCGGCCACTATCTGTCGGCGCTTGCGCTGATGTATGCCGCCACCGGCGACAAGGAAATCCACGATCGCCTGAACTACGCCGTCGCGGAACTCAAACGCTGCCAGCAGGCCAACGGCAACGGCTATATCGGCGGCATTCCCGGCGGCGCGTCCGCGTGGCAGGATATCGCCAACGGCAAACTGCAGGCAGACAATTTCTCGGTCAATGGCAAATGGGTCCCGTGGTACAACCTGCACAAGACCTACGCCGGCCTGCGCGACGCCTACACCTACGCCGGCAATGAAGATGCCCGGGCCATGCTGATCGCCCTGTGTGACTGGACCATCGGCCTGGCCGCGCACCTGAGCGAAGAACAAATGCAATCCATGCTGCGCGCGGAACACGGCGGCATGAACGAAGTGCTGGCGGATGTGGCGCAAATGACCGGCCAGCAGAAATACATGGACCTGGCCATCCGCTTCTCCCACCAGGCGATCCTCAGGCCGCTGGAAGACGGTAAAGACCAGCTCACCGGCCTGCACGCCAACACGCAGATCCCGAAAGTAATCGGTTTCAAGCGCATCGGCGACATCACCAGCCGCAAAGATTGGCAAAAGGCCGCTGCCTTCTTCTGGCAGACCGTCCACGATCACCGCACGGTTGCCATCGGCGGCAATAGCGTCAAGGAGCACTTCCACGACGACAAAGACTTCTCGTCCATGATCGAGGAATTGGAGGGGCCGGAGACATGCAACACCTACAACATGCTCAAGTTGACCGGGCTGCTGTTCCAGGGCGACGCCAAAGGCAGCTACGCCGACTACTACGAGCGTGCGCTCTACAACCACATACTGTCGTCGCAGCACCCGGATAGCGGCGGCTTCGTCTACTTTACGCCGATGCGGCCGAACCACTACCGCGTCTACTCGCAACCGCAGAAAGCGATGTGGTGCTGCGTCGGCTCCGGCATCGAGAGCCACGCCAGGTACGGGGAATTCATCTACGCGCACAAAGGCGACACGCTGTACGTCAATCTGTTCATCCCGTCGACGCTGGACTGGCGCGAACAGGGCGTGCAGATCCGCCAGGCCAACCGCTTCCCGGATGAAGACAAGAGCACCATCACCATCAAGGGCAACAAGAGCTTTACGCTGAAAATCCGCTACCCCGACTGGGTGGAGCAGGGCGCCTTGCGCGTCATGGTCAACGGCAAACAGCTTGCCGCCGCCATTGGCGCCGACCGTTACGTCAACGTGCGCCGCGCATGGCGTGATGGCGACAAGGTTGAAATCCATCTGCCGATGAAAACGCGTCTGGAGCAGATGCCAGACAAATCCGCCTGGTACGCCGTGCTGCACGGCCCTGTGGTGCTGGCGGCGAAAACCAACCCCTTCCCCGGCGAGCAACTGAATTATCTCGCCGACGACAGCCGCATGGGCCATATCGCCAGCGGCCCTGTTGTTCCGCTGGAGCAGGCGCCGGTGCTGGTCAGCGATAGCAGTGCCTTCGCCTACCGCTTCCGACCGGTGCCCGGCCGGCCGCTGACCTTCACTGCACCGGGCCTGGTGCAGTCGACGACGACCGGTCCGACCACCTTGGTGCCATTCTTCCGCGTGCACGACGCGCGCTACGTTGTCTATTGGCCGTACTCCACGCCGGGCGACCTGTCGAAACGCCGCGCGCAGGCAGCCGAAGACGAGAAGGAGCGCTTGGCGCTGGACGCCCAGACCATCGATCAGGTGGCGCCCGGCGAACAGCAGCCCGAGTCGGACCACTTCTTCAAGGCGGAGGGTGCCGATGCCGGCGTCAACAAGGGCAAGCACTGGCGCCACGCGAAAGACTGGTTCAGCTACGAGCTGACCGATAAGAAGGGCGAAGCACGCGTGTTGCGGCTGACATACTCAAAATTCGACGCCGGACGCCGCTTCGATATCTTGCTCAACGACAAACTGCTGGCCGAGGTTCGCCTCGACGCCAGCGCGCCGCACGATTTATATACCCGCGATTACCCGATCCCGCAGGGTGCAGCAGTGGCTGGCAAGCTGGTGGTCAGGTTTGTGGCGCGTGAGGGTTCGGTCGCCGGCGGGCTGTATGGGCTGCGCTTGCTGCGCTGACATATCAAAAAAGATATTGCAGAGTGTGAAAATATCATTGGATAGATATTTATGTTTCTCATAGTATTGATCCGAATAACACTATAAAAAAACTTATCAGGAGACTTGCCATGACATGCAATCGCAGAACCGTACTGGCCACCGCGCTGGCCGCCGCCATCACCCTGAGCGTGCCGCATGCCTTCGCCGCCAAACCGCTGGTGATCGGTTTTTCCCAAGTGGGCGCCGAAAGCGAATGGCGCACCGCGAATACCGTATCGATCAAGGACGCGGCGAAGAAAGAGGGCATTACCCTGAAATTCGCCGACGCCCAGCAAAAGCAGGAAAACCAGGTCAAGGCGATCCGCTCCTTCATCGCCCAGCGCGTCGACGTGATCGCGTTTTCGCCGGTGGTGGAATCGGGTTGGGATACGGTGCTGCGCGAAGCCAAGCGCGCCAACATCCCGGTGATTCTGACCGACCGCGCGGTCAATGTCAGCGACCCTTCGCTGTACGTCAGCTTCCTGGGCTCGGACTTCGTGGAAGAAGGCCGCCGCGCTGGCCGCTGGCTAATCGAGCGTCAAAAGAAGACGCCTGATGCCATTTTGAATATCGTTGAATTGCAAGGCACCGTGGGCTCGGCGCCAGCGCTGGACCGCAAGAAGGGCTTTGAGGAAGTCATCGCCGGTAACGCCAAGCTGAAGGTGATCCGCTCGCAGACCGGCGACTTCACCCGCGCCAAGGGCAAGGAGGTCATGGAAGCCTTCCTGAAAGCCGAAGGCAAGAAGATCAACGTGCTGTATGCGCACAATGACGACATGGCCATCGGCGCGATCCAGGCGATCGAGGAAGCCGGCCTGAAACCGGGCAAGGATATTCTGGTGATTTCGATCGACGGCGTCAAAGGCGCGTTCGAGGCGATGATCGCCGGTAAGCTGAACGTGACCGTCGAGTGCAATCCGCTGCTTGGCCCTCAACTGATGCAGATCGCCAAAGACGTGGTGGCCAAAAAGCCCGTACCCAAGCGCGTTGTGACCCAGGAGAGCGTGTTCCCGGCCGAAGTCGCGGCCAAGGAATTCCCGAACCGTAAATACTGATAGCGATGACGACTCTCTCTTCCGCACCCAAGACCCCGGTGCTGGAGCTGCGCGGCATCAGCAAAGCTTTCACCGGTGTGCAGGCTTTGAATGGCGTGTCGCTCAATCTCTATCCGGGTGAAGTCCATACGCTGATGGGCCAGAATGGCGCCGGCAAGTCGACTTTGATCAAGGTGCTGACCGGTGTGTATGCGCCTGATCAGGGCCAGATCCAGCTGGCCGGGCAGTCGATTCAGCCGCAGTCCACGCTGGATGCGCAAAACCATGGCATCAGCACTGTTTATCAGGAAGTGAATCTTTGCCCGAACTTGTCGGTGGCGGAGAATATTTTCATCGGGCGTTATCCGCGCAAGTTCGGCCGCATCGACTGGGCCGGCATGGCGAAGCAGGCGGCCGAGCTGCTGGAGCGGATGCAGATTCGTATCGATGTCACGCTGCCGCTGGCGCATTACCCGCTGGCGATTCAGCAGATGGTGGCAATTTCGCGTTCGCTGCTGGTGTCGGCCAAAGTGCTGATACTCGATGAGCCGACTTCCTCGCTGGATGAGAAGGAAGTCGATCTGCTGTTCAGCGTGTTGCGTGGCCTGCGCGAGCAGGGCATGGCGATTCTGTTTGTGACGCACTTCCTGGATCAGACGTATGCGATTTCGGACCGCATCACAGTGATGCGCAACGGCGAGCGGGAAGGGGAATATCTTGCCGCAGACTTGTCGCGCGTTGAACTGGTCAACAAGATGGTCGGTGCGACGATCGCCACCGAGGCTGCTGCCGCCGGCGCCGTGCCGGTCAGCGTGGCCGTGGCGAGCGACGGAGCGGGGCGGTCGCGCTTCCAGTCGTTCCTGCGTGCTGTGGGTTTGAGCCGCAAGGGCGCACTGCTGCCGATGGATCTGGACATCCGTCAGGGTGAATTGCTGGGCCTTGCCGGCCTGCTGGGTTCCGGCCGCACCGAGGCCGCGCGCTTGCTGTTCGGCGCCGACAAAGCCGATGGCGGCTCGATCACCATCGACGGCAAAGAGCGTCATTTCACCTCGCCGCGCGACGCCATCGCCGCCGGCATCGGCTTCTGCTCCGAGGACCGCAAGCACGAAGGCGCGATCCTGGAGCTGTCTGTACGCGAGAACCTGATCCTGGCGCTGCAGGCCCGCATGGGCATCATGCGCGCCATTCCGCTGAAACGCCAGCAGCAGTTGGCGGAAGAATACGTCAAAGCGCTCGGCATCAAGACCGCCAGCATCGAAACGCCTATCGGCTCGCTGTCCGGCGGCAACCAGCAGAAAGTGCTGCTGGCGCGCTGGCTGGTGACCGATCCGAAACTGCTGATCCTGGACGAACCTACGCGGGGCATCGACGTCCGCGCCAAGCAGGAGATCATGGACTACGTGGCCGCGCTGTGCAAGAAGGGCATGTCCATCCTGTTCATCTCGTCCGAATTGCCGGAGGTGCTGCGCGTCAGCGACCGCATCGTCGTCATGCGCGACCGCAAGCAAGGCGGTGAATACCCGCGCGGCGCGCTGGACGAAACCTCCGTGCTGCATGTGATCGCGGCGGGAGATACCCATGTCAGTTGAGTCCCCAGGCGCGCTGGCCGCGCGCGTGGCCGGCGCTACGCCAACCAAACCGAGTCAAGCCATGTTTGTGCAACATCCATTATTCCGGCCATTGGCCGCGCTGGCGATCCTGCTGCTGATTGACTTCATCATGATCCCCGGCTTCTTCCACCTGGAGATCAAGGACGGCCACCTGTACGGCAGTCTGATCGACATCGCCAACCGCGCCGCGCCGCTGATCCTGGCGGCCATCGGCATGACGCTGGTGATCGCCACGCGCGGCATCGATATTTCAGTCGGCGCCACTGTCGCCATCAGCGGCACCGTCGCAGCAATGCTGATCGGCGGCACCATGGTGATGAACAACGGTACGCCGGAATATGTCGCCAACACGCCGATGTGGATCGCGCTGGCCGTCGCCATGGGCGCGGCGCTGCTGTGCGGCGCATGGAACGGCGCGCTGGTGGCCGGCCTTGGCCTGCAACCGATCGTCGCCACGCTGATCCTGATGGTGGCGGGGCGCGGCCTGGCGCAGCTGTTCACCGATGGCCAGATCGTCACCGTCTACTACCAGCCGTTCTTCTTTATCGGCAGCGGCTATCTGTTTGGGCTGCCGTTCTCGCTGTACATCGTGGCAGCGGTGTTCATCGTCACCGCGCTGCTGCTGCGTAAAACGGCGCTCGGGCTGTTCATCCAGTCGGTCGGCATCAATCCGGTGGCCGCGCGCCTGGCCGGCCTGAAGACCGCAGTGCTGATCTTCTTCGTGTACGTATTTTGCAGCGCCTGCGCCGGTGTGGCCGGCCTGATGATCACCTCCAACATCAAGAGCGCAGACGCCAACAACGCCGGCCTGCTGCTGGAGCTGGACGCCATCCTGGCCGTGACGCTGGGCGGCACCTCGCTGGCCGGCGGCAAATTCAGCCTGGCCGGCAGCGTGATCGGCGCGCTGATCATCCAGACGCTGACCTACACCATCTATTCGCTCGGCCTGCCGCCGGAAGTGAATATGGTGGTCAAGTCGATCGTGGTCTTCGTGATTTGCGTCTCGCAGTCGGCGGAATTCAAGAACATGTGGCGCCGCGCTTTCCCTGCGGCCCGCGGAGGTAAAGCATAATGAGCAGCATCAGCCTTCCGGCGCCGTCGTTGACGTCGTCGCCGTACTTCACTTCCCTGATCACCGTGTTGCTGCTGGTGGTTCTGCTGGGTGCGGGCGGCGCCGCCTATCCCGGTTTCCTGTCGCTGCAGGTGATGTTCAACCTGTTGATCGACAACGCCTTCCTGCTGGTGATCGCGGTCGGCATGAGCTTCGTCATTCTGTCCGGCGGCATCGATCTGTCGGTTGGTTCGGTACTGGCGCTGACCACCATGGTCTGCGCCTACATGCTGCAGACGTGGCACTGGAATCCGGTGCTGGTGATCGCCATCTCGCTGGCGATCGGCACCGTGTTCGGCGCCGCGCAGGGCGCGTTGATCCATTACTTCAAACTGCAACCGTTCATCGTCACGCTGGCCGGCATGTTCCTGGCGCGCGGCCTGTGCTACCTGATCAGCATCAACTCGATCACCATCGAAGACCCGTTCTTTGTCGCCATGTCGCAAACGCAGCTGCCGGTCGGCGACTGCTTCATCTCGCCCGGCGCGCTGATCGCGGTGGCGGTGCTGGCCGTCGCCATCTACGTTGCGCACTGCACGCCGTTCGGCCGCGCCATCTACGCGGTGGGCGGCAACGAGCAGTCGGCGCTGATGATGGGCTTGCGCGTGGCCCGCACCAAGGTGCTGATCTACGCCTTCAGCGGCTTCTGCGCGGCGCTGGCCGGCGTGCTGTTCTCGTTCTACATGTTGTCCGGTTACGGCCTGCACGCGCAGGGCACGGAGCTGGACGCCATCGCCGCCGTGGTGATCGGCGGCACGCTGCTCAGCGGCGGCTACGGCTACGTGGCCGGCGCATTGACCGGCGTACTGGTGCTGGGCTCCATCCAGACGCTGATCGCGTTCGATGGCACGCTCAGCTCCTGGTGGACCAAGATCGTCATCGGCGGTCTGCTGTTCATCTTTTGCGTAGTACAACGCGTGATGACAATGCGCGGTAATAAAAAATAATCAAGACGATTTACACACTGGAGAGTACCTTGAAAAAAAGTCTGATGTTCGCTGCGGCGAGCGTGCTGGCTTGCGCCGCGCAAGCGGCCAATCCGCTGTTCCCGAAACTGTTCACCGCCGATCCTGCGGCATTTGTGGAAAACGGCACGGTTTATCTGTACGTTGGCCATGACCAGGCTACACCGACCGACAAGGATTACGTCATGAAGGAATGGCGCATGTACTCCAGCTGTGACATGAAGAACTGGACCGACCGTGGTTCGCCGCTGCAACCGTCGGCCTTCAAGTGGGCGATCGGCAAAGTCGATGCATGGGCCGCCGACATCACCAAGCGCGACGGCAAATACTACTTCTACGCTACCGTGGATCACGCCAAAATCCCGGGCCGCGCCATCGGCGTGGCGGTTTCCGATAAGCCGGAAGGCCCGTTCGTCGACGCGCGCGGTTCGGCGCTGGTCACCAACGATATGACGCTGGAAGCGCCGATTGCCTGGGACGATATCGATCCGGGCGTATTCATCGACGACGACGGCCAGGCTTACCTTTACTGGGGCAACACGGTGATGAAGTACGCCAAGCTGAAACCGAACATGATCGAATTCGATGGTCCGATCCACACCGTGGGCATGGACCGCTTCACCGAAGCGCCTTACCTGCACAAGCGCAAGGGCACTTACTACCTGTCGTACTCGCGCGACTTCCCGGAAGAGACGGCGTACTACACCGGTCCCAGCGCCATCGGTCCGTGGAAGTTCCAGGGCGTGATCATGTCGAAGAACGACAAGGTGAAGACGATTCACCAGGCCATCGTCGAATTCAACGGCAAGAACTACATTTTCTACCACAACGCCAAACTGCCGGGCGGCGGCGAGTATCGCCGTTCGGTCGCGGTGGAGGAGTTCCAGTACAACGCCGACGGCACCATTCCGTTCATCAAGCAAACCCAGGATGGTCCGGCAGCCAATCCGAGTGCTGCATGCAAGTGATATCGAAATCAACGGTATTGTTAAGTAATCAATATCGATCGTGATATCATTAAAGTATGGATACTAACCCGAACTGGTTCCTGCGCGCGCGCCTGAAAACGCGCCAGCTGCTGCTGCTGATCGCGCTGGACGAACAACGCAACATCCACCGCGCCTCCGAGGAGCTGCACATGACGCAGCCGGCCGCGTCCAAGCAGCTGAAGGACCTGGAGGAAATGCTGGGCGTGCAGCTGTTCGACCGCCTGCCGCGCGGCATGGAGCCGACCATTTACGGCGAGACGATGATACGTCACGCCCGCATGGCGCTGACCAGCCTGTCGCTGGCGCACGAAGACATCGTCGCGATCAAGGCCGGCTTGAGCGGCCAGGTGGACATCGGCACCATCATGACGCCGGGGATCGCGCTGCTGCCGCAGGCCATCACCCGCACCAAGCAGCAGGCGCCCAAGCTGCGCATCGGCGTCGAGATGGAGCAGTCCAATGTGCTGCTGGAGCAGTTGCAGCGCGGCCGGCTGGACTTCATGATCGGCCGCATTCCGGAGCGCGAAAGCGCGGCGGGGCTGAGCTACGAGGAGCTGGGCGACGAGCCGGCATGCGCGGTGGTGCGGGTCGGCCACCCGCTGATGCAGTCCAGGAATCTTCAGCTGCGCGACATCTCAGGCCAGCCATGGATACTGCCGCCGCAAGGCTCAATCCTGCGCGCGCGCTGCGAACTGATGTTCCGCCGCGCCGGCCTGGAAGTGCCGGTCAACGTGGTCGACACCACCGCGGTGCTGCTGATTAAACCGCTGCTGCAACAGACCGACGCGCTCAACGTGATGCCGATCGCGGTGGCCAAGTATTATGAATCGCAGGGCGTGCTGAACATCCTTCCGATCGAACTGCCGTGCCGCATGGACGCCTACGGCATCATCAAGGTCGACGGCCACATTCTGTCGCCGGGCGCCGAGCTGCTGCTCAAGTCCGTCCGGGAAGTGGCGCGGGAGATTTACTAGCCGTCGAACCGAACGACTCGAACGCTTCCAGCAGTATCCTGGCGCGGAAGGGTTTGAGGATGACGCGGCTAACCTGGCGCTCGCGCAATTCGCGCATCAGGTCCGTCGTGGCCTGATCCACCATCACGGCGATCGGCATGGCGGCGTCGCTGGCCGACATGCCGTTGCGGACTTTATCCAGCAGGGTGAGGTTGTAATGGCAGCCCGGCTGCGTGCCGCAGTCGATCGAAATCACCGCGCCCTGGAAAGAGCGCTCGCGCAGCATGCGTTCGGCAGCCTGCACGCTGGCCGCTTCATGCACGGTGCCGATGCCCAGCGAGCGGGCCGTCATCGAAACGGTTTTACGGAGCAGCGGCTGCTCTTCCACCAGCAACATGTTGACGTGCTTCGCCATCGCTTCATTCATCGGGGGCCTCCGCAGGATTGGTCAACTCTTCCACCAGCAGGTCGCGCAGCGAGGCCAGGATCGCCAGTTCGGTGGCGTCCAGGTCGCGCGGCTTGTGATCGATCAGGCATAACGTGCCGATGACGAAGCCGGAAGCCAACGCCAACGGCGCGCCGGCGTAAAAGATCACATGCGGCGGATTGGCGACCAGGGGATTGTCGGCGAAACGCGGGTCCGCGCGCGCATCGGCAACCACGAAGATGTCCGGCTGCAGGATGGCGTGGCCGCAGAAGGAAATATTGCGTCCGGTCTCGCAGGCATCCAGTCCCACGCGCGCCTTGAACCACTGGCGGTTTTCGTCGATCAGGGAGATCAGCGCGATCGGCACATTGAATTCCTGCGATGCGAACCTGACTATCCTGTCGAAGCGCTCTTCAGGCGGCGTGTCGAGGATCAGTAGTTCGCGCAGCGCGGCAAGGCGCTCCTTGTCGTATAAGGGAATCGGCGCAGCTAACATGGCGAGAGACGGCGCGGTGGCCGCATAGTCGTGTTGTGCTTACTCTAACATCAATAGCGTGCACGCATACGAGATATTGTTGACTGAGTCAGCAATGTGTCGCACAATCGGCCCATCAAGAATGCCGGAGCCTCTATGTCTGTCCCTGCTTATCCCGACCGCATTGCGGCGGTCCGCTCCTTTAACCGCTTCTTCACCCGGCAGATCGGCGTGCTGCGCGAAGGCCTGCTGCACAGCGAGTTCACGCTGACCGAAATGCGCGTGCTGTACGAGCTTGCGCACCACGGCGACCAGCCTTCGGCCGCGCTGTGCCGCGATCTGGGCTTGGATCGCGGTTACCTGAGCCGCATCCTGAGCAAGTTCGAAAGCGCCGGCCTGGTCAGCAAAGTGCCGTCGGCCACCGACGGCCGCGCCAGACTGCTGCATTTGACCGCGCATGGCCGCGCAGTCTACGAACCGCTGGACCAGCGCTCGCGCGACGAAGTGGGCGACATGCTGGCGCGCTTCGGCGAGGCCGACCAGTTGCGCATGCTGACGGCGATGAGCACCATCCGCGAGCTGCTGGACGCGCAGAGCGGAATGAAGTACGCCCAGCCTTTCGTGCTGCGCGCGCACCGTCCCGGTGACATGGCGTGGATCGCGCGCCGCCACGGCGAACTGTACGCGACGCAGCAGGGCTGGGACCGCAGTTTCGAAACCCTGGTCAGGCAGATCTGCGCTGACTTCGAACGCGACTTCGATCCGGCATTGGAGCATTGCTGGATCGCCGACATCAATGGCCAGCCGGCAGGCTCCATCGCGCTGGCGCGCAGCGGTGAAGATGGGGTGGCCAAACTGCGCCTGCTGCTGGTGGAGGAACAGGCGCGCGGCCTGGGGTTGGGCTCTCGGCTGGTGGATGAATGCCACAAGTTCGCGCGCGCCGCCGGCTACCGCAAAATGCGCTTGTGGACCACCGATCAGCAACAGGAAGCACGCCATATCTATCAGGGCAAAGGCTACCGGCTGGTGGCCGAAGAAGCAGTGCACGCCTTCGGCAAGGACATGGTCAACGAAACCTGGGAGCTGGATCTCGCATCAACTAGCTGATTGCCCACATCCCGTCTCTCTGGCACTATGGCCGATGTGATAGTGATAACAACGGGGACAATATGCAAAAGAGCCGGGTGCAGGTGTGGTCGAAGCGGATACTGATCGCCGCCGTGTTGTTGCTGGTGCTGGCGGTAATCGCCGCCTGGCTGTATTTGCGCGGCAGCCTCGCGCAGCTGGACGGTACGCATACCGCCGCCGGTCTTGAAACCACCGCCAGCGTGGCGCGCGATGCGCATGGCGTGCCGGTCATCAGCGGCGGCAGCCGCGCCGACGTGGCTTATGCCACCGGCTTCGTGCACGCGCAGGAACGCTACTTCCAGATGGATCTGTTGCGCCGCGTGCCGTCGGGCGAATTGTCCGAGCTGTTTGGCGAGCGCGCGCTGCAGGTCGACAAAGCGCACCGCCTGCATCGCTTCCGCGCCCGCGCCGAGCTGGCCGTGAAGTCGCTGCCGGCGGCCGACCGCGCGCTGCTGCAGCGCTACGCGGCCGGCGTCAACGATGGCCTGAACGCGCTTGGCGCCAGGCCGTTTGAATACGCGCTGATCGGCCAGCCGCCGCGCGCGTGGTCGGCGGCGGATACGCTGCTGGTGGTGTGGGCCATGTACTTCGACTTGCAGGGCAATCTCGAATCGCGCGAGCTGGCGCGCGGCTGGTTCCTTGAGCATGCGAGCGAGGAGCAGCGCGCCTTCCTGGCGCCGGAATCGACGCCCTGGGATGCGCCGCTCGATGCGCAGACCATCGCCAGCGCAGAGGTGGCGATTCCGGCCGCGCCGCCGACATGGTGGGGCAAGCCGAAAGCCGCCGATGCGCCGGCGCCGGCCAAGGTGGCGCAGGCCGATTTCCTTAACACCGTCGGCAGCAACAACTGGGCGGTGGCGGGCAGCCGCAGCGACACCGGCGCCGCCATCATCGCCGACGATATGCACCTTGGCATCCAGCTGCCGGCCATCTGGTATCGCGCCGCCTTGCAGTTCCCGGACGGGAAAGGCGGCCAGCGCCGCGTGGTTGGCGTGACGCTGCCAGGCGCACCGTTTGTGGTGGTGGGCAGTAATGGCCATGTGGCGTGGGGCTTCACCAACAGCTATGGCGATTACCTCGACTTCATCGCGCTCGACGCCAAGGAAAAAACGGTAGTACATGAGGAAACCATACTGGTCAAAGGCGCGCCGGCGGTGAAGCTGACGGTGCATGACACCGCGCTCGGCCCGATCCGCGAAGTGCAGGGGCACAGCTATGCGGTGCACTGGACCGCGCATCTGCCGGGTGCGGTCAACCTGAACATCGCGCAGCTGGAGCTTGCCGATACGCTGGATGAAGCGCTGGCGATTGCGCCGACGCTCGGCATCCCGGCGCAGAATTTCGTCGGCGGCGACAGCAAGGGCAACATCGGCTGGACCATTGCCGGACCGCTGCCACGCCGCAGCGTCACCGGCAGCGCCGCCACCTATCCGCTGAAGGCCGATAACGTGGCCGGCACATGGCAAGGCGTGCTGTCGCCGGCCGAATATCCGAAAGTGGTGAATCCGGCCGCCGGCCACATCGCCACCGCCAATAGCCGCCAGCTGTCCGGCGCCGGTGCGGAACTGATCGGCGACGGCGGCTTTGACCTTGGCGCACGCACGCACCAGGTGCGCGACAACCTGACCGCGCTGGGCGACAAGACCGATGTGCAGCAGGTCTATGCCATCGGCCTGGATGACCGCGCGCTGTTCCTGAGCGCCTGGCGCGAGCGCGCCATCACCGCCCTGGACGCCAAGGCGACCCAGGGCGACGCGCCGCGCACCGAGGCGCTGGCGCTGCTGAAGGACAGCTGGACTGGTAAGGCGAGTGTGGATTCGGTCGGCTATCGCATAGCACGCGGCTTTATGTACGCGTTGTACGATATCGTGTATGCGAACGCCAATGCGGAGTTGGCGAAGATCGATCCCAAGGCCAGCATGGCCGCCGTCAGCGCGCGCTGGCCGGTGGTGCTGGCGCGCGTGCTGGACCAGCAAGCGGACGGCTGGCTGCCGCCGCAATACGCCAATTGGCAGGAGCTGCAACTGGCGGCGCTGGACCGTGTCATCGCCGATCTGAGCAAGGACGGTCAGTTGCTGAAGAACGCCACCTGGGGCCAGCGCAACACGGCGGCCAGCGCGCATCCGATGGCGTCGGCGATTCCCGTGCTGGGCAAATACCTGAAGGTGGCGCCGGACATGCTGGCCGGCGACCAGCACATGCCGCGCGTGGCCGGTCCGGCCTTTGGCCAGTCGGAGCGGCTGACCGTATCGCCGGGGCATGAGGAGCAGGGCATCTTCAATATGCCGGGTGGGCAGAGCGGCCATCCCTTGTCGCCGTACTTCCTGGATGGCCGCACCGACTGGCTTACCGGGCGGGCGTCGCCGCTGCTGCCGGGACCTGCGCAGCATACGCTGACGTTTGTGAAGTAAGTGGTCCAAGTCCGAACAGTGGGCGCAGCACGGCGATGCGGCGCACCACTTCAAACACGCTGAAGCTGATGCCGAAGGTGAGCACGACCAGGAACACGCCTTCGATGCCCGGCGCCAGCTTCACCGGCTTGAGCCAGTGCGCCATGGTGACGATCAGCGTCTGGTGCAGGATGTAGACCGGGAACACGGCCTCGGTCAGGTAGCGGCGCCTGGCGCTGTCGAAGTTCAGGTGGCGGCGTCCGAAGCCGCACATCGTCAGTATCGCGGTCCACTGGCAGACGCAATACACCGCACGCATCACCGGCTTCCATTGCAGCACGGCCGGCGTATCGGCCAGCGCATCGGGAATTGACCAGTAGATGACCACCAGCGCCCAGCTGCATAGCCATAGTCCCAGGCTGGTCCAGCGCTGCGCTTCGACGCGCGCCCAGAAACCGCTGCGCATCGCCATCAACGCGCCAAAGGCGAACAGGAAGAAGTATTGCGCATGGCTGTACCAGTCGTCGACCAAGGCGTGCGTGGTGGGGAAGCGCTCTACCAGCGCATAGCGAGCTGCAGCCAGCACCACCAGCGGCAGCACGACGATGCGCCAGCCGGTCAGCAGGCGCTCCAGCGCCGCGCCGAGGGCGTCGAAACGCGCGCCCAGCAGCCACACGATCAAGCCGCCGACCATCGTGTAGGCCCACAGATAGGCGACGAACCACAGGTGATTCCAGGTTGGTATGGACAGGCAGTCGTTATTGCGGCAGAAACCGCCGTAGCCGGTGACGTACTGCCGCAGGAACTCGGCGTAGCCGCCCTGATAGGCGATTTTTTCGACGATCTCGAAATACGCCTGCGGCGGCACGATGACGAACATGCCGAACACCAGCGGCACCAGCAGCCGCCAGCTGCGCTGTTTCAGCAGCGCGCCGATGCGTATTTTCTTCAGCATGAAGGCAGTGGCGACGCCGGAAATCATGAACAGCAGCGCCAGGCGCCACGGCGAGGACAGGATCATCAGCGGTTCGATGGCATTGCTGGCGTAGGGACTTTTCACGTGCCAGTCCCAGGTCACGTAGTACATGCCGGTGTGATAAAGAATCAGCAGGCAGAAGGCGAGGATGCGTATCCAGTCGAAGAAATACAGGCGTTGGTGATTCATTTCTGGCTCCTTTTGTATGAAGCCAGATTACGGACGCGGCGCCTGCGCGTCCATCGCCATGGGGCGAAACGGGCGTTGCGCGGGGCGAGTTGGAGCTTACTGTTGCGCAGGCGGCTGCCAGAGTTCGACCTTGTTCCCTTCGGGATCGATGACCCAGCCGAATTTGCCGAACTCGCCGTCGTCGGTTTTCTCCAGCACGTTGCAGCCCTCGTCGCGCAGGGCTTGCAGCAGCGCGGCCAGGTCGTCCACGCGGTAGTTGATCATGAAGGACGAGGTGCTCGGCGCAAAGTGGTCGCCGCCGGCTGCGCTGACCGACCAGATGGTCATGCCAGGTTCTGTGAACGCTGCGCCGCCCCACGGCAGCACGTCGACCCCCAGGTGTTGCTGATACCAGGCGCTTAAGGCCGCCGGATCTTTTGCGTGGAAAAATATGCCGCCGATGCCGGTCACTCGTTTCATGGTCGTCCCCCCAGGATGACATATCAGGTTAGCACGCCGGCGGCCCGGAATCCATGCCGCTCCGATTTCCAGGCCATCAGGATGGCGGGTATTAACAACACCAGCAAGGCCCAGGAGAAGGATTGCGCGCCTGACCGCGCGGCGCATCGGCGCCTGCCGCAAGATCGTGGTCGGTTCGCCGGCCTACCTGAAACGTGCGGTCGTTCGGCTTCAGCAGGTCGACCTGCTGAAGCACGACTGCATCCTGTACCGCTATCCGCAAACCGGCAAGTTGGATATGTGGCCGTGGGACGGCGTGCCGCACGAGCTGCCCGGCTTGCAAAATGCCTTGATTTAAATGATAATGATTTTCATTCACGACATCGTCATCTCATGAATCCGATTTTGCCCCACTGTGCTGACGCGGCCATGCCGCACGATGCCGACGCGTTTTACAGTCAGCACCATGGCTGGCTATTTGGTTGGCTGCGCAAGAAATTGGGGTGCGGGCACAACGCGGCCGACCTGACGCAGGACACTTTTCTACGTGTCCTGCTGGCGCCGCGCACCGAGGTGGTGGCTCCGTTGCAGGCTTTGCGTGAGCCGCGCGCCTATCTGACCACGGTGGCCAGCCGGCTGCTGCTGAATCACTATCGCCGTCTGTCGCTGGAGCGCGCCTATCTGCAAGCGCTGGCGCTGCTGCCGGAAGCGCATGCGCCCTCGCCAGAGCAGCGCTTGATGACGCTGCAAACGCTGCAGGAAATCGACGCCATGCTGGATCGGCTGCCGCACAAAGCGCGCACCGCCTTCCTGCTGGCGCAGTTCGAGGGGCTGTCCTACGACGACATCGCCACGCGACTCAACGTGCATGTGCGCAGCATCAAGCGCTACATGGCGCTGGCGTTTGAGGAATGCATCATGCTGGCCGCATGAGCATCGAGCGCAGTGTGGCGCGGCGTGCCGCGCATTGGACCATGTTGATGCATTGTGGCGAGGCCACGCCGGCCGACATCGACGCGTGCCGGCGCTGGCGCGCGGCCGACCCGGAGCACGAGCGGGCGTGGCGGCTGGCCGAGAGCCTGCAGCAGAAAATCGGCACGCTGGCGCCGGATCTGGCGATGAATACCCTGGGGCGCGGCCGCCGCCACGAACGCCGCGCCGGGCTGAAAGCATTGCTGCTATTGATGACGACCGCGCCGGTGGCGTATGTCGCGTGGCGCAACGACGCCCTGCCGGATTGGGCGGCCGACCAGCGCACCGGCGTGGGGCAGCAGCGCGGCGTGACGCTGGCCGACGGCACGCTGATACGGCTGAACACCGACAGCGCGATGGACATCCGCTTTGATCAGGATGAGCGGCTGGTGGTTCTGCGTCGCGGCGAGATCCTGGTCGAGACAGGGCATGCCGCAGAGTATGCGGCGCGTCCCTTGACTGTGCTCACTGAACATGGGCGGATGCGCGCGCTAGGTACGCGGTTCGTTGTGCGCCTGCACGGCGATCAGACCCGCATCGCCGTGCAGGAGGGCGCGGTCGAGATTCTGCCAGCTGCCGGCGGCGCCACGCGCGTGCTGCAGGCCGGCCAGCAGACGCGCTTCAGCGGCGCCGTCGTGCAGGCGCCGGACGCGGCCAGCCGGCAGGTGGATGCCTGGACGCGCGGCATGCTGTTCGCCAGCGATATGCCGCTGGGCGAATTCGCGGCGGAACTGGGGCGCTACCAGCGCGGCCTGCTGCGCTGCGATCCAGCGGTGGCGCAGTTGCACATCAGCGGTGCGTTTCAACTGAGTCACGTCGACGCGGTGCTGGATGCCTTGCCACGCAGCCTGCCGGTCAACGTGATTTATCGCACGCGCTACTGGATCACCATCGTGCCGCGCGCGCCGGTCTGATTCGCCGTCAAAGTTTTTCAGTGTTTTTTGTCACCTTCGCTCGTCTGGCGTGTCATCGGTAGTGAAGCAATACCTCACTGACGATAAAAGGAAGCCTGAACATGAGCACTCCCCGACTGACCTCTCTCAATCAATGCCTGCGCGCCGCACTGGTGGTGCTGTCGCTTGGCACAGGCTTAAAGCCGTTGCCAGTGCTAGCCGCGACGCCCGCCAACGCCGGCGTCGCCAGCTATCAAGTGACGGCCGGCCCCCTGGACGAAGCATTGGCGAGTTTTGCCACCATGGCCGGCATCAGTGTGCAGATGCTGCCGGCCATGGTGGCGGGCCGCAATACGCCGGGCGTGAGCGGGCGGATGACGGTGGCAGAGGGCTTCGCCGTTCTGCTGGCCGGTAGCGGCCTGGAAGCGGAGGATGCCGGCGGCGGCGTCTGGGTGCTGCGCGCGGCGCGCGCGGGCGACAGTCTGCCCAAGACGCTGGCGCCGGTGACAGTGACTGCACAGGTGGAACGCAACGGGCCTACCGAAGGCACCGGCTCCTATGTTTCAGCGGCGCCGCTGACGACCGCCACGCCGTTAGGGCTGACGCTGCGCGAGACGCCGCAGTCGGTCAGTGTGATCACCACTCAGCGGCTGGAGGATCAGGGATTAACCACCATTCAGCAGACCCTGGCGCAGGTGCCGGGTGTGCGCACCGGTTCCCTCGGCAGTGAATTGGGCAACGCCAGCTCGCGCGGATACTCCTTCAACAATTATCAGTTCGATGGCCTGAACACGTATGTGGAGGTGCTGGGCGGCGGCGCTGTGCCTTCATCGACGCTGGCTGACATGGCGCTGTATGACCGCATCGAGGTACTGCGTGGCGCCTCCGGTCTGGTTACCGGTGCCGGCGATCCTTCCGGCACGATCAATATGGTGCGCAAGAAGCCGATCGCCGAATTCCAGAGTGCGGCCGAATTGAGTATCGGGTCATGGAATAACAAGCGTATCGCGCTGGATGTCTCAGCGCCGCTGAACGAGACCCGCAACGTGCGTGGCCGTCTGATTGCGGTTGGACAGGATGCCGACAGCTATATCGACAATTACGGTCGCAAGAAGGGCATACTGTATGGCGTGATCGAGGCAGATCTGGGCAGTGTCACGCGGTTGACGGCGGGGGTGGAGCATGAGCGCACCAAGGTCAAAGGGCAGGGCGCCTACGTTGGCTTCCCGCTATGGTACAGCAATGGCACGCGCACCGATCTGCCGGTGTCGTTCACCGCCGCCAGCCGCGATAACTGGCTGGATCTGGAGTCGACCAAGGCCTTCGTCATGCTGGAACATGAACTGGGTGGTGAGTGGTATATGAAGCTGTCTGCCAGCCGCGCGCACTCCTCGCAGGAAGATGCGCGGATCTTCCTGCGGTTTAATAACAACTTTGCCAATCAGGCTGGTAACGGGATTTTGCTCAACGCCTCGCAACGCAAGGGCAGTATCGATCAGGAAAATGCGGATTTGAATGTGCGTGGTCCCTTTACGCTGTTCGGTCGCCAGCATCAGCTGGTGCTGGGCGCGACTTACGAAGACTACGATCAGCCGATCGATACCTACAGCGATACCAACCGCGTAAGCGGCACTGCCGCCAATCTGTTCACCTGGGCGCGCAGCGGTACGGCGCAATATGGCGTGGCCTCGGTGATCGGGCGCTACATCATGCGGCAGAGTAGCGTATATGGCGCGGCGCGTTTTCAGGTAAGCGACCAGTTGAAGCTGATCGCGGGCACGCGTGTTTTCTCGCATGACTACCGTTTCGCCGAGTACTGGACAGGCGGCAGTTACGGCACCCGGAGCTCGGAAGATGGTGTGATCACGCCATACGGCGGCGTGGTGTATGACGTTGATAAGATCCATAGCCTCTACGCCAGCTACGCGACCATCTATAAGCCGCAGGTGGTGCGCGATCGATTCGGCGCGGTGCTGGATCCGGTCGAGGGGGCCAACTACGAGGCCGGCGTGAAGAGCGCTTGGCTGGACGGTGCGTTGAATACGTCTATTGCGGTGTATCAGATCCGCCAGGACAATCTGGCCGAGGCCGATGCTGGTTACACCGTCCCGGGTACCACCAGCACCGCGGCATATCGCGCGGTTGAGGGAGCCAGGACTTCCGGCATGGATCTGGAAGTCAGCGGCGCGTTGACCCCGGACTGGAACGTCTCCGCCTCGTGGACCTACGGTCAGACCAAGAACGCCCGGGGCGAACGCATTAACACCACCTTCCCACGCCAGATGGTCAAGCTGTGGACGACGTATCGTTTGTCCGGCAGTTTGCATCGTCTTACCGTGGGCGGTGGTTTGAACTGGCAAAGCAGGACATATTCCACCGTCAATGCCTGGCAGATTGGCCGCGATCTGCATTGGGAGCAGAAAGCCTATGCCGTGGCTGACCTGATGGCGCGCTATGATTTCAACGACAAGCTGTCGGCCACGCTGAACGTCAGCAATCTGCTCGACAAGCGCTATATCGCGTCGGTGTCGGACTGGTGGTATGCGGGCATGTACGGTTCGCCGCGCAGTGCTGCGTTGAACTTGAAATACAAGTTCTAATCGTTGATTAACGCGGTCAGCACATGGTCCTTCCATTCGCCGTTGATTTGCAGGTACTTCTTCGCCAGGCCTTCGCGTTCAAACCCCAGGCGCTGGAGTAGCTGCTCGCTGCGCTGGTTGTGTGGCTGGTAGTTGGCCATGATGCGGTGCAGATGCCCGGCGCCGAACATGTGCCGGATTGCCGCCTCCAGCGCTTCGTGCATATAGCCTTTGCCTTGATGCCTGGCGGCCAGCGAGAAACCAAGATGGCAGGCCTGGAATGGTCCGCGCACGATGTTGGTGAAGCTGCACAGGCCGAGGAATTCTTCACTGTCCGGAAACTGGATCGCCAGGTGAACTGCGGCGCCGGTTTCCATATCGTGGTCCTGCCGGTCCAGCAGCTCTCGCATCGCTTCGAGGGTGTAAAACGCGGCGCCACGCGCCGGCGACCATGGTTGCAGATGCTCGTGGTTTTGCTGGTGATAAGCCAGCAACGGTGCACTGTCGTCGAAGGTGGTGGGGCGCAGCGCAAAACGTTCCGTCGCCACATGATGCTTGCCCAGTGAGGCCTTGGCGAAGTTGTCGAACAGCGGCTGCAACCGCTGCGAGAGCCGGGCGTAGTCGAAGGTTTGCGGGATTTTTACTTGCGGCGCGTGCATGACCTGCAGGATTGCCCGGATCAGGCGCCGGCGCAAGGTGCCTTCGGGCGTATTCACGATTTCGTCCGAGCCGAAGGGAATGCCGAGGGTACAATATCGCAGCTTCTTTTGGCTGATCATGTCGGTGTAGGTACCCACTGCGTTATGCCCCTTGCTGAACTCAAGGTTTTCTTCGTGCGTAGCGTAGACGGCGACGATGACCAGCATGAACTGGTCGACCGATCCGTAGTCGTCCGCCTCAATGAGCGGAGCAATCGCGTCTTCCAGCGCGGTGGAAAACTGCAGGACCTTCTGGGATGACTCTTCCGAGACCTGGCCGGTTACGGTCAGCAGCATATATGGCACTCTATTGGATGTGGGCGATGATGTCGGCGCGGTACTGGCGGCTCAGCGGCACGCGCGCGCCGCCGTGCAGCAGCAGTTCGCCGTCGCCTTTTTCGTGGTTGACGATGCTGGCGATCCAGCTGACTTGTACGGCAGCGCGGCGGTGGCAGCGCAGGAAACGCGGGCCGAGTTTCTCCAGCAGGCCGGCCAGCGTCTGGCGCATCAGCGGTGCGCCGTCAGCGGTGTGCAGGACGACGTAGTTGTCGGCGGTTTCGATCCACTGGATTTGTTCGACCTTGACAATGCGCGTGCCGCTGCGCTCCGGGATCAGCAACTGGGTGACCGAGGGCAGCGGCGCGGCGGCGGGGCGCTGTGCGGCAAGGCGTTCGCGCGCGCGTTGCAGGGCGCGCTGGAGGCGTGGCTGGTCGTAGGGCTTGAGCAGGTAGTCGATGGCGTTGGCGTCGAAGGCGCGGATCGCGTATTCGTCGTAGGCGGTGACGAACACCACCAGCGGCGCCGGCGATGGCAGCGAGGCGGCGACGTCCAGGCCCGAGATTTCGGGCATCTGGATGTCGAGCAGCAGCAGGTCGGGCGCGAAGACAGGCAGGCGCTCCAGCGCTTCGACGCCGTCGCGCGCTTCTTCGATGGCGCTGATGTCCGGCTCCGCTGACAGCATGCGGCGCAGTTTGTCGCGCGCGGGGCGCTCGTCGTCGACGATCAGGATGCGCATGGCAGTTTCACTTCGGCGCGCACGCCGGCTGGCGACAGTGCGGTCAACGCAAAGCTGGCGCGGCCGCCGTATAAGGCGTCCAGCCGCTCGCGCAGGTTGCGCACGCCGATGCCGTTTGGCGGATTGCCGGAACTGACCCCGCCGAGGCTGCCGGCGTTGTCTTCGAGGCGCAGTACCAGGTCAGCGCCGGCGCGTTGCACGGAGATGGTGATGGCGGTCGGCTGGCGGCGCTTTTCGACGGTGTGCTTGAAGATGTTTTCCAGCAGCGGCTGCATGCTCATCACCGGCACGCAGCAGGGCAGCAGGGTGTCGTCGATGTCCCAGGCGATGCTGACGCGGTCGGCGAAGCGTTCGGCCATCAGGGCGGCATAGCCGCGCAGGATGCGCAACTCGGTTTCCAGCGGTACCAGGTGGCGCTCGCCGACGTCCAGCGTGGCGCGCAGTACGTCGGACAGTTGCACCAGCATGGCGTCGGCGCGTGGCACGTCGCTGTACATCAAGGAGGAGATGGTGTTCAGGGCGTTGAACAGGAAGTGCGGCTGCATCTGCTGGCTCAGGCGCAGCAGTTGCGCTTCGCGCAGCGAGGCGTTGGCGCGTTCGACCCGCACCTTTTCGTCCAGCATGGCGTGGAAGGACAGCACGCCGAAGGTGATGGTGGCGAAGATGCAGAAGAATACTGTCATCTTGATGTCTTCATACAGGTAGATGCCGGCCCAGCCGCCGTGCGGATAACGCTCGCCGGCCAGCGCGTAGACCGCGTGGCGGATGCCGAAGGCGATCGGTACGAAGGCGATCCAGTACACCGGCAGCCACACCAGCTGGCGCGCGAACCAGCGCAGCGGCGAATGCAGCAGGTGGTCGTGCTTGCGCGTGTAGCGACGCTGCGCCAGCAGCAGCAGGGTGCCGGTCAGCGCCGACGAGGATTCCCACAGTATCGGTTTCCACACGCCGTGATCGTGGTCGCGCAGGTATTCCTGGACTGATGTGGTGATCATCAGCAGCCAGAACAAGACCCAGGCGATCGCGATGACGGTGCGGGTTCTTTGCATGGTGTTAGCGGTAGCGTGCTTCCATCAGGTCGATCTCGCGCACCAGCTTGCGTGAGATTTCGTCGGAGATGTGTTCGTGGCGCGCCAGGTCGAACACGGTGCGCCGTTCGGCGTCCAGCGCGGCCAGGCGCAGTTCTTTCTCGGCGTAGTCGGTCTTGCGCCAGGCTTGCTCGCTGTCCGGATCGACTTCCTTCAGCTTGTGCTCATAGAAGGCGATCACCCGCGCCGCCGCCTGCGGATAGACCTCGGGATCGATGCAGGCATCCGATGCCATCAGCGCCACCTGGGTTTTTTCGATGGCCGAGATGGCGGCGTTGGCGGCGGCGCGGCGCGCCAGGTCTTCTTCCTGCTGTTCCTCGGTCTCGGGCGGGAAGCTCATGCCGGCCAGCAGGCGTGGCAGGGCCACGCTGGCCACCAGCAGCGACAGCAGGATCACCGAACAGGCCAGGAAGATGGTCAGCGCGCGCGCCGGAAACGGCGCGCCGTCCGGCAGTGCCAGCGGCAGCGTCAGTACGCCGGCCAGCGTGATGGTGCCGCGCGCGCCGGCCAGCGTGGTGGCCAGCAGCAGGCGCGGGTTGATTTTGTGGCGCTGCTGGTGGCGGTATTTCTGCTTGAAGATGGTCAGCCGCAGCGACGCCCACACCCACACGAAGCGCAGCGCCAGCAGGCCGGCGGTGATTGCCACCGCGTACACCAGCAGCCACCAGCGGTTCACATGACCGCTTTCCTCCAGCGAGGTGCCGGCCAGGCGGAAGATCTCCGGCAGCTGTTCGCCCAGCAGCACGAACATCACGCCGTTCAGCGAGAATTGCACCGTGTCCCACACGGCCGAGCGCTGGATGCGGGTGGCTGCCATCGCGTGACCGCTCAGTTCCACATAGCTCATGGTGACGCCGGCCGCCACCGCAGCCAGGATGCCGGAGGCGTGCAGGCGCTCGGCCACCAGGTAGGCGCCGAACGGGATCAGCAGGTTGACCAGGATCGGCGAGCCTGGCGGTTCGCCGAAGTGGCGCGTCAGCCAGCGCTGCGCCCAGGTGATCAGCATGGTGACGCCGACCCCGGCGGCGATGCCGGCCACCACCAGCCAGACGAAGGTGAGGGCGGCGGTCTGCAGCGAGAAGGCGCCCGTCATGGCGGCCGCCACCGCGAAGCGGAAGCACACCAGGCCGGAGGCGTCGTTCAGCAGCGATTCGCCTTCGAGGATGTGCATCAGCCGTTTGGGAATCGGCGAGGTCGAGGCGATCGAGCTGACCGCCACCGGGTCGGTCGGCGAGACGATGGCGGCCAGCGCGAAGGCCACCGCCAGCGGCATGGTCGGGATCATCCAGTGGATCAGGAAGCCTGCGCCGACCACGGTGAATACCACCAGGCCGAACGCCAGTTCTAGGATGGTGCCCTTGTCGCGCAGCAGGCCGCTCTTCGGAATGCGCCAGCCGTCGAGGAACAGCAGCGGCGGCAGGAACACCAGGAAGAACAACTCCGGGTCCAGGTCCACGCCATGGGTCGATTTGGCGGCGATCAGCGCGCCCAGGCCAATCTGTACCAGCGGCAGCGGTATCGAGCCCGGTATGACTTTGCGGATGTAGGCGCTGGCCACCACAGCCAGCATCATGACCAGCACAACTTCGATTGAATCCATTCCCTTCCTTTTCCTGCATGAATACTAAAACGGACTAAGCTTACACTATTGGAAGTTCGGTAAGAAGTTGGCCCATAGCACTAGCGCAATGGAAATCTTTCTGTCATAATAGATGCCTTCTGCGGGAGTAGCTCAGTTGGTAGAGCGCAACCTTGCCAAGGTTGAGGTCGAGAGTTCGAGACTCTTCTCCCGCTCCAGAATTCAGTAGTAATAAATAGTAGCAAATCAAAAGGAAGCCCGAGGGCTTCCTTTTTTGTTGTTTATCGTTCTCCAATACAACATCTTCCCCGTTGCAAACGTTATACTAGGTGAGGACCACCGAAGGAGACGAATCCATGAAATCTGTGCAACAGGAAGTTGATGAGCGTAGTAACCTGACCAACTCCAACAAATTCGAACTCCTGCTGTTCCGTCTCGGCGGCGACGCCAATGGCGAACATTCTGAGCTGTTCGGTATTAACGTCTTCAAAATCCGCGAAATCGTTGCAATGCCCGAAGTGACTGCCGTGGCCGGATCCCCGCCACATATGTTGGGCGTTGTGAACCTGCGCGGACAAATCATCACGGTGCTGGATTTGCCAGGCATCGTCGGTGTGACCCCAAAAACCGGTCTGAATATTATGTTGGTCACTGAATTCGCGCGCACCACGCAAGCGTTCGCGGTCGAGTCGGTGGATGAAATCGTGCGCCTGGACTGGAGCCAGGTGCTGACCGCCGAAGGCACGGCCGGCGGCAAGGTAACCAGTATCGCCCGCGTCGATGGCGACGTGCAGAACACCCGTCTGGCGCAGGTGCTGGACGTGGAAACCATTCTGCGCGAGCTGGTGCCGCCCGAGCGCGACGATATTGACCCGGAAACCATCGGCCCGAAAGTGCTGCTGAAGCCGGGCGCCGTGGTGCTGGCCGCCGACGATTCGGTGGTGGCGCGCAACCTGATCGAAAAAGGTCTGGAAGCGATGGGCGTGCACTTCATCATGACCAAGTCGGGCAAGGAGGCCTGGGACCGCCTGCAATCGATCGCGGAAGGCGCCAAGGCCGAAGGCTTGCCGATCACCGACCGCGTGGCGATGGTGCTGACCGACCTGGAAATGCCGGAGATGGACGGCTTCACGCTGACCCGTTTGATCAAGCAGGATCCGCGCTTCGGCAAGATCCCGGTGGTGATTCACTCTTCGCTGTCCGGCAAGACCAATGAAGATCACGTCAAGGGCGTCGGCGCCGATGCGTATGTGGCCAAGTTCTCCGCTGAGGATCTGGCCGGCACCATCCGCACGGTGTTGGGCAAGGTTGCCGCGTAAGTAAAAAAACAAGGTAGTATGAAGGGCCACGGCGGCGACGTCGTGGCCCTTTATTTTTTTCGAAAGGAAATACCGTGGCAGCCAAGAAAATTCTGTTCCTGACGGGCGACTTTGCGGAAGATTACGAAACCATGGTGCCGTTCCAGGCGCTGCAGGCGGTCGGCCATATCGTGCACGCCGTGTGCCCGGACAAGAAAGCCGGCGACACCATCAAGACCGCCATCCACGACTTTGAAGGCGACCAGACCTATACCGAAAAGCCGGGCCACCGCTTCACGCTCAACGCCGACTTTGCCGATGCCGAAGTCGGCCACTACGATGCGCTGGCGATTGCCGGCGGACGCGCGCCGGAGTATCTGCGCCTGAATCCGCGCGTGATCGAACTGGTGCAGCAGTTCGCCGCGGCAGGCAAGCCGATCGCGGCGATCTGCCATGGCGCGCAGCTGCTGGCCGCCGCCGAAGTCATCCGCGGCAAGACCATTTCCGCCTATCCGGCCTGCTCGCCGGAGGTGAAACTGGCCGGCGGCATCTATGCGGATATCGCGGTGGATCAGGCGGTCACCGACGGCATCTTCGTCACCGCGCCAGCGTGGCCGGCGCATCCGGCATGGATTGCCCAGTTCCTGCAAAAGCTGGGCACGGAGATCCGGCTGTAACACGCCATGCGCTGACTTAATCCAGCGCGCGGCTGCGCGCCATGCGTTCGGCTTGCCGCACATCCTGCTTGTGCTGTCCCTCGGGCAGGCTGTCCGCCAGATCGGCCAGGCGCTGGCGCAATGCCGGATTGTCGGCCACCGGCAGCGCGGCCAGGGTGCGCCGGCGCACGCCATGATCGAGGTCGGCCAGCAGGCGCACGCTGATGTCGGCACGCTGGGCGTCCGCCACGCGCTCAAGCGCCGCCGCCGCCGCCACGCGGGCGACCGGGTCCGGGTGGGCGGCGCCGGCGCTGACGACATCGGCCGCCGCCTCGCCGCCGATTTGCGCGGCCAGGTAGATCGCCTTGGCGGCCAGGCCGGGATCGCCTGCCGAAGCCAGCTGGCGCAGATGCGGCAAGGCGTTCGCGCCCAGCCGGCGCGCCGCCGCATAGTCCGGCTCATCCACATTCAATAGTTGTTCAACCTGCTGGCGTGTGACGGGCATGATGACTCCTTGGGGCTAAGGCCGCAGCAGGCCGCTGGCGGCCATGGTGGCGATTTCGGTCGCCACCAGGTCGGGCGGCGGGTCGGTGATGTTGGCGGTGCCCAGTCCGGTCATCAGGCGCAGATTGTCCTTGACGTGAGACAGGCCGAGCACGTGGCCGATCTCGTGGCCCAGCGTCCATTCGCTGGCGTAGCTGGCGACCACGGCGCCGGGGCAGTCCGGCGGGTGGGCGGCGCAGCCATTGTAGGGCGGCAGCGTGGAGCGGACGAAATACACCACCAGCTCGTCCTTGGCCACTTGATTGCGGTGACTGAACAGGCGCGCCTGCTGCCCGGTGATCGACAGGCTGCAATCGCCGACATCGACGTCGGCCAGATCGGGCTGGTTCAGCAATTCGGTCGAGCGGACTTCGACCAGCATGCCGGCCGGTTCGTACACTTCGCGCATGCGCTCCAGCATCCGCTCGACGGGGATGCTGGGCGGCGCCAGGATTTTCAGGTGCAGCCGCAGGCGCTTGGTCAGCGTTTGCTCGGGCGCGTAGCCGCTGCCCGGCCACAGGTGCAGCCGCGCCAGCCGCATGCCCCGCCGCGCCTGGCGCTGCCACTCGTCCCAGAACTGCGCCTCGTTCAGATCGGCGACCATGCTGGATGCCTGGTCGCCACTGTGCCACACTGCGGCCCAGCGGCGCTTGCCGTTGCTGGCGTACGAGGTCATGGCCCGCAACTGGTAATGCTGCGCGCGCAGTGTCGCGTGCTGCGCCGCCAGCGCGTTCCAGTCGGCGCCGCTCCACAGGTATTGTTCGCCGCTGCCGGGATGCCAGATGCCGCTCCACTGCGCGCCATCGGCGCTGACGTCCAGCTCGACCAGGCGCAGCCCGGCGGCATGCTGCGCCAGCCACGCTTGCCAGAAGGCCGTCCATGACATCGGCCCCAGCAGCACGCTGGCGCTCTCGCCCGGTTGCCAGCAGGCGGCCCAGCGCTGCGCGCCGCCATCGAGGCAGGAGCGCAGGCAATGCGCCTGCAGGCCTTGGGCGGCATACGCCTGATCCCAGTGGCGCAGCTCGTCCAGTTGCAGCCCGCCCAGCAGGCGCTGGAACGGATCGGCTTGCCGCTGCCACACGCCGGCCCAGCGCGCGCCGGACGGCAGGCTCGCCACGTCCAGCGCATTCAGCGAATAGCCGCTGGCCTGCAGTTGCGCGGCCCTGGCGGCGAAATCGTCCCAGGCTGCGTCGTACCACACATAGCGGTCGTTGCTGTCTGCCTGCCACAGTCCGCTGAATAAAATATTCTCCATGACCGTCCTTTATTGTTGGCAAACCGGGGTGGTGGCGCCGAGTTGCTCGGCCAGCGATGCTGCCCCTATCATCACCGCTTCTATGCCTGGACCGAGTCCGGTCGAGGCGCCGACCAGGTAGAGCTGGCGCAGCGGCGTGTCGTGGCGCGGCCAGCGGCTGGCCGGTGTGACGCCATACGCAGCGTTGCCGCTACACCAGGTATACCGGTGCAGCGTGGCCGGGCTACCGTCCTCGCGATACACGATGTGCTGTGCCAGCGCCGGAAATTGACGCGCGGCCAGCGCCAGCAGACGGTCGCCGGCGGCCCGCTTTCTGGCCGCATACGTGCCATCGCGGCGCCGCCAGCTGGCGGCCTCGGCGGCATCGACCAGCCCGGTCAGCGTTAGCGTGGTATAGCCGGGTGGTGCGCGCTGCTCCGGAAGTGGCGGACAGGACAGCATCACGCCCTCGCTGCCCTGCAGCAGAATGGTGGTGGCGGCCAGTGCCGGCGCGTGGTGCAGCGCCAGATACACCATGAAGGCGGAATTCGACGGCTGGAAGGCCGCGCGCTGGCGCGCCAGGTCGGCCTGCATGCCTTCCAGCAGCGGGCCGAAGGCCTGCAGCGGATCGGCATTACAGATCACCATGCCTGCTTGCAGCGCAGAACCGTCGCGCAGCACCACGCCGGTGGCGCGCTGCCGCTGTACCGTGATGCTGGCCACCGGCGCGCGCAAACGGACCTGGCCGCCGTGCACGGCGATCTTGCGCACCAACGTGTCGGCCAGCTGCTGCGAACCGCCGCCGGGGTAGCATCCGCCCCGGAAGTAATAGCCGTACAGCGGCAGCATATTGGCGAACGACAGGCGTTCGGCCGCGTCGCTGACGTAGAAAGCCAGGATCGCCACCAGCTGGCGCAACGCCGGCGCCTGCAGCAGCCCATCGCGCACCTGCACGAAGGGTTGGTCCATCAGCGGACTCAGCGTCGGGCAGAGACGCAGGAAGCGCCCCATTTCCAGCGCATCGCGTGGCGGCCGCGGCAGTCCGCCGGTCTGCGCCGCGTAAGTGTACAGCTCGTCATAGCAGCGGCGCAGCAGCGCAAAAAAGTGCTGTATGCCGTCCGCTTCCAGCGGCCAGGCGCGCCGCAGCGCGCCGACATACGCATGGCCGCCGGCATCGACCACGAAGCGGCCGGCAGGCACCAGGTAGGTATGCCGCACCGGGCGCCAGTCCAGCGCCCGCTCCAGGCCCAGCCGTGCCAGCACGGCGGCGACCGGGCCGCCGGCCAGCACGCCGCTGATGTCGTGCACCGCCGAGTCGAAACGGAAGCGATGCCGCTGGCCCTGGTGGCGGACGATCCGTTCCCAGCTGTGACAGTAGCCGCCCGGCTGATGGTGCTGTTCACAGACCAGCACGCGCGCGCCGGCCTGTGCCAGCAGCGCCGCCGTGGTCAGGCCGCCAATGCCGGCGCCGATGATCACGGCGTCCCACACGTCGGGCTGTTCAGCGCGCTGCATCGCCGGCCTCCGATGCCAGATGCAATACCGGACTGTCGCTGCCTGCCAGCAGGCAGACGGCGGCATCGCCGTTGGCGGCCGCATTGCCGTGGATAAAACCCAGCACGGCGCCGCCGGCCGCCAGGCGTACCGGCGCGCCGCTCCAGCCGGCCGACAGGGGCGCGGACAAGAACAGCACCTGCACCTGCTGCACGGCGATGTGCTCGCCCGAAGCCGCGCGGTACTGGTGCTGGCGCGCCAGCACCAGGCGGCGGACGGTGGCGCGGCGGCTGCGCCAGCCGTCAGCCGGCGCGCAGCCGTGGAATACCGCGTCGATTTCCACCATGGCACCGGCCAGGAAGTCCGCTGTGCTTGCCGCTGGCGCGGGCAGGGCGTCTGCCTCCGTGCCGGCGGCCCATGCCGGCAGACGCAGCAGCAGCAGGTCGGCGGCGCGGTCGATCGCCAGCAGGTGGACGCCGGCAATCCGCCGCACTGTACTGTCCGCATCGAGCAGCGTCATGCTGCTGCTGGCGGCTGGCGCCAGCACATGCAGCGGGGCCACCGCGTAGCAGCGCCACTGCATCACCTGGCCCAGCACTCTGCCTTGCGGGTCGAGCAGCGCGGAGACTTTATAGCGCATCGCAGGCCTCCGGGTGCAGTGCCAGTTGTTCATGGGCGAATGCGATCAGACTGGCGCTGCCGAGCAGGCGCGCCAGCAAGGGCAGGGTTGCATGATAGGCGCTGGCGCAGTCGTCCGGCGTGGGCGGCGCCGGCAAGCGGCCGAGCCGGGCGGCAAGTGCGCCGAGCAGCAGATCGCCGGCGCCGACATCGGTGCGCAACGGCCCGCCGATGGCGGCCGGCGGCAGGCGCAGACGCTTGCCGTCGGCCAGCAGGATGGCGCCGTTGGCGCCATCCTTGATGATCAGCAACGGACCGCCGGGCTGGCCGGCGCCGCTGCCGGCAAACACGCCGGGCGGCAGATTCTGATAGTCGGTCCGCGTCAGCGTCAGCAAGTCGGCCAGGCGCACGCAGGCGGCCAACGCGGCAGGTTGCGACGGCGCCCAGCGCGCGTCCAGGTCGAAGGCGGTAAATCGCGGCGCCGCGCTGGCCAGCATGGCCGCATATGCCGCAGGCGGTCCATTGGCCAGCGCCAGCACGCGGCCGGCCAGTGCGGCCGGCGGTGCTTCGGCGCTCCAGCCGCGCGGGTCGCCGTCCAGCTGCCAGCGTCGCCGGGTGCCGATCACCGCCGGCGTGTGCCAGCGCAACGGCGCTTGCGGCCGACGGTGCCACAGCACGCCGTCGGCGTCGAGCGCGCGCAACAGGCGCAAGGCGCTGGCGCTTGCCGCCTGCGGCACCGCCACCAGCAGCCGTACTTGCTCGCCGCAGCTTGCCACGCCGAGCGCCGTCGCCATAGCCGGGCCGCTCAACAAGGCATCGGCTGCCGGTGGACGCGGCTCGCCCTGCGACATTTGCCAGATCAGGCCGCCAACGAGTACCGGCAATGATGGCGGCTGCGGCGTCAGCATGTTTGCCACTCCAGGCCGATGGCGGCGCAGCCCAGCCGTGGCGCATGGCCGATGACCAGCGCGCGCGCATGGCGCGCCAGCGCGGCTTCGGCGATGGCGCGCAGCGCGGCACCGTTTTGCATCGACGGCGGGAAGGCTGGCGCTTGCGCCAGGTAGCGCGGCACGCCGTGCCAGCCATCGGGGAGCTCCGCTGCATCGCCGCCGCCATAGCTGATGAACCGCAGTTTGAGACCTTTACCGGAGTCGCGCGTCATCGCCATCGCGCCGCAAAATTCAGCGGGCGGCGGGCGCTGCTGCAGTACCTGATGGGCTTCGCGCTGGACCGCGCTGCATTCGTCGGCCGCCACCACCAGCATGGTGTCGGCGTCGCCGCGCAGCAGGCTGAGCGCTGCCGCCTCCAGCGCATGGAATACCCCCAGCAGGCCGGTCTCGAACGCCAGCGTGCAGCCTTGCGCGCCCAGCGCCATCGCGATCTGGGTCGGCAGCGCGCTCGGTAGCGTGCTCGGCAGCAGTAGCGGATTGACGGCGTGCCAACCTTCGCTCAGGCCGCGACTGTCGAAGTCGACAGCACACCAGGTGGCGGACGTGGTGCTGGCGCTGGCGATACCCAGCCGCGATGGCGCCCAGCCGGCGCGTTGCAGCAGGGCGCGGCAGACGGTGGCGCCCAGCACGCTGGCGCGGGAGGCCGAGCTGGGCCGTGGAATGCCGCAGGCTTTGCGCCAACGGTCCATTTCAGCGCCAAAGCTGGCCTGGTCCGGGGCGCCGGGGCGCAGCGCGCTTGCTGCGTCCAGATCCAGCAGACGCACGTCAGCGTCGCCGGGTTCCAGCAGCGCCGACTGCGTCAACGCCAGCGGCGGCTCCAGGTATAAACAGGCCATGCTCGTTCCTTTCAGGCGGTGCTCAATACCAGCGCCGCGTTGATGCCGCCAAAGCCGAGTGCGGCAACGGCCAGCGGGCCGGGCGGCAAGCGCCGGCGGCTGCCTTGCACCAGATGCATGTCTGGAAATTCGCTGTCCTCCAGGCCTGCCACTGGTGGCATGTGCCCGCTTTGCAGGGTTTCGCCGCAGGCCAGGATCGACAGCGCCGCCGACGCCCCCATCGCATGGCCAAAGCTGCCTTTGGTGCTGGTGCCGGGCGGCGCCGCGTTGCCAAACAGCCGCTGCGCGACCACGGCTTCGGTGCGGTCGTTTTGCACGGTGCCGGTGCCGTGCCAGTAGACGCCAGCCAGGTCGCCCGGCTGGCAAGCGGCCTCGGCCAACGCGGCGCGCAGCGCGCGCTCCAGGCCGTCGGCGCCGGGTTCCACCGGATGGCGCGCATCGCAGGACTGGCCGAAGCCGCACACCTTGACGCGCCAGCGCAGCATCGGCGGCAATTGCACATGACTGCCGGCCAGCAGGTAGACCGCGCCGGCTTCGCCGATGGTGGTGCCGTTGCGCTGGCGGTCAAACGGCCGGCAGCCTTGTGGCGACATGGCGCCGATCTGGCGGAAGCCGGCGTGCGCGATGCGCGACAGCACGTCCAGCGACACCAGCAGGCAGGCGTCGCAGCCACCCTGGCGGATGCGCGCCGCCGCCATGCCGGTGGCAACGCAGGCGGAGGCGCAGGCGGCTGAAGCGGTCAGCCCTGGCCAGCGCTTTCCCAGCCCCTCCAGGTAGCCGTCCAGCAGCACGTCGCCAAGCAGGGCTTGCGCGAACTCCGAAGGCAGCATCTCCGGCCTGCTGCGCTGTGCGGCAAACTGCGACACCGCCCAGGTGTCGCCGTGCGAGGTGGCGACCAGCACGCTCAGCGACAAGCCTGGCTGCAGCGCCAGCAGTGCGTCGTGCAACTGGCGGCTGTCCGCACCCAGCGCCACCGCCAGCGCGCGGGCGCGACCTGCCAGCTGCGCGCCATGCGGCCAGTCGCGCAAACTGGCCACCGGCAGATTGTCGGGCCAGCCTGCGATCTGCTCGCCGACGCCGGCAAATGGCCGCACGCCGTTGAGCAAGGCCGGCCAGGACGCGGCCCAGCTGTCCGCCAGCGCGGTACGCGCGCTGCGGTCGATGGCGGCCAGTATAACGATGGGCGCGTCGGCGGCGCGGTCGGGCACGCGTGGCGCGTTCATGCCGGCTGATCCTGCGGCCGGGCCGAAACGCCGAATACCCTGGCGCGGCAGATCGGCCGGTCGCCGCAACTGACGCTGGCTTCGCACAGCGTCACATCATTGATGCATTCAAGCTGAATGACTTCCGCCACCAGCGTGTCGCCGGCGTATGCGGGCGACAGGAAGCTGGCATTACAGCGCGCCAGCATTCGGGGTCTGGCGTCGTCGCCAACCTTGGCCGCAGCCGACAACACACCCAGCAGATAGGCCGACTGGCTGATAAATTCAATCAGCAGCACGCCAGGCAATATGCGCGGGCCGTCTGCAAAGTGACCGGTAATGAAAGGATCGTCGTGTGCCAGGGTCTTGCGGGTTTGTATCCGGTCCGCTTGCAGCGTGATGACTTCATCGACCATCAGCCAGCTTGTGCCGAAGGGCACCAGCTTTTCAATTGCCGTTCGGGGCATCGGCAATATAGAGGCGCAATATGCTTGATTCATGATTCCACCATTTCTATTTTATTGATGTAATCAATTAACAGTTGCGGCGTAGTCAGAACGGGTATTTCTTTTTCATCTATCCGGACCCGATATCGTCGCTGAATTTCTACTATCATGGCCACGGCTCCGATAGAATCCAGTCCCAGTTCTTCATAAAGATGAATATCAGGCGGAAGCTCGGCTATTTCATGGTCCAATGCAATCTCTAGGATGGCTTTTAATTCCTGAATATCAAGCAATGCCATTTTTATCTCCCGTTTATGAGGCGCGCAATCCGCCGTCCACCACGATGGTCTGGCCGGTGATATACGCCGCCTCCGCACTGAGCAGGTAACGCACCGCGCCCGCCACTTCGTATGGCGTGCCCAGACGGCGCAGCGCCGTCCGCTGCACGATTTTGGTCACCGCTTGTTCGGCGACAGCGCGGAACAAGCCGCTATCGATGGGCCCTGGCGCTACCACGTTGCAGGTGACGCCGTATCGGCCAAGCTCGGTAGCGGCAACCCGCGCCAGGGCTTCCAGGCCAGCCTTGCTGGCGGCGTAAGCTGCCTGGCCCGGCGTGCCGATGTGCGCGGAAACCGAACCGACCAGAACAATACGTCCAACACCGTTGACCATCATGGGCCGGGCCACTGCCTGCAGGCAGGAAAACGCGCCGGTAAGATTGACCTCAATCACCTTTTTCCAGTCATCATGCTCAAGTAGCACGATCGGTGTTTCCTTGGTGCTGCCTGCTACGTAGATCATGCCGAATAGCGGGCCGAAGCGTTCTTCCACGGCCAGGCTCACGCGTTTGATGCTGCCAGGATCGGTGACATCCAGCGCGTGATGCAGTCCGGGTTCGTCGTTCATGACGGCGGCGGGTGGGGTCCGATAAGTGCGCACGACGCGCAACCCGGCGGCTTCCAGCGTAGATGCTATGGCCGCACCGATTTCCCCACCTGCGCCGATCACTGCCACGGTGTCTGTTTGTGGGCTGCTCATTGGCGCTTCCTCAGGCGCAGTCGTTCTTGGGTTGTGATTTGCCCTTGCCGCCAGGCGTCGTCCCGTCCGCCTGGTCACCCAGCCCGGCGGTATTTTTACGGCTGACATTGACGAACAGGTTGGGCAGGTCGCGGAACGCGCGGTTGGGCAGGACTTTCAGCCCGGATTTCTGCATGGAAATCGATAGCGCGTTCTGGAAGGCTGCACCCAGTCGTCCGCCACCACCACCCACCCCCCCCCCGCCCCCCCCCACCCCCCCCACCCCACCACCCCCCCCCCCCCCCCCCCCCCCCCACCACCGCCACCGCCACCGCCGCCGCCACCACCGCCGCCACCAGCGGCAGCGCGCCGGTCCATCGCGGACTCAAAGCTGTCGCCGAAGGTCGCTCTCAAGGCATCGATAATGTTGGCGTCTGTCCCGCCGTTTTGCAGGTAGCCCAAAGTGATGTCGCCGACTGGAAAGCCATTGAAATAGTCGAGAATCGCGGCGCCAAGGGTGATAGACAAAGCTTCACGATCAGCGAGGCGCCCACCGCCACCGCCCCCACCGCCGCCACCACCACTACCGCCTCCGCCACCACCACCGCCGCCGCCAGCAGCACGGATGCTTAACTTGGAAATAAGCCGGTCTGCCTCGCGCGCGGTTTCCTCGGAGACGTCGAGCTTGTCGGGCATGTCGGTCTTTGCCTGGTGGTCCGCGCTGAGATGCATGATCATGTCGCGGAAGCCGGGGCAGGTGGGCATGCTGACGTTCTGGTTGTTCAGGGTGTCGGCGAAAGACCCGGTGACGCGGCTGCGGATACCCGCAAGGCCGATGGCGTTGAGCGTGCCTTCGAAGTCTCCACGGAAGGCCTTGTTCAACACATTTTCAGTGGTCATCACCGCATTCGAGGAAGCCAGTTCGCCGTTCCCGGCAGCAATGCCACCTGACTTGAATTCATTTTGAAAATAGGAGACGGGATCCTCCACGCCTTGGCCGTTCCAGTGATCCAGGACCATATTGCCGACGCTGGCTTCGAGCGCGAGGCGGCTTTTACCACCGCCGCCACCGCCGCCCCCACCACCGCCGCCACATAACATTACTTTGCCGAGATTATTAATTGTCGAAATCGTCTGCTTCATGTCAGCTCCTCAATTATTGTGATTATTAAATGAGAAAATTCATAATGCGTCACGGAAAGGATGGAGTTTAGGTGTTGATATTTTCTGCGGCGCCGATCAATATAGTAGGTAAGTTAGAATGCTTATGCAACCAGATTATTTAAAATTTAATATTGTCTGTTGTTTAATTCTTTTTAATAATATTGGAGGATATTAATAATGAGGATTTAAATTGTCGTGCATAATTAAATTATGCAGATAAAGAGGCGCAGCGCCCGGCTGGGCGCTGGCTTGTCAGAGAGCGAACAGGGTGCGCGCGTGGAAGCGCAGATGGTCTTCCACAAAGGTCTGGATGAAATAGTAGCCGTGGTCGTAGCCTTCATGCCGGCGCAAGGTCAGCGGTTGCGCCGCAGTCGCGCAGGCGGCCTCGAAAGCTTCCGGGTACAGTTGCTCGGCGAGGAACTTGTCGCCCAGGCCTTGGTCGATCAGGATCCCGGCGGGGAAGGGCGTCGTGACTTGCGTCATCAGTAAAGTGGCGTCATACTGCGCCCACGCGTCCTGGTCTTCACCCAGATATCCGGTGAAGGCTTTCTTGCCCCATGGGCACTGCGATGGCGCGGCAATCGGCGCAAACGCGGACACCGACTTGAACAGGTCGGGGCGTTTCAGCGCTATCGTCAATGCGCCATGGCCGCCCATGGAGTGACCGAATACGCCGATGCGATTGGCATCGACCGGCAGTTCCTGCCCCACCAGTTCACGCAGCTCATGAATATAGCTGTACATGCGATAGTGCCTGGCCCACTTCGCCTGCGTGGCATCAACATAAAAACCGGCGCCCACGCCGAAGTCCCAGCTGTCGCTTTCGCCGTCCACATTGGCGCCGCGCGGGCTGGTATCCGGAGCAATCAGCATCAGGCCGAGTTCCGCAGCCACGCGCTGCGCGCCGGCTTTGATCATGAAGGTCTCTTCGGTGCAGGTCAGGCCGGCGAGATAGAACAGGGCCGGCACAGGACCCTGTTTCGCCTGCGGTGGAATGAAGACGGAGAAGCGCATCGGCAAGCCGATCTCGCGCGATTCGTGGCGGTAAAAACGCTGGATGCCGCCGAAGCAAGCATGTTCGCTGACAATTTCGAGCATTAAATGTTTCCTTAAGTTCCCTAGCGCACAGTGAGCGCGCTAGCTATACCGCAGAATTGTACAAGTATTGTTAAAAAGGAGAAGTACATGCCGGATATTCAGGTCATTTTGGCCGATATGGGCTGGCCGCTGGCCATCGCCATCGCCTGGCTGTCAGGGGAATTGCTACACCGCTGGACGCGCCTGCCGCGCATCAGTGTCTACGGCCTGGTCGGTTTTCTGCTGGCGCAGGCTTTCCCGGAAGCGCTCAGCAGCGGCGCATCGAGCAACATCACCATTCTGGCCAATCTGGCTTTCGGTCTGATCCTGTTTGAATTTGGTTACCGCATCAATCTGCACTGGCTGCGGATTAATCCGTGGATCGCGCTCACCGGCCTGGTGGAGTCGGCGGCCACCTTTGTCGTCGTCTACGCGATTTCCCATTTGACCGGCATGCCGCCGCTGACCTCTCTGCTGCTGGCCTCGCTGGCGATGTCGACTTCGCCGGCCGGCGTGCTGCGCGTGATTAACGAAGAAGACTCGTCCGGTCAGGTGACCGAACGCGTGCTGCACCTGGTGGCGATCAACAGCGTCATCGCGCTGTTCGTGTTCAAGGTGGTGGTGGGCTTCTGGGTGTTCGAAACCTCCGGCAGCCTGACGCAGGCGATGTCGCACAGCGGCATCGAGCTGCTGGGTTCGGCCGCCATGGGCGCGCTGATGGGCTTCCTGGTACCGGCCGTGCTGCGCCGCCTGGGCGCGCTGGCGCGCGACGGCACCATCGCCTTCGCGTTGGGTGTGGTGCTGCTGGTGGCGGCGGCGCGCGCGTTTGACGTTTCGCCGGTGTTGGCCACGCTCACCTTCGGCCTGGTGGCGCGTCACAACCGCGTGGCGTTCAGCCGTACCGAACGCAACTTCGGCGGCATCGGCGAACTGCTGACCGTGCTGCTGTTCGTGTTTGCCGTGTCGACGCTGGAATGGGAGCGCGTGGTGGATGGCGCCGGCCTGGCTGCCGTGCTGCTGCTGGCGCGCTTCCTGGTCAAGACGACCAGCGTGGCGGCGTTTGCGCACGTCAGCGGCATTTCTTGGCGCAAGGGCGTGGCGACCGGCATCGCGCTGTCGCCGATGTCGGTGTTCGTCACGCTGCTGCTGGAACAAACCAAATACATGGGCATTGTGCTGGTCGATGAACTGGCCGCGCTGGCGGCAATGACGCTGCTGCTGGAAGTGGTCGGACCGATCATTACGCAGCGCGCGCTGATCTGGGCGAAAGAAACCCATCAGGAGGAAAAATAATGGCATTGGAAGAATTCAAGGCATCGAAGCCGCTCACCATGGGCGTGGAGCTGGAGATGCAACTGGTCAGCCTGTCGGACTTCGACCTGACCGCGTCCAGCCCGGACCTGCTGCACCTGTTGAGCCGCAAGCCGTTTCCCGGCAACGTCACGCCGGAAATCACCGAGAGCATGATCGAAATTAATAGCGACGTGCATACCAACCACACCGAACTGGTGGCGCAGTTGCAGCTGATCCGCGACACGCTGGTGCAGGCCGGCGAGCAGCTGAACATCGGCATTTGCGGCGGCGGCACGCACCCGTTCCAGAAGTGGTCGGAGCGGCGGATTTTCTCCAAACCGCGTTTCAAGGAAGTGTCCGAGCTATATGGCTACCTGGCCAAGCAGTTCACCATCTTCGGCCAGCACGTCCACATCGGCTGCGCCTCCGGCGATGACGCCTTGTTCCTGCTGCACTCGCTGAGCCGCTACGTGCCGCACTTTATCGCGCTGTCGTCATCGTCGCCGTATGTGCAGGGGAATGACACGCTGTTCAACTCGGCGCGGCTGAACTCGGTGTTCGCCTTCCCGATGAGCGGCCGTGCGCCGTTCACGCAAAGCTGGCATACCTTCGAACACGAGTATTTCGCCAAGATGGAACACACCGGCGTGATCAAGAGCATGAAAGACTTCTACTGGGACATCCGGCCGAAACCGGAGTTCGGCACCATCGAGCTGCGCGTGTGCGACACGCCACTGACGGTGGAGCGGGCGGCGGCGCTGGCGGTGTATCTGCAATCGCTGTGCGCGTATCTGCTGGAGCGGCGCGAGGAAGCGCCGGAGGAGGACGACTATCTGGTCTACAACTACAACCGCTTCCAGGCCTGCCGCTTCGGCCTGGACGGCACCATCGTCCACCCGAAAACCTACGAAAGCCTGTCGCTGCGCGAAGACATCCTGACCACGCTGCGCAAGATGGAACCCTACGGCACGCAACTGGGCGCCACCGCCGGCCTGCAGCATCTGGTGCAGGTCACGCACGAGGGCAGCGACGCCCACTACCTGCGCCAGCAGTTCGACGCCAGCGGCAGCGTCGAAGGCGTAGTGGATGCGGCGATCCAGCGCTTCCGCGGGCGTTGATTTACCTGAAGGTGATCGCCTTGTTGAGGCGGGCGATCACCTCGTCCGGCACGTTCTGGCCGCACATGATGTGGCGTTCCAGGCCGCGCGGCATGTCCTTGAATTGCAGCAGGCGCAGGTTGGGCATCTGCTCGCCCAGCTGTTTGATGATGTAGTTGCCTTCGTCTTCGGAGACGAACATCAAGTCGACCACGCCTTTGCTGACCGACTGCACCATCTTGATGGTGGAGGCGGTCGAGATGGCCGTGACCGGCTGCCATTGCTTCATGAAATCGTCCAGCCCGCCGTACGAATAGTTATCCTTGATCAGCACGCGTGCATCGCTGTGGCGGGCCAGCTCGTCCAGCGAGGCGATGTTGCGCGCTGCGAAGGTGGCGTTGCTCAGCGCTACCCAGGTGCGGTCGCGGTAGATGGGCTTGGTAAACTTGGCGTATTGCTGGCGCTCGGCCGTGGCGAACCAGCCGATGGCGCAGCTCATGCCGGCATGGTCTTTGACCATCCACAACTGGCGGTTGGTCGGTACCTTGTGCCACTGCACCGGGATATGCGCGGCCTTGAATGCGGCGGCGGCTGGCGCGCCGGTCAGGCCGCCCGGCGTGCCGTCTTCCAGGCTCATCATGTAGGGCGGCCGCTCGCTGTAGGCGACGTGGATCGGCTGGTCCGCCGAACTCGTTGGCGGGGCAAGCAGCAGGGCGGCGGCGAGGACGGCACGTCTCATGGTTATCTTGGTGATCTCAATCAGCCGCCAGTCTACACTGAAGATGGTAAATTGGCACTGCATGTTGATTAATGCCAAAGTTGTCGGTTGCCCGTCATGGCCGCGCAAGCGGCAATCCATAGGCTGCTTGCCGCGCCGCTTCAGCATGGGTCCCGGCTTTCGCCGGGACGACGGGGCCGTCAGAAGCGGGTTTCGCGCGCCACGCGCAGGAAGTTGTCGAGGATGCCGGTGCAGTCCAGCAGTTCGACGCCGCCGGCCTGGTGGAATTCCGGATGCCATTGCAGGCCCATGACAAACGGCGCCTTGCGGTAGCGGATGGCTTCGATCACATTGTCCGGCACCGACAGGGCTTCGACCGACATGTCGCGTCCCAGCGTCTTGACCGCCTGGTGGTGGATGGAATTCACCAGCCCGGCGGTCTTGCCCTTGAACATGCGCGCCAGCGAGGAGCCGGCGGGGAAGGCGATTTCATGGCGATTGCGGTCGTAGTCGTCGTTGACGTGGGCCAGCGACTCCGGCACATCGGTGGCGATGTCCTGGTACAAGGTGCCGCCGAAGGCGACGTTGATCAGCTGGCACCCGCGGCAGATGCCCAGCACCGGCTTGCCGGCCTCGACAAACTCGTGCAGCAGCTCCAGCTCATACATGTCGCGCGCGCGGTCGCCGCCCCACTCGGGCCGGGTCGGCACTTCGGAATAGCTTTGCGGCGAGACGTCGGCGCCGCCCTGCAACACCAGACCATCCAGATGCTTGGCGTAGTCGCGCAGGCGGATGTTGGACGGGTGCAGCAAGCCGTCGGTATTCACGGTCGGAATCATGAACACCAGCACGTCGCGCGACATCACCCATTGGGCGATCGATTCTTCGAGGTATTGCAGGTTCTTGCTGCGCAAGCCGGTGGCGCCGGGTTCGGGGTGGAAAATGCGGGCGGAGACGCCGATGTGCAGCGGCCGTTGAATGATGTGGCGCGTGGCCGCCGCCGCGATGCGCCGGTAGCGCGCCATGATGACGCGGCCCCACAGGCTGAACACGGTGTCGCCGGGGTCCAGATAGCGTGGCGTGCCGATGTCCGGGTTGATTCTCTGTTCCGCCTTGCGGCGTTCGCCGTGATCGCCGGCGCGGCGTTGCGGGGGGCTGGGTGGTGGTGGCAAATCTTGATCTTCGGGTCCGGCGCTCATGCTGATTCCTGTCTGTCTCGGATGGCATTAGTTTGCCATACCTGGAACTCAACAGTCGTCCCGTTCGATTGCCGGGGGTGAGGGCGCGAACTTATCGCGCCCCCTGCGGCATTGGCATTACTTCGACTTGGTGCTGGATTTCTCTGCCTTGCTGCCTTTTACTTCCTGCAACCGGTGGGCTCGGCCATATGTGACCACCGCTCTCAAGACGCAAGGAATGTCCTACGCGAGCACAGGCCTGGATGCCCTACCCGGGCAGTCGTGCGCAGCTTACGATGCTTACTCCCCTGTCGTACCAGTGACAGGATCATATTCACATCAGGAGACCGATATCATGGCCAATTCGAATCAGGATAAACAAGGTAACCAGGGCGGCAAAAACCAGCAAAGCGACACCAGCAACCGGGGCTTCGCTTCGATGGATCCGGAGCGTCAGCGCGAGATCGCGGCCGAAGGCGGCCGCGCCGCGCACGCTTCGGGCAATGCGCATGAGTTCACCTCGGAAGAGGCGCGCAAGGCCGGCGCCATGAGCCACAAGAATGATGGCAACCAGCAGAGCGGTAGCGGCGGTTCAGGCGCGGGCGGTAGTGGCGGCGGCAATCAGCAAAGTGGCGGCGGCGCCGGCGGCCGTGGCGGTAGCGGTGGCGGTAATGCCGGTGCTTCGACCGGCGGCGGCACCCGTGGCGGCACCCCTGAGCAGCACGCTGAGGCAGGACGTCAAAGCCACAAAAAGGATCGCTGATCTTTTCCCGAAGGACGGCGGCCGCCTGGCGCCGCAGCGGCAGTATCGTTAGCGCTCGCACATACCTGCGGGCGCTGTTGCGTTTACGCTCAAGGCTCACCCGAGGAGTCTTCATGTTCGATCTGAGTTTGCCCTGGTGGGAATTCATACTGCGCGGCATGATCGTCTATTGCGCGCTGCTGGTGCTGGTGCGCCTTTCCGGCAAGCGCACGGTGGGCCAGTTCACGCCGTTCGACCTGCTGGTGGTGATGCTGCTGAGCGAAGCGGTGTCGAACTCGCTATCCGGCGGCGACGATTCGGTGTCCGGCGGCCTGCTGATCGCCGGCACGCTGATCGTGCTCAACATTTCGCTGGCCTGGATTTCATCGCGCAGCAGCAAGCTGGCCGCCATCATCGACGGCGAAAGCGTACTGTTGGGACGCGACGGTCGCATCTATCACGATATCCTCAAGCAAAACCGCATCGCCGAGAGCGATGTTCAGCAGGCCTTGCGTGAAGCCGACGTCGAGCTGAACAACGCCCGCTGCATCTTCCTTGAAGCAGACGGCAGCATCACGGTGCTGGAAAAGAAAGGCGGCTGACCAAGGTATCGGCAAAGGCGGTGACCAGCGGATCGGCCTCGCGCCGCGTGGCCAGGCCAACCGTGGTGAGCAGGGCGCCATGCGCCAGCGGCAGGAAGTGGACGCCGGCCGGCGCCGTCAGCCGCATGCATTCCGGCACGATGGCGATGCCAAGGCCGGCTTCGATCAGGTTCAGCTGCGACGACTTGCGCGACAGCGCGCGTGCCGGCTTGGGAAAGAATCCTTGCTCCAGGCACAGATTGGCCACCAGGTAGCTGAGGCCGCCACGGTCCTTGTGCGGGATCGAGATGAAGGCCTGCTCGCTCAGCTCGGCCAGTTCAATATTGTCGCGCGCGGCCAGCGGCGAGTTGCGCGCCACCGCCACCATCAATTGCTCGCTGCCGATCTCGCGCACCTGGATATGCGGATGACGGCGCAGCGTGGGCAGGCGCAGCAGGCCGATATCGACCCTGCCTTCCTCGATCTCCAGCGTCTGGTTTTCCGATGGCAGCATCGAGACGTCCAGCGTCACGCCCGGATGCTGGTCCAGCGCGGCCGCCAGCGCATTGCTGATGCGCGCCGTCAGTATCACCGAGCTGGAATGCTGGAGCCGTATCATGCCCTGCGCGCCTTTGCCCACGTGGCGCGCCTGCACCAGCGTGTCGTCGATGTCTTGCAGGATGCGCTTGCCGCGCTCGTAGAATAGCTGGCCGGCCGCCGTCAGTTCGAACTGGCGGGCGTCGCGCGTCAGCAGCTGGGTTTGCAGCTCGTCCTCCAGTTCCTTGATCTGCCGGCTCAGCGCGGACTGTGCGATGTACAACTTCTCGGCCGCACGCGAGTAGCTGCCTGCGTCCACGATCTCTATAAAATACTTAAACTGTTTAAGCGAAATCACCGTTATGCCGTTTCGAGATAGATGGCCGCCGTTTTTGCTATTGGATCAATTTCGCAGCGGCCGTTAAAGTGAAGCGTCTCTTCTTCATTTACGGAACCTGTCATGTTGGGATTAATCGGGCTTATCGGCGTCCTGCTGAGTATTGCAGTAAAACTGATCTGCGTCCAGATCGGCTGCGCCAGCGGAGTCGACGAACGGGAGGATTAGGCCGCATAATCGGGGGCATGACCAAACGCATATTTGTTATTGCCCCCGTTACACTCATCGCCATCCCGCTGGCGGCGTGGGGCACCGGCGCGCTGTGGTTTCAGCTGCCGTTCGGCGATTTGTCGCGAAAGCTGGCGCTGCTGGCCTGGCCCTTGTTCAGCCTGATCGCGCTGATGGCTTTCTGGCGCCGCCGCTATCGCCTGCCGGCGATCTGGCTGGCGCTGCTGCTGGCGTTGATGGCGTGGTGGAGCACCATTCAGCCGTCGCACCAACGGCAGTGGGCGGACGACGTGGCGCGCATGGTCACCGGCAAGGTGGACGGCAGCATGGTCACGCTCGACCAGGTGCGCAACTTCGACTGGCGCAGCGATACCGATTACACCGTGCGCTGGGAGGCGCGCCAGTATGATTTGAATCAGCTGCAATCGGTGGATGTGGCGCTGTCCTACTGGATGGGGCCGGCCATCGCGCACACGCTGGTCTCGTTCGGCTTCAGCGATGGCCGCTACCTGACGTTCTCGATTGAAATCCGCAAGGAACGTGGCGAAAGCTTCGATGGCCTGGCCGGCTTCTTCAAGCGCTACGAAACCGTGCTGATTGCCGCCGACGAGCGCGACATCCTGCGCGTGCGCACCAACGTGCGGGATGAGGACATGTGGCTGTACCGCGTCAAGATGCCGCCAGAGATGATGCGCTCCTTATTCCTCGCCTATCTGACCGAAGGCGAACAGCTCAAGGCCACGCCGCGCTTTTACAACACGCTGATCGGCAACTGCACCACCATCGTCTACCAGATGGCGCGCCGCATCGCGCCCGGCCTGCCGATGGACTGGCGGCTGCTGGCCTCCGGCTATCTGGATCGCTACCTGTACCAGATCGGCGCGTTGCAGGGGCAGGGCGGCTTCGACGTGTTGCGACAGCAAGCCCATATCACTGGCAGGGCACGCGCGGCGGACCAAGCGACGGATTTTTCGCAGCGTATCCGGGCTCACTGACTTTTGTAGCGATCCGGGGTATAACTGGCGACAGTCTTTCGGGAGGATGCATGCGGCATGTGATCGTAATCTGCCTGGCCTGGTGGTGCTTGACAGCGTCTGCGCTGGAGCTGGTGGTTGCCACGGACGAATATCCACCCTACGTCAGCGCCGATCCGCAGCAAAGCTTTATTTCAGAGCTATTCCAGCACATCGGCAAGGAAATGGGCGTCACCTTCCGTTTTCGGTTTTTGCCGTGGAAGCGCTGCGTGGCCGCGCTGGACGCGGGAACCGTGTGGGCGGTGGCGCCCTTTGTGCCCACGCCGGAGCGGCGCCAGCGTTATCTGCTGTCCGATACGCTGTATGCGCGCAAGGCCAAGTTTTTCTATCACGACAGCAGCGGCCGTAAGTGGCCGGCTGGCTACCAAAATCTGGAAGAGCTGCACGGCTTGCGGATTGGCGGCGTCTCGGGCTACTGGTATGAGAGCATGTTCAAGGCAGCCGGCATCCCGCTGGATGTTGCAGTGAATGACCTGAGCAATTTCCGCAAGTTGCAGGTGGGACGGTTCGATCTGGCCATCGTCGATGAAAATGTCGGCAACTACCTGGTTCGCACGCGCTTCCCGCAGCAGGCCGGCTTTCATAGCCTGCAAACCCCCTTTTATGTTTCCGAGAATGTGCTGATGGTGAGCCGCAGTCCGGCCAACCAGGCGCTGCTGGTCAAATTCAATCGCGCGCTGGCGGGACTACGCAAAAGCGGCGTCTATGACGACATCGTCAATCGTCACAAGCTGGTGTTGATGCCAGCTGCTTCAGCTGGTTCTTGAGGATTTTGCCACTGGGCGCGGCGGGCAGCGCGGCCATGGCAAAGATGGCGGACGGGCGCTTGTAGGGCGCCAGCCGTGCCGCCAGGTAACGGTGCAGGGCGCCGATGCTGACCGCATGCCGGGCGTCGAGTTCCACGAAGGCCAGCACTTCCTCGTCGCCATCGGCCGCCTGGCGGCCAACCACGGCGGATTGCGTGACGCCGGGATGCGCGTTCAGCACGGTTTCCACTTCCAGCGGGTAGACGTTGAAGCCGGAGCGGATGATCAGTTCCTTGCTGCGGCCGACGATGAACAGCGCGCCGTCCGGCTCCTGGCGCAGCATGTCGCCGGTGTTGAGCCAGCCGTCGGCGTCGAGGACGGCGGCGCTCAGGTCGGGCTGGCGGTAGTAGCCGAGCATGATGTTGGGGCCGCGTATCCACAGTTCGCCGACTTCGCCGGGCGCGGCCTCGCTGCCGTTCGCCTTTAACAGGCGCGCCTCGACGCCGGGGATCAGGTGGCCGACCGAGGTGTCGCTGCGCGGCCGGTCGAGCCGTGTCTGGCTGACGGTGGGGGCGCTTTCGGTCAGGCCGTAACCGTTATGCAGCGGCATGCCCAGCAGCTGTTCCACGCGCGCCTTCAGCGATGGCGGCAGTGGCGAGCCGCCGGCGTAGGCAAAGCGCAGATGGGTACGCAGCGGCGCGGCGGCGTCGCCCAGCTTTTCCAGCAGCCGCGCATACATCGCCGGTACGCCTTGCACGATGGTGAGGCGGTGCTCGTGCAGCGCCGCCAGCAGGCCGTCCACAGTGAAGCGCGGGCACAGGTACAGGCAGGCGCCGGCGTACAGCGTGCCCAGCATCACCGACGTCAGGCCGTAGACGTGGGTGATCGGCAGCACGCCGTAGGCGCGGTCGTCCGGCGTCAGGCCGCGCAGCGTGCTCGACACGGCGGCGATGAACAGCAGGTTGCGGTGCGTGAGCATCACGCCTTTGGGCGCGCCGGTGGTGCCGGTGGTGTAGAGCAGCGCGGCGACTTGCAGCTGCGCGGCGGCGTGCGCCGGTTCCGGTGTGCAGTCCAGTCCGAGGGGGCCGGCCAGCCACGCGCCCAGCGGCGTGGCGCCGGCGCGCGCGGCATGCGCGATGGTCTCCGGCGAGGCTGGCATGGCCAGATAGATCGCCAGCCGCGCGCCGCTGTGGGCAAGGACCACATCCACCTCGCGCGGCGACAGCCGACCGTTGATATGGACGATCCACGCATCCAGCTCGGTGGCGGCAAAGCTGAGCACTATCTGGTCGACGCAGTTTTCGCCGACCACCGCCAGCCGGTCGCCCGGCCGCAGTTGCAAAGTGCGCAACTGTGCCGCCGCCCGGTCGATGGCGGCGGCCAGTTCGGCGTAGGTCCAGTGGCGTGCGCCATCGTGCAGGGCGTGCGCCTGCGGCGTGCGTTCGGCCCAGCGGCGGGGAATGGCGGAAATGCGGTCGGGGAGGGAGGCAAGCAACTGTGCGGTATTCATCACCGCGCATTGTGGCCGAAAAGGCCGGCGGCGATCAAGCCTTGATGTCGATCAGCGTGCCGAGATTCTGGTCGGCGGCCTGGATCACCTTGGCCGACAGGTCGAACTGCGCCTTGTACACCAGCGAGTTGGTGGTTTCGGTTGCCAGATTGGTATTGCTCGGACCTTCCACCTGCGACAACTGCTGGCCGCGCATGGAAATCGACACACCGGTGCCGGCCGGGGCATTTTCGGAAAATTGCGCCTGCGCCGGCTGGAAACCCTGGGTGCCGATATTGGCAATCGCATGGGCGCTATTGCCCAACGCCCGTTCGGCAGCGTTGAGACCGGTAACTCCAGAACTTAAAGCAGCAATGGCCATGTTGATGATTTCCCTAGAGCAATGCCGTTAGTTTACACCGTGGCGACCTCGAATGCACGAACTGATTAAAAAACAGGCGCTTTGTTGTCCCAGTTTGTTGCAAACGGCTTGTAGGGATTATGTATGTGTTATTCTTTCGCCCCACATTGTTCATAAGAAACACTAAACGGGGAAAAAGTGCATGGCTTGGTTTGATTTTCTGGAGAAGGAACGCACCATCGCCGGTGCCGGTTTCAATCGCTGGCTGGTGCCGCCCGCAGCGCTGGCGATCCATCTGTGCATCGGCATGGCCTACGGTTTCTCGGTGTTCTGGCTGCCGCTGTCGAAAGCGCTGGGGATCAAGGAAGCGCTGGCTTGTCCGGCGGATATCGGCGTGCTGGAGCGCATATTGTCGTCCAGCTGCGACTGGCAGATCTCCATGCTGGGCTGGATGTACACCATGTTCTTCGTCTTCCTCGGCCTGGCCGCGTGGCTGTTCGGCGGCTGGCTGGAACATGCCGGCCCGCGCAAGGCCGGCGTGGTCTCGGCGATCTGCTGGTGCGGCGGGCTGGTGATTTCCGCGCTGGGCGTGTATCAGCACCAGATCTGGCTGATGTGGCTGGGTTCTGGCGTGATCGGCGGCATCGGCCTGGGCCTGGGCTATATCTCGCCCGTCTCGACCTTGATCAAATGGTTCCCAGACCGGCGCGGCATGGCCACCGGCATGGCCATCATGGGCTTCGGCGGCGGCGCCATGATCGGCGCGCCGCTGGCCGACAAGCTGATGAAACACTTCGCCACGGCCGACTCGGTGGGCGTGTGGGAAACCTTCCTGGTCATGGCGGCGATCTACTTCGTCTTCATGATGGCCGGCGCGCTGTCTTACCGCGTGCCGCCGACCGGCTGGAAGCCGGCGGGCTGGACGCCGCCGGCCAGCAACGCCAATGCCATGATCACGGCCAGACACGTTCACGCCAGCAAGGTGTGGGGCATTCCGCAATTCTGGCTGGTGTGGTGGGTGCTGTGCCTGAACGTGACCGCCGGCATCGGCATCCTCGGCATGGCGTCGCCGCTGTTGCAGGAAATCTTCGGCGGCCAGCTGCTGGGCGTCGCCGCCACCTTCAATCAACTGGATAGCGCGCAGAAGGCGCAGATCGCCGCCATCGCGGCCGGTTTTACCGGGCTGCTGTCGCTGTTCAATATCGGCGGCCGCTTCGTCTGGGCGTCGTGCTCGGACTTCCTGGGCCGCAAGGCCACCTACGGCATCTTCTTCGTGCTGGGCGTGGCGCTGTACGCGTCGATTCCGGGCATGGCGCATGGCGGCCGTCTGGCGCTGTTTGTGGCGTTCTTCTGCATCATCCTGTCGATGTACGGCGGCGGCTTCGCCACCGTGCCGGCCTACCTGGCCGACCTGTTCGGCACGCAGATGGTGGGCGCCATCCACGGCCGCCTGCTGACCGCCTGGGCCGCCGCCGGCGTGTTCGGTCCGATCCTGGTCAACTACGTGCGCGAGTACCAGATCGCCAACGGCGTGCCGAAGGCGCAGGCCTACGACATCACCATGTACGTGCTGGCCGGCCTGCTGGTGCTGGGCCTGATCTGCAATCTGCTGGTGCGGCCGGTGGCCGACAAGCACTTCATGACCGAGGCCGAGCTGGCCGCCGAGAAGAAGCTGGCGCACGAGCGCGATGCGGCGGCCGCCAGCGGCGCGGTGGCGGTGGCGATCGCCAGCGGCAAGACCAGTCCGGCAGTTGTGGCTTTCGGCTGGCTGGCAGTCGGCATTCCGTTGGCAATCGGCGTTGCCATCACCGTGGAAAAAGCTTCGGTGCTGTTTAAATAGCAAGGTAGAATAAACCTCCAGCTTGCGGGGCCGGCGTCGGCCCCGTTTTTATTCCGGGAGTGCCATGCTCGAACTACGCAATGTGGTAAAGATTTACGGGAAAAATGTCCGCGCGGTGGACGATGTCAGCCTCGACCTGCCGTCCGGCGTGGTGGGGCTGATCGGCCATAACGGCGCCGGCAAGACCACGCTGATGCAGATGATCGCCACCATCGCCAGACCCACCAGCGGGCAGATCCTGCTGGACGGCGTGGACATTGTCAAACAGCCCGAGTGGATGCGCGCGCGGCTCGGCTTTTTGCCGCAGGACTTCGGCGTGTATCCGAATCTGAGCGCGCTGGAATTCATGCAGTATTTCGCCGCGCTGAAAGGCGTGCGCGACCCGGCGCGCATCCGCCATCTGCTGGGCCTGGTCAACCTGCACGATCACGCCCACCGCCAGGCGGCCGGTTTCTCCGGCGGCATGAAGCGCCGGCTGGGCATTGCGCAGGCGCTGCTCAACGATCCCGAGGTGCTGATGGTCGACGAGCCGACCGCCGGCCTCGATCCAGAGGAACGGCTGCGCTTCCGCCATTTGCTGTCCGAGATCGGCTTGCGCAAGCTGGTGCTGCTGTCGACCCACATCGTTTCCGATATCGAAAACATGGCGGGCCGGCTGGCGGTGATGAACCGGGGCCGGCTGGTGGCCTGCGATACGCCGGACAGCTTTGTGCGGCGCGCCCGCAGCCAGCTGTGGTCGGTGACGGTGGATGCGGCGCAGTACGAAAGCCTCAGCGCCGGCTTGCAAGTGCTGCAGGCGCAGCGCCACACGCATGGCGTCACGCTGCGCATCGCCCATCCGTCGGTGCCGCTGGCCGGTGCCGTGCCGGCCGAGCCGACGCTGGAGGAGGCCTTGATGGCGCAGCGCTATGCCGTGCGCGACAATCTGGACCAGGCGGCATGACGGCGGCCTGCCTGCCGCGCGGCGGCGATGCGCTCAAGGCCTTGCTGCTGACCGAGGTGCGGTTGCGCATGCGCCGTCCGGGCACGCTGGTGGCGGTGCTGGCCCTGATCGTCCTGACCTGGCTGATGGTGGGCGATCCGGCCAAAGGCCAGGCGATGATCGTCAGCGACGGCGCGCGGGTGGCGTACACCAGCACCTGCCTGGCGATCGGCAGCGCCGCGCTGACCGGCCTGTTCTTCGGCCTGGCCGGCTTTTATCTGGCGCGCGGGCGCATGGGCGAAGATGTGCGCAGCGGCATCGGCGCGGTGCTGGCGGCCACGCCGCTGGGCTCCGGCGTGTTCCTGCTGGGACGTTGGCTGGGCAATGTGGCTTACCTGGGCGGCTTGTTGCTGATCTTCCTGCTGACCATGCTGGTGCTGCATCTGCTGCGCGGCGAGGGACCGGTGCAGTTGGCGATCTACCTGCAAACCTACGCGCTGGTGCTGTTGCCGCTGGTGTTCTTCACCGCCAGCATGGTGCTGCTGTTTGACGCCTGGCCGCCGCTGATGGGCAAGGGCGGCGATGTGCTGTACTTCCTTGTCTGGGCGGCGCAACTGAGCGCGGGCGCCGGCGCCGCAGCCGGGCACAGTGGCTGGCATCCCTTGCTGCTGCTGGACTTTTCCGGCATCGGCGCGGTTATCGGCGCAGTTCAGCAGGTGTTGCCGTCGGAGGGGCTGATAATCGGCGGCGGCGAGTTCAATCCGTCGCTGGCGGCGCGGCTGCTGCCGGACGCGCTGTGGACCACGCCGGTGCTGTGGAGCCGCTTCGGCAGCGCGCTGTTGGCCTTGCTCCCGCTGCTGCCGGCGCTGCTGCTGTTTCACCGCTTTTCGCCCGACCGGGTGCAGGCGCGCGCAGGGCGGGGCGGCTGGTCGCCGCTGGCGTTGCTGAACGGTTGGCTGCTGCCGTGCGCGCGGCTGGCGCGGCCGCTGTTCGGGCTGGCGGCGCGGGTGCCGGGGATCGGCGGCCAGGCGCTGGCGTTGCTGGCGCTGACGCTGGTCGGCAATCCGGCGGCAGTGGCGGCGGCGCTGGCGTTGCTGGTGCTGGGCTGCGTCGCCGGCAGCGCGCAGCTGGGCGCGGTCGTCATCGCCGCCATCCTGGTCTGGGGCGTGCTGATTAGCGACATCAGCGTGCGCGATGGGCGGCATGACGTCGGCGCGCTGAACGCTGCCGCGCCCGGCGGCCGCGTGCGGGCGTACGTGGCGCAAGCGCTGGCGGCCATCACGCTGGCGCTGCTGTTCACCGCGCCGGTGCTGTTGCGCTGGCTGGCGCAAGCGCCGCTGCGGGCGGCGGCCTTGCTGGCCGGCGTGCTGGCCTTGTCGGCGGCGGCCGGGCTGTTGGGCAGCGTGAGCCGGACGGCGCGCTTGTTCCTCGCGCTGTTCCTGTTCGGCATGTACGTGGCGACCCAGGCGACCAGCGTGCCACTGCTCGACGTGGCCGGCTTCAATGGTGTGGCAAGTATTGCAAGCGTGAGCGGCTATGCGCTGGCGGCGGCTGCATTGTTTGCCGCCGGCCTCGCGTTTCAAGCGAAGGCGAGCGGGTAAGTAGGCGACGTTTGACGCAGATCAAACGAGGTGAATCGAGCTAACGTAGCCTTGACGTTCGCGCCGCATGTCGTGGCGTGGACAACTCTTCCGGCACTTAACTTTCGAGGCATCTATGTATCCATTCTCTCAAATTGTTACCCCTGCTGCAAAAACGCATCTGGAAGCGCAACTGTCGTTCTTCAACGACTTGTCGAAATCCCTGTTTCGCACCGTTCAGCAGTACAGCGACCTGAACATACAACTGGCGCAAACCCTGGTGGAAGAAACCACGCAGGCCGGCCAGCAGGTCATCATCGCCCATCGCCCCACCGAGGCGCTGGCCGCCGCCGCCGCGCACGCCCAGCCAACCGCCGAGAAACTGCGCGCGTATCAGCAACACCTGTCGCGCATCGCCGCCGATACCCATGTCGACCTGTCCAAAGTCGCCGAAGAGCACGTACAGGAAACCAGCCGTACCGCCAAGGCGCTGGCTGACGAAGTGGCCCGCCTGACGTCGGAAGAAACGGAAAAAACCCTGCGCAGCCATCAGGATGCAGTGGAGAAATTCACCGATCCGTTCCGCAGCGATGGCGCCCGTCAGGCCAGCGGCACTGATGGCCGTGCTTCCCAGAATGGCAGTGATGGCCGCGAGGCCAACCTCCAAGGTCAGGCCACGCAGGCCCAGACCGCCGCCCAAGCCGCCGTACAGAGCGGCAAGCAAACCGGCGCGCGTAAAGAGAGCTGATCTCACCGCTTCACTGCGTAGCCCCGATTGTGCCGCCCATGCGCAGCTCGTACGCATGGCGCGGCATTTTTTTTGCCCTTGGATTATCATGTTCAGCTTGTTGCAGGAGATGACTGATGACCAATTCGACCAACGCGCAGCCGGAGTCGCTGCATATTGTCTGCCCCCATTGCGATGCGGTGAACCGGGTGCCGTCCGCCAGGCTGGCGGCGCAGCCGGTATGCGGCAAATGCCAGAAAGCGTTATTTACCGGCGCGCCGGCGGACCTGAGCAGCGCGCGCTTCCTCAAGCACATCGAGCGCAGCGATATCCCGGTGCTGGTGGATTTCTGGGCGCCGTGGTGCGGCCCTTGCCGCACGATGGCGCCGTTTTACGCGCAAGCCGCGCAGCGGCTGGAGCCGCAGTTCCGCGTGGTGAAGGTGGATACCGAACAGGCGCAGGATCTGGCGGCGCGTTATGCGATCCGCAGTATTCCGACGCTGGCCCTGTTCCGCCATGGGCGCGAAATAGCGCGGCAGCCGGGTGCGATGGATGCGCAGAACATCATCGCCTGGGCGACGCAGCATACGCGCTAGGCGTCGTCGGCGGCGCGCTCCAGCCATTTGCGTATCCCTTCCAGCGTGCGGAAGTCCGCCACCGAGCGGGTGTTGATGTGCGGGTGGCGGTTTTGCAGCATCCTGGACAGGGCGCTGCCGGGGCCGAGTTCCAGCGCGACGGTGATGCCGGCTTCGGCGGCGGCGTCCATGCAGGCGAGCCAGCGGATGCTTTCCGCCAGTTGGCGCGACAGGGTGTCGACGGCGCGTGGCTGGTCGCGCACTGCTGCCGCATCGATGCCGGCCAGCACCGGCGCTTGCGGCGGCTGGAACGGCGTGGCGCGCAACGCTTGCGCGAACGGCGCGACGGCGTCTTGCATATACGGTGTGTGCGAGGCCACTTCCACCGGCAGGGGGCGGCTGCGCGCGCCGGCCGCTTCGATTGCCTGCTGTAGCCGTTCCGCGTGTGCGGCCGGACCGCCGGCGATGCAGGTGTCTTCTCCGGTTTCGATGCTGATGCAGTAGCCGTATTGTTCGGCGAGCTGGCTGGCGGCGGCCAGCGTCAAGCCGGTGATGGCCAGCATTGCCTGGCCCGGCGCCGCGTTGGCGCAGTCGTCCATCGACTGTGCGCGCCGTGCCGCCAGCGCGACCGCCTGTTCCGGTACGATGGCGCCGGCCACGCCGTAAGCGGCCAGTTCGCCGACGCTGTAGCCAGCCACCAGCGCCGGCGGCGGCGCCTGCTCGCGCAGCGCTTCCCACATCGACAGCGTGGCCGCCACGATCAGCGGCTGGGCGCTGCGGTTGGCGTAGATATCGCCGCTCGCCAGGACGCTCTCCCGGCCGTTTAACAGGCGGTCTGCCATTGCATTGCCGGCAGCGCTGGTGCGCGCCAGCTTGAACATTTCTGGATGCTGGTCGCCCTGGCCGGGGCACAGCAGCAGCAGGCGCGCGCGGCTCATGGCATTTCCAGCGCTGACAGGGATAGCGCCAGGCAGCAGGCAGCCAGCAGGTCGGCCGCGCCGCCCGGCGACAGGCGATGCTCGACGAATAAGCGGTGGCTGTGCAGCGCGTCGATACGCCAGTTGGCATGGGCTGTGCCGCCTTGCGCGAGGAAGCGCTCCGCATGCTCGCGCACGATCTGCGCGCCTCGCGGTCCGGCGCGGTGATAGACATTGCTGTCGCTGATGTGCGCCATCAGCGCGTACAGCGTATCGATGCGCTCCTCGGTGACCGTCGCGCCCCGCGCGCGCGCGGCCAGCAAGGCGGGGATGCCGACTTCAAAGACCGATGGCAAGCCAAGCGCGCCTTCCTCCCGCGCGCCACTGACGGCATACCGTTCCGCCACGCGCAAGCCATTGCTCAACGTTCTTTTGTCGGGGTGCATGCGCGGCGGCGGGCCTGCCGGCGTGTTTGCGGCCAATCCGGCTTCCTCGCCGGCCGCGCTGGCGACTGCGGGGGCGGCGTGGTGGCCGAGTTCTTCGCCCCAGCGTATCAGCATCACGGCGCGCAGTGCGGCGGGCGTCAGCGGCGTGCCTTGCGCTCCGGCGCGACCGGCGGATGCACACAGCATGCCGAGACTGAAGATCGCGCCGCGATGCGTGTTGATCCCGCGCGTCGCCGTCAACATGGCCGCTTCCGCCGCGATGCCGAGTTTCTTCAGCTGCGCAAACGGCGCATCATTCCAGCCTGCCAGGCAGATTTTCTTGAAATAGTGGCGCAGCGCGAACATGCTGCGCATGAAGGTGCCGGCATCCATGTCGTCATGGCTGCCGCTGTCTACCGGCGACACCAGGCCGGGCTTCGGATACAGGCACAACTCCGCATGCAGTGCGCGCACCGCCAGCCGTGCGACTTCGCGCGCAAATGCGCGCGGCGCGGCGCGGCCGGGCGGGAGGGCGGCTTGCCTGACCGCGCCGAATCGGAAACCATCAAGCTCGCGGAGGGCTGGGGCGCGCATCATGTCGTCTCCAGCGTCGCCAGCAGCGAGGCGGTATCGGCCAGCCGCACTGCATGCAGTTCTTTCACCAGCACCTTGGCTGGATGCGCGATCGCCGCCTGCCATTCTTTCCACGATACCGCCGCACCGCCGGGGAACACGACTTCGCCGTCCAGCGGCAAGTGTTCAGCGTGACGCCCCAGCAACGGGATAACGTCCTCCAGTTGCCGGCGGCTGACAGGGTGAAACAGCAGATCCACGTCCGAGCCTGGCGACAGATACTGCAAGCCGGTCAGCGCCTGCATCGCCAGCGAACCAAACACGCGCAGGCCCGGCGCCGCATCGCTTAAAGCGGTCAGTCGGTCACGCCAGCGGCCTGCGGCCGGCAGCGCCGAACGCAGCGCAAGCGCCGCCGACGTGCGTTCAACCTGTGAAGGGGCCACGCGCAACCCAATGCGTACCTTTACGCCCGCTGCGTCCGGCGGCAGCGGCACGCCGAGGAAAATGTCGCCGGCTGCAGCATCGGCACCGGCGTCGGAACGGCGGACGATGGCCGGCCAATCATTCTGCCGCCACTGCGTCAGCGCGCCCGCATGCTCCGGCTGCACAGAGGCAATCGCCGCCTGCCAGCCGGCGGCGGTCAGCCACACCAGCGAGTGACGTTCAAGTCCGCTGTACATGGCCGCCTGACACCACCGCGTCGATTACCGGCTGCGCCAGGCGACGCCCGCCACGCTGCAAGCCAAGCGCGCTGCGTTGATCGCCCACCACCGGCTGCGCCAGCGCCGCGCGCAAATGCGCGGCCAGATCGCCATGCCAGATAGCTTCGACACCGCCCATGCGCAAATAATTCTCCGGCCCCGGCGCAAACACCGGATTGCTTTGCGCCAGCTCAGTCAAGCGTTCCTCGGGCACCTTGGTGATGCGCGCCATCGCCGGCAAACCCATCACGCGGATCGTCGCATCCGGCAGCGCATAGCAGGCGTCCGCCATCAAGCCGCTGGTGATAAAGCCGCCCGACAGCGCCTGGTCGTACACCAGGCCAAGGACCTTGTGTCCATTGCGCCGCGCCAGATCCACGCATTTGCCCAGGTGCGCCATATAGCTGTTGATGCCCAACATCTCATCGCGATGGCGCAATCGCTGGCCCTGCGTATCGATCAACATCAGGATCGGCATGCCGGGAAAATCGCGCACGGTGCGCAGGATTGCCTGCGCTTGCGCCAACGCGATTTCCACGCCGATAGGTGTGTGGCCGGTAGTGCCGATCACCGCCACCGCCTGGCCATCCACCTGCGCGCCGCCGCATAAGAATTCATCCTGCTCAATGATTGTGTGCCCCTCGGGGAACAGCGTATCCGCCAGTTTTTTCCAATCCATCTCAGACTCCCTTGCGCTGCGCCGCCGCCGCGATAAAGCTGTCCACGTCCAGCATCGGAATACTTGCCGCATCCGGTACCTGCATCGCGCTCCAGATATCGACCGGATCGGCCAGCCCGCCGTAGTTCTCCAGCCGTGACGCCAGCATGTGCTGCTCTGCTTCCAGCGCCTCCAGCGTCAAGCCGGTGGGCGCGCCGGCCAGTGCCGCCAAGGCTTCCCGCGCGGCGGCGCGGAATGCGGCGACATCGTCGGCGACGATGCTTTGGCAGTCGCCCAGCAGATAGCGATGTTTGCCGCCCGAGGTGCGCCACACCAGTGCGCGGTCGCGTGAATCGTATTCCTCCACGCCGTTGGCGGTTTCGATCACTTCCGGGCCGGACATCGCCAGCCGTCCTTCTTCCGACATGATCACCACGTTGGCGCAGCGCGTCACAATGCCCATGCCGCCGAAGGCGCCATTCGCGCCGCCGACCAACGCAATCACCGGCACCCCGGCATCGCGGGCATCGAGCAATGCGCGCATCACTTCCGAGACGGCGATCAGACCGGCGTTGGCCTCATGCAGGCGCACGCCGCCGGATTCCACCAGCAGCACGACCGCTGCCACCTTGTCCGCCACCGCCTTGCGCAGCAGGCCAACCAGCTTGGCGCCATGCACCTCGCCGACCGCGCCGCCCATGAAGGCGCCTTCCTGCGCCGCCACGTAGACCGGCACGCCAGCCAGCAGTGCACGGCCGATCGCCACGCCGTCATCGAACGCCACCGGCGCGTTCAGCTGCGGCAGGTGAGGGCTGGTGATGCGTTCCGACGGCGGCAGGAATTCTTCAAAGCTGCCAGCGTCGAACAGATGTTGCAGACGTTCGCGCGCGGTCGCTTCCTGATAGCTGATGGCGCGGCTCATTTGGCGCCTCCCAGCATGGTTTCTACCGCCTGGTCCAGCCGCAGGCTGACCACGGCCGGCGTCGCGCCCATGTCGTTGATCGAGATGCGCGTGTCGGCCAACAGCCAACGCGCGTGGAAGTCGCCCATCACCGCTTGCCAGATCGGCGCGAAGCCGACGGCGGCGGTGGTGATTTCGATGGTGCAGGCGCCATTCAGATCGGCCGGCTCGATCAGCACTTCCAGATTGCCCGAGCCGACCACGCCCACCACTTCGGGGGCTGCGCTCAGACGGCGGGTGCCTTGTTCAAAACGATAGTTCAATGTTTCCATCTGTGTGCTCCTTACCAGTTGCGGAAACGCTTGGGCGGGTTGTACAAACCGCCCGATGCGCGCACCAGGTCTTTCATATTACGTGCTGCCAGCAGATCGCGTGTCGCCAGGCGCTTGTCGATGCCCAGATCCTCGGCGCGGGTGATGATGCCACGATCCCGCAGATTCTCTACCGCGCGCTTGTCGCGTGCCAGCCCCACCGGCGTGTAACCAGCCACGCCGCGTATCGCCTGCTCGCGCTCCTCGTCGGTGCGGCACAGCAGCAGGTTGGCGATGCCCTCCTCGGTCAGAATGTGGGTCACATCATCGCCGTAGATCATCACCGGCGGGATGGCCATCTTGGCCTGCTCCATCAGCTCCCACGCATCCAGCTTATCAACGAAGGCCGGTTGCATATGCTCGCGGAAGGTCTCGACGATCTGCACCACCAGCTTCTGGCCGCGCGGTATGGTGTTGCGGCCCGCGCGCGCCTGCTCGCCAGCCTTCAGCCACGCAGGACTGGCGTGACGCCGTCCGCGCGCGTCGGCGCCCATATTGGAAGCGCCGCCAAAGCCGGAGATGCGGCCCGCCGTTGCGGTGGACGAATTCCCCTGCAAGTCGATCTGCAAGGTCGAACCGATGAACATATCGCAGGCATAGTGACCGGCGGCTTGGCACATGGCGCGGTTGCTGCGCATGCTGCCGTCCGGGCCGATTGCAAACACGTCCGGCCGCGCGTGAATGTATTCCTCCATGCCCAGCTCGGAACCGAAAGAGTGGATGGAGGTGACAAAGCCCGCCTCGATCGCCGGAATCAGCGCCGGGTGCGGATTCAGCGCCCAGTGCTTGCCGATCTTGCCGCGCAGGCCGAGTGACTCCGCATAAGTCGGCAACAGCAGCTCGATGGCGGCGGTGTCGAAGCCGATGCCGTGGTTCAGCCGTTGCACCTCGTACTCGGCATAGATGCCTTTGATGGCCATCATCGCCATCAGCACCTGTATCTCGGAAATCTGCGCCGGATCGCGCGTGAACAAAGGCTCGATGTAATAGGGGCGCGGCGACTGCACGACGAAATCTACCCAGTCGCCCGGCACGTCCACGCGCGGCACCTTGTCCACCAGCTTGTTCACCTGGACGATGACGATGCCTTGCTTGAACGCGGTCGCCTCGACGATGGCCGGCGTGTCCTCGGTGTTAGGACCGGTGTAGAGATTACCGTGCCGGTCGGCCGCCTCCGCCGCGATCAGGCAAACGCGCGGCGGCAGGTCGATGAAGTAGCGGCTGAACAGCTCCAGGTAAGTGTGGATGGCGCCGATATTCAGCTTGCCGGCCGATGCCAGCCGCGCCACCCGCGCCGCCTGCGGGCCGGAGAAAGAGAAATCCAGCCGCGAAGCGACGCCCCGCTCGAAGACATCCAGATGCTCGGGCAACGCCAGCACCGACTGCAGCATGTGCAGATCGTTGACGCGCGCCGGGTCCAGGTTCGCCAGCGCATGGCCGAGGAAATCGGCCTGCTTCTGGTTATTGCCTTCGAGGCAGACGCGGTCGCCGCATTCGACGACCGCATGCAGCAGATCGGCGATGCGCGCGGCCGGCAGGCTTTTGCCGTCCAGTTCATTGCCCAGCGCCGCTCGGGCGCGCTGCAATCGCGCATCGCGATTTTGCTGCAAGGTGTTCCAGGACATTTTATTTTGCTCCCATAATCATGTCAGGCAGGCCGGTTGCGATCGATGGGAAGAAGCACAGCAGCAGTACCGCCACCACCATCAACAACAGGAAGGGGAACACGCCCCAGATCACATCCTTTAAGGGGATGTCCGGCGCGATGTTCTTGATGACGAATATATTCAGCCCCACCGGCGGGTGGATCAAGCCCATCTCCATCACCACCGTCATGACGATGCCGAACCAGATCAGGTCAAAACCGGCTTCGCGCAGCGGCGGCAGGATGATCGGCGCCGTCATCAGGATAATGGAGACCGGCGGCAGGAAGAAGCCGAACACCACCACCATCAACAGTATCACCGCCAGCAGTACCCATTTCGACAGGTGCAGGCTGACCACCCACGCGGCGGCGGACTGGCTGATGTGCAGGTAGCTCATCACGTAGGAATACAGCAGCGACATGCCGATGATGAGCAACAGCATGGTCGATTCCTTGATCGACGAGCCAAGAATCGGCGACAGGTCCTTGGGCTTCCACACGCCATAGATCAGCGCCAGCAGCCCCAGTGCCAGCAAGGCGCCCAGGCCCGCAGTTTCGGAGGGGGTGGCGAAGCCGCCGTACAAAGCCACCATCACGCCGATCAGCAGCACGATGAACGGCAGCACGCGCGGCAGCATCTCGACCTTTTCCTTCAGCGTGAAATGCTCGTCCTCCAGATAGGCCGATTTTTCGCCGCCTTTCTGGTAGATGTCCAGCGCCATGTGGTATTCCTTGCGGGCGCGGTAGACGGCGTAGCCGGCGAACAGCACCACCAGCAGGATGCCGGGGCCGATCCCGGCCAGGAACAGACGGCCCAGCGACTGCTCGGCAGCCACCGCGTACAGGATCATGGTGATCGATGGCGGCAGCAGGATGCCCAGCGTGCCGCCGGCCGCGATGATGCCGGCGGCGAAGCCGGGCGAGTAGCCGCGCTTGCGCATCTCCGGAATGCCGGCCGAACCGATCGCCGAGCAGGTGGCAGGCGAGGAGCCGGCCATGGCAGCGAACAGCGCGCAGGCAAACACGTTGGCGATGCCCAGGCCGCCGGGGATCTTGTGCATCCATGTGTGGATCGCGGAGTACAGGTCGCGGCCGGCCGGCGACTTGCCGATCGCCGCCCCCTTCAGGATGAACAGGGGGATCGACAGCAGCGTGATCGACGCCATCTCTTCGTAGACGTTCTGCGTGATCGTGTCCAGCGAAGAAGCCGGCATGAAGAAGTACATAAAACCGGTGGCGACGATGCCCAGCGCGAACGCGATCGGCATCCCGGAGAACATCACCACCAGCGTGACGGCGCCGTACAGCGCCCCCAAAGTCAGTTCACTCATGCCGAATGCTCCGGTTTGTTGGTGAGGCGGGCCAGCGTTTGCAGCAGCAGTTGCAGCGTGAGCAGCGTCATGCCGGCCGCCATCATGGAGTAGGGTATCCACAGCGGCGGCGCAAAGGTGGATGACGTGGTCTGACCGTCCACCCAGGCCTCGTGGAACAGCAGCCACGATTTCCAGGTGAAGAAGGCGCAGAACAGCGTCGACGCCAGGTCGACCACGAACAGCCGGATCGCATTCACGCGGCGCGGCAGCAGGCCCGCAATCGCTTCAATGCCGATATGGCCGCGATGGTACTGGACAAAGGCGGTGGCGAAGAAGGTGACGCCCACCAGCATGAACACCGAGGCTTCGTCCTGCCAGTCGGTCGGCGCGTGGAAGAAGTAGCGCGACACCACCGAGTAGGTCAGCACCAGGGAGGTCAGCACCAGCGCGATCATGGACAGCGTCATCAGCGCGCGATTGAGCTTGCCCAGGGCCGCCGTCAGCGCCGCGATGACGGCGTTGTCCGGCGGCGCGGGACCGCGCGACGGCGTGATTTCTACGCCGTGGCTCACAGCGTCTTCTCCGCCAGTTTAAGCAGGTTGGCGCAGCTGGCGTTTTTCTCGCCGTAGTCCTTCCATGCGGTGGTGCGGGCGATGGCCTGCCATTTCTGCAGCGAGGCTGCGCTCATGTCGGCGACTTTGGCGCCGGCCTTCTGGTACACCACGGCCACCTGCTGGTCGTCTTCCTTCGACGACTTGAGGGCAAACGTTTCCAGCTCGGCGCCGACGGTCAGGATCAGCTGCTGCTGGTCTTTCGGCAGCTTGTCGAAGATGGCGCGCGACATCATCAGCGGTTCCAGCATGAACCAGTAGGAACCGGTGCGGCCGGTGACCAGCGCCTTCGATACTTCTTCCAGCCGGAACGAGATCAGCGAAGTGGAGGAGGTCAGCGCTGCTTCCATGGCGCCGGTCTGCATCGCCGCGTAGATTTCGTTGGACGGCAGCGTGACCACGGCGGCGCCGGCGGCCTTCAGCATCATGTCCATTTCGCGCGAGCCGCCGCGAATCTTCATGCCCTTGGCGTCATCCGGATCGAGCACCGGCTTGGTGCGCGACGCCATACCGCCGGCCTGCCAGATCCAGCTGACCATGACGATGCCCTTGTCGTACAGGATGCGCGACAGTTCCTTGCCCACTTCGGCGTTCTTCCAGCCGTAGGCTTGTTCATACGAAGTCACCAGGCCGGGCATCAGGCCGATATTCACTTCCGGGACTTCGCCGCCGGCGTACGACAGCGGTACCAGCGACAGGTCCAGCGCGCCCTTGCGCATGGCGGAGAACTGGGCGTTGGTCTTCATCAGCGAGGAACCCGGATAGACCGCGAACTTCAGCGCGCCTTTCGAGCGCTTTTCCACCTCAGCGGCAAACATGCGCGTCAGCCGGTCACGGAAGTCGCCTTCCGTCACGGTGCCGCCAGGGAATTGATGGGAAATCTTGAGCGAGGTTTGGGCCCAAGCGGATTGCTGCAACAACAACGGGGTGGCAGCCAGGGCTGCTAATACGGACCGGCGGGTGATGGCAGTCATACGTCCTCCAAGGGTTGATGTACGGAAACATTATCATTATTCGCATTTGGCATGCAATAACCTTTTTTGTGTATACAAGAATAGCGATTGCGCATACGTTGTCAAGCGATATAATGCTAAACATGACGACACACTCCGCCACCCTCCGCGAACAGATAGAAGAAATGATTGCTGTCGGCCAGCTCAAGCCGGGACAGCATCTGGATGAGACCGAACTGGCCGCGCGTTTCGGCGTCTCGCGCACGCCGATCCGCGAAACGCTGATACAGCTGTCGACGATGGGGCTGGTGGTGATACGTCCGCGACGCGGCGCTATCGTGGCGGAGCTGGGGCCGCAGCAGCTGGTGGAGATGTTTGAGGTAATGTCGGAACTGGAGTCGATCTGCGGCCGCCTGGCGGCGCGGCGCATGACACCGGAGGAGCAGCAGGCCTTAGTGGCTGCGCACCAGGCCTGCCAGGAAGCGCTGGAGGCGCAGGAGCCGGACACTTACTACTACCGGAATGAGATTTTTCACGAGGCGATCTACGCCGGCAGCCACAATCAATTCCTGATCGAGCAGACGCGCGCGCTGTACCGCCGCCTGCGTCCTTACCGTCGCCTGCAACTGCGGGTGCGCAACCGCCTGGCCAATTCCTACAACGAGCATGACGGGGTGGTGAAAGCCATCCTGGATGGCGATGGCGAGCTGGCGGCCCAGCTGCTGCGCGAGCATGTGATGATACAGGGCCAGCGCTTCTCAGACCTGATGGCGTCGCTGCCGCAACTGCGGCAGGACGCGGCGTAAGGGCGTAAGTTTTACGGCGAAGGCGGTATCGCCGGCAGGCGCGGGAATTTCTCAGCGGGATACCAGAACGTTTTGTGGCAAGCCTCGCATGCATGATCCAGGTGATCGCCCAATTTCATCAGGGACTCCACATCGCGCCTGTCGGTGGCTTTGAGCAGCTGTTGCGACGCATCGCGCAGGTTCAAGGCCAGTGCATTGAAGGTGGCGCGATTGCTATCAATCTGCTGCTGCACCTCAGCCGAGCTGTAAACACCTGGACCGGCCGATGCAAACGGCGTAGCGGAGACTTTGCGGTCAGGGATCAGCAAGATATTGCTGGCTTCCAGCAGACGCAATGCGGCGCGGCGTTGCGCTTCCCAGTCCTCATCGGTTCTGGGGTAATTCTCGATCACGCCTTCCTTGGTGGCGATGGTGCCGGTGGCATGCCAGATCACATCGGCTTCGGGATCGATGATGTGGTTCATGGCGTCCTGCAAGGTGGCCTGCGCCGCGTATGGTGGCGCTTGCACCGATGCAGCGCGCGGTTGGCATGCAGCCAGCAGCGCGAATGCCGCCAGCCCTGCCGCGTTTCGTAGTGTGTGTTTTCGCATAATCATAAATCGTAGGCATCCGGGCCGGGTGGAGCTTTGGGCAGCGGCGCGTTGTAGCCGAAACCGCGATTGCCGTCGGGACCGATCACGCCGGCGCCCGGTCCGATATGCTCGTGCTCGACATTGTTTTCATTGCAGGAGTATTCACCCACGCCGCGTCCGTCGCCGCCGTAGTTCCACTTGCGCGTGAACTTGAACGGCTCGCGGTAATACTTCGGATCGCTCACGGTTTCTTCCAGTTGCAGGTGGTGGTAATCGGGCCGCGACCAGCGCTCGATCACCCTGGTCTGATCGCTGGTGGGATTGCCGTTTTCATCGAGCCAGATTTTTTCGAAGGAAGAATCCCGCAAGCCGGTGGTTTCGATCACCAGCGTATCGCCATCCCAATACGCCACATTGGTGCCGAAATAGGTCTTGGTGATTTGCTCCTTCGGCGGCAAGTCGCGCTTCGGTCCCACCGTGGCCGAACGGTGTGTGGTGTAGTGATACAGCGTGGCGAAGCGGTCGGTCGTCTGCAAGATCTCGAATGGCAGGCCGCTGCTATTGTGGCGCGGAATGCCGCCGTTGATGCAGACGGCCTCCGGGTCCGGCGCATGGTTCTGCGAGTAGATCATCGCGCGCTTGCCCTTTTCGCTCAGTGGCAGAATAAAGCCGGGCTGGTCCTTGCCATGATTGCCGCCAGGGACGCTTTTGTCACGTACACCCTGCCAGAATCCGCTCAAATCCGGTTTGCCATCCGACAAGCGCGGCGTCGCCACCGGCGGCCCCTTGTAGATGAGCGGCTTGAACATTTCGGTTTCGGCATCGCCGTTGTCCGCAGCGGGCGGACGCGCCGGGGCGGGGCGGTTTTGCGCCAGCGCGCTGCTACTCAACGCGGCCAGCACGCTCAACAACAAGACACTCTTCGCCAACCTCATGCACTTGATCTCCGTATTCATACTGTTCACTTGGCCTCCGGCTTGGGTGGCAAATCCGATGGTTTCGGTTTGTTCTTCCGATACAGCCAATAGCCGGTGGCGCGACCGTCATTCTCCACATTGCCGAGGGGCCAGTCTGGAACGATCTGCTTGTCGGGTCCGAAGTAGCGATTGCCGTCGGCGGCAATCTTGCCTGGCCCCGGCTCCAGTTGCGTGGTAACCCAGTAAGTGTTCCACTCGCAGGAGACTTCCTTCAGCGCTTCGCCCGCCGGCGCCAGCACGAACTTGCGTGCATACTTGATCGGCTGGCTGTAGTACTTCGGATCGGTCAAGGTCAATTCCAGATTCAGGTGGTGATAATCGGGGCGCGTCCAACGTTCGATCAACACAGCCTCATTGCTGATCGGATTGGCGTTGTCGTCGGCCCACACCCTGCCATCGCTGCTGTCTTTGAAGGCGTGCGAACGTATCACCAGCGTATCGCCTTGCCATTCGCCGATACCGTTGCCGCTATAGCGCGGATCGGGATCGGTTGCCGGCTTGCGGCCGTCCAGCCAGGCTAACCGATGCCAGCCCAGTTGATGAAAGGTGGCGAAGCGTACGCCGTTATGCTGAATCTCAAACGGCAGTACCGCAGTGAACGCACGCGGTAAGCCGGTGATGATGCAGCGTGCTTCCGGATCGACGACTTTGACATTCGCGGCCAGCGCGGCCTTGCCGGCGGCCGTGTAGGGCAACTGGAAATTCGGCAAATCCTTGGCCAGATTTCCATCGGGCTTGTTGGCTTCGTGCAGCAATTTCCAGTAGCCATTGAGAACGGGTTTGCCTTTGGCATCACGTGGCGTGCTGACTGGCTTGCCGGTGTATTCGGTGCCGAGCAAAATTTTTTCAGACTGTTTGGTGATGCTATCGGGCCTGGCTTCATCGCGGTATTGCGCATGCGCCGTCAAGGCGGCGGATAGAGCCAAGCCAACCGCCATATGCAGCGGATTGATTCGAAAAGGCATTGGGTTCTCTTGGGAATGTGATTTATGGAAAGCGTAATTTGCCAGCAAGCTGAACCACCGTCCAATAAGCTTATTGCATATCCATATCTTAAGTGCGCGTTTGGTTGCGGGCTTGTTTGCAGGTAAGCTGCAACCACTTTTTTAGCCATTGGAGATATGCATGAAGAAGATTTTTTTCCGCGCGGCGCTGGTGCTGGCAGCTGGTTCCCTTGTTCCGCTGGCCTCTGCGCACCACTCGTTTGCAGCACTGTTCGATGCCAACAAACCGATACGTCTGAAAGGGACGTTGACCAAGATTGAGTGGACCAATCCGCACAGCTATTTCCATCTCGACGTGATCGACAGCAAGGGTGTCACGCACAACTGGGCGGTGGAGGGCGCAGGGCCCGGTGCGCTGTCGCGGCGCGGCTTCAAGAAAGGCGACATCAACATTGGCGATACGCTGGTTGTGGATGGCTACCTGGTCAAGAAGGCCGGCGTGCGCCTGATCGATGGCCGTGTAGTGACCTTGCCCGATGGCCGCGTAATCAATGGCGGCACCGAAGGCGATGGCGGTCCCGGTGACGCCAAGCCGGCCGATGCGCAAAAAGCGCCTGGCGCCTGACGCCTCAGCGCATGCTTGAATTTTGTAATTAGCTTACGCCGCACGGCCGCATATCGGTGTGAGATTTTATTCTTCGACAGTGTTGTGTGCCGCGTGGCAAATTGGGCTTTCGTTAATTTAAAAATGAAAGCGCCGAGATGACTGCACATAAAAACAAACACCACAATGTTCCGCTCACTACACTGGCATTGGCGGTTTCCCTGACACTGGCCGCACCATCGCAGGCGGCAGATGCGGCCGAGGATGGCAGTGTGGTGGTCGTCACCGGGTCGCGCGTGAGTGGGCGTACCGTAGAAAACAGTGCCTCGCCGATCGATCTGCTGACGCAGGAAGATCTGGCCAACAGCGGTTCGGACAATCTGCTTGGCGCGCTGGTGGCCCTGGTGCCTTCCTTCAATCTGCCGGGGCAATCGCCGCAACCCGACTTGGGCAGCATTGTGCTGGGCGTACAACAACGCAATCTCTCGCCGGCGTACACGCTGGTGCTAATCAACGGCAAACGCCGCAACACCACCGCCATCGTCAGCGAGGGCGGCTTCTCCGGCTCGGCCGCCGTGGACCTGGGGCTGATACCGACCAGCGCCGTCGATCATGTCGAAGTGCTGCGCGACGGCGCATCGGCTCTGTACGGTTCGGCGGCGATTGCCGGCACGGTCAACGTGATTTTGAAGCACAACGCGCAAGGCGGTGGCCTTAGCGTCAAAGGCGGCTCCACCTTCAAGGGCGGCGGCGAGAACAGCAGCATTGCCGTGGACAAGGGCCTGGCGCTGGGCGATCGCGGCTTCGTCAGCCTGTTCGCACAACTCAACAGACAGAAACCAGCGATACGCAGCTCGCCGCTGAATCGCAGCTATTTGTACTATCCGGCGGTCCGCTCCGACGGCACGCTGTCCACCACGCTCGGCGCGAACAATTCACTGCCAGCCGGGACCACGGCCAATCCCAAGGAAGCCACGCGCGACAACGCGCCTTGGAAGAACAGCGGTCAAAAACTGGACGTCCGAACCGGCAGCGTAGGCTTTAATGGCGAGTATGATCTGGGCAATGATCTGACGGTCTACAGCTTCGGCACTTACGCCGACCGCCGTGCCTATTCGGCGCAGAACTTCCGCACGCCGTTCTCCATCTATAGCAACACGCTGGCGCGCAATAACGGCTGGTACGGATTTTATCCTGACGGTTTCACGCCGCAGGAGTCCACCAAAGATCGTGAAATTCATCTGGTGGCCGGACTCCGTGGCGTTCTGGGCGGCTGGAATTGGGACCTGAGCACCAACTACGGCAAGGACAAGGTCGATGTCTACACGGTGGATTCCGCCAACTACGCGTTGCCGGCCTCGGCAGGACAAACCGATTTCTACATCGGCCAGAACGCTTACTCCCTGTGGAGTAACACCTTCGATCTGACCCGCAGTGTGGAAACCGGCTGGACAGCCAAACCGTTGAATTTGTCTGCGGGTGTCGAATATTCGCGGGAGCAGAGTCAACTCAAACCCGGCGAGCCCAACGCCTACCTGGGCGTGATCCCTGGCGATGGCGGCGGTGGCAGCGGCGGCTCGCAATCGCTGCCCGGCTATCTGCCGCGCGATGCCTCCGACACCAGCCGCCATAGTTATTCCGCCTATTTCGGTGCAGGCGCCAACATCACGCAGGCCTGGTTTCTTGACGGCGGCCTGCGCGGCGAGCGCTACTCGGACTTTGGCAGCAGCGGCTTGATCGGCAAGCTATCGACGCGCTACGACTTCAGCCCGACTTTTGCGCTGCGCGGCACCGCCAGCAATGGCTTTCACGCACCGGCGCTGCAAGCCGTTTCGTATAGCAATACATCCGGCCGCCCCAACGGCCTGATCTCCTCGCTGGTCAGGCCGGACTCGGCGGCAGGCCTTGCGCTGGGCGCCGTTCCGCTGGCACCGGAAAAAGCCAAGGGCTACACCTTGGGCATCACCGGCGCCTTCACGTCGCAGGTCAACTATGCGGTCGATTTTTATCAGACGGAAGTGGAACACACCCTCGGCACCTCCGCCAACGTGGGCCTGGATCGCACCAACGCCGATGGCCTGTTCCGCGATGCCACCGGCGCGATACTGAATCCGGCGCAGCTGGCGATTCTGCAGAGCTACTTTACCTCGGCAGGGCTGGCCATTCCGCAGCAAGGCAATGGCCTGACGGCGCATTATTTCACCGACGTCGGCGATGTCCGCAGTCGCGGCCTTGATGTGACCATCGACGGCAAGCACCGTGTGGGTGCCGCCACCTGGAAATGGAATCTGGCGGCGAATTTCAACACCAGCGCCTTCACGCGCATTTCGGGCGTTCCGGCGAAGTTGCAGGGCTTGCCTAACATCTCCACCTTGTCGCTGACTACGCAGCAGAACACGCTGTACCTCGCGCCCCGGGACAAGCAAATATTCGACGTAACTTACAAAAACGGTGGCTTCTCGGCCAATGTGCGTGAAACCCGCATAGGCAAAGTGCGCCGCTTCTGGACCAACGCCGACAACGCAGCAGCGGGGCTGCCGACCACCGGCGAATGGAACGCCGGCAAACTCTGGACGACCGACCTGACGCTGGGATGGAATCTGGGGCACGGCTTTGACGCCAAAGTCGCGGCATTCAACCTGTTCAACGAACGCGCACGACGCGTGCCGCAGATATCGCGCACCAACGCTTCCAAGGCCCAGTACCAGTATGCATTCGACACCAGCGGCCCGCTGGGCGCGGACCTGGGCACGCAGTATGCCGCCACGCTGAACTACAAATTCTAAGGAGTCAAGCAATGCCTGTTGGCGCTTTTTTTGACACGCTGGCGGCGCTGCCTGTCAGCCAGATCATCGGTGAATCACTCAATCTGTTCAACGCGCTGGATGTGGTCCATGTCGTTGGCGTATTGCTGCTGGCAGGCAGCATTGCGGTAGTGGATTTGCGGCTGCTTGGTTTTGCGTTTCCCGAGGTGGGGCTGGAAACGCTGCAAAAGCAAGTCCTGCCACTCACCATCATCGGCGCCTTGCTCACCATCCCCAGCGGCATCGGCCTGTTCTTGCCGCAGGCGAGCAGGATTTGGGAAAACCCGGTGTTGCAGGTGAAAGCGCTGTTGCTGATCCTCGCTGCGCTGAATATCGGCTATTGGCACTACAACTTTTCGCGCCATGCGCAGTGGAGCAGCGCGCCGGCGCTGCCGTGGCAGGCCAGATTCGCCGGAGCGTCGTCGCTGTTGCTATGGACGGCAACGCTCATCGCCGGCCGCCTGATCGCTTTTTATATTTGAGGAACCACGATGTCTGTCCCTACGCATCCAGCCGCCATCGAATGGCTGGCGCAAACTTCTGTCGCCCATGCTTTCAACGAGGCCGATCCCTGGATTTTCGCCGGCGTCATGAGCTTGCATCTGCTCAGTCTCGCGCTGGCATTCGGCACATCCTTGATACTCGATTTGCGCCTGGTCGGTATCGGCCTGCGGGCCAGCACGGCGGCCGATATTGCCAGGTATTTGCAGCCGTATTTGCTGGCCGCATTGAGTATCGCCTTGCTCAGTGGCTTGTGGCTGTTCACTGCCGATGTGCTGAAATTCTGGTCGAACCCTGTGTTTAAAACGAAGCTGGTCCTGCTGATCATCATTACGGTGGCGCAGACATGGCTGCTGCGCCGCGCGAAAAATGGCGGAGCTGCTGCTGTTGCTGCGAGGCCCGTCGCCGCGCTCACGGTCTTGACGTGGCTGGCCGCGATTATCGCCGGCCGTCTGATTGGCTTAATTTAAGGAACGCATACAATGAACAAGAAAATCCTGTGCGGCTTGCTCGCCGCCTTGCTGCTCGTCGCTGGACCTGCAACTGCGGCCGATGCCGACCTGGTGGAAAAAGCACGGCAAATCCATCAGCAGATCATCGCCTTCGACAGCCATGTTGATCTGCCGTTCGACTACCCCGGCGCAGCGGCGGATGGCAACACGCAGATCGATCTGCCCAAAGTGGCGCGCGGCCAGTTGAAGGGGGCGTCGCTGGCGGTATTCGTGCCGCAGGGGCCGCGCACTGCGCAGGGCTACGCCCAAGCCCGGGAAGACGCCGAGAAAAAATACAGGCTGGTGAAGGCATTCGCGGAAGAGAATCCGGACCATGCGGCACTGGCGTACACGCCGGCAGACGTGCAACGGATTGCCGGCCAAGGCAAGTTTGCGGTGTTGATCAGCGTCTTGAACGCCTACCCGCTGGGCGACGATCTGGGCCAGATCGACGCTTGGTATCAGCGTGGCGTGCGCGTGCTGGGCTACACTCATGCGGGTAACAACGCCTGGTCCGACTCATCGCGCCCGAGCAAAACGCTGAACGACAGGCCGGACGAAAACGGCGGGCTTTCCGATCTCGGCAAGCAAGGCGTGGCCCGTCTGAACCAACTGGGCATCCTGATCGACGTGTCGCAGCTGACTACGCCGGCGCTCCAACAGGTGCTGAAGCTGACCAAGGCGCCGGTGGTGGCGAGCCATTCCGGACTCAAGGCCATCGTAGATGCGCCCCGCAATCTCAGCGACGAAGAGCTGGACCTGATCAAGCAGAACGGTGGAGTGGTGCAAGTCGTGGCTTTCAGCAACTATCTGCGCAAGTCGCCGGAGGGCGTGAAGGCCGGCCCGGCGACTGTGGCGCAATTTGTGGATGCCATTGCTTATGCCATCAAACGCATCGGCGTCGATCACGTCGGCATCGCCTCGGACTTCAACCACGGCGGTGGCGTGGACGGTTGGCAAAACGAAGGCGAAGCGCAAAACGTCACCGTCGAGCTGCTGCGGCGCGGCTATTCCGAGCGTGAGATCGCCAAACTATGGGGCGGAAATTTTCTGCGCGTGCTGGGCGAGGCGCAAAAGCGCGCCACAAGGTCTTAACTGACCGATTTGCGGATGATGCGGACAACCTTGGTCTGGTTGTGCACCGGATCGGCCGGCAGCATGTCAGCCAGGGTTTGCTGATCCAGCACCGCCAGGAAGGCGCGGGTGGCGTCGTTCAGCGTGTGTTTCAGCTTGCAGTCGTTGGTCAGCGGGCAGGTGTCGCTGGCACGGTCGAAGCATTCCGCCATGAAGAAATCGGTTTCGGTGGCGCGCACCAGTTCACCGATATTGATGTCCTTGGGCTCTTTGCCTAGCCGCAAACCGCCGTTACGGCCGCGTACCGTCTCCACCATGCCGGCGAGGCCGAGCTGGTACACCACCTTCATCAAATGGTTTTTCGAGATGACGTGCAGGTCGGCGATGTCCTGGATGGTGACCAGGCGATCGCGATTGGCCGCCAGGTAGAGCAGCGTACGCAGGGAGTAGTCGGTAAAAGAAGTAAGGCGCATACGGTTATTTTACGTTAACTTGCGTACTGACGCTTGTAATGGCTGCCGTCACACTGTCGGGTAACTCAAGGAGGAGCTATGGATAACGAAGAAGCACGCCGCCAGTTCATCAGTGAATTGTGGCAGCGTTACGAACAACTGCAGGCGTGGGCGGTGGAAAACTGGCCCGACAAGGATAATCCGCTGTCGAGCGCGGATTTCGTCGAGGCCCGCAAGGAGATACTCGGCTTGCGCAATCCAACTCAGGCCCCAGGCCGCGCGCGGCTGGAGAACGAGCCTGAACCGGAGCAGGGCGGGGCGCAGTATGTCGATCTGAATCCCGCGCCCTGGCCATAAGACGCACCTCGCCTCGTCATTCCGGCGAAAGCCGGAATCCATGCGGCGCATGCAGGCAACTCAGCATGGGTCCCGGCTTTCGCCGGGACGACAGAGGTAGCTGGGCGGGCCTTGATTTAGTCGTGGATAACCGGCTTGCCGATCAGTGCCAGCATCCAGGCGATTACGCTGATAATCAGCGTGACCAGCACGCCCCACGCCAGTTTCAGCGCGCTGTCGAACAGCAGCGGCGCCACCAAACCTGATACCAGCGCGAACAGCAGCATCTGAATAAACGACTGCATCGACGAAGCCAGTCCGCTATTGTTCGGGAAGTAGGCCAGCGCGATCAGCGACAGCGGCGTCATGGCCAGCGCCAGGCCGAAAGAGTAAATAAACAGCGGCAGCACGGCCCACGGCACTGCGGCGGTGAAGCTGGCGTTGTAGGCGACGTTGATTGCGCCTGCGCTAATCATCACCGCAAACCCGGCCCACACCTGCGCATTGCGCGAGTATTTGTGCGCGAATTTGCCGGACAGCGCAGAGCCGATCACCATGCCGCTAATCAGCGGCACGAACATCCACGCGAACGCGGTCTCCGGCAGGTGCAGGATATTCATCACGAAGTAGGCGGCCGAGCCGATATACAGCGCCACGCCGGCGAAGCTCATGCCGACCGCCACTGCCAGCAGCAGGAAGTGGTGGTGGCACAGCACCTTCCAGTAGTTCTTGGCGATGACGCCCGGATGGAAGGGATGGCGGTCCTTGACCGGCAGGCTTTCCGGCAGCGCGCGGTACACCGACACCAGCATCAGCACGCCGAAGGCGGCCAGGAACCAGAAGATCGAGCGCCAGCCGAAAGCCACTTGCAGCCAGCCGCCCAGCACCGGCGCAATCGCTGGCGCCAGGCCGAACACCATCATGATGTGCGACAGGATCTTCTGCGCGGCGGCGCCGTCGAAGCGGTCCAGCACAATCGCGCGGCCCACCACCGAACCGGCGCCGGCGGCCAGGCCTTGCACGATGCGGCAGGCAAGCAGCACGCCGATCGACGGTGCCATCGCCGCCACCACCGAGGCGATGATGTAAGCCACCAGCGACACCAGGATCACCGGACGGCGGCCGAAGGAATCCGACAGCGTGCCGTAGAACAGCATCATGAACGCGAAGCAGAACAGGAACATCGACAGCGTTTGCTGCACCACCAGCGGGCTGGCATCGAACGCCTGGGTGATGGCGGGGAAGGATGGCAGATAGGTATCGATGGCCAGCGGACCGACCATGGAAAGGCCCGCCAGCAGCAGCGTCAGCAAAATGTTCATGAATAGCGTATTGTTCGTTGGACCCGGCATTTTACGCGATATGCGTGCGCCGCATAAGAAAGGCCGAAATCCTTCGTTTGCCTGTCGTGTCAAAGTGGTTATGCTGCACGCTGGGCGATTACGTCCGCGTTTTTCGAATTCGAGACATTATGACAAGAGACACTTTTGACGGCACTTCCGTCAAGCCATCGCACTGGAACCTGGCCAGTGTGATCGAACAGCTGCGCGTATCGCGCGAAGCCACCCACAATATCCGCCACCATGGCCGCGTGCGCGAACTGCCATCGCGCGAGGCGCTGACCATCATCGTCAACGGCCTGCAGGCGGCGCTGTTCCCGACCCATTATGGGCGACCTAACCTGACCGACGAGAGCATCGACTACTTTGTCGGCGACACCTTGAACACCACCCTGAATCGTCTTGCCGAGCAGGTGCGGCGCGGCCTGCAGTTCTCCGCCGAGGAAGCGATTCCCGACGAGGAGGCGTTGACGAAACAGGCGCACGAGATCACGCGCGAGTTTGCCGCCAGCCTGCCGCAAGTGCGGGCCTTGCTGGTGTCGGACGTGCAGGCCGCGTTCTCGGGCGACCCGGCGGCGACCTCGGTGGCCGAGATCATGCTGTGCTATCCGGGCACCATCGCGATTCTGTACTACCGCCTGGCGCACAGCCTGCACCGTCTCGGCTCGCCGTTCCTGGCGCGGCTGATTTCCGACATCGCGCACTCGCTGACCGGGATCGACATCCACCCGGCGGCGCAGATCGGCGCCAGCTTCTTTATCGACCACGGCACCGGTGTGGTGATCGGCGAAACGGCCATCATCGGCCAGCGCGTGCGGCTGTACCAGCATGTGACGCTGGGCGCCAAACGCTTCCCGGCGGACGAGCAGGGCGTGTTGATCAAGGGCGTGCCGCGTCACCCGATCGTCGAAGACGACGTGGTGATCTACGCCGGCGCGACCATCCTGGGCCGCATCACCATCGGCGCCGGTTCCACCATCGGCGGCAACGTGTGGCTGACGCAGAGTGTGCCGCCAGCCAGCAACGTCTCGCAGGCGCAGATGCGCAACGACTAAGCCTTGGCCTCCTTGGCCTTTTTGGCCTTGGCGGTCTGCTCGCCCTTGACGGCGCTCTGAAGATTCTTCAAAGCGCCGAAAATGGCGCCGGCGTTACCGGTCGGGATAACGCCGGCGAGGCCGATCATCGCCGTCACCACCGTGATGGTGCGGGTGACGTCATCGATCTTCTTGATCACGTCCCTGGCGTGGCTGGTGGCCTCGACCAGATCGGCCACGCTTTGCTCGGCGTCCTGGATGATGACGCCCACCGCGCGCGTCACCAGGTCGCTGGCCACGTTCAGCAGCGTCACCTCCAGCGACTGCAAGGTGGCGCGCTCCTTCTCGGGGATCTTCGGCCAGTTCTCTGGCGCGTACAGATAATCGCCCAGCGCGGTGGAGGCATTGCGGAATTGCGCCGACAGCTTCAGTGCATCGTCGGCGGAGAGAGTGAGAGTACCCATGTGCGCTCCTTAGAGTGCGCGCACCGCGCTGTAGGCGGAGCGGATTTGTTTGGTGTAGCGCCGGAGATCAGCCAGCAGCTGCTTGTTATCGAGGTTATCGCGGCCATCGTACAAAGCCTGGTGCGCGATGGCGATGCGCCGCAGCGATTCGATATACAGCGGGATGGCGCGCTCGCGCTCATCGAACAGCGCGTTGGCGGCATTCAGGCTGGCCCAGGCCTGCTCGGCGGCCACTGGTTCGCGGTTATTCTCGCGGGCGCGCGCATGCAGCGAGCGGTAATAGCGGTTGGCATTGGCGCGCTCGATCCTGAGCGACGCATCGAAGGCCTGCATCGACTGCACCAGGCTGGCCAGCACCGCCTGTATCGGCTGATTGCCCTCGGCGATCACCTTCTTCAGCTCACGATGACGATAGCCGTTGAGCGTGGCATCGGTCAGCAGCTTGCCGATCGCCCTGGCTGGCGCCACGCTGGCGGCGTCCAGATAATTGGCTTTAATGGCAGCATCGACCAGCCCATCCACTTCCTCCGCGCCGGTGGGGACATCATCGCTGGCCAGTTCCGCCAGCGCCGCCATATACGACGACACCACCTTGTGATGCACCTGCAAGCGCGCCGCCTGCGGCAGACGCTGCTGATATTCGCCGTCGAGCACGTCGCGCTGCTGCGATTCTGCTTCCAGAGTGTAAGTTTTGTTGATCAGCGGACTACGTGCATAGTCATCGCTAAGGCGTGTATAGCCAGCGCTGAGCGAAGAAATCTGGCCGAACTCCTGCACCGCCTGCAAGTTGGCGCAACCGCCAAGCAGCGTCGCGAGGGCACACAAAGTAAGCAAGCGCATGGCTATCCTTCCGACAATCGAAAATTGTCACAAAGGATACTACAAATAATAATCGCCCCAAGCACGTTATAACCCCGGGGTCAGGTCCCACATTTCTACACGAGCTCATGTTTAAAAACGGACCTGACCCCGGAGTTTCACGCGGGCTGTGCTTTGAGTTTTTCGCGTAGCGTGCCGGCGCTGTAGTTCTTTCGGTAGCGGCCGCGCTGCTGGAGTTCCGGGACGATCAGGTCGACCACGTCGCGCATGCTTTCGTGGGCCAGCGCGTAGGCGAGGTTGAAGCCGTCGATGCCGGTTTGGTCTTGCCATTGCTCCAGTTGATCTGCCACTTGTTTTGGATCGCCCACCAGCACCGGCCCACGGCCGCCCAGGCCGATGAATTCGGCCGCTTCGCGGACGCTCCATTTGCGGTTTGGATCGGCTGCGCTGAAGGAGGCTAGCGCGGAGCGGCCGGCGTCGGAGTCGATGTAGTCGATGGTGGCGTCCAGCGGGAACTTGCTGAAGTCGACGCCGGTCCAGCCGGACAGCAAGGCCAGCGCGGCTTCGATGTCGATGTGGCGCTTATAGTCCTGGTGCTTGGCGCGCGCTTCGGCTTCCGTCGGCGCGGTGATGATCAGCGCCTGCGCGTAGATTTTGAGCTCGTCGCCATCGCGGCCGGCCGCGCGCACGGCGGCGCGCAGGTCGTCGGCGTATTTTCCGACGACTTTGACGCTTGGACCGCTGACGAAAGTGCACTCGGCGTGCCTGGCGGCGAACGCCGTGCCGCGCGGCGAGGTGCCGGCCTGGTACAGCACCGGCGTACGCTGCGGCGACGGTTCGCACAGGTGGAAGCCTGGCACTTTGAAGTATCGGCCTTGATGATTGATCGGGTGGATGCGCGCCGGCTCGGCGTACACGCCGCGCTGCTTGTCGTTGACCACCGCGTCGGCGTCCCAGCTTTGCTCCCACAGTTTGTGCACGACTTCCATATATTCGTCGGCCAGGTCGTAGCGTTCGTCGTGGCTTAGTTGCCGATCCAGTCCCAGATTGCGCGCGGCGCTGTCCAGGTAACCGGTGACGATGTTCCAGCCGATGCGCCCGCGCGTCAGGTGGTCCAGCGTCGACATGCGGCGCGCGAAGGTGTACGGGTGCTCATACGTCAACGCGCAGGTGACGCCGAAGCCGAGGTGTTTTGTGACGTGCGCCATCAGCGGCACCAATGCCAGCGGGTCATTCAGCGGCGCCTGCACGGCGTGGCGCAAGGCTGCGTCGGCACTGCCCTGATAGACGTCGTAGGCGCCCAGCACGTCGGCCAGGAAGATGGCGTCGAAGCGGCCGCGTTCCAGCAGTTGCGCCAGTTCAGTCCAGTAGTCGGGATCCGTGTAGCGGTGGGCCTCGGCGCGCGGGTGCGTCCACAGTCCCGGCGACTGGTGACTCACGGTGTTCATCTGAAAGGCATTGAAGCGTATCAGTTTAGACATTACTTTTCCAGCGCGAGCTGGTAGTCGGTCTTCGAATAGTCCGAGAAGTGTTTGTTGGTGATGTCGAGGAATTCGCGGGAGCGGTAGGCGGCGGCGATATCCTTGGCGAACTGCTTATCCTTGTCGGCGGTACGCACGGCCACCAGGTTGGCGTAGGCCGGCGATATTTTCTCTGCGATCAGCGCATCCTTCAATTTCAGACCCGACGCTTGCGCGTAGTTGCCGTTGATGAAGGCGTAGTCGGCGTCTTGCAGGGAGCGCGGCAGTTGCGCGGCCTCCAGCGGCAGCAGTTTGATCTTCTTGATGTTGGCCGCTATGTCGCGCTCCGACGCTTTCAGCGGATCGGTTTTCTCTTTCAGCTTGACCCATCCCAGTTGATTCAGCAGCACCAGCGCGCGTGCCTGATTCGTCGGGTCGTTCGGCAGGGCGACGGTGGTGCCTTCCTTGACGTCGTTCAGCGTCTTGTGTTTTTTGCTGTAGATGGCGATCGGCGCGGTCGGGATCTTGATCAGCTCCGACAGCGCCAGCTTGTGGTCGGCCGAGAATTTGCTCAGGTAGATGATGTGCTGGAAGACGTTTGCATCCAGCGAGCCTTCGGCCAGCGCGAAGTTAGGCTGGATGTAGTCATTGAATTCGACCACCTTGACCTTGTAGCCCTGCTTTTCCAGGATAGGCTTGATACCGATTTTGATCTGGTCGGCGTAAGGGCCGGCGCTGGTGCCGATCACCAGTTCCTTTGGGTCTTTGGCGTGCGCGTAGGTGGTCGCGCTGACGACGACGGCCAATGCGGCTGCAAGCAGGGTGCGGCGAGTGTTCATGTAGTTCCTTGTTAGCGTTTGTCGATGCGTTGGGCGATGCGGTTGCCGGCGAACTGGATCGCCTGCACCATCAGGATGAGGATGGCCACGGTGGCGACCATGATGTCGGTCTCGAAGCGGTAGTAGCCGTAACGGATGGCGAGGTCGCCGATGCCGCCACCACCCACCACACCCGCCACGGCGGAGTAGGACAGGAAGCTGATGGACAGCACGGTCAGCGCCAGCACCAGCCCGGAGCGGGCTTCCACCAGCAGCACGCGCAGGATGATCTGGAATTCCGACGCGCCCATGGCGTGGGCGGCTTCAATCACGCCGCGCGGCACTTCGCGCAGGTTTTGTTCCACCAGCCGCGCGAAGTAGGGGATGGCGGCGAAGGACAGCGGCACCGCCGCAGCCAGCGGGCCGATCGAGGTGCCGGCGATAGCGCGCGTGAACGGCACCAGCGCCACCAGCAGGATGATGAAGGGGAAGGAGCGCACCACGTTCACCAGCCAGCCGATGACCAGCGAGGCAGGGCGGTTTTGCAGCGACTGGCCGTCCGCCACCAGGAACAGCAGGATGCCGAGCGGGCCGCCGATCAGCACTGCGGCCGTGAGGCCGATGCCGAGCATCAGCAGCGTCTGGCCGAGCGCTTCCCACATCTCCGGCAGCATGACGATGATGTTGTTGGCGGACGCGCCCAGTTGGGAGAGGAATTCAGACATGAGCGGCCTCCTGGTGCGGTGCGCTCGCGGCGAGCATGTTGGCGGCGACGGCGGCGGCGAGTTCGCGGCCGAGTGCCGTCCGGCGCGGGGCGGCCAGGCCGGCGGCGTCGTTCAGCGCGAATTGTTCGGCGATGGCGCCGTCTTCGATCACCGCCACCTGGTTGCAGATTTCGCCGATCACGTCCAGCTCATGGCTGACGATGACGATGGTGACGTTGAGCCGGCGATTGATGTCCTTCAGTGTCGCCAGCAGCGAACGCGTGGTCTCGGCGTCCAGCGCGGAGGTCGGCTCGTCGCACAGCAGCACCGCCGGCTTGCTGGCCAGCGCGCGGGCAATGGCGACGCGCTGTTTCTGGCCGCCGGACAGTTGCGCCGGATAGCTATCGGCCTTGTCGGACAGCCCCACCAGTTCCAGGCAGTCGGCCACGCGGGAGGCGATTTGCTGTTTGGTCTGGCCGCCGTGGATATGCAGCGGGAAGGCGACATTGCCAAATACGGTGGCGTTCTGCAGCAGATTAAACTGCTGGAAAATCATGCCGATGTTGGCGCGCGCGTCGCGCAGGTCGCGCTTGGACAGTGACGTCAATTCGCGGCCGTCGACCGTGATCGCGCCGGCGTCCGGCCGCTCCAGCAGGTTAATCAAGCGAAGCAGCGTGGATTTACCGGCCCCGCTCTTGCCGATCAGGCCAAAGATATCGCCCTGGCCCACCTCCAGCGATACATCGCGCACCGCATGGAAGGAACCGAAGGATTTGCTCGCATGTTCAATGCGAATCAGGGGAGTAGTCATCAGAAATTCAGGAATAAGCAGTAGGTTCAGGCAGCGTGCCGTCGAGCGCATAGCGTCCGAGGTCGCGTATTTTGTAATCGACCGGATCGTGCAGCGTATGCACGCGCACATTGCGCCAGTAGCGGTCGAAGCCAAACTTGGCGGAGGTGGAGCGCGCGCCGGTCAGTTCGAAGATCTGGTTGCTGACATCCACGCCGGCCTGGTGCGCCAGCACCTTGGCCTCGGCCACGGACACCGCCAGCTCGCCGCGCTGCTGCGCGGTGACGGTGGCGCCCAGCCGGAACAGGCGGTCCAGTTCTTCCGCCGCATGGTCGGCCAGCACTGCGGCAGGGCGCAGCTTGAGCCAGAGCTGACCGAAGCGGTGCTGAAGCAGCGGGTCGGCGCCTGCCTGGTCCACGCCGGAGGCGAACCACGGACGCGCTTCTTGCGCGATATACCTGCGTGCCGCCTCGAATGCGCCTTCGCCGATGCCGAGATACAGATTGGCCATGATCAGCTGCGCAACCTGCGAGCGCAAGGTGGCCTGTGCGGTCGGCTTGACGCCCGGCGCTTGCAGCACCTGTGTCGATGGCAGCGAAACCTGGTTGAATTGCACATTGCCGCTGTCGGTCTGTTTCTGCCCGAAGGCGTCCCAATCCGCCTGCACCGCGACGCCATGCTGGCGCGTCGGCAGCACGCCGATCAGCGCCGACTGCGTGTCCGCGTGCCAGGCCGAGATGGTGAGCCAATCCGAGCCCACCGAGCCGGATGAAAAACTCTTCACGCCATCCAGCTGAAAACCGTAATCGGCATCGGAGGCGACGGTGCGCTTGTCCAGAGGATTCAGCGCATTGCCCCAGAATAGATTTTGCTCCACCGTCTGCGTCAGGAAGCGGCGCTGCTGCTGCGCACTGCCATACAGCTGTATGCCCGCCAGTTGCAGATGATGGAAGCCGAAGATGTGCGCCAGCGCGCTGTCGGCGCGGGCCAGTATGCGTATCACCTGATAGACAGTCGGCCAGTCCGCGCCCTGGCCGCCGTACGCGGCGGGAATGGACAGGGCAAGCAGGCCGGATTCACGTATCCATTCGCGCTCCTGCGCCGCATGGCCACCTGCCTGGTCGCGGGCATTCGCGGTCGCGGCCAGCCGCTGCGCCAGTTCGGCCGCGACTTGCAGCGGGTCGTGCGCACGGTCATGCGACGTTTTGAGTAAGGCGTTAGACATGGTATGTCCATTTAATAGAGGTATCGGTCTTGCTAGTATGCAGACGCCCCCAAACTCAGTACACGAAGAAATCCAGCTTTCCATATGCGAAAAACGCATGCAATGGAATCCGCATATCAAAGCGTAAAACTATTCGTTTTGAATTCAAACCGGCGGATTTATGCTGAACCCCATATCAAATCAGGGGATTACACCATGAGCATTCTTCTCGTCAGCGGCAGTCCGGCTGTGCCGTCGAGCACCGGCCGCCTGCTGGACCATGTCGGCGACAAGCTGGCCGCGCTGGGCCATCGCCACAGCAAGCTGCAAGTGCGCGACCTGCCGGCCAAAGCACTGCTGCACGCGGACTTCGCTGACCTGAACCTGAAGCGTGCCGTCGCCGCCGTCGCCGAGGCGGATGCGATTGTGATCGCCACCCCTATCTATAAAGCGTCGTACACCGGCGTGCTGAAAGCTTTCCTGGATCTGCTGCCGCAGGACGGCCTGAAGGACAAGCTGGTGCTGCCGTTGGCCACCGGCGGCAGCCAGTCGCACATGCTGGCGCTGGACTATGCGCTGCGCCCGGTGCTGCATGCGCTGGACGCGCGCCAGGTGTTCACCAGCATTTACGCCACCTCGCAACAGCTCACCTGGAGTGATGTCAGCGGCCTGACCGTGGATCCGGCGATCGCCTGGCGCATTCAGGCGGGTGTCGATGCGCTGTCTGCGGCGTTGAACGCCTTGCGTCAGCAGCCGGCCGAGGTATTCATCACGCAGGCGCAGCCAGTGCGTCTGGCACGCTAGGGAGGCCCGTATGAGCATCGAGCAAAAACGCACCGCGCGCCGGCATACCCTGGGACTGCTGTTTGCGGCTGGCGTGATGGCCGCCAGCAGTGCGGCGCCGGCACACGCGCAGGCGAAGCAGGAAGTGCGCATCGGCTATCAGAAGTACGGCACGCTGACGTTGCTGAAGGGACGCGGTACGCTTGAACAGCGCCTGGCCTCGCGCAACATCAGCGTCAGATGGACTGAATTCCCGGCTGGCCCGCAACTGCTGGAAGGCCTGAACGTCGGCAGTGTGGATTTCGGCACCGTTGGCGAAGCGCCGCCGATCTTTGCGCAGGCGGCTGGCGCGAACCTGGTTTATGTCGGCAATGAGCCGCCATCGCCGGGCAGCGAGGCGATTGTCGTGCCGAAGGATTCCAGGCTGCGCAGCGTCGCTGAACTGAAGGGCAAGAAGGTCGCGCTGAACAAAGGCTCCAACGTCCACTACCTGCTGGTGAAGGCGCTGGAAAAAGCGGGCGTGGACTACAAGGACATCAACGTGGTCTACCTGCCGCCGGCCGATGCGCGCGCGGCGTTTGAGCGCGGCAGCGTGGATGCCTGGGCGATCTGGGATCCGTTCCTGGCGGCCGCTGAAAAGCAGATCAATGCCCGCGTGCTGGCCGATGGCAAAGGCCTGGTGGCGAATCACCAGTTCTACCTGGCCTCGCGCCCGTATGCCGAGAAGAACGGCGAGATCGTCCGCATCCTGATCGAAGAAATCGCCAAGGTCGACGAGTGGGGCGCGAAGAATCCGAAGGAAGTCGCGCAGATTCTGTCGGCGCAGACCGGGCTGGATATCGACGTGGTGGCGCTGGCCGCCTCGCGCTACAGCTACGGCGTCAAGCCAATTACCAATGAAGTGCTGGAGCAGCAGCAGAAAGTCGCCGACGCCTTCTCGAACCTGAAACTGATCCCGAAACCGATCGCGGTCAAGGACGCAACACTGCCGGCGCGACAGCTGGCGGCGCAATAAGGAATCACAATGTCTCTGAATTTGTTCTGGTTCATCCCGACGCACGGCGATAGCCGCTATCTGGGCACCTCCAAGGGCGCGCGTCCGATTGACGCCAACTACCTGAAGCAGGTGGCGGTGGCGGCGGATACGCTGGGCTACGATGGCGTGCTGCTGCCGACCGGCCGCTCCTGCGAAGATGCGTGGGTGGTGGCGTCGTCGCTGATACATGTCACGCAAAAGCTCAAGTTCCTGGTGGCGATCCGTCCCGGCCTGACCACGCCCGGCCTGGCGGTGCGCATGGCCTCGACCTTCGACCGCCTGTCCAACGGCCGGCTGCTGATCAACGTCGTCACCGGCGGCGACCAGGGCGAGCTGGAAGCGGACGGCCTGTTTGCCGATCACGCCAAGCGTTACGAGATTTCGGACGAATTCATTCGCGTCTGGCGCGCCTCGCTGGCCGGCGAGGGCGGCGACAAGGGCTATGATTTCGAGGGCAAGCATATCACCGTCAAGGGCGCCAAAACGCTGTACCCGCCGGTGCAGAAGCCGTATCCGCCGCTGTACTTCGGCGGCTCGTCGGAACCGGCGCATGAACTGGCGGCCGAGCAGATGGACGTCTACCTGACCTGGGGTGAGCCGCCGGCGGCGGTGGCGGCAAAGCTGGACGACATCCGCGCGCGCGCCGCCAGGCATGGCCGCACGGTCAAATTCGGCATCCGCCTGCACGTCATCGTGCGCGAGACCAATGAGGAAGCCTGGCGCGCCGCCGATGAGCTGATCAGCCATCTGGATGATGAAACCATCGCCAAGGCGCAGGCGGCTTTCGCCAAAATGGATTCGGTAGGACAGCAACGAATGGCAGCTTTGCACGGCGGTCGCCGTGACAAGCTCGAAGTATCCCCCAACCTCTGGGCCGGCGTGGGACTGGTGCGTGGTGGCGCCGGAACCGCGCTGGTGGGGGACCCCGACACCGTGGCCGCGCGCATCAGGGAATACGCCGACCTGGGTATCGAGACCTTTATCTTCTCGGGTTATCCGCACCTGGAAGAATCGTACCGTTTCGCGGAGCTGGTGTTCCCGCTGCTAGGCAAGGGCAAGGACCACGGCGAGCAATCGCTGAGCGGCCCGTTCGGCGAGATCATGGCCAGCGATATCCTGCCAAACAAGAAGGCTGCTTAAGATGAGCAAAGCGCAAGCGCGCCACAGCGCGTGGACTCCCTGGATACTGCCGGTGCTGCTGATCGCGGTGTGGCAGGTGTCGTCGCAACTGGGCTGGCTGTCCAGCCGCATCCTGCCCGAACCGTGGGCGGTGGCCAAGGCCTTCTGGGCGCTGGCCGAATCGGGCGAGCTGTGGACGCACCTGCGTACCAGCTTGTGGCGCGCGACCAGCGGCTTCGCCATCGGCGCCAGTCTCGGCCTGGCGCTTGGCCTGCTGACCGGCAGCTTCCGCGGCGCCGAAACGCTGCTCGACACCACGCTGCAGATGGTGCGCAATATCCCGGCGCTGGCGCTGATACCGCTGGTGATCCTGTGGTTCGGCATCGACGAGACGGCAAAGCTGTTCCTGCTGGCGGTCGGGGTGTTCTTCCCGGTCTACCTGAATACCTTCCATGGGATCCGCTCGGCCGACCAGGGACTGATTGAAATGGCGCGCAGCTATGGCTTGTCCGGCTGGCCGCTGTACCGCGATGTGATCCTGCCGGCGGCGCTGCCGTCGATACTGGTCGGCGTGCGCTTCTCGCTGGGGCTGGTTTGGGTGCTGCTGATTGTGGCCGAAACCATTTCGGCGCAGGCAGGCATCGGCTACATGACCATGAATGCCCGCGAATTCCTGCAGACCGATGTGGTGCTGGTCGGGATTCTGTTGTATGCCTTGCTGGGCAAGGCGGCCGATCTGGTGTCGCGCGGGATGGAGAAGCATTTCCTGCGCTGGAACCCGGCCTACCGTTAAGGAGAACACATGCATATTTCGACCGCATTATTCGATACCGGCGCACTGCCGCGCGAGAGCGCGACGTGGACTGCCGCGCCGCCGCCGCGCCGCCAGGGTGTGGCGCTGGACCTGGATGGCGTGGGCAAGTCTTTCGGCACGCGGCAGGTGCTGCATGATGTCGATCTTCAGTTGCAGCCGGGCGAGTTTGTCGCCGTGGTAGGCCGCAGCGGCTGCGGCAAGAGCACGCTGCTGCGCGCGGTGGCCGGACTGGAGACGGTGGAGCAGGGCAGCATCAAGGTGGGGGCGGGCAGCCTGGCCGCCAGCATCCGCATCATGTTCCAGGAGGCGCGTCTGCTGCCATGGAAGACGGTGCTGGAAAATGTCGCCCTTGGCCTGCCGCGTTCGCTGAACGCGGCGGCCGCCACGCTGGCGACGGTGGGACTGGCCGAACGTGCCGATGACTGGCCGGCCGAATTGTCCGGCGGCCAGCGTCAGCGGGTGGCGCTGGCGCGCGCGCTGCTGCACGAACCGCAATTATTGCTGCTGGACGAGCCGCTGGGCGCGCTGGATGCGCTGACCCGCATCGAGATGCAGCAGCTGATCGAATCGCTGTGGCTGGCGCGCGGCTTCACCGCCGTGCTGGTCACGCACGATGTACAGGAGGCCTTGGCGCTGGCCGACCGCGTGGTGCTGATCGAGGACGGCCGCGTCACGCTGGATTTGAAAGTTGACCTGCCGCGTCCTCGCTCACGCGGCAACCCCGGTTTCGCCGCACTGGAACAGCGCCTGCTGAGCCGCATCCTGCATCCAACCCCCGCCGCCGACAGCGCTGCCATCGCAGCCGCCGCCTGACTTGTGGCCGGCTTACCCGCGTGGGGTAAGCCGGCCATACGCCTTTAGACAGATACCCTTCGCCCCTGGTTCCGTTATGATAACGGCACGCAGATATGATCGATTTTATCGATAGTAAACCGGTAAATTTTTCGTTTTACAACTTTAGATGTCGCGAGCATAATCGTCCTTACTCGAACAATTTTGTTCACCACATTAGGAGTTTCTAAATGAAAAAAATCGTTGCCCTGCTGATCGCCGCTGGTGTATCGCTGTCCGCCTTTGCCGCCCCAGAGAACTTCTCGTCGGACGCCAACCACACCTTCTCCAGCTTCAGCTACAGCCACTTCGGTTTCTCGAACCAGACCAGCCGCTTCAACAACACCACCGCCAAGGTCACGCTGGACCGCGCCGCCAAGACCGGCTCGGTAGAAGCCACCATCGACACCAAATCGGTCGATACCGGTTCGAAACTGTTTGACGGCCACATTCAGGGCGAAGATTTCCTCGACACCGCCAAGTTCCCGACCATCACCTACAAGTCGACCAAAGTCAACTTCAAAGGCGACGTGCCGTCGACGGTTGAAGGCAACCTGACCATCAAGGGCGTGACCAAGCCGGTCACCCTGACCGTCACCCACTTCAAGTGCATGGATCACCCGATGATGAAAAAACTGGCTTGCGGCGCCAACGCCACCGCCACCATCAAGCGTACCGAATTCAACGCCGGCAAATACGCTCCGAACGTGGGCGATGACGTGACCCTGACTTTCGCTATCGAAGCTCTGAAAGACTAATGCACGGGAACTGAGCTCGCCTCAATTCTCTGACACACAGCCGGCGCGGCATCCACACTGCGCCGGCTTTTTTTTATCCAGGAGTAGTTATGAAATTGACGCAGCTCGCTTTCGCGGCGGCCCTCGCCTGCGCGTTTTCCGCGCAGGCAACCGACCTGATCATCACCAACGGCAAAGTCGCCACCATGACCAAAGAGGGCGCGTTCGCGCAAGCCCTGGCCATCAAGGATGGCAAAATCGCAGCGGTGGGCACCAACGCCCAGATCCTCAAGCTCAAATCGCCAAACACGCAAGTCATCGACGCCGCCGGCAAGACCGTCATTCCCGGCCTGAACGACTCGCACCTGCACATCATCCGCGAAGGGCTGAACTACAACGCCGAACTGCGCTGGGATGGCGTCACCTCGCTGAAGAAAGCGCTGCAGATGCTGAAAGAGCAGGCCGCGCGCACGCCGGACGGCGAATGGGTCAAAGTGGTGGGCGGCTGGAACGAATACCAGTTTGAAGAAAAGCGCCTGCCGACGCTGGAAGAAATCAATCAAGCGGTGCCGGACAAGCCGGTATTCCTGCTGTATCTGTACGGCCTGGGCTTCCTCAACCAGAAGGGCATCGAAACACTGGGCTACGACGCCAACACCAAATTCAAGGACGGCGTGGTGGAACTGGGCGCGGACGGCAAGCCGACCGGCAAGCTGATCGCCAAGCCGAACGCAGCCATTCTGTACGGCACGCTGGGCAAGACCAATGTGCTGTCGCGCGCGCAGCAGCTGAATTCGACCCAGCAGTATTACACCGAACTGAACCGCCTCGGTCTGACCAGCGCGATCGACGCCGGCGGTGGTGGCCAGGCCTATCCGGACGACTACGCCGTCAGCCTGGAGCTGGCCAAGGATGGCAAGCTGACCGTGCGCACCTCCTATTATCTGTTCGCGCAGAAGCCGGGCAAGGAGCTGGAAGACTACCAGCGCTGGCTGACCCAGACCAAGCCGGACAAGAATGAGCACCTGTTTTACGCCAACGGCTACAACACCGAGGGCGGCGGCGAGAACCTGGTGTGGAGCGCGGCCGACTTCGAAAACTTCCTGGAGCCGCGTCCCGACATGCCGTCGCACATGGAAGGCGAGCTGGAGCCGGTGCTGCGTTTGCTGATCAAGAATCGCTGGCCGTTCCGTATCCACGCCACCTACGATGAGAGCATCGACCGCGACCTGGCGGTGATCGAAAAAGTCAATAAAGACACGCCGCTGAACGGCCTGCGCTGGTTCTTCGACCACGCCGAAACCATCAGCGACAAGCAGCTGGCGCGGGTCAAAGCGCTGGGCGGCGGCATTGCCGTGCAGAACCGCATGTACTTCCAGGGCGAGCTGTACTGGAAACAATATGGCGCGCAAACCCGCCAGATGCCGCCTATCAAGAAAATGCTGGAGATGAAGATCCCAGTCGGCCTCGGCACCGACGGCACGCGCGTATCGAGCTATGGCCCGTGGCCGTCGATCTACTGGGCGGTCAGCGGCAAGACTGCCGGCGGCTTGCAGGTGTGGCAGCAGAAAGATGTGCTGAGCCGCTATCAGGCACTGAAGCTGATGACCCAGGGCAGTGCGTGGATGAGCGGCGAAGAGAAGCTGAAAGGCACGCTGGCCAAAGGCCAGTACGCCGATGTGGTGATCCTGCCGCAAGACTACTTCAGCATGGACGTCGAGAAAATCAAGAACCTCGAATCCAGCCTGACCATCGTCAACGGCAAAGTGGTGTACGCCGCGCCGGAATACCAGCAATACGCCCCCGCCAAACTGGATGTGCTGCCGGACTGGAGCCCGGTGAAATATTACGGCGGCTACCAGAACAAGTAAGCCTCGCGGCTCACGTCAGCCTTTTCGCTACGGTCGAAATAACGCTGTGCCAGTCGCCCCAGCGGGGTTGGCGGAACAGCGTGACACTTGGATACCAGGGGGAGTCGCTGCGCTCCAGCATCCAGCGGGCATCCGGCACGTAGGATAGCAACAGCCAGACTGGAATGCCGCTGGCGCCGGCGATATGCGCCACGCTGGTGTCGACGGTAATCATCAAATCGATATTGGCCAGCGCGGCGATGGTGTCCGAAAAGTCAGCGAAGCCGTCCGAGATGATGGTGACGTTGTCGAATTGCGCCAGCAATTCGGCTTCTTCGCTGGAGATCTCCTTTTGCATCACCAGAAACTCGGCGTCCAGCGCGAACAGCGGCAGCATCGCGCGCAATTCCATGGAACGGACGCGGTCTCGCGTATGTCTTGCATTGCCTTTCCACGCAATGCCGATCTTGCTGCTTGCGGACCGCGTCACCGCGTTGATGCGCTTCTTCCAGTGCTTGCGGTCGATATCCGAGGCGTACAAATAAGCATTGCCGACACTGAGCTGGTTGCTGGCTAGCCCCATCGCATAAGGCAGACTCATCAATGGGCAATGGTAATCATAAGCCGGCAATTTCGCCCCCCGAGCGACAATGCTGACTTCGTCGGACAGGGAACGGGCCACCCTCGCCAGCCCAGCATGCACTTCCAGGATCACCTTGGCGCCTTGCTGCAACAGCGGCAGCACAAACCGCATGTATTGAACGGCGTCCCCGATGCCTTGTTCCGCGTGCAGGAAGATCGTCTTGCCGCGCAACGCAGCCCGGCCATCCCAGCGCGCGCCGGCCGGCGTGATGGCGCCCTGACTGAATTCGCTATGCAACAAGCGTGCGTCGAAGGACCGCCCGCCGTCTTCAAATTTTCCGGTTAGGAAATTAAGCTGGCTGGCGAGGTAATCGCGCAAATAGGGTGTGTCTAGCCAGTGGCTTTTATCGTCCAGCAATTGCCGGACTTTGTCGAAGTTGCCCTGTTCATAGTTAAGCCCGACTTCGAGAGAGAATGCCAACTCGCGGCATTTTTCGTGTTGAGAGAGGGACTGCAGCACGCGGCTGGCTGCGTCGAACTGGCCGGTATGCGTCAGCTGTTGAGCAATAAGTACGTGCAGGCTGGTATCTTCATTTCCAGATTCCAGCGATAAGCGGTAGTTTTCACAGGCCTTTTCGGCATCGAATAATTTTGCATAGGCATTTCCGATATTCTGGTACAGGTCTTTCGGATGTTCACCTTTTGCCAGAGCCTGCCGATAGTAATGGATGGCTTGGGAGTATTCGCGCATTTCAAACAGCACATTGCCGATGTTGACCTTGACGCTGCCGACGTCGGGTCGCAGCGTTTCCGCCAGTTCAAGCAGTGCCAGGGCGCGCTTGAACTTCTTGAGGCGAAAATAACTAACGCCCAGCAAATGAAGCGCGTCAAATGTCTCGCTGGCGGACATCGATGAAACAAACGACGCGATTGCTTTACTGGGGCTTCCTTCTTGCAGGCAAGCGAGTCCTTGTCTCAGCAGCGCGGTTTGTCTTCAGGATTGATCATGGCTGGTGCAAATGCTTTATGGCAATTAAAGCATCAAGTGTACCTGCACTGCAGTTCGCCAGCGTAATTAATTGCCACTTGATAGGAAGCTGACATTGACTTTGTGCGAGCGTCGACCATACTCCCTGAGCGCATCACCGATCGGGCGGCAGCCCTCACTTCTTACCAGGGATCATGATGAACGTTACGCAAGTCCAGCTCCGCCATGACGAGGCCTGCAGCGCGGTAGTCGAGCGCGGCATTGTGGTGCAGACCAGTTTTAACACCATCTGTGCGATCGAATACATGAAGTCGCACAACGTCAAACCCACAGTGATCGAACGGGTGTTGCTGCATCCGGAGCAACGGCGCAAAACAGTGCATTGATATGCACTCGCAGCGTTTAGTTATGCACAAATCATGTTGGCAAGAATTTTTTTGAAAAATTTTCCCGTGACAAAGGGTGATATTCTAAGTCTTTGATTTTAAAGGGTATTCGTTTTGCACTTTGGATAGGCAGTTTGTCGGAAACCGCGCCGTTACAGGCTGTATGCGTTGTCAATGGGGGTCTATCCACATAGATATCCACAACATTTGTGGATATCTCAAAAAATGCTTATGGATCCGATACTTAACTGAGGCTTAAAGGGGTTTTTTCAGCGCCTGCAGGACGCTGCCGATGAGGATGGCGCCCCCATCATCCGGCATGGCAGTGATCCGCAGCCGCACTTCCTGCCCGTCGCGACGCCAGGTGCTGACCACGTCGGTCCACGGCTCGCCTTCTTTCAGCGCCGCCAGCGCGTCGGCCAGTTGGTCTTCGGGATAGGGCGGGGCGTGCAGCAAGCGCGGATCGGCGTCCAGCAGCTGCTCGCGGCTGAACTGGAACACCGTGCAGAATTTATCGTTGACCGAGGTAAAGCGGCCGCGCGCATCCAGCGTGGCGATCACTGCATGCTGGTCCACTGCCGACAGCAGCCTGCGTGCCGCGTCCAGCTCTGCCTTCAGCGCCAGCGTGTGCTGGTGCGCTTCCTCCAGCCCGGCATAGGCGCGCAAGGACGAGATCACCGTGGTGAACAGCTTGCGCGTGGTCAGGTCGGTCTTGCACCAGAAATCATTGATGTCGTAGTCGAGGATGATGCTGTGTTCCAGCGCCTGCCCCGGCTGGCCAGTGCGCAGCACGATGCGTACCAGGTGGTTGTGCAGCGTGTCGCGGATCTGCCGCGCCACATGCAGGCCGGCGTCGCTGGTTTCCATGATGACATCCAGCAACACCAACGCGATGTCCGGCGTGTTGCGCAGCACGTTCAGCGCTTCCTCGCCGCTGTAGGCATGCATGAAGCTGAGGCGCCGTCCCTGAAAGCACGCGTTGCTGAGAGAAAATTTGGTGACGACATGCACATCGACATCGTCGTCAACGATCAGCACCCGCCATGGCGGCGGCGCCGAGGCTGCGGCCGCGCCGCCTGTGCGCGCCTCGCCAGCCGGCTGTGCCTCGTCTTCTATCATCCAATCGGTATCGTCGTCGTTCTGATTCATGCAGGCTTATCCCTAGGTAAGTCGAACTGGCCGCTCCAGAGTCACACTATTCCTCGTCAGCACTTTTGTCAAAGGATTCCCGGTAGGCGGCGAGAATGGTGTCGTGCTTCCCACTTATGCACAGAAAATTTATTTTCAAGATGCAGAAAAGCCGCCGGACGGCAGCTTTTGCGGATTTGTAAGTGCTTGATTTTATACCGGAAAATTTCTGCCTGTGGATTAGGCATTTTGTTGTACAGCCCGCCGTTATTGAGGTTCTTGGCTGTCAAGAGGCGGTTATTCACACCCTTATCCACAGTTGATGTGGATATCTGGAAAAACCACTTTAGATACGGGCGCTTATCCCTTTTTGCTGAGAAAATGCATGCGCTCCGTCGTCGGCCAGGTGGCGGCTCAGCAGGATAAGGAATACTACCAGTGCATGCAGTGACAATGCAAAGGTTATGGCGAGATTCGCTTCGGCGCCGGCCAGGGTGGCGTAGGCCAGCAAGGCCAGCGCCGGCGACACGCCGTAGCGGTCGGCTTTTAACAATTGCCTGGAGTCCAGCTTGACCCATGCCAGCGCGCCGGCGGCAAACAAGGCCCAGCCGCCAGCCTGGTAGTCGAACATGCCCAGCAGGATGGCACCCAGCAGGGCGATGGCGCTGGCCGGCAGCGGCAGTGCATTCAGTTGGGATCGGAGATTCATGTCTGGTTTTCCTTTGCTGTGTAACGTAGCGCCAGATTAACGCGGCATAGGTCATTGGTAAATTTGATTAAAACTATCTTTTCAATAGTATTTACTATCGATTAGCTGCGCTTATCAACTTGCCTGTCTGAAACCAATTGGCCGGCGCACAGGTCTTTTCGCGATACTGCCTGATGACCAAGGAGCGCCGATGACCACCTTCAAACGCCACATCCTGCTCAAGCTGTCGCGCACCCATCTCGAATGGCTGTCGTACGCCTTGATGTGCTCGGCCAGCTTCCTGGTCAGCGCCTATTTTTTCTATCATGACCGCAACCTGGCGCATGCCACCGAGTTCGAGCGGCTACGCGGCCAGGCCCGCATCATCGACGAAAATCTGCAGCACCAGTTGCAGGGCGTGCGCGGCGCGCTGCTCAACCTGACCACCCTGTGGGGCTCGGCCAAGGCTGGCGCGCTCGATGCCGAGGCGCTCGACACCATGCGCGGCGCCATGCCCGGGGTGCGGGCCCTGCTGGTCATCGACGGCGCCGGGCAGCTGCTGTTGTCCAGCGGCCGGCGGCGCGTCGACGGGCTGGCGGGCCTGGCCGCGCCGGCCGGCGCCGGCAAATTGACGCTGGCGCGCCCACCCGGCGCCGGCCAGCTGCTGGGCATGGAGATGCCGGGCGGGGTTCGCCACGGTCAGGCCATGGCGGTGGCAGTGCTCGACCCGGCCTATTTCGATGTGGTGATGCGCTCCGTGTTGTACGCGGACGATATGCGCAGCGAGGTCAGCGGCAAGCACGACGGCGTGCTGCTGTACGCGCCGCCCGGCCCGACGGACCAGGCGGTCCCCGACGCCGGCCTGTTACGCGTCGAGCGCGATTTCGACCCGCCCGGCCTGCATCTCAACGGCCCGCTGCGGATCACCCTCAGCCGCAGCCTGGAGGCCATGCATCAGCCGTGGAAGCGGCTGGCGGCGGTGTTTTTTTCGGCCTGGGTGCTGGTGATGGCACTGGTGGCGCTGGTGCTGTCGGCGTTGCAGCGGCGTCGGCACGCCCGGCGCGAGAGCGCGCTGCTGCAGCACCAGGCGCAGCAGGAGCATGCCGCCAGCATCGAGCTGGCGCTGGCCGGCGCCGATCTCGGCCTGTGGGATTGGCGCTTGGCGTCCGGACTGCGGCTGGTCAACCAGCGTGGCGCCAGCATGCTCGGCTACGCGCCGGACGAGATCAGCACGGTGACGCTGTTTTACCGCGATGTTCATCCCGACGACGTGGCGCTGGTGCGGCAGGCGCTGGGGCGCCACCTGCGCGGCGAGACGCCCGGCTACGAGGCGGAGTTCCGCATGCGCCACCGCGCGCTGGGCTGGGTCTGGGTGCATTGCCGCGGCAAGGTGGTCGAGCGCGACGCGCTGGGCACGCCGTTGCGCATCATGGGCACGCGCATGGATATCACCGCGCGCAAGCAGACCGAGGAGAAGATCCACCGGCTGGCGTTTTATGACGGCCTGACCGGGCTGCCCAATCGCAGGCTGCTGTTGCAGCGGCTGGAACTGGCGCTGCGGACGGCGGCCAACGACGGCCAGTATGGCGCCGTGCTGTTCCTCGACCTGGACCATTTCAAGACGCTCAACGATACGCTGGGCCACGACATCGGCGATCAGCTGCTGCGCTCGGTGGCGGCGCGGGTGCAGCAGGTACTGCGTGCCGGCGACACCGTGGCGCGCCTCGGCGGCGACGAATTCGTCATTCTGCTGGCGGCACTAGGCGAGCACCCGGCCGCCGCCACGCGCGCGGTGCAGGCGGTCGGCGACAAGCTGCTGAGCCAGCTTGGTCAGCCGCACCGCTTCAACGGCCGCGACCTGTACGCCACGCCCAGCATCGGCGCCACGCTGTTCTGCCAGGCCGGTGACACGGTTGACAACGTGCTGAAACAGGCCGACCTGGCGATGTACGAGGCCAAGGCCGACGGCCGCCACACGCTGCGCTTCTTCGATCCGGTGATGCAGCAGCGCGTCATCGATTCGGTGCTGCTGGAGGAGGACATGCGGGCGGCGCTGGCGGCCGGCCAGTTCCTGCTGCACTACCAGCCGATCGTCGACGCCGGGCTGCGCGTGTGCGGCGCCGAGGCGCTGCTGCGCTGGCGCCATCCGCAGCGCGGCATGGTGCGGCCGGATACCTTCATCGCGCTGGCCGAGCGCACCGGCCTGATCCTGCCGCTCGGGCGCTGGGTGCTGGCGCAGGCCTGCGCCCAGCTGGTGCGCTGGGCGGACGAGCCGGACACGGCCGGATGGACGCTGGCGGTCAATGTCAGCGCGCGCCAATTCCGCCAGCCCGACTTCGTGCGCCAGACGCTGGAACTGCTGGCGGCCAGCGGCGCCCGGCCGGAACTGCTGAAGCTGGAACTGACCGAAAGCATGCTGGTCGACGATGTCGACGCGGTGGCGGCCAAGATGCAGCAGCTGTGCCGCGTCGGCGTGCGCTTTTCGCTGGACGATTTCGGCACCGGCTATTCGTCGCTGGGCTATCTGAAGCGCCTGCCGCTGAGCCAGCTGAAAATCGACCGCTCCTTCGTCCAGGATGCCTGGTGCAATCCGCACGACGCCGCCATCACGCGCGCCATCATCGCGCTGGCCGGCAGCCTCGGGCTGGAGGTGGTGGCGGAGGGCGTGGAAACCGGCGAGCAGCGCGACTTCCTGCTGGCCAGCGGCTGCCAGGTGTTCCAGGGTTATCTGTTCGGCCGGCCGGCGCCGCTGATGGCGCGCACCGCCTTGCCGGCCTGAGCGGCGACGCGCGCGCGGCGTCAGCCGCCGCCATCCAGCCGCAGCTGGATGCGCAGCGCTTCCTCGGCGGCGATCTCGGCAAACTCCCGCACCAGGCTGTCCTGTTCGCCGACGCGCGTCATCAGGTGCACCGTCAGCGGCGGCATGTCGGTCAGCGGCCGCATGGTGACGCAGCCGGGCAGGGTGGTGAAGATATACGAGGCGCCGAGCATCAGGCCGACGCCTTCGCCGGCCATGGCGATGCCCATCTGCGCCTGCTGCGTCTCGTACACGATGTGGGGCAGGAAGCCGGCGCGCTTGCAGCTGCTGAGCAGCAGGTCGTACAGGTGCGGTACCACCTGGCGCTCGAAGAAGATCAGCGGTTCGCCGTCCAGGTCGGCCAGCGACAGCGTGGCGCGCGCCGCCAGCGGATGGTCGGTGCGCAACACCGCCACCCATGGCCCGCTCAGCGCCGGCCGCGCGGTGATCGAACGGTCGGCCAGCGGCAGGCTGGCCGGCACGCCGATGCCGATATCGATCACGTCCTTGGCCAGCGCATCTAGTTGCAGGCCGGCGTGCATTTCATGCCGCTGCACCTTGAGGCCGGGATAGGCGGCCTGCATGCGCAGCAGCGTCGGCGGCACAAATGGCAGGTTGGTGTACTCGACCATGCCGACCGACAGCCGGAATTCGCGCTCGCTGGCCGCTTCCCGCGTCAGACGCAAGGCGCGCTGCAACTGGTCGAACATCTTGTCGAGCTGCTGGTGCAGCACGGCGCCGGCCGGCGTCAGCTCGACCTTGCGGCCATCGCGCAGAAACAGGGCGACGCCGACGAATTCCTCCAGCTTGCTGATCTGCTGGCTGAGCGCGGGCTGGGTGATGCACGCCAGTTCGGCGGCCCGGCGGAAATGCAGTTCCTGCGCCAGAATGGCAAAATAGCGCAGCTGGCGCAGTTCGATACCTCGCATCGCGTCCTCGTCATGGGGCCGCCAGGGGGCGGCGGCCAGAGCACGCGATGGTTGCACAGCTACCACGTTAAATCAATGAGCAGGGGCGGCTCTCATACTTAAGGGAGGGGCGGCGCGGCGCGCGCGCGGCGCCGGCGCCACAGCGGCGGCCGGCTGCAGGCGGAACACCGCCACCGCCGCGCTCAGCTGGCTGGCCTGTTCCTGCAGCGAGGCGGCCGCTGCCGCCGCTTCCTCCACCAGCGCGGCATTCTGCTGCGTCACCTGGTCCATCTGCCCGACCGCCTGGTTGACCTGCTCGATGCCGGCGCTCTGCTCGGCGCTGGCGTCGGCGATTTCCTGCATCTTGTGGCGCACGGCGGCGATGCTGTCGACAATCTCGCGCATGGTGCCGCCGGCGTCGCGCACCAGCGCCGAGCCGGCTTCGACCTGGGCGCTGGAGGCGCCGATCAAGTCCTTGACCTGCTTGGCGGCGGCGGCCGAGCGGTGCGCCAGGTTGCGCACCTCGCTGGCCACCACCGCGAAGCCGCGCCCCTGTTCGCCGGCGCGTGCCGCTTCCACTGCCGCGTTCAGCGCCAGGATATTGGTCTGGAAGGCGATGCCGTCGATCACGCCGATAATCTCGGCGATGCTGGCGGCCGAGGCGTCGATCGCGGCCATGGTGTCGATCACCTGCGCCACCACTGCGCCGCCCTTGCGCGCCACCTCGGCCGCCAACGCCGCCGAATGGTTGGCCTGGCTGGCGTTGGCGCTGGTCTGGCGCACGGTGGCGGTCAGCTGCTCCATCGACGCCGCCGTCTCTTCCAGCGAGCTGGCCTGTTCCTCGGTGCGGCCGGACAGGTCGAGGTTGCCGCTGGCGATCTCGCCGGTGGCGCTGGCGATGTTGTCGGAACCGCTGCGGATCGCCGCCACCGTGCCGGCCAGCATGGCCTGCATGCGCTGCATCGCGTACAGCATGCTGTGCTGGTCGCCGGCGCGGGTCCGCACCGCCGCGCTGAGGTCGCCGGCGGCGATGCGGTTGGCGATCTCGGCGGCATAGGCCGGCTCGCCGCCCAGTTCACGCAACAAGTTGCGGTTGATCAGCGTCACCAGCGTCGCCAGCGCCGCGCACAGCGCCGCCAGCAGCAACAGCCCGTGCAGCACCGAGCGCTCGAACGCCTGCTCGATGTCGTCGATATAGATGCCGGTGCTGAGGTTCCAGTCCCACGGGCCGAAGTGGCGCACCCGCATCAGCTTCGGTTCCTCGCTGCTGCTGCCGGGGCGCGGGAAGGAAAAGTGCACAAAGCCCGCGCCGCTGCCGGTCTTGCCGATCGCCGCCACTTCGCGGAACACATACACGCCCTGGCCGTCCTTGTAATCGCTGAGATCCTTGCCGGTCGCCTCCGGCATGAAGGGGTGCATCACCACCACCGCGTGGGAGTCGGTGACGGCCAGGTAGCCGTCCTTGCCGTAGCGGAAATTCTTCAGCCGCCGCAGCGCCTCGGCGCGCGCCTGCGCCGGCGCCAGGGCGCCCTGGTCGGCCAGCTTGCTGTAGTCCTCGACGATGCTGAGGGCGGCGTCGACGATGTTGCTGAGGTCGGCGCGGCGCTCGTCGATGCGCAAGGCGCGCTGTTCCCACGCGCCATAGGCGGCCAGGCCGGCCATGCAGAGCAGGGCGAGCACCGAGGGGATCCATAATTTGCGGGAAAACGACATGGCTTGCATAGCGGTCCTTGAGTGAGTGCGGTGGGCGGAGCAGGGCAATTATGTAGCTCCTTGGCAATACTCACCAATTAGTTTCACAGTCGCTTCTTGATAAGTTATGATGGAGCGTTGCTGCGGTAGCAACAATCTGCTTGGGATGTCGATGAAGTTCATTCTGTTACTGGCCCTGCTGTGCTGCGGCGCACAACCGGTCTCGGCGCTGGAAGTGCAGGTCGCGCTGAGCGATTATCAACACGATATCTGGACCGGCAAGGATGGCGCGCCGGGCGAGGTGGCGGCGATGGCGCAGACCGCCGACGGCTGGCTGTGGATCGCCGGCAGCAACGGCCTGTACCGCTTCGACGGGCTGCGCTTCAGCCGCTTCGAAGCGCTGTCCGGCGAGGTGGCGCCGCGCCGCCCGATCACCGCGCTGACCGCGCTGCGCGACGGCGACCTGCTGATCGGCTACATCTACGGCGGCATGAGCCTGCTGAGCAAGGGCCACCTGACGCATTACCCGTCGCTGCTGAACGGCAAGCTGATCGGGCCGGTTTCCAGCGCGGTGCGCGATGCCGACGGCGTGCTGTGGGCGGCCACCACCACCAACGGCCTGCTGCAGTTGAAAGACGGCGCCTGGCGCGACGTCGGCCCGGAAATGGACCTGCCGAAGGCGCGCCTGTCCAACATCATCATCGACCAGTACGAGCAAATGTGGCTGGCGGCGGGTGACCAACTGATGCTGCTGGCGCGTGGCGCGCAGCGCTTCCGCGCAGTGCTGAGCGGCTACCAGACAGTCAACCTGAGCGCCGCGCCGGATGGCCGGCTGTGGCTCGACACCCATGCGCAGCTGATCCCGGTGCCGCCGCAGCACCAGGGGCCGGATCTGCCGCGGCCGGCCTGGCTGGCGCAGGCCGAGGGCCAGGAAAACGGCCTGTTCGACCGCGACGGCAATTACTGGATGCTGGGCTGTCCCGGCGTCTGCCGCAGCGATGGCGCCGGCCTGCGCGCCAGCGTCGTGCAGACGCCGATCGCACATCCGGACAGCAAGCTGGACCAGCCCTGGCAGGTCAGCAGCCTGATCGGCAATCTGCTGTTCGAAGACCGTGACGGCAACCTGTGGGTCGGCACCCAGAGCGGCGTCGAGCGCTTCCGCAACAAGCGCCTGGCGAGGACCGCGCTGAGCGGCGGCGCGCGCGTGCTGCTGTTCGCACGCGACGTCGACGGCAACGCGCTGGCCATGGCCAAGCCGGGCGGCGAGGTATGGCGCCTGCGTGCCGGCGCCGCCGCCGAACTGGCCGAGCGCATGCCGCCCGGCCCGGTCGGCGGGCTGGCCAACGCCGCCGACGGTGCGCTGCTGGTGGCCGGCGCCAGCCACATCGAGCGCCGCTATCGCGACCGCAGCGAGCGCATTGCCTATCCGGCCGACCCGGCCGACGCATCGTCACCGTCACCGGTGCCGGTGACGCGCCTGATGGACGATGGCCGCGACCTGTGGCTGACCATCTCGCGCCGCGGCACCTTCCGCCTGCACGAGGGGCGCTGGCAGCCGCAGGCCGAGCTGGGGGTGCCGGAGGGCGTGTTCTTCCTCGCGGCCGGCGCGCCGGGCACCGTCTGGTTCGGTTATAACGACGGCCTGGTGCTGCATTACACGCCTCAGGGCATCACCCGCTACGCGCCGCGCGCCGAGGACGACATCGGTGCCATCACCTTCCTGCACGCCGGCGCGGGCGTGGTGGCGGCCGGCGCCGGCGGGCTGGCGGTACTGCGCGACGGCGCCTTCCAGCGCCTGCGCGCGGCCGACCCGGAAGTGTTGCTGCGCATCTCCGGCATGGTCATCGGCGCCGACGGCGACCGCTGGTTCAATGGCGGCAAGGGCGTGGTGCATGTGAGCGCGGCCGACTGGCAGGCGGCGCTGGCGGCGCCGCGCCAACCGTTGCGCTATGTGCTGTACGGCGTGCTGGACGGTTATCCCGGCTTTGCCGCCACCGCCGGCCGCCAGCCGAGCGCGATGGCCGATGCGCAGGGCCAGCTGTGGTTTGCCGGTGCCGGCGGCCTGGCGCACCTGGACAGCACGCGCGTGCCGGTGCTGCCGCCGCCGCCGCTGGTCAAGATGGAACTGCTGGAAGCGGCGGGCGGGCGCCATCTGGACTTCAGCCGGCCGCTGGTGCTGGCGCCGGGCACCACCGCGTTCCGCATCGAGTACACCGCGCTCAGCTACAGCATGCCGGAGGCGCTGCGCTTCCGCTACCAGCTGGAAGGCGTGGACCGCGAATGGCAGGACGCCGGCGCGCGGCGCGCCGTCTCCTACACCAACCTGGGGCCGGGACAGTACCGCTTCCGGGTGGCGGCGGTCAACCAGTTCGGCCAGTGGAACCAGCAGCAGAGCACGCTATCGGTGCGCATCCTGCCGACCTTCACGCAGACGCCGCTGTTCTTCGCGCTGTGCGCGCTGGCGGCCGCCGCGCTGCTGTATCTGCTGTACCGCTGGTGGCTGCGCCAGGCCACGCTGCGGCTGGCGACCCGCATGGCCGAGCGTGAACGCATCGCCCGCGCGCTGCACGACAGCTTCCTGCAGAGCGTGCACGGCCTGACGCTGAGCGTGCAGTCGGTGCTGGGCAGCCTGCCGGCGGGATCGGCGGCGCACCAGAAGATCGAGCGCGTGCTGCGGATGGCGGACAAGGTGATGGAAGAGGGCCGCGACGAGGTGCTGGACCTGCGCTCGGGCGCGATGGGCGACGGCGACCTGGCGCACGGGCTGACGCTGGTGGGCGAGGTGCTGCAGGAAAGCCACCGCGCGGTGTTCAGCCTGCGCAGCGCCGGCCAGCCGCGCCGGCTGGACGAGCAGGTGGCGTGCGAGTGCTACAGCATCGGCCGCGAGGCGCTGCTGAACGCCTTCCGCCACGCCGATGCGGCGGCGATTCAGGTGGAACTCGATTATGGCGACGCGCAGTTCAGCCTGCGGGTGCTGGATGATGGCAAGGGCATCGCGCCGGAGGTGGCGCGCAAGGGCAGCGCCGGCCACTGGGGCGTGACCGGCATGTTCGAACGCGCTGGCCACATCGGCGGCCAGGTGACGCTGGACAACCTCGACGGTGGCGGCACGCGCCTGCTGCTGAGCGTGCCGGCCGCGCGCGCCTACGTCGCGCCGGCCGGCTGGAAGCGGCGCTGGCGGTTCTGGTTCAGATAGCGGCCAGCAGCTTGCGCACGGCGCCGTGCGCCATCACCAACTCCGGGCCGTCGTGCAGCAGCGCGTTGTACCTGGCGCGGAATTCCTGGTCGCCTTCCTCGCACGGGCCGATCAGCATTTCCAGCGACTGGCGGAACGCCTTGGCTTCCTCGGCCGTCACCGGCTCCGGATCGTCCAGCCGCTCATCGAGCTGCGTCATCAGGCCGGACAGCTTTTGCAGCCAGGCGAAATGCGGGTGGTTGGTGATCAGCTGCAAATGCTCCAGCGGGCTGCCGACGGCGCCGAAATACTGGGTTTCCAGGTTGATCAGTTGCTTGTGCAGGTCGCGCAGTGCGCGGGTCAGTTCGGTCAGTTGTGTCTTCATGGTGAGGCTATCTTAGCAGAGGCAGGGTGAGTGCAAAGCCTATATTTAGATGAGTAGTTTTTAGCGCGGTCGCCGCCTAAGATGGCGTTTCCTTTTACACCACCATGGAATCCATCATGAGCAATCCGAAATTAGAAGTCCTGACGCCGCAAAACAGCCAGCTGATCTTCATCGATCACCAGCCGCAAATGGCGTTTGGCGTGCAGTCGATCGACCGCCAGGTGTTGAAGAACAATACCGTCGGCCTGGCCAAAGCCGCCAAGGTCTTCAATATTCCGACCACCATCACTACCGTGGAAACCGAGTCGTTCTCCGGCCACACCTACCCGGAACTGCTGGACGTGTTCCCAGGCAAGGAAATCCTGGAACGCACCTCGATGAACTCGTGGGATGATCAGAAGGTCCGCGACGCGCTGAAAGCCAACGGCAAGAAAAAAGTCATCGTGGCCGGCCTCTGGACCGAAGTCTGCAACACCACCTTCGCGCTGTGCGCGATGCTGGAAGGCGACTACGAAATCTACATGGTGGCCGACGCCTCCGGCGGCACCTCGAAAGAAGCCCACGACCAGGCGATGGCGCGCATGGTCCAGGCCGGCGTGGTGCCGGTGACCTGGCAGCAAGTGCTGCTGGAATGGCAGCGCGACTGGGCGCACCGCGAAACCTACGACGCCGTCATGGCCATCGTCAAGGAACACTCGGGCGCCTACGGCATGGGCGTCGACTACGCCTACACCATGGTGCACAAGGCGCCGCAGCGCATCACCACCCAGCACGAAACGCTGGCGCCGGTGCCAGCCAACAAGTAATCAGAACACGCTGAGCAAGCCGCGCCGGGCCGCCACCGTGGCGGCCTCGGTGCGGCTGGCCACGTTGAGCTTGGCGAGGATGTTGTTGACGTGGAATTTCACGGTGCCGACCTCGATGTCGGCGCTGCGCGCGATCATCTTGTTGCTCTTGCCGGTGGCGAGGTGGGCCAGGATGTCCAGCTCGCGCCGCGACAGCTGGTTGCCGGCCTTGCGTTCGGCCAGCTTGCTGGCCACCGCGTCCGGCAAGTATTGCTGGCCGGCGGCCACCATGCGCAGGCAATCGACCAGTTGCTCGGATGCACTGTCTTTCAGCAGATAGGCTTTGGCGCCGGCCCGCAGGCCGCGATACACGTCTTCGTCGCCCTGGTAAGTGGTGAGGATGACGATGCTGGCGCCGGCGTCCTGTGCGCGGATCTGTTCGATCGCTTCGACGCCGTTCAGGCGCGGCATGCTGAGGTCCATGATGACCACGTCCGGGCGGTGCTGCCGGTACAGTTCGACTGCCTGCACGCCGTCGCTGGCCTGTGCCACCAGGCGGAACTCGGGCATCGCGCCCAGCAGCGAGCTCAGGCCCGCCAGTATCAGGGGATGATCGTCCGCGATCAGGATCGAGATGGGGTCCATAAAGTGTACTCCTTGAAACTGAGGTGAAAAACTGTGCCTTGCGGCTGGACGGCTTCGTTCCACAGGCGGCCGCCGTGCGCCTGGATGATGCAGCGGCAGATCGCCAGTCCCATGCCGGTGCCGCCCGGCTTGGTCGAGAACAAGGGTTGGTAGATGCGTTCGGCCAGCGCCGCCGGAATGCCGGCGCCGCTGTCTTCAATGGCGATCTGCAGCGCGCCGTCCCGCAGGCCGGAGCGCAGGCGCAGCGCGCGCGGGCGGTCATGCACATCCTTCATCGCCTCGATGGCGTTCAGTACCAGATTCATCACCACCTGCATCAGCTGCACGCGGTCGGCGTCCAGCTGATAGAGGTCGAGCGCGAAATCTTCGCTCAGCGTCACGCCCTGCTGGCGCAGTTCGGTGCGCATCAGTTGCAGCACATCGCGCAGCATGTCGTCGACGATGAAGAGGCCGCGCTCAGGTTCGGCCTGGCGCGCCATGGCGTGCAGGCTGCGCACCATGGCCGACGCCGCCACGCCGGCCTGCAGCACCACGCGCAACGCGGCGCGCGCCTGTTCCAGTTGCGGCGGATCTTGTTCCAGCCACTTCATGCAGGCCTCGGCGTTCAGCGTGACGGCCGCCAGCGGCTGCTTCACCTCATGGGCAATGGACGCGGCGAATTCGCCCAGCGCGTTGAGCCGCGCCGGCCGCAGGTCGGGGGAGGGTTGGATGCTGGCCATGCTGCGATTCCTGGTAGGGGACAGTGCACATCATGCAGGATAGGCCAGCCGGGGGAAATACGGCAGATTTGCAAGAAGCGGCTTACCCTATCGGGTTAGTCGCTTGTTACCCTGGGTTAAGACTTGAGGAAGGCCAGCAGGTCGGCGTTCAGCTGGTCCTTGTGGGTGGTCGGCAGGCCGTGCGGCGCGCCCGGGTAGACTTTCAGCGTGGCGTTCTTCACCAGCTTGACGGCGGCGTGGGCCGAGGCGCCGATCGGCACGATCTGGTCGTCGTCGCCGTGCACGATCAGGGTCGGCACATCGATCTTCTTCAGGTCTTCGGTGAAGTCGGTTTCCGAGAACTGCTTGATGCAGTCATACGCGTTTTTGATGCCGCACTGCATGCCTTGTAGCCAGAAGGTATCGCGCACACCTTGCGATTCCTTGGCGCCCGGCCGGTTGTAGCCGTAAAACGGAATCGTCAGATCCTTGAAGAATTGCGAACGGTCCTTCAGCACGCCGGCGCGAATGCCGTCGAACACCGACATCGGCAGGCCGTCCGGGTTGCCCGGCGACTGCACCATCTGCGGCGGCACCGCGCCGACCAGCACGGCTTTCTTGACGCGCGCGCTGCCGTGGCGGCCGATGTAGCGCGCCACTTCGCCGCCGCCGGTCGAGTGGCCGACCAGCGTGGCTTCCTTGATGTCCAGCGCGTTAAGCAGCGTGGCCAGATCGTCGGCGTAGGTGTCCATGTCGTTGCCGTTCCACGGCTGGCTCGACAGACCGTGGCCGCGGCGGTCGTGGGCGATTACACGGTAGCCCTGGCTGGCCAGGAAGATCATCTGGTCTTCCCAGGCGTCGCCTTGCAACGGCCAGCCATGGCTGAAGACAACGGCCGGGCCGCTGCCCCAGTCCTTGAAGTGAATCCGGGTGCCATCTTCCACGATGACGCTATCGACCGACAGTTTGGTATCCGACATGAGCTGCTCCTGAGTGAGTGGGGTAAGTTACTGCGAGATGCAGTGTAAGCAGCGCACGATAGAAACACCCCTGTCAAAAGGTCGGCTCCGGCTTAGGGCGGACTTGCCGCTGACTCGTCATAGTTAAGCGGCAGCCACTGGTACTCGCCCCGGTGCAGCCGGATGTGGCCCAGGCCGGGGAAGGCGATGTGGGCGGCGGCCACGGTCAGGTGCTTCTGCGTGGCCAGCGCCAGCAGCCGGGCGCGGGTGGTTTGCGCGTTCGGTTCGCTGCTGTCGTATTTGACGGTGGCATCGGGATGCGGCAACTGAATGGCGGCGACGTGGACGATGTCGCCCCACACCAGCAGTTGCCGCGACTGGCTGGTGATCAGGTAGGCGGCGTGGCCGGGCGTGTGGCCGGGTGCCGGCAGGGCTTCGATGCCGGGCGCCAGTTGGCCGAAGTTCTGGTAGGGCTGGAAGCGGCCGGCAGCCTGGTACGGCGCCACGGCGGCCTGGGCGGCGTCGAAGAAGGTGGACAGGAAGTCCGGCGCCCTGGCCTTGTTGGCCGGCGTCAGCCAGTAGTCGGCCTCGGCTTGCGACAGGCGCAGCACGGCGTTCGGGAATACCGCCGCGCCTTGCGCCATGATGCCGCCGGCGTGGTCCTTGTGCAGGTGGGTGAGGTAGATTTCATCGACTTGCTGCGGCTGGTAGCCGGCCGCGCGCAGGTGCGCCACCAGCTTGCCGCAGCAATCGCCGTACAGCGCGCCAGCGCCGCTGTCGATCAGGATCAGCTTGCTGCCGGTGTTGATCAGGAAGGCGTTGATCGAGCCTTGCAACGGCAGCTTGAGGTCGACCTCGGCCAGATCCTGCTGCGCCTGCTGTTGCGTGATGTTGGTCATCACGGTGTCCACCGGGAATGGATGCGTACCATCGGACAATGCAGTGATTTCGAAATCGCCGAGCACGATGCGGTAATAACCGGGCGCCTGGCTTTTCGCCGGCGGCGCGGCGGCGTGGACGGCAAAAGAGGCCGCCAGCGCGCACGCCAGCAGCAGTTGTTTGAACAGTTTCATGACTTACCTTCTTGCAACGAGGGGGAGTGAGGGATGGTAGCTGAACTCGCTGCATCCGGCTCCCCGTCTAAAGATAAGTTGTCAAAGCCTGATGCCGTAGCCGGCGTAGATCCGGCCCAGCGATGGTTCGGCTTCCAGCGCGGCCTTGATGTCGGCGTCGCCCCCTGCATGGTCGCCGAGCCGCTTGCGGGCAATCCCGCGGCCCATCAGCGAATGGACGTAATTCGTCTTGCTCGCCTGCACGGCCTGATAGGCGTCCAGCGCCTCTTGATTGCGTCCCAGGCGCAGCAGCACCAGGCCGCGGCTGTCGAGTGCCGCCTTGTAATCAGGTCGGCGTTCCAGCGCCGCATCGCAGATAAACAGCGCGGTTGGCAGCGAGACATTGCGTACGGTCATCAGCCAGCAGATTTCGTTCATCTGCCATGGCTTGTCCGATGCTTTGAGCGCATCGCTGAAGTATTGTTCGGCAGCCGATTGATCGCCACGTTTAGCGGCCACCACACCGCGCATCGCGATGAGCGCAGGCCTGTATCTGTCCTCTTTGGCGGCGTGGCTGATTGCTTGCGCGGCGATGTCTTCAGCGGCGGCCGGGTTGCCCGCGGCGATTTCCAGGTCGATGCGCTCCTGCGTGACCAGGAAGGAATCGGGCGCCATCTTGCTGGCGCGGACCAGGTCGGCGCGGCGGCCTGGCAGGTCGCTTGCGGCGCGCAGGCGCGCCCGGCCGAGCAGCAGGCTGGCATCCGGTGCGGCCTTGATGCCCCGCTCAAGCATGCTGTCTGCCTTCTGTGTCTGGCCGTGCTTGCGGTATTGCTCGGAGATGACGCGATACACATCGCTTTCGGTGGGGAACATGGCCAGCATGCTGTTGACCGCCGCATCGGCCTGTGCCACCCGGCCCAGCTTTAGCAATAGCTCCATGCGGTAGGTGTAAAACAGCGATGGCACGCCGGATGCGCCGTCGATCAGTTGGTTCACATCGGCCAGCGCCCGGGTGTAATCGCCCAGCTCGGAATAGGCCTGGGAGCGCAGCCAGTACAACTGGCGGTCGCCCTGTGGCAGCATGGCCAGCGCATCGCTGTAGTGCTCGATCGCCTCCGCCGGCTGTTGGCGGTAGTCGGCCAGCTTGCCGCGCGCGGTGTGCAAGGCATGGTTGTCGCTTTCGTGCCTGGCCGACTCGGTGAAGTCGGCTTCGGCTTGTTGATCGTCGCCCAGGCTGAGGTAGGCCGTGCCACGACCGATGTAGGCCATGAAATTGTTTGGCGTCATCTCGATTACGCGGTCGTAGTTATCGATCGCGTCCTGATATTCATTGCGTTCAAGGTGGGCGTTGCCCTTGCGCAGATAGTCGCCAGAGCGCATGGTTTGCCTGGCCGATTGCTGTTGCTGTTGCTGTGGCGGCGGCTTGGGCTGGTCGTTGCCGACGCTGGAGCACATGCGGATCAGGCCGACGATCAGCAGTACCCACAGCCATTTCCAGCTGAAGCCGGATTGAAGTTCATAGGGACTGGAGCTGTTCTTGCCCCAGTTGCCGGGGGATAGCTTGCGCCGCCATTGCGGCAGGTCCGCATAGGCCTGCTGCCAGCGCGCGATGGCGTCGGCGTTGGTGATGATCGCCAGCCATGTGCTGTAGTTGGCTTGCAACCACTCCAGCCTGGCGTTATTGCGGATCAGTTCGCCGGCGCCAGGCGGCTGGGGATTGCGCAGGCGCGCGATCAGCTGGCTTTGCTGCCAGCGGGCGGTCTCCTGTTGCAGGCTGAACATCGCGTGTTCTTCCAGTGCGCGGTCGACGATGGCGCCGGCCAAGCCGAGCTGGTACAAACGCCTGCGGTCTTCCTTCCAGCTGAAGATATCGGCGGCGGCGACCAGCAGCATTTCGTGGCCGGGCTGCCAGCCTTGCGTCAGCAGGGTGGCGATGCGGTGCTCGAATAGTTGGCGTGCTTCGATGTCGATCAGGCCGTCCAGGCTGCGCTCAAGCTGGCCGTGCCAGAAGGCGGACGTGTTCAGCGCGGCGTGCGGCAGGTCGGCTTTGGTGTGCCGCATGAAGGTGTCGAAGGCCGAAGCGGCTGATTCGGCGTGCGGCGATGGCGCCGGCTCGCCAGGAGGTTCGGACGGGTGTGCCGAAGCGGCCGCCGCATCCGGCGAGGCCGTTGGCGCGCCGGGCGGCGCGGCGCCGGCCGCGTCGTCCTGTTGCCATCGCAGCCAGGCCAGCGCTTCCTCGTAGGCCTCGCGCAGCGCCTGGAACGCGGCCGGATCGGCTTCCTGATCGATTTGCTTGAGTTCGCGGGCATAAGCGCGGCGGATGGCGCGTTCGTCGGCCTGCTGATCCAGGTCCAGCCGTTGCAGGTATGCCGGCGTCATGGCGCGTCGACCGGAACGGTGAAGCGATCATGCTCGATCTCGTGCAGCAGCGACTCGAATTGCTGCCGCAGCGGGTCGATCTGCCGCCGGTCCTGCGTCTCCAGCACCTGCTCGAAGTCGCGGATGCGCGCCCCCAGCCATTCGCGCTGCTGACCGCGCAGTTGCTGGTACAGGCGCTCGGCGCGCGCCAGCAAGGTGCGATGCTCGATGCGGTCGCGCGGATGGATCTTCAGCTCCGACAGCGCGACGAAACGCGCGGCGATTTCCTGCTCCGACAACAAGCCCGGATTGCCCTCGATCACCAGGATGCGCTTGTCCTGCGTATGCACAATGGTTGCCTCGACTTGCAGCAGGCCGTTGACGTCATAGGTAAAGCGGATGTCGATCGCGCTGTCGTCCATTGCCAGTCCCGGCAACTTGCACTCCAGCTTGCCGAGCTGGATGTTGTCGCGCGCCATGCGGGCCTCGCCCTGGTAGATCAGCAGGTCCAGCTTGTTCTGGCGCTCGGCCACCGGGTAGTAGCGCTTGACCCGGCTTACCGGCACCGGCGTGTTGCGCTCGATGATGGCGTCGAAGTGGCCCGACGAATGGCTGCCGTCGGCCAGCTGCATCGCCACCTCGATGCCGAGGGAGTAGGGCGCGACGTCGGTCATCACCACTTCGTCGAGGGCGGCGTCGCGCATTTTCAGGCCGGCCTGGACGGCCGCGCCCAGCGCCACCACCTCGTCCGGATTGATGTCGCAGGCCGGAAAGCGGCCGAACATGCGCGCCACCAGCTTGCGCACGATGGGCATGCGGGTGGCGCCGCCGGCCAGCACCACGTTGTCCAGTTCGGCGGTGCGCAGGTTGGCGTCGCGCAATGCGCGCTCGACCGGATCGCGCAAACGGCGCAGCAACACGGCGGTGATGCGCTCCAGCGCCGCTTCGTCCACTTCCAGCGCGTAGTCGCTATCCTTGTGGCTGACGCGCATGGTGGCGCTGGCCGCTTCGCTCAGCGCGCGTTTGGCCGCTTCCGCCTGCGCCAGCAGGCGCGGCATGAAGTGCGCATCGTTTTTCAGCGATGCCGGCAACTGGTGATGCGTGAAGAAATGGTCGACCAGGCAGTGCAGGAAATCCTCGCCGCCCAGCATATTGTCGCCGGCAGAGGCGCGCACTTCCATCACGCCTTCGAACAGGTCCAGCACCGAGACGTCGAAGGTGCCGCCGCCGAGGTCGAAGACGAGGAATTTGGTTTCGCTGTCGCGCAGATGGATGCCGTAGGCCAGCGCGGCGGCGGTCGGTTCGTTCAGCAGGCGCTCGACTTTCAGTCCGGCCAGCTGGCCGGCGGCGCGCGTGGCCTTGCGCTGGGCGTCGGAGAAGTAGGCCGGCACGGTGATGATGGCCTCGCTGACGGGCTGGCCCAGCGCCGCCTCGGCATCTTCCTTCAGCGAGCGCAGCACCAGCGCCGATAATTCTTCCGGACGGAACTGACGATTGCCCAGTCGTATGCTTTTATCGCTGCCCATGTAGCGCTTGAACACGGCGGCGCTACGGTCGGGATGGGTTTGCAGGCGCTCGCGCGCGGCGCGCCCGACCAGTATCGTGCCGTCCTCGTCCAGGCTGACGCACGACGGCGTCAGCACTTCGCCCAGGCTATTCGGGATCAGGCGCGCGGCGCCATGCTCCCAGACGGCAATCAAACTATTGGTCGTACCCAGATCTATTCCGACAATCATGTTGGCTTCCGGAAAAATTAGCAAGTTTATCACGGTAAGCCAGCATGTCCAGCCCCTGCTAGTTCAGATGCACCAGGCCGCGTTTGGCGGCCACCATCGCCGCCTCGGTGCGGGTGCAGACGTTGAGTTTGCTCATGATGCTCTTGACGTGGAATTTGACCGTGCCGACGCCGATACCGGCCGCGCGCGCAATCACTTTATTGCTCATGCCGGTGGCCAGGTGGCCGAGGATGTCGCGTTCGCGCGGCGTCAGCTGGTTGCCGTGGATGCGGCCGGCCAGCTTGACGGCCAGTTCCGGCATCATGAATTTCTTGCCTTGCAGAACGGAGTGTATGCACAGCATCAGGTCGTCCAGCGGCGCGTTTTTCAGCATGTAGGCGTGGGCGCCGGCGCGCATGCTGCGGTCGGCATCGTCTTCACCGTCGTGGCCGCTGAGGATGATGACCTTGGCGTCCGGATGCTGGGCGCGGATGCGGCCGATGGCCTCGACGCCGTCGCAGCCCGGCATGTTCAGGTCCATCAGCAACAAATCGGGTTGCAGGCGCGAGCACATTTCCAGCGCCTGCTGGCCGTCGCTGGCCTGCCCCAGCAGCGTGAACTTGCCATCGGACTCGATCAGCGCAGCCATGCCGGCACGGATCAACGGGTGAACATCAGCGATGATAACGGATGCAGTATTCATGGTCGGGCTCCAAGTTGAACAAGTGATGAGTCATTCTCGTCAACCTGGCCCGGCCCGTATAGTTATACATAGGTATAGGCGGGAGCAACTGGCGGCAAAAAATTTTCGTATAATCGGTCGCATTATTTATATCGCAATGGCGGGATAATACATAAGAGGGGACACAATGGATTTACGCATGCTGACCGCAGCTTTGCTGAGCGCAGGACTGCTGCTGCCACCACCGTTGCTGGCGGCGCCGCAGCCGCTGGCCGAGTGGGAACAGCCGGAAGTGGTGGAGGTGAACCGCGAGCCGATGAAGGCGACCTTCTTCAACTTCGAGTCGCGCCAACTGGCGCTGGCCGGCGACAAGGCGGCGTCGCGAAATTACCTCACACTGGATGGCACCTGGTCGTTTGCGTACTCCCCCAATCCCGCGGCGCGGCCGAAGGATTTTTTTCAGCCGTCTTTTGATGTCGGCAAGTGGGGCAGCATCCAGGTGCCCGGCATGCTGCAGACGCAGGGCTACGGCAAGCCTGTCTTCACCAACATCGTTTATCCATTCCCCGCCAATGAACCCTTCATTCCGCACGAACTGAATGAAGTCGGCTCGTATCGGCGCGACTTCGACCTGCCGGCGGACTGGAAGGAGCGCGATGTGTTCCTGCAGATCGGCGCCGCCGGCGCTGCTTACTATGTGTGGGTGAACGGGGAGCGCGTCGGCTATTCGGAGGACTCCAAGCTGCCGTCGGAATTCAATTTGACCAGGTACGTCAAGCCGGGCAGGAATGTCATCGCGATCGAGGTCTATCGCTGGGCGGACGGCTCCTACCTGGAGGATCAGGACTTCTGGCGCGTCAACGGCATCGAGCGCAGCGTCTACCTGTACGCCGAGCCGAAAACGCGGCTGCGCGACTTCAAGGTCACAGCCTCGCTGGACAAGTCGTATCGCGATGGACGCTTTGAACTGGTGGCCGATATTGCTGGCGCGCCGGCCGACGTCAAGGTCCAGGCCACGGTGCTGGATGGCGAACGCGAAGTGCTGCAGGCGAGCGGTGCGCCGGGCGCGGACCGCAAGGCGGTGCTGAGCGGATCGATACCTGCGGTGCAGCCCTGGTCGGCGGAGACGCCCAGGCTGTACACCCTGCTGGTGGAAGTCACCGACGCGCAGGGCAAGCTGGTGTCGGCCACCTCGCGCCGCATCGGTTTCCGCACCGTGGAGATCGCGGACGGCGAGGTGCGCGTCAACGGCAGGCGCGTGATGATCAAGGGCGTCAACCGCCACGAGCACGATCCGCAGACCTATCGCGTGATGTCGATGGAAAGCATGCGCAAGGATATCGAGTTGATGAAACGTGCCAACGTCAACGCGGTGCGTACCTCGCACTATCCTAACGATCCGCGCTGGTACGACCTGGCCGACGAATACGGCCTGTATGTGATGGATGAAGCGGACATCGAATCGCACGGCTACATGGAACTGGGCGACAAGGCGAAGGATGCGGCAGGCCGCGAGGCGGTGCAACTGGGCTACAAGCCGCACTGGCGCCTGGCCCACCTGGACCGCGTGTCGCGCATGGTGGAGCGGGACAAGAATTCGCCGTCGATCATCTTCTGGTCGCTGGGGAACGAGGCGGGCACCGGCCCCAACTTCGAGCATGCGGCGGCATGGATACGCAACAACGATCCATCGCGCCTGATCTCGTATCTGGGCTACGGCACGCTGAACGAGGTGCACAAGCCGAACGCCTACGTCGATATCTACGCGCCGATGTATGACGATATCGAAAAGATGGCCGACTATGCGCAAGACCCGGCGTACCGCCAGCCGATGATCCAGTGCGAGTACGCGCACGCCATGGGCAATTCGCTGGGCAATCTGGAAGACTACTGGCAGGTGATACGCGCGCACCGCAAGCTGCAAGGCGGCTTTGTGTGGGACTGGGTAGACCAGAGTGTGTACGCCAAAGACGATAAAGGGCGCAGCTACTGGGCCTCCGGCTTCGATGTGAATCCGGGGCGCGGCGACGGCAGCGTGGTCGGCGACGGCGTGCTGCGCGCCGACCGCACGCCGGACCCGGAATACTACGAGTTGCAGAAGGTGTATTCGCCGGTGGTGTTCGAAGGTGATCCGCGCCAGGGCGTGGTCGAGGTGGTGAACCGCTACGACTTCCGCGACCTGTCGCATCTGGCGCTGGAGTGGAAGCTGGAGCGTGATGGCGTGCAGGTGGCGCAAGCCGCGTTGACGCCGGTGAACGTCGCCGCAGGCGGGCGCAAGGCGCTCAAGCTGCCGCCCGCCGCCACCTCGGCCAAAGGCGGCGAACTGGTACTGACGATCAGCGCGCGCAGCCGGGCGGCCGAGCAGGGCGTGGAGCGCGGTGATGTCATCGGCTGGTCGCAGTTCGTATTGTCGTCGTCCGCTCCGGTCGTGAGCAAGGCTGCGTGGATCAAGCCTGTGAAGACCGGCGATGGCTATGAGCTGCGGGCAGGCAAAGCGGTTTTGCAACTGGTTGCCGATACCGGACTGCTGACCTACAGTGTCAACGGCCAGCCGATATTGAAGGGCGGTAGCCCGAACTTCTGGCGCGGCCTGATCGACAACGACGAAGGCGCGGGTGTCGACAAGACCCACAAGGTGTGGCAGACCTTCACGCAGAAGCGCAAGGTGCGCTCGGTGGAAGTGAACGGCGACAGCCTGAAAGTGCTGTTCAGCTTTGGCGCCGGCGCCGCGCACTGGCAGAACATCTATCGTATGCGCGGCGATGGCGCGCTGGAAGTGCAGTCCACCTTCACGCCGTTGCGCGACGATTTGCCGGACCCGTTGCGTCTCGGCCTGCGCTTCGACAGCCCGGCGGCGCTGGACCGGCTGCGCTGGTATGGCCGTGGCCCGCATGAATCCTATGTCGACCGCAAGACTGGCGCAGCGATAGGCCTGTACCAGGGCGCGCTGGCGGACCAGTACCATTCCTATATCCGCCCGCAGGAAAGCGGCAACAAGACGGATGTGCGCTGGTTTTCGCTATCGGGCCGGCAGCAGGGCGTGAAGGTGAGCGCCGACCAGCCGTTCGCCTTCAACGCGCTGCCGTTCCCGTACGAAGACCTGTACCTGCGGCCACGCGGCGAGTGGAAGAGTTCCGAAATCGCGCCGCATGGCGATGGCAGCATCCTGATCGACATGGCGCAAGCGGGCGTCGGCGGCGATACCGGCTGGAGCCTGGACGGACGCGCGCACCTCAAGTACCGCGTGCCGCTGGCGCCGGCCAGTTACCGCTTCATGGTAACGCCGGACGGCGGCGGTTAGAGCGCCTGGTGTTGCAGTTCCTCGAAGCGTTCGAGGAACAGGCGGTAAGCCTGATCCGGCCCGACCGGGACGATGCGCCCGGGGGCTGGCGGCGGCAGGTGTCCCCATTCCATCCACGCTGGCGGCAGCAGGTCGCGCAGTTCGGTCGCCATGCAGACCAGGTCCGCGTGCTTGATTTCCGCGACGTCGTCCTGGAAGCCGAAACGACGGCGCAGCGCCTCCTTGACCGGATGCACGCGCTGCTTGACGTAGGCGCGGCCCAGCATCACCTTGACCGGCGACGGCCAGTCGCCGAGGAATTCTTCGCAATCGTGCATCAGCGCCGCGTAGGCCAGCTGCGGCGGCACGATGCGCGACACCATGACGCAATGCTCCGCCACCGAATACCATGGCCGCGCGGCGCCGCCCCAGCGCGGCTGCGACGACAGGCACAGCGCGATATCGGTGATCGGCATGCCGCTGGCGTCCGGCGTGATCAGGTCGAGTACGAAGCCCGAAGGCAGCAGGATGGCGGTGCGGCCGTCTGGCTTGTGAGTGGGATGATCCATGCGTCGCATTCTACACCCGCAGTCGTGATTTATTTTTGGCAACAGTGCCGGTTCTGAAATACACTAAGGGGATTGTCCACTTCTTCCTGTGAGGCCATGGCGACCAGACCTTCGTATATCTACCAGGGCGGCTCGGTGATGATGCATACGCCGCTGCGGTTGAAAAACTCCGACATGTACGGCTTTTTCGTCAAGGGTGACTCGGCGAAATTGCAGGCCACGATCGACGGCACGCTGAACGCGGTGGCCGGCGCGCGCATGACCTTCAAGGCGATTTCGCCGTATGTGCTGATCACCTTCACACAGGTGAACCACGCCGATTCGGCGGCGCCGGTCGATCATGCCAAGGGCTGGATCACCGAGATCGACATCGTTACCTGGATCATGGTCGGGGCGATGGACGAGGAGGGGGAGCTGGCCCACATCTATTACTACCCGGCGCATATCTTTGTCGACGACGCGATGGCGCTGATTAACGGGCGCGAGCTGTTCGGCTATCCGAAGTATCTGTGCGAGCACGAGGTCGGCGAGCAGCGCTGTGCGCTGTCGGCCAAGGGCTTCCACCCGTTCGGGCCTGAGACCAGGATCGCCATGCATCCGCTGCTGGAGGTGAACGCCACGCGGCAGTCGGGCGATGAAACGCCGCTCGAAAACTGGGTCGATCTGATCGAGGAGGCGATCAAGTTGTTCCTGTCGATTCCGGATTTTTTCAATATGGACGTGGCGGGCTGGAAGGATATCCTGTCCTTGCTGCGCAATCCGCGCATCGACCAGATCTTCCTCAAGCAGTTTCCGGACAGCGCCGGTCTGAAGGCGGTGTACCAGGCGATACTGGCGGCGCCGGCGACCATCGACAAAATCCACGGCGGCAAACTGCTGGGCTATGAATATGAAGCGGTGCTGCACGCCTTCGACAGCTTCCCGCTGAACGAGACGCTGGGCCTGAAGCTCGGCCCGCAGCCGGCCATCCTGCCGTACTACCTGAACTTCGATTTCACCGCGCAGCCGGGCGAGGAACTGATCGACAATTCTGCGGTCTCGCCGCAGAAGATCGCGGTCCTCGGCGGCGGCGTCAGCGCGATGACCACGGCTTATTACCTCACCGAACAGCCGGGCTGGCAGAACAACTACGACATCACCCTGTATCAGCAGGGCTGGCGACTGGGCGGCAAGGGCGCCAGCGGGCGCAATGCCAGGCTGGGGCAGCGCATCGAGGAACATGGCCTGCATATCTGGTTCGGCTTCTATTCGAACGCGTTCAAGATGATCAAGGAAGCCTACGCGAGCCTGGAGCGGCCGCCCGGCTCGCCGCTGGCGACCTGGCGCGACGCCTTTAAGCAGCATGATTATGTGGCCCTGTCCGAACTGGTGGGCGAGCAATGGCATAACTGGTCGATCGTGTTCCCGACCTTGCCGGGCGAGCCGGGCGAAGGCGATCAGAAAATCACCCTGTGGCAGATGGCGGTCGCCATGGTCGGCTGGATCGAGCAATGGATACGCAGCCTGGATAATCTCACCAAAGAGATGGAGCTGCCGCCGCATCCGCACCATACCGGCATCATTCCGGACTGGCTGTATCACCTGGCCGAAGGCGTGACCTCATCGGCGCAGGAGCTGATCGACGATGTGTCGCTGCTGGCGGGCGCGCTGACCGGCATGGTGTTCAATATGGCGGAAGATGCCGATGAAGGTCAGCATCTGGCGCTGGCCGGCGCCATGGCCGGCGTCCGCGCCAAGCTGCATTCGCGTTACGACAAGCTGATCGCGCGCGCCGAGGGCGATGTGGCGGACGATGTGCGGCGCCTGTTCGTCTGCCTGGATCTGGGCATCACCGTGATGAAGGGAGTGTTTGCGGATGGCGTCATCAAGCATGGCTTCGATGTCATCAACGACCTGGATTTCCGCGACTGGCTGCGCAAGCACGGCGGCGATGAGCAGTTGTGCTTGCAGTCGGCGCCGGTGCGCGGCTTCTATGATCTGATCTTCGCGTATGAGGACGGCGATTTCGGCAAGCCGAACGCGGAAGCCGGCACCATGCTGCGCGCGATGGCGCGCATCGGCCTGGCCTACAAGGGCGGCATCATGTTCAAGATGCAGGCGGGGATGGGCGACACCATCTTTACACCGATGTATCAGGCGCTGTTGAAGCGTGGCGTGAAGTTCAAGTTCTTCCACAAGGTCGAGGAGCTGGTGCCGGATGGCGCGCAGATCGGCAGTATCCGCATGACGCGGCAGGTGCAACTGGCCGATGCGGATTACGATCCGTTGGTGCCGGTTAAAGAACTCGATTGCTGGCCGAGCGAGCCGCTGTACGATCAGCTCGATCCTGCGCAGGCTGCGCTGTTGCAGCAACGGGGGATCAACCTGGAATCGCATTGGACCGACTGGCCGGAGGTGTACCGCGAGGCGTTCGGCAAGGAGCTGCCGGCGCTGACGCTGAAGCGCGGTGTCGATTTCGATCAGGTGGTGTTCGGGATTTCCATCGGTTCGCTGCCGGTGCTGTGTCCGCAACTGCTGGCGCAAAGCCCGGCGCTGCTGGCGACGTCCGAGAAGGTGAGGACGGTGGCGACGCAGGCCTATCAGGTGTGGCTGGACAAGGATCTGGCGCAACTGGGCTGGGCCTATCAGCCGGACGGGCAGCAACCGGTGCTGAGCGGCTTCACCGAACCGTATGACACCTGGGCGCCGATGGATCAACTGCTGGTGCGCGAGCAGTGGCCGGCGCCGCTGGACCCGCGCAATGTCTCGTACTTCTGCAGCGCGCTGCCGGTGTCCAGCTATCCGCCGGCCAGCGACCATGATTTCCCCCGGCGGATGGCGGAGCTGGCGAAGCAGGGCGCGATCAATCAGTTGAGCAAGGAGATCGCGTCGCTGTGGTCGGCGGCCGGCCCGGCGGGCGCGTTCCCGTGGAACTGGCTGGTCGATGGCAGCGAAGCCACCGGCGTGCAGCGCTTCGACGCGCAATACTGGCGCGCCAACGTCGATCCGTCCGAGCGCTATGTGATGTCGGTGGCCGGTTCGACCAAATATCGGCTGCGTACCGACCAATCGGGCTTTTCTAATTTGTTCCTGACCGGGGACTGGATCAAGACCGGCATCAACGCCGGCTGCGTGGAGGCGGCCGTGATGGCGGGCATGCAAACCTCGCGCGCGATCAGCGGTTATCCGGTCGTGATCGAGGGCGAGACGGACTTCTGAAGCTGCTTGTAAAAGAAGGTGGTGGCGCAGTAGGCGCCGTCCGGCATCAGCGCGTAATTGGGCACCATGCCGGCAGTTTGCCAGCCGGCGCGCCGGTACAGGCGTTCGGCGTCGCCGCCGGTGACGGTGTCCAGCACCAGTACAGTCTTGCCTTGCGCGCGTGCGGTGTCGTCGACGGCGGCCATCAGGCGCGCGGCGATGCCTTGCCGGCGGCCGTCGCGGTGCACCAGCATCTTGGCGACGTCGGCGCGGTGTGGCTGGTTGTCCGGTTGGGCGGTGATCAGTTGCACGGTGCCGATGATGCGGCCTGCCGCCGTTTCGGCCACCAGCAGCACGCGCTCCTCTCGCACGGCGCCGGCCAGCGCGGCGCGCCAGAATGACAGCGCCTTCTCGCGCGCCAGCGGCAGCATGAAGCCGACCGAGGCGCCGCCTTCGACGCAATCGATCAGTACCTCCGCCAGCGCCTCTGCCAGTGCCTGTTCACGCTCGCGCGCCTCCTCTACGCCTATGCGCCTTACCGCGATCACGCTCATGCCACTCTCCTGCCGGATGGTTGCGAGGTGAGCGCGACCAGATAGCGTGCAGGCTCGCCGGTGGGATTGTGGTAAACGATGTGGCGATCCAGGCGCATCGCCAGCGTGTCGCCGGCCGCCAGCCGCCATTGCTGCTCGCCGACGCTGATTTCCATCGCACCGTCGATCATCCATACCTGCTGATGGATGTCGGCATTGTGCGGCACACTGTCGTAAGCCACGCGCTGGCCGGCGGGGAAGACCACGTCCACCAATTGCAACGGCGAGGCGGCGGCGGGGGAGAGGCTGCGGCGCATATAGCCGGAGCCTGGATCGGTCCATACTGGCTGCTCGGCCACGCGCGCCACTGGCGATGGCTCGGCTTCGTTTTCGGCTGCCTTGGCTTCAAACAGCGTGGCAAGCGCGACACCGAGCGCGCTCGCCAGCTTGTCGAGAATGGCGACAGTCGGGCTGCTTTCGCCGCGTTCGATCAGCGAAATGGTGGAGCGGCCTACGCCGCTACGGCTTGCCAGCGCGTCCAGCGACAAGCCGTGGGCGTCGCGCAGTTCCCGCACCCTGCGGGCGATTAAAAGATTGATGTCCATGGATTTCCATTTTACAGGAAATCCATGTCCAGTAAACCGGAATATTAGCCGCGGCCCGAACGGTTGTTGTCGTTGCCGACATCGCCGCGCGCACCGGCGGTGCGGTCGCGATGGGTGGCGGTTTTGGCGGCCGACGATGCGCTCTGCTGGTTGCCGTGCGGCGTGTCGTTGCCCGGATGGCCGGTGGCGTGGTTGCCGCTTTCTGACATGCCTTGGGTTTTAGGATCGTAGCCGTCCTGCGGCATGTTGGCGCCGGGTTTGAAACCGCGCGGGTCAGGTTTGTTTGGTTGGCTCATGATGCATCTCCTGGTTGAAAAGCGTAGACATATGCTAAGCCCGCCCGGACGAGAAAGGCGTAGGTGCACATGCCGTTGGCCTGTAGGAGTGCGTCAGCGCACGGAGGATGGCCCGGCGGCGTGCCAAGCTGAGGTCATAGGAGGCCCCCATGGCAGAGGTAAAGGTAGAGGTAAAGGTAAGAAAGGGACAGGCGCCGCAGCCGCTGGCGCGCCAGGAGTTTCATGTGCAGTTCATGCGCTCCTTCAAAGACCCGGCGTTTGAGGCGGCCAGCGAAGCGCTGGCGCAGGTGGAGGAAATCGCGTGGCAGAACTATGACGCCGGCCGCAAGGCGCCGGTTACGCAGAAGGCCGGCAGCGAATTTGCCGATCCGGATTACGATCTATCGGTGGAGTGGAAAGCAACGCGCGACAAGCTGCTGGCGGCCGAGCAACGGCAGAAGGATGCCGGCACCAAATCGCGTGTGCTGTTGATCATTGGCGCGGCGCGCAACGATGGAACCTGTCCTGGCGAGATATCCAAAACCTATCGCATGGCCTTGTGGGCCAAGGAGGTGCTGGAGGCCGACGGCATCGAGGGCGACGTGCTGGATCTGAGCTTGCTGACGTCCAGCTACGACCTGCATATCCATCCCTGCAAGGGCTGCGTGTCGACGGCCATGCCGCTGTGCCACTGGCCATGCAGCTGCTACCCCAACCATGGCGAGCGCCAGACCAATGACTGGATGGCGGAGATTTACGAGAAGTGGGTAGCCGCGCACGGCGTCATCATCCTGACGCCGACCTACTGGTATCAGGCGCCGTCGGTGTTGAAGCTGATGATCGACCGGCTGGTGTGCGCGGACGGCGGCAATCCGGATCCCACCAGCACGCACGGCAAGAGGGCCAACGAGGCCAAGGACATCGAGCTGAAAGGCTGGGATTACCCGAAACATCTGGCCGGCCGCGCCTACGGGCTGGTGGTGCATGGCGATGTGGCCGGTGTGGAGAGCTTGCGCCGCAACCTGGGCGAATGGCTGGACTGGATGGGACTGATCGACGCCGGTAAACAGTCGGCGCTGGACCGCTATGTCGGCTATTACGAATCGTATGCCGACAGCCACGCCACGCTGGACAAGGACGAGAAATTCCAGCAAGAGGTGCGCAATGTGGCGCGCTCGGTGGCGGCGGCGGTGCAGCAGCTGCGTGCCGGACAGCTCAGCAAGCCGGATGCGGCGGTCGCGCCGGCGCGTCCGAAATAGCTGCTTAGCGCTTGCGGGCCAGCGTCACGCCGTCGCTCAGCGGCAGCAGCGAGATGTCGATGCGCTGGTCCTCGCGCAGCTTGATGTTGAGCGCCTGCAGCGCGGCGGTATCGTCGTTGTCGGCACGCTCCAGCACTTTGCCGTCGCGCAGCGTGTTGTCGAACACGATCAGGCCGCCGGGCCGCACCAGCTGAAGGCAGGCTTCGTAATAGCCGTCGTAGCCCACCTTGTCGGCATCGATGAAGGCGAAATCGTACAGCCCCGCCTCGCCGTCGCGCAGCAGCGACTGCAGCGTCTCCAGCGCCGGCGCAATGCGCAGGTCGATCTTGTCGGCGACGCCGGCCTGGCGCCAGTACGGCCGCGCCACGCTGGTGTATTCCTCGCTGATGTCGCAGGCCACCAGCCGGCCTTCCGGCGGCAGCGCCAGTGCCACCGACAGCGCGCTGTAGCCGGTGAACACCCCCACCTCGATCGCATTGCGCGCGCCCATCAGCTTGACCAGCAGCGCCATGAACTGGCCCTGTTCCGGCGAGATCTGCATGCTGGCGCGCTCGTGGCCGCGCGTGGCTTCGCGCAAGGCGGTCTGCGCCGGGTGCTCGCGCAGCGAATGCGTCAGCACATAGTCATACAAAGCATCGGTCAGGTTAAGCGTGCGGTTGGACATGCTGCGATCTCCTTGAATATTGTCCAGCGAGTGTAACAGCGTCCGCGCCGACGCGGCTCACGCTTGCTGCCGCACGACCAGGCGCGAAAAGCTGGCGACGCAGGCCACCGCCGCAAACGCCGCACCCAGCATCAGCGCATACGAGGTGCCGCGCGTGGGCGACAGCGTGAAGCAATAGGCCACCAGCGCCGCGCCGGTGGCCTGGCCGAGCAGCCGCGAGGTGGCCACCACGCCGCTGGCGCCACCCGCGCGCGACGGCGGCGCGCTGCCCATGATGGCTTTCAGATTAGGCGCCTGGAAGAAGCCGAAGCCGATGCCGCACCAGGCCATGCGCCAGCCGATGTCGAAAGCGCTCGGCTGGTCCGGCAGCATTAGCAGCGACAGCATGCCGGACGACAGCAGCGCCAGGCCGATGCCGCCCAGCGCGCCCGGTGGATAGCGGTCACTGAGCTTGCCGGCGATCGGCGCCATCACCGCCACCAGCACTGCCCATGGCGTCATCAGGAAGCCGGTTTCCACCGGCGAGCGGCCCAGCGTATGCTCGAAATAAAACGGCAGCGAAACGAAGGCCAGGCCCTGCGTGGCGAAGGTGCAGACGGCGGTCAGCGACGACAGCGCGAACAGCGGCCGTTTCAGCAAGTCCACCGGCAGCATCGGCGCTGCGTGGCCGGCCTGGCGGCGCAGCAGCAGCGCGAAGAAGATCAGCGTGGCGACGATCTCCGGCAGCAGGCGGCGCCAGCTCTCCTGGTGCGCGGCGTCGCCGAAGGCCAGTATCAGCGTGCCGAAGGCCAGCACATTGAGGATGGCGGTGGCGGCGTCGATCTTGTGGGCGGCGCGCGGATTGTGCGGCAGCGCGCGGCGCGCCAGCAGCACGGCGGCCACGCCCAGCGGCACGTTGATCGCGAACAGCCATTCCCACGGCGCCACCGCCAGAATCAGCGAGGCGGCGGTGGGACCGACCGCAAACGCCACCGCCACCACCAGCGAATTCAGGCCGAAGCCATGGCCGTGCAGCCTGGCGGGGAAGATGGTGCGCACCAGCGCGGTGTTCACGCCCATCATGGCGGCGCCGCCGACGCCCTGCAACAGCCGCGCGACCACCAGTGACGGCAGCGACCACGCCAGCGCGCAGGCCAGCGAGGCGGCGGTAAACAGCGCCAGGCCGAAGATGCACACGCGCCGGTAGCCGATGATCTCGCCCAGCGCGGCGAACGGCAGCAGCGTGGCCACCATCGCCAGTTGATAGATATTGACGATCCAGACCGAGGCGGCCGGCGTGGTGTGCAGCTGGTCGGCGATGGCGGGAAGGGCGGTGTTGGCGATCGCCGTATCGAGCGAGGCCATGCCGACGCCGATGGCGACCGACAGCATGGCAAGCCGCCGCGCATCGGGCGGCAGGCCGTCGCGCGCAGCCAGCGCGCTATCAGGTTGATTCATAAAAGATCCGATGCAAGAACGACAGAGCCTGTCATTGTCGCAGATTCCCAACTTCGGGGTCAGTGCCGACA